>NZ_KB905584.1 GCF_000380965.1 Paenibacillus ginsengihumi DSM 21568 | reverse complement strand
AACTTCTTCATGATCTGCTTGATTCGGCGACGCTCCGCAAGAATTTCAATTCGGCGTTCGCGGCGTGATTTTCGTTCTGGCGCATGGTTCGTTGCTTGTGGTACCATGTTGCTAGGGACACTTCCTCTCGTTGGTTATTCGTGGTGGTTTAACCTTTGACAAGAGGCTTGCAGTGTCCTGTTTATTTTGCAAAAAAATTGGCAACTTTTTATGACGAAAATGCCTTGTCACAACGTGAATCTCTCAGATTTTGGCTAGGCTACATTCCGAATTCATGTTAAAGCAACAGTTAAGCCAGGCTGGACGTTATTTGCTTGAACATGAATTGGCCTGGGGCACCTCCGGGAACATGAGCGCCCGCATCGATGAAGAACACATGCTGATTACCGCATCCGGAACGTTCATGGGAGATTTAAAAGCCAACGTCATTATCATGCGCAACCATGGCGTAGTGGTCTTTGATGATCATTTGACAGAAGCCGCAATGCGGCTCGAAACGCTGGAAATGGCCAGCCGGATGATGATTCAGGCTCAAGCCGCGGGCATTAAACTAAACAGAATTCCTGACCAAGTGGTTCAAAGTTTTTTGGAGGGTTCCACATACAAACCAAGGAAACGCCCTGGCGGCAAGTGATAATCTGAAAATTCAAGGGAGGGATGGACCATGAGCAAACGCGTCGGTTTGGTGCATGCCACGCTTAATGCGCTGCAGCCCATGACAGAAGCTTTTCAGCAATACGCACCTGCGATTCAGACGCTTCATTTTCTGGATGAAGGCCTGATCGCAGATTTAAATGCCGCGGGCAAGGTGACACGGCCTTTGATACGGCGGTTCATCCGTTTGGTTGAGAAAGCAGAGGAGGCTGGAGTGGACGGCGTGCTTCTTAGTTGTTCAAGTTTCACGCCATATACTCCCCTTATTAACCAGTTATTTGATTTCCCCATTGTCAGCATTGATTTTGCTATGCTTGAAGAGGCTGTCCAGATTGGTACGAAAATTGGAGTCATTGCTACAGTAGTGACAGCTGCACCGATCACCAAGCAAATCCTTGAAGAGATTGCGGCAGAAAAGAAGAAGCCGATTGAGATTTATACCGAAACGTTGACAGACGCCTTTGCAGCGCTGCAAAACGGGGAAGAGCATCGTCATAATCAAATCATTTACGACAAAGTGGAGGAAATGTCCCGAACTTGCGATGTCGTCGTTCTCGCACAAATATCTATGGTCAGAGCCATGGAAGGATACACTCCCCTGATATCATAATTATATTCGATTTTGAAGAAAAGTATATTTAATTTGTCCCTTTCGTGAAGGCTCGAGTTCTTTAAGGGCGCATCAACTTCAAAATAAATAAGCTCCCGAATATTGTCCGAATGACGATTCAGGAGCTTTGTTGCGTACTTGGAATTTGCTGTAGAGCCTCTCTAAACGTAAGATGGGATATACATCAGATGGTCATTTCCCTACGATTCACATCTAGCACCTCGATCCTCGCAATGCCGCCGAGCTTCTGCGACACCTGCTCAGACAACGCTTTGAGCGCCATATGAAACTCAGGCCTTCTTGCTGCATCGATGGATTCCATGCAGAGGAAGGCGTTTGTCGTATGTTCAGTCAGCATCGTTCGTTGAGCTTCGCGCCAATTCCAGCATCTTCATATGGCTCCGGCATCATCTTTATAGACGATTTCCCCTTCGTATGGCGGGGCATTGTCGTCGCTGCCCAATGGAAGGAACGGTTCGGTGCCGTTCGCCTGCGTTAAGCGAACATCGCCCACAAACGTGTCGATATCTTCTCCGCCGCACGGCAGCCCGTAACGCAGCGAAATGGAATTATAGATGTCGACGACGGGGTTGCTGCTGAATTCCTCCATGCCGAGATGTTGCTGCGCTTCTTGTGCGGCCTCCCGCAGCAGCTTCTCGTAAAACTCAACCTCTCTGATGGAGTTATCGATTCCCCGGCAAATGACGATGCCTATGGTTGCCTGAGGAAACAACGACCAAAAATCCTCTTCGATCATAAATTTAGGCATGCAAATCAACGCTCCATTTCGTTTTGCTTTAGGATGAGGAAGGGCTCGCCAAGGCGGAGAAGATCCCCAGAACAATATAAAAATAACCCGTTATCCGGTTCCGCAGCGTCGAGCTCCCTTCGCGGCGCATAATCCGCTTGCGGATGCTTGCGGCAAGAACAGCATACAAGCAATCGCCAATCAAAGCGAGAAGAACAAATATCGTCCCTAACAGCGCGAATTGTCCTGTGACCGACCCGGCGGAAGGGGATATGAACTGCGGGAAGAAGGCCAGAAAAAACAGCGCTGTCTTAGGATTCATGACTTCTACGAGCACGGATTGGCCGAAAATACTATGACAGCGAATTTCGCTATACCCAGCAGCCGTTCCCCGCTCTGGCCTCCATCGATTCGACGAAAGTGATTTATCTCGGGAATTTCTCCAAGTGCTTCCTTCCGGGACTGCGTATCAGCTATATGGTGCTGCCGCAGCCGCTGCTCGGCCGTTATAAACAGCAGTTCGCTCATTTCGAGAGCGCCACTTCGCTGCTCGGCCAGCTCGCCATGGCGAAATTGATGGAGGAAGGGGAATGGAATCGTCATATTAATCGCATGCGGCTGGTGTATAAACGGAAAATGCAGCAGTTGGTTGCTGAATTAAGGAATCGCTTCAATCGGAACATATCGATCATTGGCGAGCAGTCCGGCTTGTATGTGCTGGTCAAGGTGCACTTGGAGCGTTCGGAAGATTGGCTTATTGAGCAAGCTTCCAGGCAAGGAGTGAAAGTTTACCCAACCTCATGCTTCTTCATTCACAACAAGCCCGAGAAACCGATGGTGAAACTGGGCTTCAGCAGTTTGTCGTGCGAGGAAATCGAGCTTGGCGTGCAGCTGCTGCACAAGGCCTGGTTGTAAACTTTCTTGCAGTGCAGGCGCAGGCGCCGCCGGGGAACGGCGCGTGCGACCGTTATTCGGGCAGGCCAATGCCTTATTGGGTTGACGCATCGGAAGCCGGAGCGGGCCCGCCCCCGATCAGCAGCCGGTCGATGATCCCGGCCAGCGCTTGTCTTTTCTCGGCATATTCCTCGTCATTCCAGGCAAAAATTCCGCGGTCATACCAGAAGGAAGCGCCCACCAGCAAAAACTCTGCCGCCAGCTCCGGCTGCTGAACGCGGAATGTTCCTTCCGCCACGCCTTGCCGGACGATTTGCCGGGCATAGGGGAGCAGAGCCGTAATTTCGGCGACTATCCATTTCTGATGCAGGGTGCTGTTGCTTTCTTGGTGCAGGTAATCAAGCACTGCCGCCTCCTGATCGCTCGGGTAAGCGTCCATCAGGAGGCGCGTCAGCTTCTCCAGAGCATTCCGCTCCGTACTTGCGACGAGTTGCTTCACTTTCTCGAGCCGCGAGGCCAGGTTGCGTTCGCAGGCGGCATGGATGATCTCTTCCTTGGATTGAAAATAGTAGTAGAACGTGCCCTGCGCGACGCCGACCTTCCTGACGATATCGCTGACCGATGTCTGCTCGTAGCCTTTGGAGTTAAAGAGCTCCATGGCGGCATTCAAAATTTCGTCTTTGCGTTCCTGCGGGTCTTTGGAAATTCTCGGCATGCGAAGGCCTCCTTTGGGTCGTTCGCTCTTGTTCTAAAATTTACTATACCTATTGACTGGTCGTCAGTCAATGATATAAGCTTATATTTATAATTTGACTGACAGTCAGTCAATAAAAAGAAGGAGCGATGAGCCGTGAACAAGCGAACGATTTTGTGGGTGCTTGGCCTCTCCGCCGCCATGGTGTCTTTTGGGCAAAGTGTATATGTGCCCTTGCTGCCCGACCTGCAGCGGGATCTTCATACCTCTTTGGCTTTGGTCAACTTGACCGTCACTTTATTTACATTCGCGATGGCCGCTATGCAGGTTGTGCTTGGACCTGTCGTCGACTGCAGCGGCCGCAAAAGAGTTTTGATCCCCGGTATGTTTGTCTATGTGTTCGCTACAGCCGGATGCATGTGTTCGACTTCGATTGACATGCTGCTTGTCTTTCGCGTGCTTCAAGGCATCGGCGCGGCTGCTGTGCCGCTCGTTGCCGCAACGATGATCGGGGACGTGTTCGAAGGGAAGGAGCGCGCCGAAAGCATGGCCACGTACCAAATGATCGTAGGGTTGTCGCCTGCCGTCGGCCCCTTGATCGGAGGGCTGATCGGGTCGGCTGCGGGGTATTCGGGGGCTTTCGGCTTTGCGGCGGCCAGTGCCGTTCTTATGATGATCGCCGCCATGTACCTGCTGCCGGAAACGAAACCGGCCAATGCAAGCGGCCCGAGGACCCGGCTGGGGCTAAAGTCGTTTGGCCGCATTGTGCAAAGCAAAACCGGCAGTGCCGTTTTATTGTGCGGGTTCGTCCTTTATGAAGTGTTTTACACGTTTATTGTGTTTCTCCCCACCATGCTGGAAGCCCGGTACGGCTTGGGGGCGGCGGCCATCGGCATGTGTTCGCTGGCGCTGATGGCAAGCAGTCTTGTCGGCAGCAAACGGAGCGGGAAGCTTCAGGCCAAGGTCGGATCGGTGAAGGCGCTGTTTTGGAGCGGGGCGCTCCTTGCCGCCAGTCTTGTTGTGTTCATATTCGCCGCCCCGTTGTCTCTCCTGGCCTTGCCCGCTGCGCTGATGCTGACCGGCTTCGTCAGCGGCCTGGCGATGCCTGTGATGCCCACCCTGTTGGCGGCGGAATTCGTCCGGGAGCGGGCGACCGCGATGGGCGTCTATAACTTTGTCCGTTATGTGGGCATGGCGGCAGCGCCGATGATCGGCAGCATCTTGTATCCGGCAGGCGGCACGTTCCTGCTGATCGGAGTTACGGCGGCAGGGGTCGGCGCCGCGATCCTCGCGGCCCGTCGGCTGCTGCTGCCGAAGGCGAAGGAAGAACAGACGGTCCAATTTTAGGCAGGGCGCCATTTCCATTTGATAATGATTCTCATTATTTGAGTCATGCGCTATAATATTCATAACTCAACAAGTTTGGGACGCTTATCATGAGAGGAATCGAATGGAATGAAACGGATTTTATTCATTTCGACGAGCCGCATCTTTCGCGGTTCGTCGAAATGGAGCTGCGACGCGATGCGAACGACGTCGTTTTGGCTTACGACGGGGTAACCGGCCTGCATCTTGCGCTTGGCGAAGAGTGGGATGTGATTTTGCTCGATCTGATGCTTCCGAGGATGGACGGGCTTGAAGTGTGCCGGCAAATACGCACGCTCAAAAAGACGCCTGTCATCATGCTGACGGCCAGGGACAGCATTTCAGACCGGGTAGCGGGTCTGGATTGCGGCGCCGACGACTATATGCCGAAGCCTTTTGCCATAGAGGAGCTGAAGGCTCGCATGAGAGTGATTTTCAGAAGACAGGAGGACAGCGCCGAAGCGTCGCCATCCTTGCTTACTTGTCGGGACTTGACTGTCAATGTCGACTTGAGGGTTGTCATGAGAGGGGATGTGGAGATCGGCCTGACCAAACGGGAATTCGATCTGCTCGCGGTGCTTATGGAGAACGCCAACCGCGCGATGAGCAGGGAGACGCTCCTCGATAAAGTATGGGGCTTCGAAGCGGCGGTGGATACGAATGTCGTCGATGTGTATATCCGCTATTTGCGCAATAAAATTGACGTACCGGGCCAAGCCAGCTATATCCAAACGCTGCGCGGCATCGGTTACATGATGAAGACATGATCGCGCAAGCCTTGAAGCGGACGCTGCTGCGCATGCCGATTCAATGGACGCTAACCTTATGGTCAGAATTCCCGGTCAACAGTCAAGCGACGCTTCCGGAACTGCTGAAAAGCTGGGGGACGTTCAAGCGCCAGAACATCGATTTTGCGAAATACGGCGAGCTGAATCCGAAGGCCGTGGAGATCGCCAATAAGGTCGGCTGGAAATAAGCGATGAGAATAACGCTGCTTCCGAGATCGGCAGGCAGGCACATCAATGGTTGGACGATAACAAGCGTGATCGGGGCGGCAGCCGTACTGCTGCCCATCCTTTATGTGCTTGCCGGTTTATTCCGTTCGCCAAACGAGAATTGGGACAAGGTCAAACAATTTTTGCTGACGGATTATATGTTGGGATCGGCAAAGCTGGTGCTTTTTACCGGCTTTTTTGCCGCATTTATCGGCGTTGCGCTCGCTTGGCTCATCGCAGGCTATACGTTCCCGCTGCGAAACTTTTACAAGTGGGCGCTCGTGCTGCCGCTTGCGGTTCCGCCCTATATCGCCGCCTATACGTACAGCTCGATGACCGGCTATACGGGCATTATTCAAGCGACACTGCGCAATCGCTTCGGCATTGTGCTGCCGCCGGGGACGATCGAGATCATGTCGGATCGCGG
The DNA here is from genome assembly GCF_000380965.1 of Paenibacillus ginsengihumi DSM 21568. Classification (GTDB taxonomy): domain Bacteria; phylum Bacillota; class Bacilli; order Paenibacillales; family NBRC-103111; genus Paenibacillus_G; species Paenibacillus_G ginsengihumi. The sequence continues at coordinate 43,395 of NZ_KB905584.1, read as the reverse complement.
AGCCGTTTTCGTATTGACGCTGTTTCTGTTTCCTTATGTATTCATGATAACCCGAGTTTTTCTGGAGCGTCAGAGCGCATCGTTTATTGAAAATGCGCGGCTGCTCGGCCATAAGCCGCTCTCCGTCTTTTTCAGGGTGGTGCTGCCGCTCGCGCGGCCGGCCATGATGGCAGGCTTCATGCTGGTTGTTTTCGAGGTGCTCAGCGATTACGGAGTAGCCAATTATTTCGGCGTGCAGACGCTATCCACGGCCATCTTTCAGACCTGGTTCGGAATGTACGATGTGCAATCGGCTATGAGGCTGGCGGCCTGGCTCATGCTTGGCGTGATCAGCCTCTTTATCCTCGAACGTTGGCTGCGGCGCAGCAGGCGGTATTCAGCCGCAACGCGCCGCAGCCAGCCGCTTCAGCCGCTTCAGCCGCAGCGGCTGAAAGGGCTGGCGGCCTGGGGGGCCGCCTTGTATTGCACGGTTGTTTTTGCGCTTGCTTTCCTGGCCCCGGTCGCCCAACTGGCGGCGTGGTCCATCCAGCACGGCAGTGCGGTATGGCGCCTCGGCTTCGCCGAATGGACCGCGAATACGCTGAAAGGGGCGGGAATCGGCACGACGATCGTCCTTCTGATCGCGCTTCTCTCCACCCGAGCGGCGCGAATGTCTGGCTCATCGCTGATGCAGGCTCTGGCGCGCCTGATGTCGGCCGGATATTCCGTGCCTGGCGCGATTGTGGCGATCGGCGTGCTCGCCGTGTTTCTTGCGCTGGACGAGCGGCTGGCCCCGCTCTATAAAGCGATGGGCAAAGCGGATGGGGCGCTCGTGCTCAGCTTGTCGCTGGCGATGCTTATTGCCGGCTATGTGATCCGCTTCCTGGCAACGGGATACGGCGCTTTGGAAGCCGGTTACGAGAAAATGCCGCGGGCCTATTCGGAGGCGTCGCGGACGCTGGGCCGCAGCAGCCTGGCGACCTTCCTGCGGGTGGAGCTGCCGCTGCTCAAGGGCTCGCTGCTTAGCGGCTTCGTGCTGACCTTCGTGGAAATCGTCAAGGAGCTGCCGCTGACGCTGCTGCTCAGACCGTTCAACTACGATACGTTATCGACGCGGGCCTATCAATATGCCGCGGACGAACGCGTATTTGACGCCGCGCTGCCATCGCTGCTGCTGGTACTGATCGGACTGGTTTCCGTACTCTTCATGCTTAAAGCGGAAAGGAAATGAGCTTATGTGTTATGTCGCGATTGAACATATAACGTTCCGCTTTGCCGGCGGGCAGCCGCCAGTGATTGACGGGCTGTCGCTTACGATGTCCCGCGGCGAAATCGTCGGCATCCTGGGGGCGAGCGGCAGCGGGAAGAGCACGCTCCTCAGGCTGATCGCGGGACTTGAAATGCCGGAAAGCGGCAGCATTGCCATCGACGGCCGCCTGATGGTGGACGAGCGCACCTTCCTGGAGCCCGAGCAGCGCGGCGTCGGCATGGTATTTCAAGACTATGCCTTGTTCCCGAACATGACTGTCGCCGGTAATATCGTCTTCGGGCTGCATAAGCTGAAAAAATCGGTGCGCCAGGAGCGGCTGGAGCAAATGCTGGAGCTTGTGCAAATGAAGGAATATGCGAGGCGTTATCCGCATGAGCTGAGCGGAGGGCAGCAGCAGCGCGTCGCCCTCGCCAGAGCGCTTGCGCCGCAGCCTTCGGTGCTTCTGATGGACGAGCCGTTCAGCAGCCTGGATGCCCACTTGAAAGCGGCCATCCGCAGTGAGCTTAGGCAGATTTTGCGGAAGGCGAACATCACCTGTCTGCTCGTTTCCCACGATCAAGCGGATATCGAGGCGATATGCGACCGCGCCCTGCATATCAACATTCGCGATGAACAGGACACTCCAACCAAAATCCGTTGAAGAAACTGCTTCAAAAAAGGAAGAACAGCCCCCCTGGATGTGGAGCGGACGGTCGTTAAAAAAGGCCTTGTCACATCAAAAAAATTACGATATTATATTAATCGTAATTGTTACTAAAAAGAGGGGCGTTTATTATGAAACAGTTCTTTTTAAAGAATCGTTTTCTGAACTTGATGATCGTACTTGTCTGCATCCATTTGATCAGCGCTTGTAACGAGTCCGGACAAAGTCATGAAGAAAAGAAGCACATTCATTTTCTATATAATTTCTCAACGAATTCTTTGGATCCCCATGTGGATTCCAGTTACGTCCCGCTGCGGGCAGGGATAACGGAAACGCTGGTACGCCTGGATGAAGACAATCTATCCATTGCGCCTTGGCTGGCGGAAAGCTGGGAGGGCACAGACGGTCAGCATTGGACGATTAAAGTCCGGGAGAACGTCACGTTTCATAACGGTAAGAAAATGGATGCGGAGGCGGTGAAAGCGTCTCTTGAACGCGCATTGAAAGAGAGCGTGGCCATTCAAAATGCGCTCAAGATCGAAAAGATCGAAACGGTGGGCGATGATACGCTGAAAATAAAAACAAAGACGCCCTTTCCCGAATTTGTGTCCGAGCTTGTGAATCCCAATGTCTCCATTATCGATGTAACGGAGGAAGACATTGTCAACCGTCCTGTAGGAACCGGCCCTTTCGCGCTAAAGTCGTTCTCGCCGGGGAGCAAGCTTGAGCTTGAGCGCTACGATCATTATTGGGACGGGGCTTCCAACCTGGATTCCGTAACGTTTGCTTTTAATGAAGATGCGAATGCTCGCACGCTTGCGCTGAAATCCGGACAAGTGGATATCGTTTACCGTCCGGAGGTGGAAAGCCTGGCGTCTTTGCAACAAATGGACGGAATGAAAGTGGAATCCACCGCGACTTTTCGCGTGCACCAGATGACCATGAATATGCAGCGAAAAAGCTTGCAGGACGTCAACGTGCGCCGGGCGGTGGATGCGCTTATCAATCGGCAGAAGATTGTCGATACCATTCTGCTGGGCTACGCCGAACCCGCGGTCGGGCCGTTTCTGCCGTCGCTGCCGTTCGCGCCGAAGTATGAACAGACTGACACCGGAGCCGACGTCGCGGTTGAATACTTGAAAAAAGCAGGATACTCCCTTGTAGATGGTAAAATGCAAAAGGACGGCGAACCGCTTCAATTTGTATTGCTAACCTACAGCGCAAGAGCCGATCTGCCGTTAATCGCTCAAGTGTTTCAGTCGGACGCCAAGCAGATCGGAATCGAAGTCAGCATTCGTCAGATTGATGTCCCTGAGGAATACATGGCCTCCAACCGCGATTGGGATCTTGCGACATACAGCAATCTGACCGCCCCGCGCGGGGATGCGGGCTATTACTTGAATGCGACGTATCATCCCACTGGCGCGCTCAACTTTAGCGGCGCTCAGGAACCCGAACTGACAGCCATGATCGACAGGCTCAACCAAACGGTCAGTCAGGAGGAGCGCGCGTCGCTGGCTGAGCAAATCGCTGATTTTGTCCACGAAAACCGAATCAATTCGTTTGTTCTGCATCCATCGACCATTGTGGCCTATAACGAAAAGAAAGTGAAAAATTGGGTGACAACCCGAAGCGAATATTACATGATCACAAACCGGTTGGACGTGAATTAAGTGATTCAAATTTTGATTCGTAAATTTCTGGAAGTCCTGTTGTTTTTGCTATTCATTACGTTTGTCAGCTTTTTGTTTATTCGGCTTGCGCCTGGCGATCCGGTTCTAACCATTTTGAACGTGGATGAACTATCCGTTAGTCAAGAGCAAGTTGAGGCTCTGAGAGAGGAGATGGGATTCAACGAGCCGCTGCTTGTCCAATACGGACGTTGGCTGCTTTCGTTTATTCAGCTTGATTTCGGCAGCTCTTATATGACTGGGCAGCCCGTCATGGATGTTATTTTCAGAGGGCTGCCCGCTACGCTGGAATTGGCGGGCGGCGCGCTCATCGTCATGCTGGCCGTGTCGATTCCGCTTGGTTCGCTATCCGCTCTTTACCGGAACAGCTGGATCGATCAAGCAAGCAGAATCCTCTCCATTCTTGGAGCGGCTGTCCCCAGTTTTTGGCTGGGTCTGCTGTTCATCGATTTATTCGGTGTGCGTTTAAACTGGTTTCCCACCATGGGAAGAGACGGCCTCTCCACATTGGTCTTGCCGTCTCTGACGCTGGGGCTGGCGATCTCCAGCGTATATGTTCGATTGCTGCGTTCCAGCCTGCTTGACTCGCTGAGCCAGGAATTCATCCGTGCGGCGCGGGGACGCGGGTTATCCGAGCGGAGAATATTTTTTGTACATGCATTCCGGCACAGCCTTCCCCCCGTCATTACCTTTTTCGGAGTCAGCCTGGGAAGCTTGATTGGCGGCGTGCTCGTTATTGAAGTATTGTTTGCGTACCCGGGGATCGGCAAACTGGTCGTGGATGCCATCCGCGGGCGCGACTATCCCCTCATTCAGGGGTACATTCTCATGATGGCGGTTATTGTTTTTGTTGTGAATACGTGCGTGGATTTATCTTACCGGTATTTAAACCCCGAAATGAGAATAAAAGAGAGGGAGGTGAGCGGATGAAAGGATGGTCTTTGCCATGGCCCAAAGCCAATAAGCGAAGATGGCTGGGCGCGGTCGCATGGCTGTGCGTGCTCTTGGTGGGGATTGTCGCCATTTATGCCTTCTTTGTCTTGCGCCATGATCCGACATTGACCAATCTGGATCATCGCCTTCAGGGGGGAAGCCTGCAGCATCCGCTTGGGACCGATCATCTTGGTCGGGATGTGCTGACCAGGCTCTTGCTGGGGGGACAGCAAACCATCGGTTACAGCTTGCTGGCCTTGACCGTATCCCTCGCCATTGGGGTTCCCTTCGGTCTGATCTCAGGTTTTAGACGCGGGCTGGTGGATCGTATTTTTATGCGCATTGCCGACGGGTTTCTATCCTTTCCGGATACGATTGTGGCGATTGTTCTGAGCGGTTTGCTTGGAGCGGGGATCGGCAACCTGGTGCTCGCGATTGTCATCGTAAAATGGGTCGGCTATGCTCGGCTTGTTCGCAGCACCGTTTTAGCGGAGTCGCAAAAAGACTATGTGCTCATTGCCCGAACCAACGGGCTGTCCTCCGGCAAGATTATGCGCAAGCATTTGTTTCCTCATATTGCGGGGCATGTCCTCGTGCTCGCCAGTCTCGATCTTGGAAAAGTGATTTTGCTCATTTCGGCCTTTTCTTACATAGGACTTGGAGCGCAGCCTCCGACGCCTGAATGGGGAGCCATGCTGAACGATGCCCGTCCTTATTTTCAGTCCAAGCCCGAATTCATGATCTATCCCGGTTTGGCGATCGTCGTTACTGTGCTGCTGACGAATATGCTGGGGGATTATTTGCGCGATCGTTTTGATGTCAAGAAGGAGGTGCAATCGTAATGTTGTCGATCAGACAGGTCTCGATTCGCAGCGGAGCAAAGAAGCTTGTCGACAATGTGTCGCTCTCCGTTCGCGAGGGAGATTGGTATGCCCTGGTCGGACAAAGCGGGAGCGGGAAAACGCTGCTCTCTCAAGCGATCGGCCGAATGCTCCCTCCAAATTTGCGGGCAGAGGGGAGCATTTTTTATAAGGAACGGGATGTATTGGCTTTATCGTCCGAACCGATGAGAACGATTCGCGGTTCCAAACTGTCCTATGTGTTTCAGGATTATCAGGGTTCTTTTACTCCCTTTAGAACGATTGGCCAACACTTTGAAGAATACCAGAAGGCTCACGGCTGCTTCGATTCCCGCGCCCGGCAACGAAACGCGCTGGATGCGCTCGATTCCGTCGGGCTGGATGAGTCCGTGTACAAGCGATATCCCTTTCAGTTAAGCGGAGGGCAGCTTCAGCGCGTCTCCATTGCAATGGCGCTGCTGCTGTCGCCGGATTTGTTGATCGCCGATGAAATTACCACGGCATTGGACAGCGTCTCCGGGCACCGAATTTTGGAATTGCTTGCCAAAAGACAGAAGGAGACCGGCTTTGCCATTTTGTTTATCACGCATGATTGGCGGCCTGTCAAACGGTATGCGAACCGCATCGCGGTCATGAAAGAAGGCCAAGTGGTTGAAGCAGGGGAGAAGGATCATGTGCTTGACCGCCCGCAGCATGCATATACCAAACAATTAATCGACGCGGCCCCAACGCTTGATCGCGTTCTTGCAGCAAGTCGGGAGGAGGCGGAAATCGTATGAAGCTGCTTACGGTTAAAAACTTGACCAAATCGTACCAAGGGCAAAAAACGGCGGTTTATCCGCTCTCCTTTGACCTGCATCAAGGCGAATGTCTTGGTCTCGTCGGAGAAAGCGGCTGCGGCAAAAGCACGCTCGCTCGCTGTTTGCTGCGCATCGAAACGATCGACGGGGGCTCGATTTATTTCAAAGACGAAGCGATTGAACGGTTGAACGAGCGCCAATTGCACGCTTATCGGCAAAAGATGCAGATTGTGCTGCAAAATGCATCCGCCGCGTTAAACCCGAAGCTAAAAATAAAAGACTCCCTCATCGATCCATACGAACAGTATCGAAAACAGCTGAGTCTTCGGTATTTCTCCTATACGTCCAAGAAGGCCTTTATCAAGCAGCTGCTTGACGCCGTCCAGCTGCCGGAGAGCCTGGCGGACCGGTATCCGCATGAATTAAGCGGCGGACAGCGCCAGCGGGTGACGATTGCCCGTGCGATCAGCATCGAACCGGAGCTGCTTGTATTGGATGAACCTACCGCCAGCCTGGATGTGATCTCGCAAGGGGCGGTTCTTGCTTTGTTGGCCGAGCTGCGCTTATCATTAAATCTGTCTTACTTGTTCATTTCGCACGATCTGGCTGCCGTCGCGCAAATGAGCGGGCGCATTCTGGTGATGAAGGAAGGGCGGCTTGTCGATCAATTCCATCGCGATCAGTTGATGTCCGATGAACGGCACCCGTATACTAAAGAGCTGATTTCCATTTTTAGCAGTTGAGAGGGAGAAATTCGCATGAGAACGGCTGTCTGTGTAAATGAAGTGACGAAGGGGCAAATTCCGGCTGTAATCGATTTTATGGTGGGCATTCGCAAGGAAGTATTTCCCATGATTCGGGACGAGCGGCTGCCGGAGGACATGTTGAATTTTGAACGGATCTATGTGGAGCCTGAGGACGCTTCATTTTTCGTAGCCGCCGCAGAAGATGGCCGGGTGATCGGTACCATCGGCGTGCTGCGTTACGATGATCGCATTGAAGCGATTCGCGGACGCTATCATCAAGAAAGCGCAGCGGAGATTGTCCGCTGTTTTGTCGGACCGGCGGCCAGAAGATCAGGGGTCGGTTCCCTGCTGTTTCGGGAAGCAGCCAGGTTTGCCGCGGATGCCGGATACTCGAAGCTTTATTTGCACACCCATCATTTCTTAAGCGGCGCGGCCGAGTTTTGGCAGCGTCAAGGCTTCTCGATCTTTCTGGACCAACGGGACGATTGGGAGACGATTCATATGGAAATGGCATGCTGCTCCAATTCCTGAGGGCGGCATAGATTCGCTTGATGGCTGAGAGCAGGCCTTGATCATCCATTTCGCTTGTCTCGTCATGAATAGCTGTGCAGGCCCCGAATAGCCCCTGGAAAGTCGAGGAGATTGACGGCGCGGAGCTTTTGTAGTACATTTAAATTGTTTCATAAGAAATAATATTTGATACATGGCGGGAAATTTCTTCAAAAATATGCTTTCCTATATGAATCTTATATTTTTTCTATTGAAACAAATATTTATTTTTTTGTTTTTCATCCAAACTTTTCACCGCATTTTTAAACCTATTGTTTCAATTGAAACAATAATGATACAATGAAAGGAGTTGATGCAAAGGAGCGGAAGAGCAATGAATTCGGGTCATAAGGCTGTAAATTACGTTTACAATCTCTACCTTGCGTTTTGGCACCAGAAAGAGCTTTACGAGAATCGGGAGAGCGACATCTTTCTGAAGGAACTTCGTCAATCGATCGGATCGGACGTGTACCTGAACATGACGGAAGTTCATGTTATTTCCTGTGTCGGGCAGCATGAGCCGATCAATCTGACCGCCGTCGCTGAAAGAATGGACATTAGCAAGGGCAATGTTTCCAAGATTGCCGCCAAGCTGGTCAAGGACGGATGGCTGCGGAAAACGCAGTTGAACGATAACAAAAAGGAAATCTACTTTCGGTTGACGCAGGCGGGTAAAAGGCTGTTTGCCATTCACGAGGAGCAGCATGAGAAGGAAAAGCGGAAGCTCAGCGCGTTTTTCGAACGGTATGGCGATGCCGAACTGGATTTTGCGCAGCGCCTGTTTAGTGATTTTATTGCTTTTTACAGGGAAGGCGAAAATTGAGCGCTTACGGAGAGGTGCGATGGAAATGGATATTATCAATCCGGCAACGCTGACGGATGCGGGGAAGAAGCTGATCGCCCAGATTAAGGTGGCGCCCGCGTCCCGTCTGGCCTTTATTTCCGGACAAGTGGCCTTAAACGAAAAGGGGGAGCTGGTCGGCCCCGGCGATTATCGTCTGCAGGCGATTCAGGTGTTCACCAATCTCAAGCTGGCGATCGAAGCGGCGGGTGGACGGCCCGACCAAGTTGCTCAGATGAAAATATACGTCGTAAAGCATAACGCGGAGCTGGCGAAGCTCGTTTTCGCGGCCGGCATGGAAGTGTTCGGGCCGGAGTGGCCTTTAGCCGCCAGCACTTATCTGGGAGTCGAGTCATTGGGCCTTCCGGAATGGCTGATCGAAGCGGATGCGATTGTCGCTCTTCCGCCGGAAGGAAGATTTTAAAATGGATTATGAAGTAATCGTTGTCGGCGGAGGACCTGTAGGGATGATGCTGGCCTCGGAGCTGGCCTTGGCCGGAGTGAAGGTATGCATTCTGGAAAGACTGAAGGAAACGACGCCGTACTCCCGCGCGCTTACCGTTCATCCCCGCACGCTGGAGCTTTTCGATCTGCGCGGCATCAAGCCGAAATTTATGGAGCGGGGCAGACCGGTATCGAGGGGACATTTCGCCGGGCTGGAAACTCCGCTCGATTTCTCAGTGCTTGATTCTGCCTCTAACTATACGCTTATTATTCCTCAGAGCGAAACGGAAAAATTGCTGGAAGCGTGGGCCGGCAGCTTGGGCGTGGAGATTCGGCGCGAGGTGGAGGCCGTATCGATTCGCCAACATCCGGACAGGGTAAATATTGAGACCGAAGGGCCGGGAGGAGCTGCCAAGCTGTCGGCCGCCTATGTTGTCGGAGCGGACGGAGGGCGTAGCTTGGTGCGCAAAGAGGCGGGAATACCGTTTGAGGGTACGAGCGAAACGTTCACGACCGTTCTCGGCGACGTCTCTTTGTCTGGACTTCCGCCCATGAGCGCCATATCCAGCTATTCCGAAAGGGGATTAGTGGCCATCCTGCCGATCGACCCGACCACTTACCGGGTTTTGCTCGGCGATCCGGCGAGGATGTCCGTGCCGAAAGAAGAGCCCGTCACACTCGAAGAGCTTCGCTCCGGACTGGAACGGGTGCTAGGAAACGATTACGGCATTTCCAAGCCGCGTTGGCTTTCCCGCTTCGGCAATGCGACGAGACAAGCCGGCCGATATCGCAAGGGGCGAATTTTCCTTGCAGGCGATGCTGCGCATATTCATTTCCCCGCCGGCGGACAAGGCATGAACGTCGGAATTCAAGACGCCGTAAATTTAGGCTGGAAGCTTGCCGCCGCAATCCAAGGCCGGGCGCCGGATTGGCTGCTCGACAGTTATCATGCGGAACGCTTCCCGGTCGGCACGGCATTGCTCCGCAATACGGAAGTTCAGACCTTGATGTTCGAGTTATCCCCGCGCATGGTGGAGCTTAGAAGCCTAATGGCCGGCCTGCTCCGCTTCCCCGATGCGAATCGGATGGTCTCCGAGCAGATCGCCGCTTTCAACGTCCGGTACGAGTCGGATGCCGAGTCGCCCTCCCATCCGCTGGGCGGACAGCGGGCAGCCGAACTGGAGCTCAAGCTGGCGGACGGGACAGCGTGCCGGTCTTACGAGTTTTTCCACAACGGCCAATTCGTTCTGCTTCAACTGGATGTGGAAGAAGGCATGCCCTTTGGGGAACTGTGGCCGGGCTCAGAGCACGTGCGGGTAGTCAACGCCTCATTGACGAAAGCGAACCCGGATTGGAGCGGCGTTCGCGCGGCGCTCGTGCGTCCGGACGGATATGTCGCCTGGGCGGTTGCCCAATCGGATCCCGCTCCGAGGGATTCCGTCGCGCGAGGCATGTCTCGTTGGATGAAATTCTGAAAGGCGAGTGACGCCGACAATCCCATAGCCGATCAGCAAACGCCCGGCCGCTGCCATCTCCGGCAAGCGCCGGGCGTTTGGTATATCATCTCCCGGTACCCTTCCGCAGCAGCTTGTCCAAAGACGCCGGATTCGGTATATTGTGTTTGGCGGTTTCTTTGGCATGGACGCCGATGGTAAACGATTTTGTAAGACCGTCGATTCCGGTGATATAAGACATTCGAGCCAACTGCCGGGACTGTTCGAGCCCGCACTGCTCCCTTTTTGAATGCGCTTACGAAAATGGCGGACCGTTTATCAGGTGCGGCATTTTTTGTTTCCCGGAGCATATCGAAAAAAACGTATAAAAATGTCGTCTAACGAGCAGGCGGCTCGTCTCGTATACGATAAACTTGAAAGTTAACGATTACCTGGAAAAGTGAGTTGAGCGAAGAATGAGCAGATGGTCAGGCCGCCTGGCCGGCAATTGGATTCGTTTCAAGCTGGTGGTCAGCCTGCTTGTTGTCACGGTGCCTATGCTGTCGCTGCTGATCTATCTCAGCTATTATTCCATCGATTTGGTGCGCAAGCAGGTGGCCGATTCCAATGCCAATATGATGAAGCTGTACATGGACCAGATCGACAAAGGGCTCGAGGATGTGGATCAATATTTGTACAACATTGCAGGCAGAGAGACGGATTTGCTGATTATGGCGCAAGCCGAATCGGAAGACGATTATCAGAAAGCGAAAATCCGCTTGATGTCAAAGCTGTCCAGCGACGTTGCCATCTACAAAGCGATCGATTCGTTCTTCGTCTATACGACCGACAGCCATGATTATTTTGAGGCTTTTACGTCGGGCAGTTATGCGGAGCGGCTGGAAATCCGGAAAGATGTGGAGGCCATGCTTTCCGGCGACACCAGCAACATCAACGGCTTCGCTGATAATAGCTGGCAGATTCGCAAGATTGGCGAGGAGCACTACCTGTGCCATATCCTGCGCATCGAGGATGCGTACCTGGGCGCCTGGGTGAATATGAAGAAGCTGGTCAAGCCGCTTGCTTTGATCGATCTCGGGGAGAACGGCCGCTCTTTGCTGGCTGATCATGAGGGTCAGGCGCTGACCGACATGGAATTCGTTCGTACGAACGGTATTGAGCTTGCCCGCGCCGCGGAGTCCTACTATTTGTCGGGGACGTCCGGCGAATTTCTCGTCATTGGCCAGCCGTCCTCCAAAGGGGCTTTCAACCTGGTTGCTCTCATACCGGACAACGCGATTCTGGCGAACTTGCCGCTGCTGCGCATCGTCATCGCCGTATTCGCGATCGGGGCGATCGTCCTGTTTCCTATCGGGCTGTTGCTCCTGCGCAAAACGGTGCTCGTTCCGCTGGGCCGGCTGCTCACGGCCATGAAGAAAGTCCGCGAAGGCATCGTCGATGTGCGCATTCAGCCGTTTCGAACGTCCGAAGAGTTTCAATTGCTGAATGAAACGTTCAATACGATGATCGGACAAATTCATCATCTGCGCATCCATGTATACGAGGAACAGCTAAATGCCCAGAAAGCGCAGCTCAATTACTTGATGCTTCAAATCAATCCGCATTTCTTCATGAATTCGCTAAATATGATGTACAATCTGGCCCAAGTGAAAAAGTACGAGTTGATCCAGGAAATGCTGCTCAGCCTGGTCGGTTATTTCCGCTATGTCATGAACAGCAACAGGCCGTACGTGACGCTCAGCCAGGAAATCCAGCATCTTCATAACTATATGCGAATCCAGGAGCTGCGTTATCCGGACAGCTTGAGCTACGAGATCAAGGCGCCGGATTATTTGATGAATAGCGCCGTACCTCCGTTAATGATTCAGACCTTCATCGAAAATGCGATCAAATATGCCATGACGCTGGACGAGCCTGTGCATATCGCAGTTCATGTCGATCTCGACGAGAGTGACGGGGAAGAACCGAAGCTGAAGATTGTCATTCAGGATACGGGCGAGGGCTTCAGCGCCGACATGCTTGCCGAGCTTCAAGCCGGGAACCGGCTATCCAGCGGCGGCCGGGAGCCGGTCGGAATCTGGAATACGCGGGAGAGGCTGCGGCTGCTGTATGGAGATAAAGCCAGGCTGGCTTTCTCCAATGCAGTCCCGAGAGGCGCTGTCGTTGAGCTCGGCATTCCCGTCAAATCAAACGCCTGCCGCGAACGTAGTTTTCATCATCATAAGGAGTGACGGCGATGACTCGCTTGCTGATCGTGGACGACGAAAAACATACGGTGGACAGCATCCGGCTCGGAATGGACTGGGAGGGGCTCGGGATATCCGAGATTTTCACAGCGTACAATATTCGGCAGGCGAAGGAAATCTTCGAGCGGGAGCCAGTCGAGATTATGCTGTGCGACATCGAAATGCCGCAGGGAAGCGGACTGGAGCTGCTCGCCTGGATTCGGGAAACCGGCCGCACGACGGAAACCGTATTCTTGACCTGCCACGCCGACTTTTCGTTTGCCAAGCAGGCGATCAAGCTGGACAGCTTCGAATATTTGCTGAAGCCGGTCCCTTTCGCCGAGCTGGAATCGGTCATTCGAAGGGTCAAAGAGAAGATCGACAAGGACAGCGATCTGATAAGCAGCAGCCGCTACGGGCATTTGTGGTTCCGTCAGCAGCCGCTTCTGGTCGAACGTTTTTGGCTGGATATCCTCAATCAGACGATACCGCCCCATTCGGCGATGATCGCGAAGGAAGCCGCCGACCGCAGCATCCCGTTCATGGAGCATATGCAAATTATGCCGATTCTCATCCGTTTGCAGCGCTGGCACAAGCCGCTGTCGGCCCGGGACGAGAAAATTATGGAGTACGCGCTGCGCAAAGCGGCTGAGGAAACGATCCTCGACCAGAAGATGGGAGCTCTCGTTGTCTGGGACAAGGACCGGATGGTGGTCCTGCTCAACGTAGAACCGGATAACGCGGAAGCTGCGGAGCTGAAAGCGGCGTGCATGTCCTTCATAGCGGCTTGCCATGCTTACTTTTTCTGCAATTTGTGCTGCTATATCGGCTTTCCGGTATCCCCCGTTCAATTGGCGGACGCTGCCAACCGGCTGCTGGCGATGGACCGGGACAACGTATCGCTGGAAAACCGGGTGCTTCTTCTCGGCGAGCCCGTCGCTTCCTCTGCCGACATGCCGCTTCCGAATTTGGATGTGTGGGCGGTGCTGCTGGAGAAAGGCAAGAAGGACGAGCTGATCAAGGAGGCATGCTCGTATCTGGACCGCTGCAGGCGCGCGGAGGGCTTCGCCGCCGGGCAGCTTCATCAATTTCACCAGAACTTCATCCAAATGGTCTATTATGTGCTGAAGACGAAAGGCATTCAGGCCCACCTGTTGATTCGCGACCGGGGGTCGCTCGAGCTGGCGGCTGCCGCCGCCAATTCCGTCATGGATATGAGGGAGTGGGTCGTTCATACGCTGCAATTGGCCGCAGATTGCATCCGGGCGACGGAACAGACCCAGACTGTCGTCGAGCGGGTAACCTCCTATATTCAGCTTCACCTGACCAAGGAGATGACGCGCGAGGAGATTGCCGGACACGTCTACTTGAGCCCGGATCACTTGACCCGCATTTTCAAGAAGGAGACCGGGATGTCCGTTTCGGAATATTTGCTGCAGGAGCGCTTGAAGCTCGCGAAGCATTTGCTGGCCAAGACCGATATGCCGGTCAGCGCCATCGCGGCGCATATCGGATACTCGAACTTCTCCCATTTCTCCAAAATGTTCAAGAAGCATACCGGCCTCAATCCGCTGGATTACCGAATGGCGCAAATGTCCGATTAAGCGTTTGCAAAAATATCGTGAAATCGTCAGCGGAATGTCGTCTGTTGAGCAGCCGGGCCGGTTAGCCCGCTCTATAATTGAAGACAGGAGCGGGATGGGTGACCGCAGCCGCTCCTTGTTCCAAGCAACTAACGATACGGGGGGTTAACGAAATGAAACGAATCAAGACGGCCGGGCTCATGCTCCTCATCTTCGCGATGCTGCTTGCAGCCTGCAGCGGCGGCGATCGTCAGACGGAAGCGGCGGATGGGGAGGCGGCAGCCGCTCCCGTCGAACTGACGATGGCCTTTTTCACCTTCGGCTCGACGCCTGCCGATCTTCCCGCGGTGCAGGATGCCATCAACAAGATTGCTTCCGAGAAGATCAATGCCAAGGTGAAGCTGCTCCCGATCAGCTTCGGCGCCTGGAACCAGCAGATGAACCTGATGCTGACGGCGGGCGAGAGGCTTGATCTGCTCGTCACGGGCTCCAGTCCTACGCTCGGCTACAGTTCTCAAGTGGCCAAAGGCCATCTGCTTGCGCTTGATGAGCTGGTGCGCCAATACGGGCAAGATATCGCGGCTGCCATGGACCCGGCCTTCCTGAGGGCAGGGCAAATTAACGGCGAAATTTACGGCATCCCGACTCTCCGCGATATGGCCTCGAATAACGGAGTTTTGTTCCGCAAAGACCTGCTCGACAAGCACGGCCTGAACGCCGGGGAAATCAAGACGATCGACGATCTGGAGAAGGCGCTGAAGCTATTGAGCGACAACGAGCCGGGACTTACGCTGGCTGCTGCCAACGGCTCCATCGTCGACCATCTCGTGAACATCGACAATCTCGGGGACTTCTTGGGCGTGCTGCTGAACGGCGGGGCTGAGCTGAAGGTCGTGAACTGGTTTGAAACGCCGGAATACGCCGAGCTGCTCAGGCGGGTGAGAGACTGGTATGAGAAAGGCTACATTTTAAAAGATTTGGCGACCAATAAAGAAGCGACCCACGATCTCGTGAAGGGCCATCGCTCGTTTGGCTTTATGAACTATTTGAAGCCCGGAATCGATCCCCAGGAAAGCCGTTTCGCCGGCATTCCCATGGTCAGCGCCAGCCTCACCGAGCCGCTCTCGACAACGAGCAAGGTCACGAATATTATGTGGGGGATTCCGCGCCATTCGCAATACCCGGAGAAGGCGATGCAGTTTTTGAATTTGATGTATTCCGATAAAGAGATCATCAACCTGTTCGACTGGGGAATCGAAGGCAAGCATTACGTCAAGACCGGCACGGAGAATGTCATTAAATTCCCCGACGGCGTAGATGCGTCGAACAGCGGTTACAACCTCAACCAGGGCTGGATGTTCGGCAATCAGTATTTGTCTTATGTGTTCGAAGGGGACGACCCGGAAATTTATATCAAAACGGAGGAGTTCAGCAACAGCGCAATCAAGTCCAAAGCGCTCGGATTCACCTTTGATTCGACGCCTGTCAAAACGGAAATAGCCGCGCTAACCAATGTCCTTGATCAATTCAAGCCGGGGCTTGAGAGCGGGGCGCTGGATCCGGAGAAGAACCTGCCCGAATTCATCGCCAAGCTTAGAGCGGCCGGCATCGAGAAGGTCATTGCCGAGAAGCAGAAGCAGCTGGATGCCTGGGCGGCACAGCAATGATCCGCGAAGACTTGCACGAAGGAAAGGTGAAGCCGATGGCGCAATTAACGGCAAGACAGGAAGAACGGACATGGCCCGGCGTGGCATACGCGCGCAGGCTGGGCAGATTCAAGCGGTTCGTTCCCTTATTTCTCATGATGCTGCCGGGCCTTGTTTACCTGCTGATCAACAACTATTTGCCCATGTTCGGTCTGATCATCGCCTTCAAGGATGTGAACTTTGCCAAAGGCATTATGGCCAGCGACTGGGTCGGTTTCAAGAACTTCGAGTATTTATTTAAAACCCGCGATGCCTACGTGATTACCCGCAATACGATCCTTTACAACGGCGCCTTTATTGTGATCAACCTGGTCGTGGCCGTAGCGGTAGCGATTCTTCTGAATGAGATTCGCAGCAAGCTGTTGTCCCGCTTTTACCAAAGCGTCATTTTGCTGCCGCACCTGATTTCGATGGTGATTGTCAGTTATTTGGTCTTTTCCTTTCTGAGCATCGAGACGGGCTTTCTGAACAAGAGCCTGCTTCCGGCGCTCGGAATCGGCGAAATTTCATGGTACACAGAGGCCAAATATTGGCCGGCCATACTCACCTTGGTCAATATTTGGAAGCATGCCGGATTTTATTGCGTCGTCTATCTGGCGGCGATTGTCGGCATCGATCCCGAGTATTACGAGGCCGCCAAGCTGGACGGCGCTTCGCGGTGGCAGCAGATTCGCGCCATTACGCTGCCGCTGATCACGCCGGTCATCACGATGATGACGCTTCTTGCCATCGGCCGCATTTTCTATTCCGACTTCGGCCTCTTCTACCAGGTCCCGATGAATGCCGGCGCGCTGAACGAGACGACTAATGTCATCGATACTTACGTATACCGGAGCCTGATGCAGCTGGGGGACATCGGGATGTCCTCCGCTGCCGGGCTGTACCAGTCTGTCGTCGGCTTCATTCTTGTACTAGTGTCGAACTATATCGTGCGCAAAATCAACAAAGAGAACGCATTGTTCTAGAAGGAGGGTGTGCGACCGATGAAGGTTGAACATGCCGGCTGGCAGTGGACGGCTCATGTTGTCCTTATCGCACTTTCCGCGGCGGCGCTCCTGCCCTTCGCGCTGCTGCTCGTCTCGTCTTTTACGGACGAGCAAGCCATATTGCAGCATGGATACTCATTCTTTCCCGATAAATTCAGCACGCAGGCCTATGACTATTTGCTGAATCAGTCCAGCGAGATTGTCCGGGCCTATGGCGTCACGGTGCTGGTTACCGTCGTCGGCACGTCGGTCAGCCTGGCGATCACGACGCTGCTGGCCTATCCGCTATCCCGGCGGGACATTCCGCTCCGCACTCCGCTGGCCTTCTACGTGTTCTTTACCTTGCTGTTCAACGGCGGACTTGTGCCGACCTATCTGATGTACACGCAGCTTTTCGACCTGAAGAATACGCTGCTGGCTCTGATCATCCCCGGGCTGCTGATGAACGGCTTTCATGTTCTGCTGATGCGCACCTTCTTCATGACGTCGATCCCGCTGCCGGTCATCGAATCGGCAAGAATAGACGGCGCGGGGGAATTTCGCACCTTATATTCCGTTGTGCTGCCGCTGTCGCTGCCCATCCTGGCGACGATCGGGCTGTTCCAGACGATCGCATACTGGAACGATTGGTTTAACGGACTCATTTATTTGACGGAACCGAAGCTGTTCAGCATTCAAAATATTCTTAACCGGATTATGACGGATATTCAATTTTTGTCGAACAGCAACCTGGGCTCGGCTGCAAGCCAGGGCATGGCGGCGCTCCCCAGCACCACGGTTCGCATGGCGATTGCGGTGGTGGGCGTTCTGCCCGTCCTCGTGGCCTATCCGTTTTTTCAGAAATACTTCATTAAAGGCATTACGATCGGAGCGGTAAAAGGATAACGGGCCAGCGGGATTATGGTATAATGATGGTTAAAAAAGGAGGCTGCAGCGATGGGAAGAAGCTACTTTACGATCACGGAGATAACGGATCTCGGTCCGTTCATCGTCAAGCTGGTGCTGCCGATGACGGCGAACGTGAAGGCGGAGGCGGTGAAGCCGGCATGCTTCAACGTCTACGCCGAGCGGAAGAATAAGCAGGGAGAGCTCCTGATGCTGCCGAAGAGCTGGTCCGAGAGGGAGGTGTTGCTTCCGAGCAAAGGCTACTGCGAGGTGAAGGACGCTTATCCTTCCGGCCCGGATGGCAAGCGGCGGGAAGAAGGGACATTCGTCACTCTGGAATTGAGAAACAGACCGTTCGACATTACTTCCCGGATTGCCGCGCCGAACGGGATGAACGAGTTCGTCGTCACAGATTGCCGGATCACCCAGATTGCCGAGATTCCGGCAGAAGGGGAGACGCTGACGGGGCTTGTGTTCGACCAGTGTGCGGGCGATGCGATGAAGCAAGCGGAGAAGTTCCTGCACGGCGTTTCTTCGTATGAAGCGGAGCCGCTTGCGTACGGCTATTTCGTGCCGCAGACCGGCAGCGGCAGACGGCCGCTCATCATCTGGCTGCATGGCGGCGGAGAAGGCGGACAAGATCCGGCCGTCGCCTATGCGGGCAACAAGGCGGTCAACCTGGCCAGCGACGAGATCCAGGCGAAGTTCGGCGGAGCGTTCGTATTGGTGCCGCAGGCGCCGACCTTCTGGATGGACGACGGCAGCGGTGAGTACGGCCGGTCGGGCAAGTCGAGGTATGGGAAAGCATTGAAGGCGCTGATCGACGAATTCATTGCCAGGAACGATGCGGCGATCGACACTGGCCGGATTTATATCGGCGGCTGCTCCAACGGCGGATTTATGACGATGCGGATGGTGCTGGATTATCCGGACTTTTTCGCAGCGGCTTATCCGGTATGCGAAGCGCTGTACGACGAGGTCATCAGCGATGCGGAGATCGAATCGATCAAGCAGATGCCGATCTGGTTCGTTCATTCCAAGGACGATGTCGTGGTGAAGCCGGAGGAGACGGCGGTGCCGACCTATGAGCGCCTGATCAAGGCCGGAGCGGCCAATGTGCATTTCTCTTTGTTTGACAAGGTGATCGATCTTCACGGCCTATTTACTGATGAGAAGGGCGAGCCGTATACTTATAATGGGCATTTTTCCTGGGTCTACGCTCTGAACGACGATTGCCGCCTCGATTATGACGGAAATCCGGTATTGGCGAAGGGCAAGGAAGTAACGCTTATGGAATGGCTGGCCATGCAGCACAGGAGCACAGCCGCTCCCATATAAAGATGACGATGGAGGGGCATGCGGTGAAGTTTGACGAGCATACGAAGATCGGCCATATTTGGGCCGACAAGCAAGGGCGGGAAGTATTGCTGAAGCATCTTCCGTACCTGGAGGGAAACCCGTTCTTATCCTTTATTAAGCTGCGCACGCTGCCGATGCTGGCGGAATCCAACCAGTCGTTCGCGTGGCCGCCGGAGCTGCTGGACACGATTTTGGCGGAGCTGGCGCACATTACGCCGGTCCAGGAGGAAGATACGGTCTATATCGCTTCGCAAGATTATGAAAGCGCCGACACACGGGCGGGCTCCGCGACGGTCTCGTACCCGCGGGAAGCGGAGAAGTGGGGAATCTTCGAGGTAGAGCTTCAGGGGCCGAGCCATGGCAATCCGTTCGTCGATGTCGAGCTGTCTGCCGAGTTTGTGTGCAGCGAGGACGGAAGAGTATTTCGGGTGCCGGGCTTTTACGACGGCAGCGGGGTATACCGAATCCGCTTCATGCCGGACGCGGTGGGAAGCTGGCGCTTCGTGACGGCCAGCAACGCGCGGTCGCTGGGCGGCATCTCCGGGCAATGGACCTGCACGGCGCCAGCGGCGGACAACCACGGACCGGTGCGGGTGCGCAATACGTTTCATTTTGCCTATGCGGACGGCAAGCCCTACATCCCGGTCGGTACGACCTGCTATGCCTGGACGCATCAAGGAAGAGAGCTGGAAGAGCAGACGCTGGCGACGCTGGCGGCATCCCCCTTCAACAAGCTGCGGATGTGCGTGTTCCCGAAGTCCTATCAGTTCAATGCCAATGAGCCCGAGCGGTATCCCTTCGAGGGCTCTCCGGACGAAGGCTGGGATTTCACCCGCTTTAATCCGGCGTTTTTCCGGCATTTGGAGAGCCGGATCGCCAGCTTAAGAGATCTGGGCATCGAGGCGGACCTGATTCTGTTTCATGCGTACGACCGGTGGGGATTCTCGGAGATGAAGCCTTCGGCCGACGACCGTTACCTGCGCTATGTCGTTGCGCGGCTGGCGGCATTCCGCAACGTATGGTGGTCGCTCGCGAACGAATACGACTTGATGTGGTCGAAGGAAGAGGAGGACTGGGAGCGATTCGCGCGCATCGTGACGGAGAACGATCCGTACGGACGCCTCATCTCGATCCACAATTGCTTCAAGTTCTACGATTACGGCCGGCCGTGGATTACGCACTGCAGCGTGCAGCGAATCGATGTCTACAGAACGGCGGAGAATACGAACGAATGGCGGGAGCAGTGGGGCAAGCCTGTCGTCATCGACGAATGCGCTTACGAAGGGAATATCGATCTGGGCTGGGGCAACATCACCGGTCAAGAGATGGTGCGCCGCTTCTGGGAAGGGAGCGTGCGCGGCGGTTACGTCGGACATGGGGAGACATACCTGCATCCCGAGGATATCCTGTGGTGGTCCAAAGGGGGACGGCTGCATGGCACGAGTCCGGAACGGATTGCTTTCCTGCGCCAGATCCTGGAGGAAGGGCCGGCGGAAGGATTGAATCCGCTGAAATCCGAATGGGACGCTCCGGCGGCAGGCGTGCAGGATGAATATTACTTGTTTTATTACGGCTTCAATCAGCCGAGCTATCGTCTGTACAACATGAAGCCGGGGATAAGGTACCAGGTCGATGTCATCGACACGTGGAATATGACGATCGAGCGGCAGCCCGGTCTGTACGAAGGCGCTTTCCGGATCGAATTGCCCGGAAGGCAGTATATGGCGGTGCGCATGACGAGAGTTTAAAGCTCGCCGGATCAATGATGGCGGCTAACCGGCGCCATCCTGATCATCCATTCGGCTCCCCTTCATCGGGGAGCCGTTTTTTTGCCAACGGGACGAGCGGGAGGCGATTCATCATACGGTACAACCGAGCCTGGAGCTTCTTGCTGGGGACGACCTGACGGAGGGAGACGAAATTCCGCAGGCTCGGCCTCTTTTTTTGTGCTATGGCCGGATGAGTAACGTTTATGCTCCCTAACGTCAGACAAATAACGCATCGACGTCTTCGGATTTTTTTGCTGCGCGGGTCTGGACGAAAATGGTTTCGTCATTTATTATTAATATAGATATAAAAAATTAATATAAAGTTTAACGAAAGGATCGAGGAAACAGCATGAATCCAAAAAAACAGTCCCTACCGGAATACCGGAATCCGGTCGTGATCCAACGCGCCGATCCATGGATCTACAAGCACTCGGACGGCTACTATTACTTTACCGCCTCCGTACCCGAGTACGATCGGATCGAACTGCGAAGATCGCTTACCATTCAGGGGCTCGCGAACGCCGCGCCCGTCGTCTGCTGGCGCAAGTATGATGAAGGTCCGATGAGCGCCAACATCTGGGCGCCGGAAATTCATTTCATCGCCGGGAAATGGTACATCTACTTTGCGGCTGCGCGCACGACGGAGACGAAGGACGGGTTGTTCGATCACCGAATGTTTGTTCTGGAGAACGAATCGGCCAACCCGCTGGAAGGGACCTGGACGGAGAAAGGGCAGCTGCGGACCGATTGGGAGTCGTTTTCGCTTGATGCCACGACATTCGAGCATCGCGGCGTCCGTTATTTGGTATGGGCCCAGAAAGACCCGGCGATTGCGGGCAATTCGAACCTGTACATCGCGCCGATGAGCAATCCGTGGACGATCCGGGGACCGCAGGTTTGCCTGACCATACCCGAATACGAATGGGAAACAATCGGCTTTCTGGTCAACGAAGGCCCGGCGGTGCTGAAGCGAAACGGCCGCGTGTTTATCAGTTATTCGGCCAGCGCCACTGACCACCATTATTGCATGGGGCTGATCTGGGCCGACGAGAACAGCGATTTGCTGAATCCGGCCTCGTGGACCAAATCGCCGGTTCCGGTGTTCCGGACGGATGAAGAGGCGGGCCAGTTCGGTCCGGGGCATAACAGTTTCACCGTGGCCGAGGATGGAAAAACCGACCTGCTCGTCTACCATGCCCGCAACTACAAAGAAATCGTCGGAGATCCCTTGTACGATCCGAACCGCCACACCCGCGTTCAGGCATTCGGGTGGGATGCGGAAGGCATACCGGTCTTCGGCAAGCCGGCAGCCGATTCGGCGGCGCTTTCCCGCTGAAGCGCGAGGCGTCGGCGGGGAGCCTCTCCCTAAGAAATTCACATTATTCCAAACGATTAACCGAAGTCAAAAAGATTCCATTGACAATGTAAGCATTTTAAATTACTATAAAACCAACATAGTTATTAATGATTAAGTTTATTATTAACAACTTCGTTTTAGGGGATGATTTGCGAAAGGGAGTTTTTTCAGGAAGGATGAATGCGTTTCCAATCGTTCGTGGCATGCTTGAATTCATATTCAGGAGGAGTTCACGTGATCAAGAAAAGAGCACTGGCCTTCGGTTTGCTCACCCTGGCGCTTTCCGCATTCGTCGCAGGCTGCGGCGAAAATGCGGAAAACGATGGAAGCTCGGCGAATCAGTCCGGCTCCGGAAGCGAGACGAAGAAAATCTCGTTCATGTTCCGGGGAAATCCGGAAGAGCAGAAGGCGTATGAAGCGACCGTCAAAAAGTTCGAAGAGGCGAATCCGGGCGTGAAAGTCGAGATTATTATGACGGCTCCCGATCAATATGTGACCAAGCTCAAGGCCGCCATCGCCGGCAAGAACGTTCCCGATGTGTTCTACTTTGAGCCGGGCGATCTCAAAGCCTACGTGCACAGCGGGGTTTTGCTCGACCTGACGTCCTATTTCCAGGACAACGCCAAGATCGATCTCAATAACATCTGGAAGTTCGGCGTCGACTATTATCGCTACGACGGCAACAAAGTCGGCCAGGGTAGCCTGTACGGCTTGCCGAAGGACGTCGGTCCGTTCGCGCTCGGCTACAACAAGACGATGTTCGAGAAGGCGGGTGTTCCGCTCCCCGACAAGGACAAGCCGTATACGTGGGACGAATTCATCAAGGTGAACCAGCAGCTGACGAAGGACACGAACGGCGACGGCAAAATCGACCAGTTCGGCACCGGCCTCAACGTCAACTGGTCGCTGCAGGCGTTCGTCTGGAGCAACGGCGCCGATTGGCTGGACGAATCGAGAACGAAAGTGACGATCGACGATCCGAAATTCGCCGAGGCGCTGCAATATTTTGCCGACATGCAGAACAAGTACAAAATTACGCCCTCCATTGAAGAAGCGCAAACGCTCGACACATATCAGCGCTGGATGAAAGGCGAGCTCGCCTTCTTCCCTGTCGGGCCGTGGGACCTGGCGACGTATGACAAGCTGCCGTTCGAATACGATCTGATCCCGTGGCCGGCGGGTTCGACCGGCAAGCCGGCGACGTTCACCGGCAGCCTCGGCATCGGGGTATCGGCGAAATCGAAACACCCGAAGGAAGCGGCAGAGCTGGTCTACTACCTGACCGCTTCCCCGGAAGGTCAGCAGGCGCTCGCCGACGCCAAAGTGCAGCTCCCGAACCTGATCGACCAAGCGAAGCAATGGGCGTCCGACACGAATACGAAGCCAGCCAACAAAGAGGAATTCCTGCAAGTCGTCGAGGAATACGGCAAGCCGATGCCGTTCACGCTGACGTATAACCGCGAATGGTACGATCTCTTCTTTACGGATATTCAACCGGTGCTCGACGGCCAGGAATCCGCAGCCGACTATGTGAAGAAGCAGCAGCCGAAAATGCAGGCGCTTCTCGACAAGGCGCTTGAGCAAGAAGCGAAGGCCAAGCAAAAGTAACGCGCGCCTAAGCAACCGGGACGGAAATGATGCCGGAGGTCCGGACGAATGCCGGCTCGTCGGCATCATTTTCGCTTTCCGACCTAACAGGGGTGAACCATGAGAAGCAAATCCAATCTGTACCGGAAAGAAATGATTTACGGCTTTCTGTTTGTGCTCCCGCCCGTTATCGGGTTTGCCGTGTTCGGATTGTTTCCCGCCTTGTACTCGATTTACGGCGCTTTCACGGATTGGGACGGACTCGGCCGGATGGACTTCATCGGTCTGGCCAATTTCAGGGATATTTTTCAGGACGAACAGTTTTTCAAAGCGGCATACAACACGTTCTTCCTGATGATCGGCATTCCGATCGGCCTCGCTCTCGCGCTGTTGCTGGCGCTTGCCTTAAACCGCGGTATTCCCGGAACGACTACGTTCCGCGTTATTTATTACATTCCGGTCATTTCCTCGCTTGCCGCCATTTCGATTCTCTGGAGCTGGGCCTATAACGGAGACTTCGGGCTGGTGAACCAGTTTCTCGAGCTGCTTGGCATCGAGGGGCCGAACTGGCTGTCCGACAAGACAACGGTCAAGCCGGCTTTGATCCTGATGATGGTCTGGAAAAATCTCGGCTACACGATGCTGCTTTATTTGGCTGCGCTGCAAAGCGTCCCGAAGGATTACTACGAAGCCGCCCAGATCGACGGCGCAAGTTCTTTTCAATCGCTTTGGCGCATTACATGGCCGATGCTGAAGCCGGTGACGTTTTTCATCGTGGTGACGAATATTATCGGCGGATCGCAGATTTTTACCGAAATCAACATCATGACCCCGACCGGGGGACCGGAATACAGCTCTGCGACGATCGTTTTCTATGTATGGCAAAAAGCGTTCGGCAATCTGCAAATGGGTTACGCGTCAGCTATGGCGGTCATTCTGGGACTGTTTATCTTCGTGGTGACGCTGATCCAGTTCCGTATGAACGAAAGGACTTCCCGAGATTACTAGAAGTCCGGTGAGGAGTGAACCCGTTTGAAAGCACGAAAGCGTCTGACCGATACCTTGATTTTCCTTCTTCTGCTATCCGGAGCCGTCTTTATGATCGCGCCGCTCCTGTGGATGCTCTCTACATCCCTGAAGACGAGAGAGGCCGTATTCGCGCTGCCGCCGCAATGGATTCCGGATCCGTTCGTTTTTGTAAAGTACAGGGAAATTTGGGAAAAAGGTCCTCTGCTCAGCGGCATTCGCAACAGTGTGATCGTCTCGGTCACCGTTACCGTCGTCGGGGCGTTCACCTCCAGCCTGGCGGCCTTTTCATTCGCCAAGCTCCGGTTTCCGGGCAAAAACGCCATCTTCCTGATGCTATTGGGCTCGATCATGATTCCTTATCCCGTGATCATGATTCCCCAATTCCTCATGTTCTCTCATGTGGGATGGGTTGATACGCTGCTGCCGCTCATCGTTCCGGGGCTTTTCGGCAACGTGCTCATGATCTTTTTCCTTCGGCAATATTTGGTCAGCGTGCCGGAAGCGATCATCGAAGCGGCGAAGATTGACGGGACCTCCTACTTCGGCTTGTTCAGCCGAATTGTGTTTCCGCTCATGTCGCCGGCTGTGGCTGCGCAGATCATTCTCTGGTTTATGGGGCTCTGGAACGATTATCTGGCGCCGATTATTTATTTGAATTCGCCCGAGAAGCTGACTCTGCAGCTCGTTATTGCCAATTTCAACGCCAACTACGCGATTCAGACGGACTATCCGCTCATTATGGCGGCATCCGTCGTCGCTCTGCTGCCGATGCTGATCGTGTTCCTGATCTTCCAGCGCCGGATCATCGAATCGGTGGTCATCTCCGGCGTGAAAGGATAAGGGCATTGGCGATGCGCCAAGCAAGCCAAAGGAGAAGCGAAGACGGAAAAGCAGCCGCTTATCCTTCCGGAGAAATGGAAGGATAAGCGGCTACTCTGTTTCCGATTCGCTCAGGGCGTCCTCCGCCTCGGCTGTGCCGGGGCTTGTTCGTTTTTCGTAATAAAGCTTGAAGACGATGTCCTGATTGTAGTTTCCGAATCCGGAACCGAACAGGGTGAGCCCGCCGACGTTCTCGGACTCCTCAAGCACGGCGATCCGGAACGTCCACTGCTTTTGCGTAATTTGCAGATCGCTCAGCTTGACGTCTGAAATGCGCGTGCCGTCGATGAACGTGCCTTCCTCGTTGATTTTCAGCACCTTGAGAAGGCCGTACTGGTTAATTTCGCCCCACCACCAGTCGGGGGTGTATCTTCCGCGATTTTTGCCGCCGAAGTCGCCTGGACTCGTCCAGGTGCCGAGCCGGATGCCGTTCAGGAAAAAGGTGATGTCCGACGGCCAATATTCATTGGCAAAAGGGGCCTCTGACGATATTTCCATCGAGATTTCCAGCTCGACCGGCTCTTCGTTTTTCATTAAATAGTTGGGCAGCTTGTATTCGACGAAGCCCCGCCCGAACCAGAGAATTTTGGCGTTCACCCGTTCCGGCTCCAGGAAAGCGCGCGGTTCGTCGAAAATGCCGATGACCTTGACGGTTGTGGCGAGTCCGCAAGTCGGCACCGCCTCGAAGTCCGTATAATGGCCGACGGATACTTCCGTGAGGTGGAAGTGGCGCGAGAATGGCTCCAGCTTCGAAGGAAACGTGATTTCGATCCCGTCCGCAGCCAGCGTGCACACTTTCTTGGCGCCGCCTTTGCCGGGCTGCTTCGACGTCTTGATGATTCCCGCGCGTTCCAGCTTCTTGACATGCATCGTCATGATGGCGCTGCTGAGATTCAGAGCGTCGGCGAGTTCCTTGACGTTCATCGGTTTTTGGGAGAGCAGCCGAATCATTTCGATTCGCACGTTGCTTGCGAGCGCTTCGAATACCGGGAGCGAGTGCTGGGAAATATCGATTTTCATCCGGAGTCTCCTTAATAAGGTTGTTACAAATAAATATACAGGAATGTTAATCACTCTACAACTGCGCCCATTTTGGATTCGGAGGGAGCCAATCCGGCGGTTTTATCCCGATCTCCCAATGACATCGGTCAGATTGGCTTTGCCGGGCATGGATTGCTCGCTTCGCAAGCCTTCGCTTAAGGGGGGGCCTTGGGGAATGCTTGGCCAACGCGGTCGCGAGCAGGCGCAATGATCGCCGCTTAAGCAGCGTACTCCCAAAAAAAGAGTTGCCAACCGTCCTGCTTTCAGATAGAATGTATTTGTCATCGCAATGTGGAAGCGCTTCTACATCGAAGAGGAATTGCTCCGCATTTCTTTTTCAAATATTAGGGAAGCGCTTCTACATTGCATAATGGCTCCTTGGATTTATTTTTTTGATCGATGTGGAAGCGCTTCTACAAAGGATGGTGAAGACTTCGGCGGACAGTTAAGAAACACGACGAACGGTTACCCTAATTTTGCGAACGATTGCAACCGACAGAGGAGACGATGGCAATGAGCGGAATCAAACCCGGCCTGGCGACAAAAAGCGAAATAATCCGTTATTCCTTCGGGGGCTTCGGCTCCAATGTGTTATTCTTTTTGCAGCTTTCTTTTCTCATGTATTTTTATACCGACGTTTTCGGCGTTTCGCCGGCGGCGGTCGGAACGTTGTTTCTGGGCGTCCGAATTTTGGACGCATTGTTCGATCCCGTGATGGGGATGCTGTCTGACCGGATGAATACGAGATGGGGGAAGTACCGGCCGTTTCTGATTTTCGGGTCGCCGCTGCTGGCGGCCGTGACGATCCTGCTGTTCACTGCCCCGCAACTGGACGCTTCGGGCAAAATCGTTTACGCCGCGTTCACGTATTTGTGCTATTCCTTGATTTCGTCCGTCGTCAACGTCCCTTACCACTCTTTGACGGCGGTTATGAGCAAGGACGCGAATCAGACGACGGCCATCGCATCCGCGAAGCAATTCATGGCGCTGCCCGCGCAAATCGTTGTGACGGCTGCCGTTCTGCCGATGGTCGCCTTCTTCGGAAGCGGCCGGCAGGGGTGGCTGACGACCGCGGTCATCCTGGGCATCATCGCCGTGGCGTCCTTCTGGATTTGCGCCAGCGGAGTCAAGCGGCACGACGTGCAGTCAGATCCGCGGCATGCGGAGCACCAGCATCCGCCGCTCAAGACGCAGCTTAGCCTGATCGTGCAGAACAAGCCTTTGCTGATTCTGATGTTTTCGATGTTTCTCAACCTGGCGGCGACGACGACCAACTCGACGGTTGCCGTGTACTTTTGGCAATATAATGTCAACAATGTGCAGCTGTACTCGCAAATCTCGCTGTGGGGACTTCTGCTGTCCACCCCGATGTACGCGATGATTCCGTATTTCGCCAAAAAAATCGGGAAGCGAAACGTGTTTCTGTACGGCAGCCTGGCATCCGTCGTTCCGACGCTGATCATTCTTTTGACTCCTTACGAGAACGTGCTCGTGCTATTTATCGCATCCATCGTCAAAACGGTATTGGGCCCGTTCTCAGGGGCGATTGTATGGGCGATGATTCCCGATTGCGTGGAGTACGGGAAGCGGAAGACGGGAATCGAAGGCGCGGGAACGGTGACGTCCTCGATCGTATTCGTCAACAAGCTGGGCTCGGCGATCGGCGGCGTAATGGCAGGATTTATTTTGGGGGCCGTCGGATACGTCGCGGGACAGGTCCAGAATCCCGAAGTGCTCCGGGTCATTCTGTATTTGTATGCGGGAGTGCCGTTGATCGCCTATATCGGCACGATCGTCGCTTTGCAATTTTACAACATTTCGCCCCCGAAAGGGGATGACGAGCGTTCGGCCGAATCCGCCATTCATGCTTGAAGAAATATTTGCTATACTGGTACCAAAAAACGGTGAGGCCCTATGAACGCTTCGATATACGATGTGGCGAAATTAGCCGGAGTTTCGATCTCCACAGTGTCCAGAGTCATCAACAAAAGCGGATACGTCAGCAGCAAAACGGAAATGAAAGTCAACCGGGCGATGGAAGCTCTCGGGTTCGTCCCGAGCATTACCGCGCAAAATTTGGCCAAGCATCGGACGATGCTGATCGGCTTGTATTTTCCCGGAATGCACAGCGCGTTATTCGCTTACAGCAACAGCTATTTGATGGAGTTCATTCGCGGGGCCAACGAAGTGGCCATGGATAAAGGGTACCATTTGCTGCTGATCAACGAGCCGAACGAAGAGCGGGCTCATCGGTCCGGAGCGCGGGTTCCGCAATATATGAACTTTCTGAAGCAAAAAAGAATCGACGGGCTGCTGTTCGGCAGCGCGCCGAAAGCGGATGCCCCGTTTCTCGGGCTGATCGAAAGCGAGGCCCCGATGGTGTATGTCGGCGAAAAAATGGTCGAGGACCGCGGGCTGAACGTGTACGCGCAGCTGCGGCAAAACATTTGGCAATGCCTGGACCATCTGTATGAGCACCGCCACCGGGACATCGCCGTACTGGGCTTATCTAACCAGGATATTTCTCCGATTGTGGCGCAGTACCGGGAGCATGTGCAAGATTGGCAGCTCAAGGTGGACGTTCGCTCATGCGAAGCGGATCTCGATTCCTATATGAAGATGCTGGCCGGGATGTTCGCCGGGAATGAATGTCCGACGGGGCTATTGATCATGGACTTCAGCAAGGTGCAGCCTACCATCAATTACTTGAACAACATCGGCAAGCGCGTTCCCGAAGATATTTCGATCGTTTCGCAGGAGCATCATTTCAAGGACGGGGAACAATGCTATCCGGCCGTAACCTGCGCCTATGTGCCGGTTTATCGGATGGCTACGGAGGCGGCGCGGCTGCTGTTCGGATATTTGGAAGACAAAGAAACGTACAATCGGCAAATCGTCGTGACCCCGGAAATTATCAGGCGCGGGTCCGTTGCGGTCCGGAAGTAATTCGTTCCTGTCCATCCTTTAACTATAAGCAAAAAGGAAGGATAGCGATTATGAAAGCAATCATGCTGATGTTCGATACGTTAAACCGGCACATGCTCCCGCCTTACGGCTGCGAGTGGACGCACGCTCCGAACTTCCGTCGTCTGGCCGAGAGGAGCGTCACCTTCGATCATGCGTACGTGGGCAGTATGCCGTGCATGCCGGCGCGGCGAGAGCTTCATACCGGCAGATACAATTTCCTCCACCGCAGCTGGGGGCCGATGGAGCCGTTCGACGACTCGATGCCGGAGCTGCTGAAGACGAGCGGCGTCTACACCCATCTGGTTTCGGATCATCAGCACTATTGGGAGGACGGGGGAGCAACGTACCATACGCGGTACAGCTCGTATGAGCTCGTGCGCGGACAGGAGGGGGACCCCTGGAAAGGGCAGGTTGCCGAGCCGCAGCATCCAGCCATGGAGGGTGCGGAGCGGATGCCGGCGATCATGAGGCAGCTGATCCGTCAGGATTGCGTCAATCGCCAATATATCAAGGAGGAGGCGGATTTTCCGCAAGCCCGGACGATGGCGAAGGGCATGGAATTTATCCGCAGCAATTATCGCGAAGACCGGTGGTTCGTGCAGATCGAGACGTTCGACCCTCACGAGCCGTTTTATGCGCCGCAAAAATACCGGGATTTGTACCCGCATGACTATTCCGGGAAGCATTTCGACTGGCCGCCTTACGGACCGGTGACGGAGCCGAAGGACGTCGTGGATCACGCCCGATACGAATACGCGGCGCTGCTGAGCATGTGCGACGCCTATTTGGGCCAGGTGCTCGATCTGATGGACGAACTGGATTTGTGGAAGGATACGATGCTGATCGTCAATACCGACCACGGGTATTTGCTCGGAGAACACGATTGGTGGGCCAAAAGCCTGATGCCGTTTTACAACGAGATTGCCCATATTCCGTTATTCATCTGGGACCCGCGCTGCGGCAGGCGGAACGAACGCAGGCAAAGCCTCGTGCAGACGATCGATCTGGCGCCTACGCTGCTCGATTATTTCGGCGTCGAGATTCCGCCGGACATGCAGGGCAAAGCGCTGCGGGATACGATCGCCAGCGACCGCAAAGTGCGGGACGGGGCGCTGTTCGGCATTCACGGCGGGCATGTCAACGTGACGGACGGCCGGTACGTCTATATGCGGGCTCCGGTCTCGAAGGACAATTCCCCGCTGTACAACTATACGCTCATGCCAACGCACATGAGAAGCCGCTTCTCGGTTGAGGAGCTGAGACATCTCTCCTTGCAGGAACCGTTTTCCTTCACCAAAGGGGTGCAGACGCTGAAAGTGAGCGCGACGAGCTACAACCTTTCGCACTCTTTCGGCACGCTGCTGTATGACCTGGCGAGCGATCCGTATCAGCAAGCCCCGCTGCAGGATGCGGAGGCGGAGCAGCGGATGATCGGGATGCTCAAGGAGCTTATGGCTGCCAACGATGCGCCTGCGGAGCAGTACGCCCGATTGGGCCTGCATGCTACATCGTGAGGCAAGAAGACGCCTATGACACGATTCCTATCGTCATCGGCGTCACCTGCGCTCCTTCAGTAGAATGATGCTATTGGAAGAGGGGGAGCCGCAAGGCGCCCCCCTTTCTTAGTTACCTCTGGCCGTCCGAAGGATTCAGCTTGCGAGGCGGAAATGATGACGGATGAGCGAAACGAACAAATTGTTTTCAAAGCTGATCCTGTGGAAGCGAGCCCGCTGCGGCTACAGCAGGCTTTGAATATCTCCTTCGATTTCGGCAGGCGTAACTTGCGGGTCGATGCGCTTGACGACTTCGCCGTCGCGGTTGATGAGAAACTTGGCGAAGTTCCATTTGATATCGAATTGCTCGGCAGGCCCCCGGCTTGTCAAATAGGCGAACAGCGGATGGGCGTTGTCTCCGATGACGTCGACTTTATCGAACATAGGGAACGTAACTCCGTAATGGAGCTTGCAAAACTCCTCGATTTTTGCCGCGCCTTCGGGCTCCTGCTCCTTGAATTGATTGCACGGAAAGCCGAGCACGACCAGGCCCTGTTCTTTATATTTCTCGTACAGCTTCTGCAGCCCTTCGTATTGCGGCGTCAGACCGCATTTGCTCGCCGTATTGACGATCAGCTGCACTTGGCCCTTGTATTCGGCCAGCGTCGTTTGCTCGCCGCGAATCGTGGTGACCGGAAAATCATATATTGACATGTGCAAGTCCGCCTTTCTTTTTTTTGAATTTTCTGAACCACTAAATAGTATGCCATGTCACAGGAGAAGTCAAAAGCGGACCCGCCAGGCACCGCCTCAGGTGAGAGAGGAGACGATGCGCGAGCGGTTCATTGTATCCCGGGTCAGGCCTGCTAAAATAGCGCTGCTCAGTCTCGTTAATCGCATCTATCCATGATGGCGATGGGCATGCGCATCCGTATCCGGCCTATTAACTTTGGCGGCGCATAAAATCGAGCTGTCATGGGCATGCCGTTCGGATTCGGCCTGCAGCGTCGCGTGGGCGATTCCTTGATGCTCCAGCATGTGCTCGATCGTTTGCAAAATCGCCTCGGTTTCATAGATCGTCTTGTCTCCGTCGACGACAATATGAGCGGTCAGTGCATTCATGCTGCTGGTGATGGACCAGATGTGCACATCGTGGACGCCATTGACGCCGTCCACCCGCTTGATCGCCTCGACGATCTTGTTCAAATCGATATGGATCGGCGTGCCTTCCATCAAGACATGCAGGGAAGACTTGGTGACATAATAACCGCTCCGCAGCACAAGCGCCGCGACAATGACGCTGGCCAGCGGATCTGCCCAGGCCCAGCCGAAGAACATCATGGCCAGAGCTGCGGCTATCGCTCCGATCGATCCCAGCATATCGCTGAGCACGTGCAAATACGCCCCGCGCATATTCAGATTATTTTTCGTATCGCTTCCTCTCATCATGAACCAGGCGACCAGCACATTGATCAGCAAACCGGCGGCGCTAATCACTAACATGCCGAAGGTGGCCACTTCCGGCGGGTTCGTAAAACGTTCCATCGCTTCATAAAAGATATAGACGGAAATTCCGATCAACGTAATTCCGTTCAGGACGGCGGCCAAAATTTCAAACCGCCTGTAACCGTATGTTTTTCCCGTGCTCACGGCTTTGGCTCCGAACATGAAGGCGAGCAAGGCGATCGCCAGCGCGAAGGAATCGGACAGCATATGCCCCGCATCGGACAATAGAGCCAAGCTGTTCGTGATGACGCCCCCGACCGCCTCGACGATCATGTACGCTGTAATCATCAGGAATGAGATCAGAAGCACCTTCTGATTGTCAGTATGAACATGGCTGTGTCCATGGTCATGACCGTGATCGCGATGATGTCCAGACATATGGGTTACCTCCTCATATAATACATGATCAATTGTTCATATGTTATCGTTAAGCTTATTATATTCGCTTCCGAATCCGGGTGTCAACCTGATTTTGGCCATTGCTCGCTCATCTCCCGGCGCATCTTTGAATTTATCATGCCCTGCAGCAGGAAAAATGATGCACGTGCTATTCGATCCGCAGCCTGCCTTTAGGACAAGCGGCCTGGATGAGCGAAGCAGGGCTTCAGCGAGCCGTTCACCTAAGAGTCGGCTGATGGAAGAGGAGGCGAGCGGACAGGGCAGTTTAGAAGCGGATTTACACTTGGGAAAATATGTGATATGCTTAAAGTGTATTTCACTATGTGGTATTAGGTTTCATTTAATGAAACAAAAAGAAGCGATTCGCTGTCTTTCTCCAACGGCACATTACATTTCGGCATTCGCTTTCCTGGAGGAGGGATACACATGGAAGACAGGATCAAAAACAAGGTCCGGCAGCAATTCGCTGCAAACGCCGGCAAGTACGTTGCCAGCACAAGGCATGCCAAGGGCGAAGATTTAGCGCTGCTTGTTTCCTGCTCGCAAGCGGACCGGACTATGGACGTGCTGGATATTGCCACCGGAGGCGGCCATGTGGCGAAAGCACTCGCTCCGCTTGTTCGCCGCGTGACAGCCGTCGATTTGACGGAGGAGATGCTGGCCGCCGCCGCCGAATTCATTCGAGGGAACGGCCATACCAATGTCGAATTCGTGAACGGCGACGCGGAGCATCTCCCTTTCGCGGACGCTGCCTTCGATCTCGTGACTTGCCGGATCGCGGCGCATCATTTCCCCGATGTGCCGGCATTCGCGCGCGAAGCGTTCCGCGTCGTCAAGCCGGGAGGCAAGCTGCTATTGATTGACAATGTCGCGCCGGAGCATGACGCCCTGGATCATTTCTATAACGATATCGAAAAGCGAAGAGACCCGAGCCACGTCCGTGCATGGAAAACGTCGGAATGGTTCCGCTTGCTTGAGCTCACGGGCTTTCGCACAGAGATGGCCGTCCGTTTTCCGAAACCGTTCCAATACCAGGACTGGTGCGAGCGGGCCGGACTGCCGGCTGAAGCAAGAGAGGCTCTCGAACAGAAGCTGCTGCAGGCGACGGAAGAAATCAAGGATTACTTTTCGATAGAAACGAACGAGGCCGGCAAGCTGGCTGGTTTTACAGGCGAAGCCGTCTATTTTCAAGCAGTCCGTCGATCATGAATGCTGCTCCCGCACGAGGGAGGCGGCAAAGAAATAGATTGACAGCAAGCAGGTTCTAATATAGAATCGAATTCAATTCATACTATTCCGATACACTTTACAGATTTAGAAAAAGCGACGATCCAGACGATAATCTATAGCAATGGCTAGAGAACGATACGATGTCGTCATCATCGGTAGCGGAGGCGCCGGGCTCCGCGCAGCATACGCTGCGGCGGAGCAAGGGGCCTGTCTGGCTGTATTGACAAAAGGCGAGCTGCAGCGCCGCAGCTTAGGCCTCGCCGCCGGGACAGAGGCGATCGGCACCCTGGCGCCGTACGCAGGAGCGCATGCGCAGCCTCATAAGCCGCGGCGCCGCTTCCGGAGCGGTGAAGCTGCAGACAGGCTGGGCGGAGCTGCAGTCGCTAGCTGCAGCGCCGGGCGGGCGCTGCCCGAACGGCGGCCGGGCTGGAGCGGGCGGAGAAGCGGCTGGCGGCGATGCGAAGGAAATGTCGAACAAGAGGGAGCAAGAGAGGCTTCTTTGGTATATAATCGATATGAGGGAAAAGCGCTGGAGCTGCGCGAGCATAGATCGCCAGGCTGAAGCGGCGCCGTCCCCGCGCATAAGCGGCGTCTTGCCGGGAAAGGATGTCCGTCCTCGATCTGCTGCGTTATATCGCGGATGAGCTGGACGGCACCTTCGCTTTCTACGACCATGCGGGCAAGCGTTGATTTTTGCGGAAGCGCTCTGGCGAAGGTCTTCCTGCAGGCTGCCCGCGCCGGACGGGCTGCTCGGGCTCGAACCGGCCATGAGGACGGCGAAAAAACTTCTGGCTGCGAATACCGACTAATCTCATAAGGAGCTGGGCACATGACAACGATATCGAACTTCTTCCGGGAGCAGGCAGCGAAGCTTCAACCGAAGCTTGTTGAGATGCGAAGGGAGCTGCACCTGCATCCCGAGCTTTCCAATGAAGAGCATGAGACGACTGCGCGCATTCGCGCCTGGCTGGAGGAGCTGGGCATTCGGCTGCTTGAGCTGAACTTGCCGACCGGCGTGCTCGCTGAGGTGAAGGGAGAGCTCCCGGGGCCGACGATTATGCTGCGGGCCGATATCGACGCGCTGCCGGTTCAGGAGGAGACGGGACTGCCGTTCGCGTCGACCGTTCCCGGGAAGATGCACGCCTGCGGCCACGATTTTCATACCGCTTCGATGATCGGCGCGGCGGCGCTGCTCAAGGAGAGGGCAGGCGAGCTTCGCGGCACGGTGCGCATTTTGTTCCAGCCGGCGGAGGAGCTGGCGGTCGGAGCGCGCGCGGTCATTGCGGCGGGGGCGCTGGAAGGCGTGTCGGCGGTGTTCGGCATGCACAACAAGCCGGAGCTGCCCGTCGGCACGGTCGGCATTCGGACAGGCCCCTTGATGGCGTCGGTGGACCGCTTCGAAATCGAGGTGCAGGGCAAGGGAGGACATGCGGGGATGCCGGAATCGGCCGTCGATCCGGTCGTCGTCAGCAGCGCCATCGTGACCGCGCTGCAGACGCTGGTCAGCCGCAACGCCAGCCCGCACCATTCCGCCGTCGTCAGCGTCTGCAAGCTGCAGGCCGGATCGACGTGGAACGTCATTCCCGACACGGGCGTGCTGGAAGGCACGGTGAGAACGTTCCAGCCGGAGGCTAGAGCGAGCATTCCCGGGCAGATGGAGCGGGTCGTCGAAGGCGTCGCCGCCGGGTACGGGGCCAGGGCGAAGCTGAAGTGGACGGCGATGCTGCCGGCGGTGAACAACGACGCGAACATGGCCGAGATCATGCGCGCGGCGGCTGACGCTCAAGGACTCCAGGTGGCGGAGGCGGTGCCGACGATGGGCGGCGAAGATTTCGCCCTGTATCAGGAGCTCGTGCCGGGCTGCTTTATTTGGATGGGAACCGGCGGGACGGAGCAGTGGCATCACCCGAAGTTCACGCTGAATGAAGACGCGCTGGCGATCAGCGCGTCCCTGTTCGCGGAAGCGGCCGTGCTGGCGCTGAAGGAGATCGGTTGAGATGAGTCCGGAGGCGATTACGAGGCAGCTGGCTGAGCGGGTTGTCGGCTCCGATCCGCTGCAGGACGCGCCGGCTTGCGAGGCTGCTCGCGCCGGCGTGCTGGACTGGCTGGCGTCCGTGTTGGCCGCGAGGGACGATCAGGGAGCCGAGCGGATCGCCGCGGCGCTCGGCCAAGGGGCCGGACGCGCTTCTGTGCCGGGGCGGCCGGGGCGGCTTCCGGCGCTCGATGCCGCGCTCGTGAGCGGCTACTTGACCCATGCGCTCGATTACGACGACGTGCACGAGAGCGTCCGCGGCCATCCCAGCGCCGTCATCTTGTCCGCGCTGCTGGCGGAAGCGGAGGAGCGGGGCGCGTCCGGCGCGGATTTTCTGGCGGCCTATGTCGTCGGGGTCGAGACGATGTGCAGGCTCGGCCTGGCGCTCGGCCGCAGCCACTATGAGGCCGGCTGGCACAGCACCGCCACGCTCGGCGCGGTGGCGGCTGCCGCCGCGTGCGCCCGTCTCGCCGGGCTCAGCGTCCAGGCGACCGCCCAGGCGATTGGACTGGCGGCCACGCAGGCCGGCGGCATCAGGGCGCATTTCGGCACCGATGTCAAGCCGCTGCACGCAGGACTGGCCGCCCGCGCCGGCCTCCTGGCGATGCGGCTGGCGGAGGCGGGGATCGCCGGGGCGGCAGAGCCGCTTGGCGGCCGGCTCGGCTACTTCGCCGTATTCGGCGGCGAAGACGCCAGACCGGAGCTGGCGGTCGAAGGCTGGGGAGAGCCGTGGCAAATCGTCCGTCCGGGCTTATGGTTCAAGCGGTATCCGTGCTGCTCGGCGTCCCACCACGCGGCGGACGCTGCGCTGGCGATCCGGGCTTCCCGTATGCCGGATATAACCGCCATCGAAGAAGTGACCGTCACCTTCCCGCCCGGGGGAGACGCGGCGCTCATCGTCCGCGAGCCGACGACGGGCGTGGAGGGGCGCTTCAGCGTGGAGTACGTGGTCGCGGCGGCGCTGGCGGACGGAGAGCTCGGCATCGGCACGTTCGCCGACAAGCCGCTTCGCCCCGAGCTTGTGGCGCTTGCCGCCAAGGTGCGGCGGCGTTACGATTCAAGCGTCGTGCCCGCGCCGGACGCGATGCCGAAGGGGCGGTTTACGATCGTCACCGTTTCATTCGCTGACGGATCGACCCTTACGCAGCGGGTAGACTGCCCGCGGGGGGCGCCGGGGCGCCCGCTGTCCCCGGAGGAGCGGGCCGCCAAATACGCGGACGCTTCCCGCGGCCTTCCCGCCGCTTGGCAGGACATGCCCGGCAAGATCGCGCGCTTGGAGCAGCTGGCCGATATGCACTCATTTATCCCCGACATCCAGAACATCCAGGAGGTATAAGACATGCCGTCACATGTTATCGATATGATCATGCTTCAAAACAATTTCGGAACCGCGGAGATGCGTAAGGTTTGGTCGGACGAGAACCGTCTGCAGAAGCATCTGGACGTGGAAGCGGCCCTGGCGCTTGCGGAAGCGGAACTAGGACTCGTCCCGGCCGAATCGGCAGCCGTCATTGCCGAGAAGGCGAAGGTCGAGCTGATGAACATTCAGGAAATCGCCCAGGAAGTGCTGAAGGTCAAGCATTCGCTGATGCCGACGCTGAAGGCGCTGCAGAAGCTGTGCGGCCCGGAGCACGGCGAATGGATTCATTACGGCGCGACCACGCAGGACATTGTGGACACCGGGATGATGCTGCAGCTGAAGGAAGCTCACCGGATCATCGTTCGCGATCTCCGCGCCGTCGCCCGCGAGCTGGCGCGCCTGGCGCGCGAGCATCGGGAAACGCCGATGGCCGGCCGCTCCCACGGCATGCAGGGCCTGCCGACCACGTTCGGCTTCAAGGTGGCCGTGCTGCTCGACGAGACGATTCGCCATCTCGACCGGCTCCGCGAAGCGGAAGAGCGGGTATTTACCGGCGTGATGGGAGGCGGCGTCGGCACTTACGCGTCCTTCGGCCCGCTCGGACCGGAAGTGGAGCGGCTGACGATGGAACGGCTCGGCTTGAAGGCGCCGAATATTAGCTGGCACTCGTCCCGGGATCGTTCGGCGGAATACGCCGGCCTGCTCGGCATGATCAGCGGCACGCTCGGCAAGATGGGCAACGAGTTTTACAATTTGATGCGCACCGAACTGGATGAGGTGGAGGAGCCGTTCACCTCCGGAAAAATCGGCTCCTCGACCATGCCGCACAAGCGGAATCCGGCGGCCTTGGAAGGGCTCGCCAGTCTCACCAAGCCGATACGCTACAACACCGCGCTCGTGCAGGAATCGATGATCGTCGAGCATGAACGCGACGCGATGTCCTGGCGCGGGGAGTGGATCGCGCTGCCGGAGAGCTGCATTTACTTGGCGGCCCAGCTGGCGAATGCGAGGGCGATCCTGGCCGGTCTGGTCGTCAAGCCCGAAAATATGCTGCGCAACCTGAATAGGCTCGGCGGGCTGCTCTTGTCCGAGCGCGTCATGTTTGCGCTGGCCAAGCCGATGGGCAAGCAGACCGCGCATGAGGTCGTGTACGAGCTGTGCATGAAAAGCGTGGAAGAGGGGATTCCGTTCCGCGATGTGCTGGCGGCCGACGCCCGTATCCGGGAAGCGGTCGGCGCGGAAGAGCTGGAGCGGCTGATGGACCCGTCCACGTATTTGGGCTCGGCTCCGCAAACGGTAGACCGGGTGCTGGCCGCCGCGGAGACGAGCGGCTGGCTGCGCGAGGATGAGCAGCCGTAGGCGGGGAGTGCGAGATTGCATGGGGCGAGCTGACCGCTGCCCCGCTGCGACCGGCAACGCCCCGGGCGGCCGGAGCGTGAAGCAGGGAGTTTGGATTTGCCGCATCTTCATTAGGCTTGGCGCGGTACAGAAGGTGCGCGCCGGGCAGGATACGTATATCATCGCTACCTGAACGAACCCGCCCGTCCGCACCGGAGACCGGGCGACGTTCGTAGGGATGTAAACAGCAGGAGGACGGACAACAACATGGCTGATTTTCGTATGGCAACTTTGGACGACGCACCCGTCGTGCTCGATTTGTCGCTGCGGGCTTATGAGCCGATTCGCCAGCTCGGCATCAACTTCGCCGCGGCGACGGCGGATTTGGCTTTGGTGGAGAAAAATATCCGGGAAAACGTATGCTTCGTGATGGAGGAGAACGGAAAAATCGTTTCCACGATCTCGGTCAGAATGCCGTGGGGACCTTCGCCGGGACCGTTCGGCCTGCCCCATCTTTGGTGGTTTGCGAGCGATCCGGATGCCGGGAGGAAGGGCATCGGGGGCGAAATGATCACCTGGTGCGAGGAAGCGTTCGTCCGGGACACCTTGAAGGCGCCGGCCGTTTCGCTCGGCACCGCTGACAAGCATCCTTGGCTGATCGACATGTATAAGCGCCGCGGATACGAGATCGAGGGCTCGAAAGATTTGGGGAAAGGACATATTACGGTTTTCATGAAAAAAATACTCATCCCGGATATGGCGAAGCCGGCAGACCGCTAATGGACCGCTTTGCTGTCGCCGGGGCTCCCTGTATTCGAGGCGCCGCGCAACCCGGTTATCGATCAGATCGGCCGCCATGCCCCGGTCCGCAGCCCCGGTTCCGGCTGATAAAGGAGAGCGGGCTCGTCCGGGAAGGCGAATTTGTTGAAATTTGTCGATGGATCGCCGCCCAATTTTCGACATAGACGCCAATGACGAGCGCTTCCTTCGTCCTGCGGTCGTCACCTTCGGTGTTGGAAATTCGGCTCGTGAGATATTGCCGAATTTTTCAGGATAGACGCCTATGGCGAACGATTTCTCATCATCGGCCGTTGCCTTCGCTCCCGGAAAAATGGCCGATGTCCTTCGTCCTAATGTTGACTGTCCGGATAGGGATATATATAATGGATAAACATTAGTATTGTAGAAAAATAGCGAAAAAAGGGGAATTCAGATGATGAAAAGATGGTTGTCTTTAACGCTCGCCTTTGTGCTCGTCTTGATGGTCTCCGCATGCTCCGGCTCGAATGCCGGCGGGGCGGAGGAGAAGAAAGTGCTCCGCGTCGGAGCGACGGGACAGTCGTATCCGAACAGCTATAAAGACGGAGACAAGCTGGTGGGCTTCGACGTGGAAGTCATTGAGAAGATCGCCGCCAACCTCGGTTATTCCGTGGAGTGGACGAATTCCGATTTCAGCGGTTTGCTAGGACAGCTGGAAACGGGCAAAATCGATACGATCGCTAACGCCGTCGCGGTAACGGAAGAACGGAAAGCCAAGTACAATTTTTCGATTCCTTATTCCTATGCCGGGGTCACGATCGTGACGCATCAAGACAATACGAACATCAATACGCTGGACGATCTGAAAGGCAAAACGGTAGCCGGCGTGTTCGGCTCGCAAAACGTGAAAAACCTGGAGAAGTTCGATACGAAGGGCGAAATCAAGGTCCGGACGTACGAAAATCGCGACGGCGCGCAAAACGATGTGCTGAACAAGCGGGTTGACGGCTACGTGAATGCCAAGTCGTCCTTGCTGGCCGAGATCAAGAAGCAGAACCTGCCGCTCAAATTCGTCGGCGAACCGTTTCATTACGAGGACGTCGGATTTCCGTTCGTGAAGAAGGATGAGAATGCGGCCCTGATCGAGCAGATCAACGCCGAGATCCAAAAACTGAGAGACGACGGCACACTGAAGCAAATTTCCGAAAAATACTTCGGGGAAGACATTACGGTAAAAGCGGAATAATAGTACCGTGAGCAGAGAGCGGGCGATTCGACATGAATTTTGATCCTTCTTATATTATCGTAGTTCTGGGCAAAATCGTGAAGTACATTCCGATCTCGCTGCTGATGGCCGTCGTGGCGATGGTCATCGCAGTGGCGGTCGGACTCGTGCTTGCGTTTATGCGGAACAGCTCCAGCTTGATTCTTCGGTCGCTGGCCGACGTTTATATTTCGTTTTTTCGCTCCATCCCGATGCTGGTCCAGCTGTTCCTGATTTACTATGGGTTGCCGCAGCTGTTTCCATTTTTTACAGCGATGGATGCAGTTACCGCCGCTATTATCGGGCTCGGGATCAAGCAGGCCGCTTTTCTGGCGGA
Organism: Paenibacillus ginsengihumi DSM 21568; assembly: GCF_000380965.1. Classification (GTDB taxonomy): domain Bacteria; phylum Bacillota; class Bacilli; order Paenibacillales; family NBRC-103111; genus Paenibacillus_G; species Paenibacillus_G ginsengihumi. Next base: position 2,094 of record NZ_KB905584.1, on the reverse strand, counting down.
AATTTTTCGCGCTGCCTTCTTGTCGGTGGATAAAGGGCAGATGGAGGCTTGCTTGACCGGGGGCATGACGAAGTTTCAAGCGTACCGGCGCATCATCATGCCTCAGGCGCTGCGCAATGCCCTTCCGGGCACGGGCAATACTTTTATCTCGCTGATTAAGGAAACTTCCCTCGCCTTTACGCTTGGCGTCGTGGAAATTTTCGCGGAAGCTAAGATGCAAGCGGCGGAATCGTTCCGGTTCTTTGAAGCTTACTTGGCCGTCGCTTTGATCTATTGGGTGCTGATCGTCGTGTATACTTACTTGCAGCAGCTGTTGGAAAAATATTTGGAACGCCCATACCGTACGTAAAGGTTGAATAGCTCATGATCAAAGTCGCTAACTTAACCAAAAGCTTTAAAGGATTGCAGGTCCTCAAAGGCATCGATCTCGAAGTGAAGGACGGGGAAGTTCTGTCGATTATCGGCCCTTCCGGCTCGGGAAAATCGACGCTGATTCGCTGCCTGAACTTTCTGGAGAAGCCTGATACCGCAATTATTGAAATCGGAAGCGCGAAGCTGAACGCGGAAAGCTGTACGCGCAAGGAAATTCAGCAGCTGCGCGCGCAGACTGCGATGGTATTCCAAAACTACAATTTGTACAAAAATAAAACGGCCTTGCAAAACGTGACGGAATCGCTCATCGTCGTGAAAAAAATGCCGAAGAAAGAAGCGGACGAGCTCGGCATGGAGCTGTTGAGGCAGGTCGGGTTGGCCGACAAGAAGGACAACTACCCTGCGACGCTTTCGGGCGGCCAGCAGCAGCGCGTCAGCATTGCGCGCGCGCTCGCGCTGAGGCCGCATGCCATTTTATTCGACGAACCAACCTCCTCGCTCGATCCGGAGCTTGTCGCAGAAGTGCTGCAGGTCATCAAATCGATCGCGGAGATGGACACGACCATGATCATCGTTACGCACGAAATGAACTTTGCCCGCGAGGTGTCGGATCAAATCGTGTTCGTTGCGGACGGCTACATCGTCGAGCAAGGCCCTCCCGATACATTTTTCAACCATCCCCAGAAGGAACGCACGAAGCAGTTTCTTAAAAATTTTTGACTTGACTTTAGGACCGAACTCCCATAGGGAGGGAGGTCTTTTTTTCGATGATAAATATTGATAGAAGGGAGTGAATTTATTAGTGTTGTAATTTCCTCAGATAACAGGTAGAAAGAACGACGATCGCAGCCGATATAATTAAGGAAAAGATATGGGAAGGAGAACTAGATGCAAAATGGAGTCCGACGAACGCGATGCGGTTCATCCGCGGCACGATACGTCATACCGATTTCTGTTGTCCAGCAAGAAGCTCTTTGTCGAGCTGCTCCGATCCTTTATCCATAAGGGATGGGTAGAACGGATCGATGAAACGAACGTTGAAGAAATTACCCATTCGTTTATTCTCCAAGACTTCAAGCGCAAGGAAGCGGATCTGGTTTATCGGGTGAAACTCAACGGTCAAGATGTGGTGTTTTATTTGCTGCTGGAGATGCAGTCCAAAGTAGATTTCCTCATGCCGTATCGTCTGCTGATTTATCAAGTTGAAATTTGGCGCTACCTGATGAAAGAACAGGACAAGAAGAAGGTTGCCGGAAAATCGTTTCGGCTTCCTCCCATAGTGCCGATTGTATTGTATAATGGAAAGAGACCGTGGAGTGCCAGCCGTCAATTTCGAGGGATGCTGGCCAATGAAGAACTGTTCGGTCCGGAACTGCTTGATTTTGAATATTTGCTGATTGATGTTGCCCGATATACGGAAGAAGAGCTATTATCGTTGTCCAATACGATCGGTTCCGTGTTTTTGCTGGACCAAACGGAAGACCAGGATCAATTGCTGGCCCGGCTCGGCAAGCTGATGCATACGATCCGACAGCTGCCGGAAGAAAGTCAGCAGCAATTTACCGCTTGGATGGCGAATATTTTAAGTCAAAAATTGCCGGCTAAGGAGCCGCATTTGCAGAAATTAATCCGGAATGTGAAAGGAGAGGTGTCTGTTATGGGACTGGAAAAAATCCTGGATGATATTGAACGCAAAGGCAGGCTGGAGGGCATACTCGAGGG
>NZ_KB905583.1 GCF_000380965.1 Paenibacillus ginsengihumi DSM 21568 | reverse complement strand
GGAGCCGTGGTGTAGAGGCCTAACATGCCTGCCTGTCACGCAGGAGATCGCGGGTTCGAATCCCGTCGGCTCCGCCATGAGTTAGCTTCTTTGCAGGGATGAGAACCCGGGTGGGTTGGTCGGAGCGAAAGCTTCGAATGCAATTATAACTATGCCGTCGTAGCTCAGAGGCAGAGCAACGCACTCGTAATGCGTAGGTCGGAGGTTCGACTCCTCTCGACGGCACCATACTTATGGCGGTCGTGGCGAAGTGGCTAACGCATCGGATTGTGGCTCCGACATTCGAGGGTTCGATTCCCTTCGATCGCCCTTGTACATTGGGGATTAGCCAAGCGGTAAGGCAACGGACTTTGACTCCGTCATGCCTAGGTTCGAATCCTAGATCCCCAGTATTTCATTCTCCCAAAGTCAATATTCATGCTTGACTTTGGGTCCATCACGAGCCATTAGCTCAGCTGGTAGAGCACCTGACTTTTAATCAGGGTGTCGTAGGTTCGAGTCCTACATGGCTCACTTTTGTACGCGGAAGTGGCTCAGGGGTAGAGCATCGCCTTGCCAAGGCGAGGGTCGCGGGTTCGAATCCCGTCTTCCGCTCCATTTCATTTGCTGGTGTGGCGGAATGGCAGACGCGGCGGACTCAAAATCCGCTTCCCGCGAGGGAGTGGGGGTTCAAGTCCCTTCACCAGCATTTTAGCCGGGACGTAGCTCAGCTTGGTAGAGCACCTGGTTTGGGACCAGGGGGTCGCATGTTCGAATCGTGTCGTCCCGACCATGCTGCGGGTGTAGTTCAATGGTAGAACTCCAGCCTTCCAAGCTGGTAGCGTGGGTTCGATTCCCATCACCCGCTTTCTATAATGTCTGAACGACGAGGGCTAACGAGCTCTTTTTTGTTTGAATGAAGGCGAAACGTTGGTTTGAAGGTTCATTGATTTTTTGATGTTTTTATGATATTATATTCTAGCCTATGTCCCAGTAGCTCAGCTGGATAGAGCAACGGCCTTCTAAGCCGTGTGTCGGGGGTTCGAATCCCTCCTGGGACGCTCTTATTATATATAAGCGATGAACTCTCGCTGGTGCAGAATTCTGTATAGGGCGAGAGTTTTTTGATTCTACGAAGCAATAGCCAATAGAAGCCTGGCCGAAAGCGATGTGGCAAAAGCATGGAGGCATATGGCACATTCAGATTATATGGCTTATAATAGTAGAGATGGACAGGTGTGCTCGCAGAATGCCAGACTAGCAGAGGCAGCGGGCAAATGAGCAATGATTATGTTTAAATGGGGTGCTGAGATGAATTTCTTCGATTTGTCCGGAAAAGTTGCATTGGTCACTGGCGGAGCGGTCGGCCTTGGTGGAGGCATTTCTTTGGGCTTGGCGAAGGCCGGAGCCGATATTATCATCGTAACGAGCAACGACCGCAATCGCGAAACGCAGCAGCAAATTGAATCGATGGGACGCAAGACGCATACGATCGTCGCGAACCTGATGGAAGAGGGCGCAGTGGAGAAGGTTGTGAAAGAAGCGATCGCCGCATTCGGCAAAATCGACATTCTTGTCAACAATGCCGGCATTATTCGCCGCACGCCTGCAGCTGACCACAGCGCTCAAGATTGGCACGACGTCATTAATCTGAATTTGCATGCAGCCTTCTTCCTCTCGCAGCAGGTAGGGCGGCACATGATTGAGCAAGGTTCGGGCAAAATCATCAACATCGCTTCGATGCTCAGTTTCCAGGGCGGCATCAATGTTCCGGGATATACCGCATCCAAGCATGCGATTGCCGGCGTAACGAAGGCGCTTGCAAATGAATGGGCCAGCAAGAATATTCAAGTGAACGCTATCGCGCCAGGCTATATGGAGACCGATAATACGGCCGCTCTGAGAGCCGATAAAACGCGTAACGAGCAAATTCTCGTGCGTATTCCGGCAGGCCGCTGGGGCACGCCTGAGGATCTGCAAGGGCCGGTTATTTTCCTTGCCTCCCGAGCTTCGGATTACATGAGCGGCGAAGTGATCTGCGTCGACGGCGGATGGATGACAAGATAATGGCAGAGGGCAGCATGCAGAACCAAATGTTCCAGCCGGAGATTATCACTTTTGGAGAAACGATGGCGCTGATGATGCCGGACAATGCCAAGGGTATCGAGTATGCGTCGCATTTTCAAGGACTGTTTGGCGGTGCGGAAAGCAACGTGGCGATCGGCGTGTCGCGTCTTGGCCATCGCGTCGGATGGTTCAGCAGACTGGGCAAGGACCCGCTCGGCACGATGATTTTGAAGAAAATACGCGGCGAAGGCGTGGACGTCTCCCGCGTCGTACAGACGGCGGAGGCGCCTACGGGGCTTATGCTGCGCGAGGTCGTATCCGGCAAAACATCCGTTTATTATTATCGCAAAGGCTCAGCAGCGAGCACAATGAGGCCGGAGCATCTGGATGAGGATTACATCAAGCAGGCGCAATATTTGCACGTCACGGGCATTACGCCGGCACTCAGCGAAACTTGCCTCGAGACCGCGAAGGAAGCGGTGAGGTTGGCCAAGAAGAACGGAGTCAAGGTGCTGTTCGACCCGAATTTGCGGCTGAAGCTGTGGACTCTGGAAGCGGCTCGGCCGGTGCTGCTGGAGCTGGCCGAACAGGCGGATTATTTCCTTCCCGGCCTGGATGAGCTGAAGCTTCTCTATGAGACGGAATCCTTTGATGAGATCGTAGCGAAGCTGAGCGCCTTGCAGGGCGTCTCCATCATCAAGGGCGGAGACAACGTCACCTACATTGTGGAAAATGGCAAGGTCAGCTCCGTTCCGTACTTTGAAGCGAAGCAGGTCGTCGATACGGTCGGGGCCGGGGACGGCTTTTGCGCGGGCTTCATCGTCGGGCTGCTGAAGGGACAAAGCTTGAGCGAAGCGGTCCGGCTTGGCAACCTGATCGGTTGTATGGTCGTCCAAATGGAAGGCGACTGGGAGGGCATTCCGACGTGGGAGCAAGTAGAAGCTTTCCTGAACAACGTGCAGCACGTCGAACGCTAAACATCATATAGAAACGGATGATTCTGAATATGAAAAAGCTCAAATTGCTTCAGCAAATCTCGGAAGAAGGCGTTGTTGCTGTTCTGCGCGGCGAAACACCGGAGGAAGTCGTGGAAATGGCAGAGCAGGCGATTGAGGGCGGCATCAAGGTGATCGAAGTCACGATGACCGTTCCATTCGCGCTGCAGGCGATCGAGAAGCTGGCCAAGAAATATTCGAGCACGGCGAACGATAAGGGCAATTATGCCATTATCGGGGTAGGTACGGTGCTTGATCCGGAAACGGCGCGCGCAGCGATTTTGAGCGGAGCCGAATTCGTGGTCGGTCCGTCGCTGAATCCCGATACGGTTACCCTTTGCAACCGTTACCGCATCCCGGTCATGCCTGGCGTAATGACCATTCAGGAAATTCAGCGCGCATTGGAGCTGGGCGTCGACATCGTCAAGCTGTTCCCGGGCAACCTGTACTCCCCGTCGATGATTAAGGCGATCAAAGGGCCGCTTCCGCAAGCGAACATCATGCCGACCGGCGGCGTATCCTTGAGTAACCTCGGGGAATGGATCAAGGCCGGAGCGGTTGCTGTAGGCATCGGTTCCGATCTTACCACGGAGGCAGTCAAGACAGGAGATTACGGCCTCGTCGCCAAGAAAGCAGCGCAATATATCGAAGCTTACCGCGCCGCTAAAGCGTAAGAAACAAGCTAAGAAAAAGCCCGCTTCTTTGTTCCATAGGAACGAGGAAACGGGCTTTTTTTTCATATAAAACCGCCCTTCCAGGCTCGTTAAGCTTGAAAGGGCGCTTTGTCATGCGTGAGATTATTCTGTAGCAACGGATTGGTCGGCTTGCAGACCGACCGGAGCGATGCGCACGAAGTGGGCGCTCAAATCGCTCAGCAACGTCTCGATCTTCGCCGCGGCGTCCGGCTGGCCGGATTTGACGAGTTCATCGTGGTAAGCGCCGAGCAGCTCGTTCAGATCCTGGATGCTTTGTGGGCCGATCGGCTCGATTTTGACCTTGGCGCCTTTGGCGATCCGGCGCTCGATCGCTGCCTGATCGAGACCGAACTCAGGCACGAGGCGTTGATAAATGACGCCGCCGGTCATCCCTGCGCAAATCCACGGACCCGGGTCGCCCAAGACGACAGCGCGGCCGTTCGTCATATACTCGAAGGCAAAGCCCTTCAGGTTAGCGCGGTTTGCAATGCCGCCGAGTTCGTCCTGCAGCGGGGCGGTAATTTCTCCGCCAAAGACGACGTCCGCTCCGGAGAACCGGATGCAGGCGCGGGAGTCCGCATTGCCCTGGATCAGGAACAGGCCCTTTTGAGCGCCGTAGCCGAACGATTTGCCGACGGAACCGTTGATGAATTGCTTCAGCTTGCTGGGCGCCTTCATGATGGCGACGCGGCCGCCGAGCGACATTTTGCCGACGCCGTCCTCAGCGCCGCCGAGCACCCTGATGTTCACGCCGCGCGCATTGAATGCAGCGAGGCCGTTGCCTGGAATGGAACCATCGGTGATATGGATGGACACTTCCGGCAACTCGTCGTAGCTGCCGTCGAAACGGTCGCGCACCCGATGGCTCGAGTAACGGCTTCCGAGAATACGCGATTCGGCATCGACCTTGGACCATTTGCGCTCAATCGGTCCGTCCCAGGAGACGCTGTCCGGGAAGAACTCCTGGCCTTCGGCGCCGGCGGCGATCCGGATGTCGGAAGATACCGAGGCGGCAACCTCCGCATGCGCATCTTGAGCGGCGGCAAAGGACAACGGCGCCGGGCGCAAGAGATCGCTGAGATCGATGCGATCCAACTTGTTCACTTGCTGAAGCAGGTCGGAACGGCCGACAAGCTCCTGCAGGTTTTTGAAGCCGAGCTGAGCGACGATTTCGCGAATTTCCTCGCCCATGGAGCCGAACAGACGAACAAGCGATTCTACAGCGACATCGTACACCCGCGGAACGAAGCGGCGCAAGCCTTTCTCTTCGGCTTCCTCCAGCGAATCGATCTGGGTGGCGATACCAACGTGACAGGTATCGAGATGGCAGCCGCGGCACGTTGTGCAGCCGATGGACTGCATGGCGATGGAACCGAAGCCGACGCGGTTGGCGCCCAGCATCACCATCTTGACGACGTCAGCGCCGGACTTCATGCCGCCGTCCGACCACAGCTCGACCTTGTGACGCAGGCCGGCTTCGATCAAGGCGACGTGCGCCAGCTTCGTGCCGATCTCGGTCGGCAGGCCGACGTGCGTGATGGAATGAATCCGCGCTGCACCCGTACCGCCGTCGAAGCCGGACAGCGTGATGACGTCGGCGCCGGCTTTGGCCACGCCCACGGCGATCGTGCCGATCCCCGGGACGACGGGAACTTTGACGATAATTTTCGCCTTGCGTCCGCTGGCTTCCTTAAGCTCGGAAATGATCTGCGCCAAGTCCTCGATCGAATAGATGTCATGGTTGTTGGACGGCGAGATCAGGTCGGAACCGATCGTAGCGTTCCGCGCCGCCGCGATTTTCGCCGTAACCTTGGAGCCCGGCAAGTGACCGCCTTCGCCCGGCTTCGCCCCTTGCCCGATCTTGATCTCCAGGAAGGCGACCGCATTGGCCAGCTCGACGTTAACGCCGAAGCGTCCGGAAGCAACCTGAGCGCCGCGCGTCCGCTTGTAGCGACCGAGCATATCCTTGATTTCGCCGCCTTCGCCGTTCATCGTCACCATGTTCAGACGTTCGCCGGCTTCTGCATAGGCGCGGAACGCCGTCTCGTTCTGCGAGCCGAACGACATGGAGGAGATGAGCATCGGCAGATCATGTCCGCCAATGCCGATCTCAACCTCGGACGGGTCAAGCGGCTTGCGGCCATCGGACAACGCTTTTTCGTAATTGAAATCCGCAACGTGACGGATGGAAATCGGATTTTTCTTCTCTTCCTCGCGCAGCTTGCTGCTGTAGTCGCTGTAAGGAGCCGCGCCGGATGCCGCATCGCCGAGCGCTTTCCACATGCGTTGGAAGAAGCGGAAGTTTCTGGACGCTTTCGCCTTCGGATTGCTGAAGTCCGCGTAACGGGCTTCGGCATCCTGCTCCAGTTCGGCGAAGCCTGTACCGGCCTGCTCGCTGCCCAAATAGTTGACGATGTCGAGCACTTCGGCGACTTCCGGCTTCAGGCCGATGGATGAGAAGAAGCGCGTATATCCGCGCAGCTCGTGCGTGCCGATTGTGGAGATAACCTTCTCCAAGCCTTTCATGAAGGCCACGAACACTTTGCGCGCGCCGACAGCTCCGTCTTTGGCTGCTGCCGTCGCGAACAGGACGTAAGGCGACAGCACATCTGCGCCAAGACCGACGGCGACGGCGATGTCATGCAGATTGCGAATCGCCGCACTGCGCAGCAGGACGGTAACGTGGCGGCGCAGGTTGTCTCCGCTGCCGAGCTTCTGGGCGCGCAGAGCGATATCGAGCTTCGATACGGCCAGGTGCGGGTCCATCCACAGACGGTCGTTCTGATGAGCTGCGCTATCGTCGAGCACCAGCAGCTGCGTTCCGTTCCGGACGGCCTGCACCGCCTCCTCCGCCAACCGATCGAGCGCATCCTGCAAGGATGTGCCGCGGGCGAAGGTGAGGGAGAGCGTCGTTGTGCGGCCTTGATACAAGGCTTGCAGCTGCTCTTTGCTCGGTTGTCCGAGCTCCTGCAGCGAATCGACGCCGTTGCTGCCTTCCAGGACGACCGGATACAGAAGCTCCAGGCGAAGCTGATCGTCAGGCTGGCCGTAAATTGCAGGGCGCGGGCCTACGACGACGCGGGTCGAGAAATGCTCCATCTCCCGGTCGCGGTCGATCGCCGGGTTCGTGACGACAGCGACGCTTTCCTTGATAAAATCCGGAATATTCGTGCGTTCCCAGTTGAGAGCCGCATGCGGCGAGTCGTGGCCGAGCGAACGGATCGGCTCCGCGCCGGTTTCTGCCGTCGATTCGATCATCGAGATGCCGTCGCGATCCCAGCCGAAGGCGCTGTAGATCGAATCCGTCGGCACGATATCCGCGTCGGCTTCGGCCTGCACCTCGGGCAGCTCGTTCTTCAGGTGCTTGCGTAATCCGTCCAGCTTCAGACGGGCTCTGGCGCGCTCCAGCACGGCCTCCTGTACCTGATGATAGGAATAGACCTGAATATGCTCGCCCGGAGTCAGGACGACGCCGATTTTCTCCCCAGGGGCGATCGGCTTCGGATCGGCGACCATCTCGCCAACCGTGATGACGCCCTGCTCGGAGGAGAAGTAAAGCGACGTCTCGCTCTCCACCATCCACAGCGGACGAAGCCCCAGCGCATCGACGCTGAAAATGCACTCGTTGCCGTAGCGGGATACGATCGCAGCCGGGCCTTGCGCATAGTGGCCCCAGATTTGCCGATAATAGACGTAGAGATCCTGCAGCTCGGGACGATATTGCTTCATTTCGTTAATAATCGGAGGGAATACAATCTCCATCGCTTCGAACAGGCTGAGGCCGAAGCGGTGAATGAACGTTTCGATCGTCCGGTTCATATCCTGGGAGTCGCTGCCGCCGTCCACGAGCGGCACGCCGACCATCTCGGCTTCCAGACGCATTTTCTTAACAGTATTGATCTCCCCGTTATGACCAAGGAGAGAGAATGGCTGAACACGGAAAAAGCTCGAGGCCGTATTGGTGGAATAACGGTTGTGCCCGATCGTTACTTGGGCAGCAAACAGCGGATCGCGGGTATCATTGAAATATTTGGGCAAGATGCTCGCGGCGCCCATCACTTTGTAGGCAGCCGTCACATTGCTGAGCGTAGCGACATGAACGGTATACTTCTCTTCAATAGCGACATGAAGCTCGAACAGATGGTCGGCGATGTTCGCCTCCTGTTTCTCGCAGATCGCGGCGATCTGCCAAAATACCGGCTCGTCGTTTTTGCCGTTCGGTCCGAGCACGCTGCTGTCGACTTGATTCTCCTGCTCCAGAATGATGTTAACCTGGAACTGGGCGAACAATTCGCGAATGCCGTTCTGCATGTCCTGCACGCTGATGTCGAGCTTGCGCGGAACAAATATGTGCCCGATCGAAAAACGCGGGTCGTAAGCGAGCTTGCCGTCCAGACCGGCGTCCGTCAGCTTTTTCTCCCAGAGCGCTCTGGGAATGTCGGTCAAGATGCCGCAGCCATCTCCCTCGCCGTTAATGAAACCCGAGCGATGCTCGGTTTTTACCAATGCGTCGATCACTTTTTGCACATTGTTGCGGGAAGGATTGCCGTCTTTCTCGATGATACAAATGATGCCGCAGCTATCGTGCTCCGTTGCGAGCAGCTGTTGAAAACGGCCTTCGTTGCGCATAACTTCATTCATTCTTATGGTCAGCAGGCTGACCGTCACCTCCCAAAAAAAGTATCGTACGCCATTACTCCGCATCTTATACGTAAGGTTCGGTTCGCGCCGCCGCGCGGGCGACAGACGAAGCCATGCCGGCAGAAAAACGTTGCATATTCATACAAATATGCTGCATAAATTCCCCTAACTGCGATGGATCAACGAGCCTCGGAATTTTCCGGAGAGGGTCACGAGAAGAGAAAAAAAGTGACCGTCTCGACAAAATACGCGAACGCCGTTTTGGCCATCATGGCAAAAACCTTACAATATAGCCGTTTTTATAATGGTCAAAGTACATATAGAATAACATGAAAATGTCAACTCGACAATAGAACATTCCGGGTGCAAGCGATAATGAAAGCGATACCTGCAATGCATAACTGGTGAATAAAGCCAAAAAAGTCAGAACGGACGCGGCATCGATAAAGCCGAACGAAAGATACGGGTTGTCCTATAATAGTTCGTTTTTGGGGTGATAAAATGTGCTGATAACCGTTTGGAGGCGAAAAATGTTCATGGGCGAAAGCTCCATCATCCAGATCCCGGGAGCAAAAAGCAGCCCGCACGGCAAAGATCACGCAACAATTTTACCAGCCAAATAAGAGCAAATCTTGTAATGATATGTAACATTGGTACCCGTTGCTAGTTTTTCCGAAAGCGTAAGATGAACGGGCGGGTCATGAATGAGCGGAAGAATGTTCTGTGATGGCGGCAAAATTTACATGCTTCGGCAGACAGTCGCAGCGGCTTACGTCCCCGGATGAGTGAGCGGCTTGGCAGGAACGGTGCAGGAAGTGGCGTCCGGCTTGTCTGGACCCGTATCGGAAGCAGGCCAAGCCGGACAAATAACGATTAGGCAAGTCTGTACGAAGGAGCGCAGCGGATGATGCAACTCTGCTGCCGGATGTTAGGCTCCTTCGCAGCGGGTGTACGATATTAGAGCTTCGTGGGCTTCTCTGCGGCCAAGGCGGCGAGGGCGCGGTCTGCCGCCTGAATCGTCACGGCCACATCGTCCTCGGTATGAGCCGTTGTCAGAAACCATGCCTCGTACTTGGAGGGCGCCAGGCAGATTCCTTGATCCAGCATGAGCCGGAAAAACCGGGCGAATTGCTCGCTGTCCGTATCCTGCGCCTGGGCATAATTCGTTACCGGATGATCGCAGAAGTGGGTGGACAGCGCCCCGCAGATGCGGTTCACGGTCAGCGCGATGCCGTGGCGCTGCGCCGCGGCCGCCAGCCCTTCGGCCAGCGCGGCGCCGAGCTTGTCGAGGCGCTCGTATACGCCCGGCGCGGCCAGCGCTTCCAGGCAGGCGATGCCAGCCGAGATCGAGGCAGGGTTGCCGGCCATCGTGCCGGCCTGATAGGCGGGCCCGAGCGGCGCGACCTGCTCCATGATCGCCTTGCGTCCTCCGTAGGCGCCGATCGGCAGCCCGCCGCCGATGATTTTGCCAAGCGCGGTCAAATCCGGCTCGACGGCCGCGAAATCGGGCCCGCTGCCTGTTTGCTCGCGCAGCGTCCCCGGCGCGGAGCCCGCTGCCGGACCGGGCAGCCCGGCAAACGTCTGCGCCGCTCCGTAATGAAAGCGGAACGCGGTAATGACCTCGTCATAGATGACGAGCGAGCCGTTTGCGCGCGCCGCGGAGCACAGCCCTTCGAGGAAGCCGGGCTGCGGCATGACCATGCCGAAATTGCCGACGATCGGCTCGACCATGACGGCGGCGACGTCGCTGCCCCAGCGGTTCAGCGCTTCGTGCAGCGCGTCCAGATCGTTGTAAGGCACGGTGATGACCTCGTGGGCGATGCTGATGGGGATGCCGGCGCTGTCCGGGATGCCGAGCGTGGACGGGCCCGAGCCCGCCGCGACGAGCACCAGATCGGAATGGCCGTGATAGCAGCCGGCGAACTTGACGATTTTGCTGCGGCCGGTGTAGGCCCGGGCGACGCGGATCGTCGTCATGACCGCCTCCGTGCCCGAATTGACGAAGCGCACCTTGTCGAGCGAAGGGATCGCTTCTTTCAGGCGGCGGGCGAAGACGATCTCCAGCTCCGTCGGAGTGCCGTACAGCGTGCCGTTCCCGGCGGCGCGGCAGATCGCCTCCGTTACGCCCGGATGGGCGTGGCCGAGAATGATCGGCCCGTACGCGGCCAAATAATCGATATAGCGGTTGCCATCCTCATCCCAAAAATAAGCGCCTTGCCCGCGCTTCATAAAGACGGGGGCTCCGCCGCCGACGGCTTTGAACGAGCGGGAAGGGCTGTTCACGCCGCCGACAATATGCTGCAGCGCCTCGGCGTACAGCGCTTCGGATCGCTTGCGCGAAGAATGGTTCGACATCTTAGACGCATCCTTTCTTCTCTCATATTCGGCCCGGCTCTGCCGCGGCCGTGCTTCATATGTATAGTCTAAAAAAGAACAGGCCGCAGGTGCGGCCGTTCTAAAACATAGCGATAGTCACATAACGATAAACTCGTCATTCCATTATCTTCGGGAAGAGCCTCGTCCGGTGTCGTTCGAGACGGCCGCCGCGGGAGCTCCGCCGCCCGCCGTCGATGATTCGCCGCCGGCAGGCTCCGTCTCATCCGCCGGTTCTTCCTTGAACAAATCCTGCAAATAGGCGTGAAGCTTCTTCTGATTGGAGACCATGAGCACGTCTGCTCCGCCTACCCGCTTCTCGATCAGCAGATGGCTCGGCGGCACCTGCGCGCTGGCCATGCCTTCGGCCTTGGCGTCAAAGGCGAGCACCGCCAGCTTGAGCATATCGGTCGTCGACAGGTTCGTCTCGATATAAGGATCGACGCTGTTCAATATTTTCGGAAGCCGGATGATCGAGGTCGTGCTCTGCATCTTCTGGGCGACCGCCTGCAAAAACTTGCGCTGCCTCTCCGTCCGGCTGAAGTCGCTGAGCGCGTCGTGCCGGAAGCGCACATACTGCAGCGCATGCGTGCCGTCCAGGTGCTGGTAGCCTTTTTTCAAATTGATATCGAACTTATGCCCGTCTGCGGAGTCCGTATACTTCATGTCCTTCTCGACGTCGATTTCGATGCCGCCGATGGCGTCGACGAGCGCGATAAAGCCTTGGAAATCCGTATACACATAATATTGAATCGGGATGCCGAGCAGATCGCTGACCGTCTTCATGGCCAACTGCGGACCGCCGTATGTGACGGAGGCGTTGATACGGTCGTTGCCGTAGCCCGGGATTCGGACGTACGTATCGCGCAGAACCGACAGCAGAGCCGCCTTCTTGGTGACGGGATCGATCGACGCCACCATGAGCGTATCGGATCGCGGAATTTCATTCGGCTTGGAGGAGCGGGAATCGCCGCCGAGCAGCAGCACGTTGACCCGTTCCTTGCCTTCCCATTTCGGCGGAACGAGCGATTCCTCCGTCTTGTTGATCGGCGTCGTATTCAGGTTGCCGAATTTGCCCGATTCCGGACCGCCTTGAATATTATTGGCAAAATTGATGAATGCGTAAGCATAATAACCGATGGCTACCATCAGGAGGAGCACCAGAGCAACTGCAATGCGTTTGATCGAACGTATCATAAGATGGATGTCCTTTCGCCGGGAAGCCGTTCCCCTTTAAAAAATCGTATTGTATGATATTATCGGTGTGTCGAAAAAAATCAGGGGGATCGCTGCAGCCCGAATTTTCAACACCGCAGGTGACGACCGATGACGAAGGAGTCGTTCGTCATAGGCGTCTATACGTGCTATATAGGTTTTCAATAATAGCGGAGCTTCCATACCTTTAAACAGCAGGTAGTTTTTACATGACTCGTCCGATGGGTTACAATCATTATAAAAGGTTTCAGCCATAGCCCGCAAGCTTCGTCAAATTGCGACAGGAGGCGCAAAGCTAATGTATGCTATCGATGTGCGCAATTTGCGCAAGAATTTCAAGGTTCAGAAAAACCGGGAAGGGCTGAAGGGCGCCCTTCGCGATCTCTTTAATAGAGAATATACGGAAGTTGAGGCGGTTAAGAACATCAGCTTTCAAATTCCTCAAGGGGAAATATGCGGATATATCGGAGAGAACGGGGCAGGCAAATCGACGACGATCAAGATGCTGACCGGCATTCTCGTGCCGACCTCCGGGGAAATCCGGGTCAACGGCTTCGTGCCTCACAAGGAGCGGGAGAGCTTCGTGCGCGGCATCGGCGTCGTCTTCGGCCAGCGAAGCCAGCTGTGGTGGGATATCGGCGTGATCGAGTCGTTCCAATTATTAAGGAAGGTTTATCGCGTGCCCGAGGCGGATTTCAGGGAGCGGCTGGATGAGCTGACGGAGCGGCTGCAGCTTGGCGACCTGCTGAACAGGCCGGTGCGCAAGCTGAGCCTGGGCCAGCGCATGCGCTGCGAGCTGGCCGCTTCGCTGCTGCACAATCCGCAAATTTTGTTTTTGGACGAGCCGACCATCGGCCTCGACATCGTCGTCAAGACGGAAATTCGCGATTTTCTGAAATCGATCAACCGCCGCTACGGGACGACGATTCTGCTGACGACGCACGACCTGCAGGATATCGAGGCGCTATGCTCGAGAGTGATCATGCTCGACGACGGGCGCATCATTTACGACGGCGGCCTGGAGGAGCTGAAGGAGCGCTGGGGCCAGGGGAAAGAGGTCGTTCTCCGCTTCGCGGAGGAGGTGGCGCAGGAGCGCCTGGAGCAGCTGACCGCAGGGCTTGGCGTCGTCTGGACGGTGGATAACCGGCTGACGGCCAGCGTGTTCATCCCGTTCGGCAAGGCGAACGTGTCGGAGGTATTGGCCCGCCTGGTCGGGGCGATAGAGATTCAGGATATCAAAATTGTGGAGACGAATACCGACGATATCGTCCGCGAAATATACAAGTCGGGCTCGGCGTCGGCCGATGCGGCGCAAAGCCTGCAGCGGATTGCCGGCGGCTCCGGAGCAGCGGATGAGCAGGGAAGCCTCGGCTCCGGCTCCGGTAATGGCTCGCCCAAGGCGGAGGTCAGCCGTGCCGCGCAGGCGGCAACGTCCGAAAGCGACGAACGGGGCGTGAAAGCTCGTGTATAAAGCGTACGTAGAGATTATTCGCATGAGGTTTTTGATGATGCTGGCCTACCGGGTCAATTATTACAGCGGCATTATTATCTATGCGCTCAATATCGGCGCGTATTATTTTTTGTGGAAGGCGATCTACGGGGCTCAGGAGTCGCTGGGCGGCATGACGGTGACGCAGATGACGACGTACGTCGCCGTCTCCTGGATGGCGAGAGCCTTTTATTTCAACAATCTGGACCGGGAGATCGCCAACGAGATCAAGGACGGTAGCGTGGCGATCCAGTTCATCCGGCCCTACAATTATATCGTAGTCAAAATGATGCAGGGGCTCGGCGAAGGGTTGTTCCGCTTCGCGCTGTTTTCCGTGCCGGGGATGGTCATCGTCTCGCTGCTGTTTCCGGTCGAGCTGCCTACGGATCCGTTCGTCTGGGGCATGTTTTTGCTGATGCTGTTTTTCAGCTTCCTGATCAATTCCCAGATCAACATCATTACCGGCTTGTTCGCCTTTTTCCTGGAAAACAACGAAGGCCTGATGCGGATGAAGCGGGTCGCCGTCGATCTGTTCTCGGGGCTCGTCGTGCCGATGTCCTTTTTCCCCGGATGGGCGCAAGAGCTGATGAACCTGCTGCCGTTTCAGGCGATCACCTATTTGCCGGGCGCGGTGTTTACGGGCAAAACGGCGGGCGGCGGCGTCTATCATGTGCTGGGCATCCAGCTGATCTGGTTCGCGGTGCTGATCGTTCCGCTGTACGTCCTGTGGCGGGCTTCGCGGACGCGGCTGTTTGTGCAGGGAGGGTGAGGCTGACGTGCTCTTTTATGCGGGCCTAATCGGCGACTATTTGAAAAATTATATGAAAACGCGGCTGACGTACCGGTCCGACTTTTGGATCGAGGTCGTGTCGGACTTGCTGTTCAACGGGCTGAATCTGTTTTTTATTCTGATCGTCTTTCAGCATACGTCGCGGATCGACATATGGAACGAGCATCAGGTGCTGTTCATATACGGTTATTTTCTGGTGCCTTACGGACTGTTCACCACTTTCTTCAACCTGTGGAATTTTACCGAACGGTATATCGTCAAGGGCGAGATGGACCGGGTGCTCACCCGGCCGGCCTACAATCTGGTGCAGCTGATGCTGGAAAATATGGACCCTTCGTCGCTGTTCAGCGCGCTCACCGGCCTGGTTATCATGGGCTACTCATGGTCGCAGCTTGGTCTTGGGCTCGAATGGTACGATCCGCTGGTGTTCGTGCTGCTTGTTCTTGGCTCCATGGGGATTTACGGCGGGATATACATCTTTTTCACGTCGCTGTCCTTTTTCTCCGATGCGCCGACGGGCATTTTGCCGCTGCTGTGGAATTTGCAGAACTACGGGCGCTATCCGATGACGATCTACAACCGCTTGCTCGGTTTCGTGCTGACATGGCTGCTGCCGTTCGGCTTCGTCGGCTTTTATCCTGCAGCTTATTTCCTGGATCGGGCGAATTGGGGAACCTTCGCGCTGCTGACGCCGGCGGTCGGGCTGCTGTTTCTTACGATCGGGGTGTCGGTATGGAATTTCGGGGTCAAACGGTACCGCGGCGCGGGCTCCTGAAGCTTGTTTAACCGGCATTAAGCTCGGTTGTCCTTCCCGGGCCACAAAAGGTATGATAAAAGCATATTTCACAAGCGAAGGAGGACGACGATATGTCGCAAGTACAACTGGGCGAGCCTGTTCCCGATTTCGCGCTGCCCGCGCATCCCGGCGGCGAGCTTCGTCTGAGCGAGCTGCGGGGCAAGAAGGTTGTCCTGTACTTCTATCCCGCCGATATGACGCCGGGCTGCACGCAGGAGTCGTGCGAGTTCCGCGATTATAACGGACAGTTCAAGGAGTTGAATGCCGAGGTCATCGGGATCAGTCCGGACGATCTGGCCTCGCACAATAAGTTCGCCGCCAAGCACGAGCTGCCGTTCCCGCTGCTGGCCGATACCGATCATACGGTAGCCCGGCTGTTCGGCGTGTGGCAGTTGAAGAAGACGTTCGGCAAGGAGTATATGGGCGTCGTGCGATCGACCTTCCTGATCGACGAGGAAGGCAGACTAGCCAAGGAATGGCGGAAGGTAAAAGTAAAAGGGCATGTCCAGGAGGTGCTTGAAGCGGTCAAGGCGCTGCCGCGGCCGTGAACGCTCCGTTCCGGCATTTGTGCTTAAGTGAGTCCGGAATTATGCCGATTCAGGAGGCTGTCTCTCGCCAGGTTTTATAGCCGGGCTGGGGGAGAGCCTTTTTTGCTCAACCGCGGTCGCTCATCCTTGGATGGGCGTCGATAGATGGTTTTCTTACCAATGGGTTAGAACCGTTTTGGGCCGATCAATTGAAAGAATGTATACATTGGTATACAATGGAATTAAGATATAAGGAGTGCTATACGGTCGTGACGCCGGGCGTATTGTGAAAATTCGATTAAAGTGCTTCGGCCAATTTCCAGTACGGCAGGTGACGAACGAATGACGCAGGAATCGCGCGTCACAGGCGTCCAGCCCGATATTTGCGATACGATAAGAAGCCGTTCAGGCGTACAGGGGGGAGATCGGATGAGAACCGATTGGAGAAGGAAACTCAGACGGCTGGAACCGGCGGGGCGCTGGCTTGTTTTCTCGCTTGGGCTTGTCCTGATCGCCTGCGGCCTGGAGCTGTTTCTGACCCCGAACCGAATCGTTCCCGTGGGCGTGAAGGGCATCTCGGTCATCCTGGCGCATGTGACGGAAATGCAGATGGGCTTTTTTCTGCTGCTGATCAATGTGCCGTTCGTCGTGCTGTTCAAACGGGACGGCGACAAGCGCAGGCTGCTGCTCGCCCTGGTCGGGCTCACGGCTGTCGCCGGGCTGACGATTGTGCTGCATCCGTACCCGCCGTTGCTGGAGCATCCGCTGGCGGCCGCCGTGATCGGCGGGCTGACGCTCGGCAGCGGCCTGGGGCTTGCGATCCGCACGGGCGGTTACGCGGACGGGATCAGCGAAGCGGCGGTGCGGCTGAAGAAGAAGCTGCCGCTGTCCGTATCGGAGCTGATCATGATCGTCAATCTGCTGCTTTTGTCGGCGGCAGGCTTCGTCTTCGGATGGCAGCAGGCGCTGTATTCCATCATCGCTTATTTCGCGGCGTACCAGGCGCTGCGCGTGTCGCTTTCCGGCTACCGCCGCTACTGGATGGTATGGATTCAGTGCCGGGATGCGGGCTCTGTCCGGAAAGGCATCGTCTCTGCCTACGGCGACCGGGTGACTTTCGTATCGTCCGGCAATATGGACGACGGCGAGCTGATGGCTGTCGTCGAATCGCGGCACCGCAGGCCGATCCGGGAGCTGGCAGAGCGGATTGACGATACAGCGGCCGTGCGCATGGCGCCGATTGACGCGCAGGACGAGGCCTATTATTGGAGCTGAGACAGACGGCCGCGCCGCGCGTCAGGGGAGTGAGGTTCGTTCGGTCATTTCGGGCATTGCCTTGTTCATACGATGGGATCGGCGCTGCCGTTTGCCTGACTGGCGTCGCGATCATGCTGTGGGCGCCGAGGCCGAAACCGCCGCATCGGCATGAGCGGCTGCTTCCATCGTGCCGCCGAGCGCTCTAACGGAGCGCTCTTTTCCTTTTTGCGCCGCCTGGCGGTATTTCAGCCGATATTCCCTTGGCGTGACACCGATGTAATGCTTGAACAGCTTGTTGAAGTAGCTGATGTCGCCGATGCCGACGCGCTCCGCCACAGCGATGATTTTGTCGTCGGTATCGCGCAAATATTGCAGGGAGGCGTAATCCGGACTTCGTTGCGGTATTCCGTAAAGGTGACGCCGACGATGCGCTTGAATTTCGCGCGGAAGCTGCTCTGGCTCATGCCGCACATGCGGCTGACCTGCTCCAGGCTGAGCTGCTCGGCATAATGCGACTCCAAATATTCGCACAGCTATCCGATCGCCCGCGATTCGCCTGCCGGCGGCCGGGGCTGCACGAGGCGCTGCTCATAGCAGCGGCTGAGCCATACGAGCAGCTCGATCAGCAGCGCTTTGACGGTGATGCGGTAGCCAAGCGCTTTGCCGTTATATTCCTTGATGAGGCGGTTCAGGCGGCTTTTTGCCTCCTGTCCTTCATGCAGCGACAGCTTCAGGTGCGAGTCGAAGTCGGGATGGGGCTGCAGGAACGGCTCCACATAGAAGCAGCGTTCGAGCGGGGCGGAGCGGGACAGGGCCTGCAGCTCGGGAAGCAGGAAGGACGGCGTGAACAGGATGTTGTATACCTCCAAAGGGGCGGGGCCGGCGACGCGGTAATCGTGCTCGACGTAAGGCGGAATCACAAAAACATCTCCTTTGGACACCGGGATCGAGCAGCCCTTGTAAAGATGTTCCCCGCAGCCGTTCGCGATGTATACCAGCTCGATAAAATCGTGAACGTGCGGCAGCCTCGGCCGATCGGGCATCGTCAAGAATGGAACGGCGCCAAACGGAAAATCGGCACTCTCCAAATAGGTCTCCTTCGAATATAATCGCATTGTTCAAGCTCACCCTCGAATCGACGAATGAAAACCAACCTTCGCGATTTGCCCAAAACATTCGCTGAAAAATCCAAGACAAAACCTTCCCGTTACCTCAATATTTATGAAGGCGGCGAGTGCGCCATGCTGAAGTCGAATTTTGAAAAAGGGGGCGAACAGGGAAAGAAAACGATGGCAGTACGATGTCAATGAAATCGATTTCAAAGAAGGCGAGTCTTAAAAATCGGCGATGCCGCTATGCCCGCATGACCATCGTATCAAAAAGCGGTATCCGATTCCAAGGCGCCGCTGCACGGTTAAGCTAAGAATCCGAGGGGAGCGATTGCAGATGGTCCGCAAATATGCGGCAATGACGCTGGCCGTTGCGCTGGCGTCCGGCATGCTGGCAGCATGTGGAGGCGAAGAAGGGCCGGCCACGCCGGAGAAGCCGCCGATCGAGAACAAACGCACGGGGGAGGAGCCGGCCGAGCTCGTTATTTATGGAATGTCCAATACCGAGGAGGAGTTCAACCGGCGATGGGGAGACGATCTGCGCCAAGCCTTCCCCCAGTACACGATTCGCTACATGATGAACCAGAAAGGACAGTCGCTGCCCGAGCTGATTACGGCCGGCCAGCCAATCGATATCATTTTCGATTCCATCGGCAGCGCTCCGGCAAGCCTGATTCAGAACGGGTTCCAATACGATATCACCGAGCTGGCCCAAAAGCACGACGTCGATTTGAGCCGGTTCGATCCGGCTTTTCTCGATGCGATTCGGGAGCTGGGAGGCTTGTACGGGCTTCCTGTCAATGGCGGCGGTCTTGTCATCTACTACAATAAGGATATTTTCGATAAGTTCGGCGTTCCGTATCCAAGAGACGGCATGACGTGGGACGAATTGCTGGAGCTGTCCAGACAAGTGACGAGAAGCGAAGGCGGGAAGCAGTATGCCGGATTCGCGACCTCGGTCAGCCATATGATGAGGATGAACCCGCTGTCACTGCCGATCGTGAACGGCCAGTCGGAGATGGCCGTCATCGATAACGACGGCTGGAAGCGGCTGCTCCAGACGATGATTATCCAGCCGGTCGTTCAGGAGCGAGGGTACCGGGACTTGATTCGCGAAAGAAACGGCTTGCTGTTCACGAATGAATTCGTCAAGGATCAGAGCGTGGCGATGTTCATGATGAACTTCGGGCTGCAGTATGCGGTCAAGGAATTCGAGACCATCAACTGGGATATGGTGTCCGTGCCGACGTTTCCGGAGAGGCCGGGCATCGGCTCGCAGCCGTACCCGAACTATTTCTTCATTACGGCGACCAGCCAAAATAAAGATGCGGCTATGCAGGTGCTGAAATATGCGACCTCCGACGAGCATGTGATGAAGGAATCCCAATCCGGCAGCATCCCCGTGCTGAGAGACGAGCAGATCAGAGAGGCGTTCGGTGCGGAGACGATGTTCAAGGATAAAAATATGAAAAATGCCGTGTTTCACAACCAGTTCGCTCCGGCATACGCGAGGACGATTTACGACGACAAGGTCATCGGAGCGCTGAACAGCGGGATCATGAAGGTCATTGCCGGCGAGTCCGACTTGAATACGGCGTTGCGAACCGCGCAGGAAGAGGGGAACAAAGCGATCCGGGAGATGAAGGTGGCCCAATAACGCGAGCTGCTTTCAAAGAGGGACGGGCTGAACGCAATCGCCCGGCCTCGCGCAGCTGCCGTTGTGAGGGCGGCGGTCTTAAGGAGCTTTCGGCGCGCGGCGCTATCCTAATGAACCTTGGGGTCCAGGGTAGCGCCGATTTTTCGTTGTCATACATTCCACGCTCCTCCCATATAATCTAGCAAAATCAAATGGTAGACGAGGGCGACAAGCAAATTTCGTCATCGGTTGTCACCTGCGGGTGCCGACAGTTGGCTTGCGTTCATCATCCAATGATTGTAATAGATTTGACGGGGGGAGATCCGCATGGGAAGCAGAGGTCGGCGGCAGTTCAATGGCTGGAAGCGGTTCGGTCGGGCGGCGATGTGGCTGATTGCGCTACAGCTGTTGCTGCAGCTGCTCGCTATGTCTTTGCTGCAGGCAGAGACGGCGGAAGCGGCGGAAGGCAGTCCGGGAGACGAACGGGATTATGCCAGCTTGAGTCAAGGAATGCGGGTTAAGCGGGACAAGCCGTACCGCAGCCCGGAACGTCCGACCGTCTATTTGACCTTTGACGACGGGCCGAGCAAGCTGACCCCGGCGGTGCTGGATATTTTGAAAGAGGAAGGCGTCAAGGCGACCTTCTTCGTCCTGGGCAAGCAGGTCGAGGCGTACCCCGAGGTGGCGGGGCGCATCGTCAGCGAAGGGCATGCGATCGGCAATCACAGCTATAACCATGTGTACCAGGAGCTGTATTCGGACTTCGGCGCGTACTGGGAGCAGCTGCAGAAGACGGAGCGGGCGATCTCCGAAGCAACGGGCGCCGTCACCCCCCTGGTGCGGGCGCCGGGCGGCACGCATGGCAATTTCGACCCGTTCTATCATTATTATTTGGAGCAGGCCGGGTATACGGTGCACGATTGGAACATCGACAGCGGCGACGCGCGCCAAGCGGGCGTGCCGGCGCGGGACATTGTCCAGACGGTGGCGGCGGGCCCGTTCCGGCACGAAATGGTCGTGCTGCTGCACGACAGCGCCGGGCACGCAGCGACAGTCAAGGCGCTGCCGGACATCATTCGGCTGTTCAAGGAGCGGGGATATGAGTTTGCGCCGCTGGACGAGGAGGTGAAGCCGGTGCAGCAAGCGGCCGGCAAGCTCAAGTGGAAGCGAAGCGTCTCGCTGGAGCAGCATCTCGATTATGCTGCGGCGTCAAGGCAGTATGCGGCAGCGCGTCAGAAGACGATGCTCCCTCCGGAGCGGAAGGTCGCCCTGCAGGCGGCGGTGCGGGAACCGCTCCTGCCATCGGCCTCACGGCTGGCGCCGCTGCGCTACGCCGGCCCGCTGACCGTCAGGCTGGACAGCCGGGACATTCGGATCGCGCCGGATCGCTACTTTCTGCTGGACGGTTCCTTGCAGGTTCCGCTGAGAGAATGGGTGGAGGCGATGGGCGGCACGGTCGATTGGCAGCCGCAGACGCGCATCGCTGCGGCGGAATACGGACATCGGCGAATGGAATACGATCTGGGCCTGAACGAGCTCAGAGTGTACCGCCCGGGTCCCGGCGGCGTGTCTGAAGCGACGAAGATTCCTCTTCCGTCAATGGAGCTGCGGGACGGCATCATCTATGCGCCGCTTCGCTTGACGCTGGAGCAGCTTGGCGGCCGCATTGCCGATTATAGGTATGATGCGGCCCGGGACGGTTGGGAGGTGGAGGCGTCCGCCGTCAACCTGGGCCCGGCCTGGGAGAGCCTGCGCGCGCTCATGCCGTTGAGTGCTCTCGATGGCATAGGATGAAGCGGCTGCGGCCGGGCTTTTAAATCTCTGAAAAACGGACATACTAGCATTCATAGAATGCAAGAATGACGTTTTCAGGGAGGGATTTATTGTATGCCCAACAGTTCGCCGCTGACGGACGCGCCCCAGGCGCTGCTCGAGCGAATCGTCTATCAAATCGAGAAAGCGATCGTAGGCAAGAGGGAAGTGATTGAGAAGCTGCTGGTTTCGATGCTGTGCGGCGGGCACGTGCTGCTGGAGGACGTTCCCGGCGTAGGCAAGACGATGCTCGTGCGCACGTTGGCCCGGGCAGTGGACGGCAGCTTCCGCCGCATTCAGTGCACGCCGGATTTGCTGCCCTCCGACATTACCGGGGTGTCGGTATACAACCAGCGCACGTCGGATTTCGAGTACCGGCCCGGCCCGCTGATGGCCCATATCGTGCTTGCCGACGAGCTGAACCGGGCCACGCCCCGAACGCAGTCGGCGCTGCTGGAGGCGATGGAGGAGAAAAGGGTGACGGTGGACGGAACGGCGTATCCGCTGCCGGAGCCGTTCTTTCTGCTCGCGACGCAAAATCCGCTCGACTTTGAGGGCACCTTCCCGCTGCCCGAGGCGCAGCTGGACCGCTTCGTGATGAAGCTGCGCCTTGGCTACCCGCAGCCGTCCGACGAGATCGAGCTGCTCGGCCGCCTGGAGGAGGCGTCGCCGCTCGCCAAGGTGCGCACGGCCGTGCTGCAGGACGAGTTCGTCTTGCTGCAGCGCGAGGCCCGCTCGGTTCATGTCGACGAAACGATCAGGCAGTACATCGTCCAGCTTGCCGGCCTAACGCGCAGCCATCCCGAGGTGGCGATCGGGGCGAGCCCGCGGGCGTCGGTCGCCCTGCTGCGCGCCGCGCAGGCGTACGCGCTCATGCAAGGCCGCAGCTTCGTTATCCCCGATGACGTCAAGGAGCTCGTTGTTCCGGTATGGGCGCACCGGCTTGTACCGTCGCCGAACGCGCGCCTGGCGGGCCGCGACATGGAAGCGGTGGCGGCCTCCATCGCCGCTGCCGCGCCCGTTCCCGTACCGGCGCGGCGGGCGGCGGCAGGGCAGTAAGGAGGGCTTCGGGATGCTGCATGCGCTGCGCTTCGCCGTCCTTCTATTCCTGCCGGCCGGATTGTTCGCCGCCGCCACCGCTTGGGGCGGCCAGGCGTTGTGGTTTCTCGCGTACACGGCGGCTGCCGCATCCGCATACGCCTTGTTGTCCTGGATTTGCGTCCGGATCGCCCTGCGCCGCGTCGCCCTGGAGGAAACCGGCATCGGCCGCGCGGAAGCGGCCTACCGGGGAGAGGCGCTCCCGTACAGACGCCGGCTGAGCCTCAGCGGCCCGCTGCTGCCGGGGACATGGCTCGGCATCGAGGAGACTTGGACCTGCCGGGGCGCAGATCGGGTCGTAGCGCTGCGGGCCGCCGCGCTCTCCGGCTTTCGCGCCGCCGCCGAATGGGGCGGAGCGTGCGCCGTCTCCGAGCGGGGACAATATGTGCGGGAGACGGTGCTGCTGACCGCCTCGGACGCCTTCGGGCTGCTGCGGCTGAGCCGCAAGGTTCGCCTGCCGGGGCGGCTGTGGGTGCTCCCCCGGCCGTCTGCGGCAGGCGCCGCGGCGGCGTCCCGCGGCGGCGCCGGGGACCCGGCCAGAGCGGGCCTGGCCGCGGCCTGGGATGCCGTGCCGCTCGTCAGCGGCACGCGCCCTTACGCGCCGGGGGATCCGTGGCACCGGATCCACTGGCGCAGCAGCGCGCGCGTCGGCTCGCTGCGCGCGAAAGAGCTGGAGCTGCCTGCCGGCGGGCGGCAGCTCGTGGTGTTGGACGCGGCCGGGCGCGGGGTCTCCGCCCAGGAGACGGAGGCCGCCGTCGAGGCCGCGGCCGGTCTCGCCAAGCGCTGGCTTGAGCTTGGCGAGACGGTGCGCCTGGCCGCCGCTGACGGTGGCGGGCCAGGCGGCGCTTGGGAGGCGCGCGGAGCGGCGCGCCTCCCGGAGCTGCTGCGGCGGCTGGCGGAGCTGCCGCCTGCAGAGGGCGGCGGCGCGGGGCTGGCGCGCGCCGCGGGCGCCGCAGCCGGAGCGGTCAACACAGCCGGAGCGGTCAACGCAGCCGCAGTGGGCGCCGTAGCCGCCGCGGGCGTCGCAGCCGCCGCGGTCAACGCAAGCGCCGCGGGCGCTGCAGCCGCTGCGGGCGAGGCGGCCGCCCTCGCCGAAGCGGCGCTGCGCGAGGCCGGCGGCCTGGGCGCGGGCTGCGCGCTGACGGTGGTGACGCCGCGCGTGCTGCCCGGGCTGGGCGAGGCGCTGCTCGGCCGCCTGCCGGGCTGCCGGGCGCACATCGTCTATGCCGGCGGCTTGCCCG
Organism: Paenibacillus ginsengihumi DSM 21568; assembly: GCF_000380965.1. Taxonomy (GTDB): domain Bacteria; phylum Bacillota; class Bacilli; order Paenibacillales; family NBRC-103111; genus Paenibacillus_G; species Paenibacillus_G ginsengihumi. Next base: position 26,267 of record NZ_KB905583.1, on the reverse strand, counting down.
CAAGCGACGGGACGATTCAGGCGTGGGCCGGGCAGCTTCACGCGGCGGGCCTTCGCCTGACGGTGCTGGGAGCGCCGCCTGCAAGCGGTAGCGATGCGCCCGGGCTCGGCCGGATGGGAGGTGACGGTCATGGGCAACGCTCTGCTGGAGCATGATCGGCATCGGGCCGCGCGAATGGGGCGAGGCCGCGCCGTTGTGTCGGAGCCATCCGCGCCGCCGGCGTCTTCCGCCGCGGTTTCCCTGCTCATGGCAATCCTCCTGTATGTGCTGATGCTCGAATGGCTGTATCCGCTGAAGCGGCTGTCCGAGATCACGGATATCTACATGATCGGACCGTTCGCCGCGTCCTTCGCCTTTTTCATCGCGATCGATGCCTTGCGGATGCCGGCGTGGGGAGCGTGGACGCTGAAGGCCGCGTTCATCGCGGCGGTGACGGCCTGGCTGTACGGCGGCGCGGAGGCGCTGAGACTGGAATGGTGGGCGCACTGGGGCGAGGCGCTGGCGCTGGATGCGGGGGAAGGGCTGCGGGGACAGGCGAGCGATTGGGAGCCATCCACCCGGACGCTGCTGTTCCTTGCCGGCTGGAGCTTTTTTATCTCCGTTGTGCAGTCGTTTGTGAAGGAGCGCCAGCAGGTGCTATGGTTCGTGCTGCTGACGCTCGGCTATCTCGGCTTCATTCAGACCGTGTTCGCTCTGGATGTGCTGGCAGGCGCACTGCGCGTCTTGACTGCCGGGCTGCTGCTGCAGGGGCTTGTCACGATCGGCGGCTGGAAGCGGTGGGGCCTCGAGCCGGCTGCGTTGGAGGCGGAAGGGACGAAGCCGCGTTTCGCTATTCGCCCCCGGGAAGAGTGGCGGCTGCGCGAGGCGGCCCCGCTGCTGGCGATCATTGCTCTGTGCGCCGCGGCCGGTTGGCTGGGAGCCCGCTACAGCGGCAGCGAGACGCAGCTTGCCGGCTGGCCGCGGTTCATTCAGGCGTTCGAGCGATTTTACAACAATGACCAGGTGCCGCGGCAAGCGGCGAATACCGCCAAGGGAGTGACCGGTTACGGCTTAGACGATACGCTCCTGGGACGGCCGCTGACGCCGAACCCGAGCGTCGCTTTTAGCGCCTGGACGAGCCGGCCGACCTATTGGCGGGGGGAGACCAAGAGCAAGTACACCGGCCGCGGCTGGAGCGAGCCGGATCGCGGCCGCACGCAAAATATCGCGCAGGCGGCGATGGCCGTGCCGGACGAAGCGGCGCTTGCCGTGAGGCATCCTGTCGAGCAGCATGTGCTGCTGCAGGACAGCCGGCTGAACAGGCAGCTGTTCGCCGGAGGGGACGTCGTCCGGGTGGAGTCGATCAAGACCGCCAGCGGCGCCAGCCTCCCGGACCGGCTGATTTGGAAGCAGTCCGGCTCCGACCGGCTCCTCGTTCCGGCGCTGACCGATCCGGTCGTCTCGTACCGCTTGACGGCGCTGGCTGTCACCGACCGCAGCCTGCTGCGCGCTTTGCCGGAACAATCGGCTGACGCCGCTGCCGAAAACGGCGCGCTGAAGCCGTATCTTCAGCTACCGGACAGCCTGCCGGACCGAATCCGCGCGCTCGCCGAGCAGGTGGCCGGAGGCGAGGCTGCGGCCCTTGGCAAAGCGGAGGCGATCGAGCGCTTTTTGCGGACGAATTACGCTTATACGATGGAGGGCACGCGCATCCCCGCACCCGGAGAGGACTTGGTCGATCTGTTCCTCTTCGAGCAGAAGGCGGGATACTGCGACCACTTCTCCACTGCCATGGTCGTCATGCTCCGCACGCTCGGCGTCCCGGCCCGTTGGGCGAAGGGCTTCGCGCCGGGCGAGCTCACTCCGGCGGAAGGCAGCGCGGGAGGATATATGGCCAAGGTGCGCCATCAGGATGCGCATTCATGGGCCGAGGTATGGCTTCCGTCAGCCGGCTGGGTTCCGTTCGAGCCGACGCCCGGCTTCGGAGAAGGATCGAGCGGCGGGGGCAATCAGGCTCAGCCGGCCCAGCTTGCGGCTGACACGCCTGCGAGCGCGTCTGCCGTATCGGCGGATACGCCTGCGGAAAGGACGACGATCGGGGAGGCCCGAGACTGGGCTTCCGCCCGTTTGGCGGATCTCCGCCAAGCGATGGAGCAAGCGGCCGCGGCCGCCATGGAGCAGCTGAGCTGGACCCGCGAAGCGGCGCCGCTGAAAAAGCTGCCCGAAGGTCTCGCCGCTGTAGGGATCGGGCTCGCCGTTGGCCTTGTTGCGGCTGCGGGGGCGGCGCTGCTAGTGCTGCGGCGAAACCGTGCCGCGGGAGCGGGAAGCCTCGCTTCGTCTGCCGCAGCCTCCCGCCAGGCGGGTGTCCCCTTGCGCCTCATCGGGCTGCACCGGTATGGCGAGCGACTGTGGGGGAAGGTGCAGCGTTCCCTGGGACGGTGCGCTCCCTTCGATACGCTGCGCGAATACGCCGCCTCCCGCAGGCTGACCGGTCCCAGACAGCGTGCGCTGCAGGAGCTGACTCTGCTGATTGAGACGCTTCGCTACGATCGTCCTGCCGCACCTAGCCGGCACGTTACGCGCCGCATGCTGAAGGAAGCGTGGCTCCGTTTTCGGCGGGGCGAGTGATTGGATTGCAGCTAGGCCTTGGTTCGGGCTCGGGTTGTTACTTCCCCGGTCGTATTATGAAGAACAGGACGGTGTATTCATATGAGGGCGTCCCGTAAGTCAGCATAGCTGACGGAGGGGCGCCCCTCTTTTTTTTGAACTCCCGGCTCGGTAAGGAACGTCGCTGGCACTTGCGATCGGCCGCCCCGAGCTGCCGGGAATGGATGGATCGCTGTGCTAGCCTTGTTTGCTAGCCGTGGGCTCACGGTTTGCGGGGCGGACCTTAAGCTAACGCTAGCCACAGAGCTTATTTCACTCGAAACGACCGGTTTGAAATTGTAACGCAAGTGAGCAGCCTTATTTCGCATTTTGGGATATCCTTCTCAGCATTTTGGGCCAAATAGCGCTACTACGTTTCGTTACATTTTAAAAACGGTACGATTCAGCAAAATAGCGTTTGTCACGAGCGTTAGAGATGAGATTGTGCTCCAGACCTCGGTTTAGCGTATCCTTTAGGTATTTACTGCTTCAACCCGCTTTGTGGTTTACTCTCGCGCCTGGGCTAATCATGCTGATTGTTTCATCTTTTTCAAAAAAAACAATAAAATACAGAAGAAGGCCCTACCGTTCAAGGCAAAGAGCCTATGAAGCATAACGCCGATGATTTATATGGAGGCCAAGGATATGGAAGACATGGAAGTAAATTCGCATTGGAGGGGAAACAATATGTCTAGTACACCGGACCAGCAAAAAGTCTATATCATTCACGGCTACCGCGCATCGCCGGGCAGTCACTGGTTTCCCTGGCTGCGCGAGCGGCTTACGGAAGCTGGGGCGGACGTGGAAATATTGGCAATGCCGACGCCGCAAGAGCCGAAGCTGGATGCGTGGATTACTCAGGTGGAGGCTGCCGTTCGAGATATCGATAGCCATACTTATTTTGTGGCGCATAGCTTGGGCTGCATTACAACGCTGCGGTATTTGCAAAAGCAAAATCCGGCCAAGCCTATCGGCGGGATCGTCTTGGTATCCGGGTTTGCCAAGCCGTTGCCCGAGCTGCCGATGTTGGACGAATTCACGCAGCAGGCGCTTGATGATGAGCGGCTGATTCGCTCCGTCAAGCGGCGGGCGGTCATCGCCGCCAAAGACGATTCGATCGTCCCGCATGCCTACAGCAAGGAACTGGCGGAGCGGCTTCATGCCGATTTCTATGAGGTGGAGCATGGCGGCCACTTTTTGGAAAGCGACGGGTATACAGCGCTGCCGCTCGTTGCCGATGTGCTTGCCGGCATGATGGCCGAATAAGCGGAGCTCATGCTCAGCCGGGGAGTCGCCGCGCAGAAGATAAAACCGGCTGGAGCTTCATCAAGCAAAAGCGTGATTTGCAGTAACATTTTAACTTGATGCCGGCGGGGATTGCTGTTTGGGTGTCGGAGGCTTATAATAGTGTCTATTGATTTAGATCGAGACTAGGGCAGGAGGAAACCTTCGAATTATGGACAAGCCGAACGAAATAATTGTTGTGTTGGACTTCGGCGGACAGTACAACCAGCTGATCGCCCGTCGGATTCGCGACCTGGGCGTGTACAGCGAGCTGCTTCCGTACAATACCCCGGTGGAGAAGATCAAGGCGCTGCAGCCGAAAGGCATCGTTTTCTCAGGCGGTCCGGCCAGCGTGTACGGCGAAGAATCGCCGCTTGTCGATCCGGGCGTGTACGATCTTGGCGTGCCGATTCTCGGCATTTGCTACGGTATGCAGATGATGGCTCATCAGCTGAACGGCAAGGTGCAGCGTGCGGAGAAGCGGGAATACGGCAAGGCGGAGGTCGACTTTGCCGACAGTTGCAGCCTGGTGCACGGACTGGAGAAGCGCCAGACGGTATGGATGAGCCACAGCGATCTCGTCGTGGAGCCGCCGGCCGGGTTTGTCATCGATGCCGGAACCGAGCATGCGCCGATCGCGGCCATGAGTCATCCGGACAAACGAATGTTCGCCGTCCAGTTCCATCCGGAAGTGCGTCACTCCGTATACGGTAACGAAATGATCAAAAACTTCCTGTACCGCATTTGCGGCTGCGAAGGCTCCTGGAGCATGGAGACGTTCATTGAGGATACCGTGCGCGAGATTCGCGAGCAGGTCGGAGACAAGAAGGTGCTGTGCGCGCTCAGCGGCGGCGTCGATTCCTCTGTCGTCGCAGTGCTGATCCACAAAGCGATCGGCGACCAGCTGACGTGCATGTTCATCGACCACGGGCTGCTGCGCAAAGGGGAAGCCGAGAGCGTCATGGAGACGTTCGCCGGCAAGTTCGAGATGAAGGTCGTCAAGATCGACGCGCGGGAACGGTTCCTCGGCAAGCTGAAAGGCGTGGACGATCCCGAACAGAAGCGGAAAATCATCGGCAACGAGTTTATTCGCGTATTTGAGGAAGAGTCCGCGAAATTCGATGACTTTGCCTTCCTGGCGCAAGGCACGCTCTATACCGATATCGTCGAGAGCGGTACGGCGACGGCGCAGACGATCAAGTCGCACCATAACGTCGGCGGTCTGCCGGAGGACATGAAGTTCGAACTGGTCGAGCCGCTTAAGGCGCTGTTCAAGGACGAGGTGCGCAAGGTCGGCGAAGAGTGCGGCCTGCCAGCCGAAATCGTCTGGCGTCAGCCGTTCCCCGGCCCGGGCCTTGCCATTCGCGTGCTGGGCGAGGTGACCGAGGAGAAGCTGCATATCGTCCGCGAATCGGACGCGATCCTTCGCGACGAAATCGCCAAAGCCGGCCTGGATCGGGAAATTTGGCAGTATTTCACGGCGCTGCCGAACATGAAGAGCGTCGGCGTTATGGGCGACGCGCGCACATACTCCTACACGGTCGGCATTCGCGCAGTAACCTCGATCGACGGAATGACTGCCGACTGGGCACGCATTCCGTGGGATGTATTGGAGCGGATCTCGGTGCGCATCGTCAACGAGGTGGACAACGTCAACCGCGTCGTCTACGATATCACCTCGAAGCCGCCGGCAACGATCGAGTGGGAATAGCATACTAAAACCCTCTAAGTCCTTGATTTTTAAGGACTTAGAGGGTTTTTGCGCTCTAACGAAAGCTGAACTGAGCGAATAGCTGGTTTGTTTTGAAAACAAAGCACTGATTTTGGTTTTGAGCCGATTTTATAGGATTAATATTAGCTCTCGTTTAAAATCTCCAAAATTTTGAAGCGCTTCACTTAATATCTCTTTTAGCTCTATATGATTTCCAAAAACTAGGGACCGTACACTTTCATCAGACCCATCCAGCAACTCTTTTTCACTGTTTTTGGGGTATCGCTTCATGTGCAAACCAATGTATAATCATGGAAGAAGCACGGACTACGATGACCTGGCCACTATCGACACAAACCGTAGCGCTTGGCAACGCTTCAATGCACGGTGTTGCGATGTGGAATCCGGAAATACTTGTGAAACAACTTACCCTCGGTATTCGAAATTACATTGATCAGGTTTATGGAGGATGACAGGTGAAAGGGCAATTGGCAGGAGAGGGACTGCGCCGGAATTTCCGGCTGGGCGGGAAAGAAACGGAGTCTCTACGGTCATACAAGGTGCGCAGCTTGTTATCAGAAAGCGAGCTGGCTGTCGTATATATAGCCAGGGATCTAGACACGAATACGAAGTGTGTAGTCAAGGAGTTTTTTCCGAAATCGTTGGTACGGCGGGGGGATGACGGAAAGACCGTGCACCGCCTTTCGGGCACTTCCTTTGAGGCCTATGAGGCGTTGCGCGAAGCGTTTATCAATGAGGGGGAGCTCTTGAAGCAGTGCGAGCATCCCGGAATTGTCAAATGTCTGGACCGGTTCGAACAGAACGGGACAGCCTATATCGTTATGGAGTTTTGCCCCGGGGTCACGCTGGACCGTTATATCAGCAGCCTTCCGGAAGCGGCCAAGCCCGGCTTTCTTTACAAGACGATGCTTCCGCTGATGAATGCGCTCGGGCAAATCCACCGGAAAGGAATCATTCACCGGGATCTGAAACCAGGCAATATTTTGATTGACGATCAGGGGCGAGCGAAACTGCTGGATTTCGGTTCTGCCGTCCGTTACGGAGGGCAAGGAGAGTATCCGATTCTGACCACGGCTGGTTATTCCGCCCTCGAACTTTATTCCGGGAAGTCCCGTCAGGGTCCTGCCTGCGATATTTACAGCATGTCCGCTGTCTTGTATTACTGCTGTACGGGCACAGCCCCGCTGGATGTGCGGCAGCGCTTATTCGATGACCGGCTGGCGCCGATGAGGTCTGCGGGGCAAGGGCCGGCATGGCCTTTCCTTGCCAGGGCGGTCCGGCGGGGGCTGGCCGTGGCCCAGAAACAGCGTCCTTCAAACCTCAAAGGCCTGAAGAACGCCATACGTCTCGAATATATGACTAGCTGGTCTGCCCTTCGGCGCCGCCGCTTCGGATGAAGATATTGGTGCTCGGCTTGATCGGCTTGTAACGCAGTTCAATTTCTGTAACGCCGTCCTCGAATGTAATGTACAGCTTGTCATTATATTCGAGGATTTCTTGTTTGTTCTTCAGAATCGGTGTCCGGTTACGCACCAGTGAGCACCGGGTCATATGCTTGACCTTCAGCTTGCCCCCCTTGGCAGGCGTGAACACGATCTGGGCCGCTTCAGGTAACGGCTCATTGACATCCAGAGAGCGGAACAGATCGAGCAGCGTGATTTTCCGCGTTTGGAATGAGGTCAGCGCCCAATATTTGACCGGCACTTCGCTGCCGCTGGCTGTTGCGAGGAAGTAGCCTTCCAGTTTACCGGTGAAAGCCGGCTTCGGCCGCAGCCATAAATACAGGCCTGCCCCGAGGAGAATGGCGGCAAGAGCGCCTGCCGCTGACCAGATGAGAACGGTGTATTTGGAACTCACACTGACCTTCAGCACTGCCTTGGCTTCCGCTCCTTCCGGATCGGTTGCGGTAACGGTGATTTCGGACTCTCCGGTGTTCAGCGGAGAGATCGTAAGTATGCCGTCCGAAAGCCCGGCCTTAACCTTCTCGCTGTTCGCCTCGCTGATTTGATACGTTAACGGGTCCCCGTTCTCGTCGGTAAACAATTCCTCCAGCTTCAGCGACGACTCTCCATCCTCTTTGACCACATGAATATCCTGGCTGCCCGATACGATCGGCGCCGAGTTTTGGATCCATTGTTCTTGTTTGCCCCCTTCCCGGTAAAAGCTTGGACCGTTCATCCGGATATTCCACTCATATGCGGCAGAGTCGGGGAAAATATGTTCCGCGTAATACCGCCCGTCCCGATAATCCATCTTCACATTGACCGTTTCGTTGGATGACTTGTTGGTGATCGCCAGCTCGGCGGTCATGGAAGCGTACACCTCATAATCCGTGACCGGCTCTCCGGCCGGGGTAATGAGGGAGGCTTCGAAATGCACGGGCTTGCCCTTGACCGGCTTGTCGTCGGTTATTTTGGCCTCTGCCTCCAAGGCATAGCTGCCAAGCAGATTGATTTTAATCAGATCCCCGCTCGTTCCCCTGAATTTGATCTGCGCTTTGCCTTTTTCAGGCTGCTTCACTTTGATCAAGGTGTATGTCCCGGACTTGAACATCCGAATGTTTTCCGAGCTGTAATGCAATTGGGCTTCCTTCAGCGGATGCTCCGACAAAAGAATAAGATTGGCTTCCTTCATGCTGGAGTTCGGAATGTCCACCTGCACCTCCTGCAGCTGCCCGGTTGCGGTCACCGCTGCGATCGGCATCAGCACGGATCTCATTTCCACGGCAAAAATGCGATTGAAGATCTCCGGAAGATCAGCGGCACTGCTTGTTATGTACGAAGTTCCGCCTGTCTCCGAGGCGATTCTCTCCAATTCATCGGGGTTTACCGTTCCGTCGTGGTTCAGCCCGATCGTATAGATGGGATATCCGTCTTGCCTGGCTTTCTTGATGGCCGCCTCGATATCCTTGGCGGAATCTTTCTCGGTTCTTCCGGAGGAAGCATTCGGTCCAAAGTCGGTCCCCCCGTCGGATAGAAGAACCATGAACGGCTTGCTGCCGTTGTCCCGATCTCCGGCGGACGCAATATTCAGCAGGTTTCCGCCTGCCTTGAGCCCCAGCCCCAGATCGGTATAGCCGGTGCGGCGCAATGCCTCGATTTCCTGCTTCAGCTTCGTTTTGTTGGACGCCACCGACATCGGGGTGAGCTCTCGCGAGGCTACAATCTGGTGATTGTACGCGATGTAACCGATTCTCGTCCGGCCGGCATCGCTTAGATCCATGAACATGCGGAACAGCTCGCTCGAGATTTTGTCCGGGTCCGCATGGTTCATCGAATAGCTGGTGTCGAGAACAAAGACGGCGTCGAAAGCATCCCCTTCATGTTGATTTTCCGCACTAAAAGCATCGGTTGCTGGTCGAAATGAGGAAAATATCAACGCAAAAATAAAAATCAGGAAATAAGTCCTAGAAACTTTTTTTCTTGTCGTTTTATGTAACCGTAAATGCTGTTTCATTCTCTGATACCTGCCTTTTGTATTAGGATTTATGATCCGTGTCCGGGGGATCTCGATTTATGTATATCTAAGATTATATCGGATACTGGAGAGAATTTTGTATACTAATCCAAAAATTAGGACTATAATTGGATGAAATCCCCTATTTTTTATCCATAAATAGGGCATTAGTCTCATAAACCATCAAATGTTCTAAGTATTGACAAATTATGAGACTTCTGTTTAAGATTAGCTCTAAGGCGAAGGGACCAGCGACCTTGGTCGCACAAACTTGAATAAGCCGACATTTTGCCCGGATGTGTTGCAGGAAACGGGAGGAGGAAATTAAGGCGAATGGACATTATCAATCAAACGAATCGAACGATGCTGTTCGAGGAAATCAATCCCGAGAAACTGGACCTTGTTACGATCGTGGGGGACGTCAAAGGCATCGACAGCTTGAGCGATGACAAAATCAAAGAGATCAACGAGCAGCTTCTGGTACGGAGTTTTGACGAATTTCTGAAGAAATTCTCCCCGACCGTGTATTCATTTTTCAACGCAGCCAACCAGAAGGTGGTCTACACGCTGAAAAAGCCGGAAGGCATCGCCGAGGACGCCATTTCGGAAATCCGGATCGATCAGAACAATGACTTTCTGAAAATGCTGTTTACGCTGATCGACACGAAACGAAGCCAGGGCATGACAAATGTCGATTTCAAATTTGAGAACCTGCTCGACATGATTTCGCCGAAAAAGGTGATGGATGATATCCGCCAGGTTCGGAAAGAAATCCACTATCTGTACGGGGAATATGAAAAGCTGGATGACGAGGATCCGAAAAAGCTGGACATCGGCGACAAACTGAACGTGATGTTCGAGGAGGCCAGTGCCCATTACAACAACGTGATGGCGATGCTTCCGCTCGCGATCGAGGACATCAAGACACGTCTTTTGCTAGGAAAATCCAACGAGGATAGCGATGCGGAAGCGGTACAAATCGGGATGCTGACCATCGGCGATAACGGGGAACTGAAAATCATCGAAGCTCCGAAAAGCGAAAGCACGGATTTGGTGCTGCTGGACGAGGGCGGTTCGAATGACCTTGCGCTGGTGTTCGAGGAGGACTACAACTCCATCACCGAAGCGCCTTCCGGTTACGTCAAGGATCTGGTCGTCCGGACGTTCAGCCCGTTGCCGACGGTACATACGGAAGTGAACTATGAGACCGAAGTGCAAAACTACAACACGTACCTGGAATTTTACAAGACGGCAAAGGATGATTTCGTCAAAACCGTCAAGCCGTTGGTCGAAAAAATTCTTGGCGTAAAAATGTACTTTGATCAGTATGCGGTCAAGAACAAGGGGATGGCGCCGTCCTTGCTGATTACCAACGCCAAGCTGGACATGATGGTGAAGAGCTCGAACATTCCGCGGCTTGAAACGTACCTGAATACGGTCAATGCCAAGAACGATTTCTCGGATACGATCTGGTTCGGCATCGTGCCTTCTGTGGAGCTGGAAACCGCCGGCAAGGTGAAGGTAACCCGCGAGCGTTTCAAAGGCAACGAGAAGGTCGCGAAGCAGGACGGCAATACCATGGAATCGCTTGCTATGCTGCTTCAAGTCGTGAAGGATTTCAAAGTCCAAATCTTCTTCAGCTTCGAAACCGGAGAAGAGACGACGTTCAACAATATGGCGACTGCGGGCATCGAGAAATATATCGACAAATGCGCGCCGCTCATCCGCAAGGAATACAGCGAATATGCCATTCCGTGCATACCGAACTTCACGGTGATTCCGAAGGAGAAATCCGGAGTCGTCCTCGACAGCCGGATGGTTCGCACCGAAAACGGGGCGGAGCTTTCCAAGGAGAAGGAAGATATTCTCAAGCTGTGGATCGAAGGCGTTTATGTCGGTGCATCCTACGTCGCTGCAGGGCTGGTGTCCGCATATCAGTGTCCGGAATACTTGAAGGAATCCTTCAAGAATACGAGCAAGGAATTCCCGGGCGTGCGCTTCGATATCGAGGCGGGGGACAACAGCTTGCGCGCGGTCACAACGATGGCGAAGGAAATCACGGGCTTTACGAACACGATCAAGGATGCGATCAACCGCAGAAACTTCGGCTTTATTTTCTCCTCGGAGAATGCGCAGCTGCAAGGAAAGGAAATTCGCCGCATTACGGTTTACAAAGCAAGAAGCCTGGCCGCTTCGGAGGATGGTTTCGATTCCATATACAAGACCCTGGTGAGCACATACATAGAGCGGATTTTGAGATTCCAGACGGCCGACTTCAAGCATGAAAATATTATCAAGTTTTTCAGCAACAATCCGACAAGCCAGAAGAGCATGTGGCTGGCCAAGCGCGGGTTCATCAACTCGATCATCTATGACGGCGATGATATGAACTACGTCATCGACGAGAAGAACAACCTTTGCCACATCGACCTGATTTACAACGGCAATGTGAAGAATCTCGAAGTGATGATCACCAAGGGGACCAGTCCCGTTAAAGTCTAGGGAACACTAACGGTTCCCACCTGGAAACAAACGAATAGTTGTGTTATGTGGAGGGCGTGCCTTCCACGGCCCGCCCTTTTACATATACCCGGGCAGGGCTTGTCCTTGCCTGAAATCTATTCATCTATCAAGGAGGATTTAGAATGGGATTCAGATTGAAGGTTGAAGGCGCCGAAGTAATCGAGCTTGGAATGGACAACATCCAGAAGGTGATCTACGACACGGATACGCCGGACGATTCCAACGCAAGATCGACGGATGTTGGTTCCACGCTGAAAATCATCGGTAAAGTTATTACTGCCGTTGACGGAGACAAAGCGGACGACACGCTGAAGCTGGCGCAATGGTCTCTGGTGCCTGCCGAGAAGGCAGACTGTTACCGCAAACTGACTCTTGAAGTCATTGCAGCAGATCAAGTTGTACGGGAGATTTACTTCCCTAACGCATTTGTTGTCGATTACAAAGAAACGTTTGGCGATACCGAGGGCGTAGGCCAATTCGAGCTTTACGTCAAGCAAAAGAAAGACAAAACCGAACTGGCGACACTGAACGGCGGATACGCTGCAGATTAATCGGGACTCATACGATGCGCGTAAATCTCAAGAGGTTCTGCCTCTTGAGATTTACTATACCCAGTGACGAAAGCAGGTCATAGCCTTGGCGAATTACTACGAATGTCTCGGGGTCGCCCGGGACGCCGCAGCGTCCGAAATCCGGCAGGCTTACCGCAAACTGGCCAAAAGATATCATCCTGACGTGAACGGCGGAGATCCGCAGGCCGCGGCAAGATTTAAGGATGTTGTGGAAGCTTACGAGACATTGAGCGATGAAGGAAAACGGGCCGCCTATGACGAGAAATTGGCCCGGGAGAGCTTTGCTTCCCGGGAACAAGCGGGGAACGAGAAAGCGGGAGCAAACGGCCGGCAAGCCGCCGGGAATGCTGCCGCACAAGCGAATCCGTTCGATCCGGGGCGGGTGAAGGAGCATTTTGAACAGTTCTTCGGCATGCCGCCCAAAGGAAAGGGCGATGCGGGAAAAGCCGGAGGCAGCAACGCTAAATCGCGGAATCCGCTGGATACGACGGACATTTTCAATCACTACTTTGGAAAACGAAGCAAATAACGGTATGCATCATAACCTGGCATACAACTCTTGACGGGGGTAGCGGATGTGAAAACGGAGAGATCCGGATGGATCACAGTGATTGATCTGTTGATATATGCAATATTGGCCGGAATGGTGCTATACGCCATGCTCCGCCCTTTGCATTACACTTTGCAAATATCCGCCGTCGCGGTATCGGCAGTGATCGCCTCGTTCCTGATCTGGACCGGACGCCGTTCCGGGCGGGAGCCCGAAAACGGTGCGGAGGCAATCTCGAAAGTGATATTGATCGATGAATATGGCGAACGCATCAAGGAATGGTTCATCAAAGGGGAAGTTTCGGTTCTCATCGGCAAAAATTCGCACCGCGGCGAGGTTGATATAGATTTATCCGACTGCGAATATGCCTCGCTGGTCAGTCAGGAGCATGCCGTGTTGAACCGGGTCGGAAGCGACTGGTTCATCGAGGACGCGGACTCCGAGAGCGGCACGGGCATTCGCAAAGCGGGACGCAGCGATACAAAACGGCTCGCGGCGGAGGAGCCCGAGCGTATCGGTTCCGGTGACATGATTTTTATTGCCAATACGCGTCTTTTGGTCAAGTGACCGGCAGAGCGAGAAGAGTATACATACATTTTACGGGGGATTGAGCAGAACATGAGCTTGACGAGATGCCTTAACGGACACATGTTCAGCACCAGAAAACACGGAAGCACTTGCCCATATTGCAATACGACCGTGGAGCAGCCCGCGCGGAATGACGCCCGCAGGCAAGTGGCAGCTGCAGCGGAGATGGATGAGAAGACGATGCCCTATTTGGGCGAAACGACGGGGATTCAGCCGGTCACCGGCTGGCTGGTTTGTGTGGAAGGCCCTCAAATGGGTCAGGATTACCGGATTTTGGCGGAGAAAAATTTTATCGGCCGGGCGGAGGAAATGCAAATTCGGATTATCGGGGACAATACGGTGTCCAGAAGGAATCATGCGGTGATTGTCTATGATCCCAAGAAGCGGAATTTTTACTTGCTGCCGGGCGATGCTTCAGGGCTTGCTTACCACAACAACGAAGCGGTTTATACGCCTGTTGAATTGAACGCCTATGATCTGATCCAGCTTGGAAAAAGCAAATTCGTGTTTGTCCCGCTCTGCGGAACTCATTTTGAGTGGGATAACGGTTAGGACGGATGAGGAGTATGGGCAACGAGGCTTTTTTCGATTCTTACGGGATCCTGGCAGCTGCGTGGATAATGGTTGCATTGCTGCTCGTCGTGAGAAACAGACTCAAAGCCGGGTTAGCGGCGGAAAACGGCGGCAGCGGCGGCGGTAAACGCACGTCCGGTGCGGACGCGGGCAGATTCGGGCCAACCGTTGCGGGCGGGGTCAGGATCGGTAATGCGCAAACAATCGGAAGACGTCAGGAACAGGACGATTATTTCGCCACCTCGACCACGCAGACAGGTACGATGGCTGTCATTGCGGACGGAATCAGCGGCGTGTCCAACGGACGCATGGCCAGTACGCTCGCCGTTACTATGTTCTCCAAGGAATATTTGAAGGTGAATGAACCCGGTGAGATTCCCGGCTTTTTTCACAAAGCGGCATTGATGAGCAATCGGGCGATTCTGGAGCAGCTGGGCGGGGCGACGGGCGGTACGACACTGGTCGTTGCTGTTGTGTCCGGGGACCTGCTGCACTGGGGCGCGGTCGGAGACAGCATGCTCATCCTGTTCCGGGACGGGGAACTTATGCACGTGAACACCAAGCATACGCTGGAAGGCGTGCTGGAGGCCAGGTATCTTGCAGGAGAAATTACGGAGGAGGAAGCGCGGAACAATCCGCAGCGGAATCATCTGGTCAATTATCTCGGATACGGCGGCTTTAAAAGCATGGAGGTTGGCGATCCGGTGGAGCTTCGTCCGGGGGACACGGTCATTTTGTGCAGCGACGGGGTTTACGACACGTTAACCGAGGTGGAGCTGGAGCAGATCCTGTTCCGGAAGCTAACGCCCCAGGAGACGGCGGAGGAGATCATTTCTGCGGTCGACGCCAAGGGCTACAAGCATCAGGATAACGCGACGATCATCATCTTGGAGAAGGGGGACGCATGAGGAAGGAAAACAGCGATTTCAAGACGGCCTTTGTCTCCGAGGCGGGGTCACATCTGGATAACAGGGACTACTTTGCGTTCGTCGAGCTGGACGATCTGGCGTGCTATGTCATCGCGGACGGGCTGGATACCGACAAGGAAGTGCGCAGTGCGGAAATGGCGGTCAGCGTCATTCTTGAAAACTTCATGGAGTCGCCTTCCCTGTCGCGCAGAAAGCTGAAGGATCACCTGGAGACCGCCCATGAATGGCTCAAATTCGAAAGCCGCCGTGTCCGGCTTAAGGCAAGCGTGCTGGTTGTCATTACCGATTACACGCGAATGATTTGGGGGAGCTGCGGGAATGCGCGGCTCTACCATTTCCGGGGAGGCCGGCTCAATTTCCGATCCAGGGATCAGAGCTTGTCCCAGCTGCTCCTGGACCAGGGAAGAATCTCGGAAGATCGGGCAGGAACCCATGAAGAACGCGGAAACCTGTTGAATTATATGGGCAGACCGGATACGTTCGAGCCGTTCATTTCGAAGAAAACGCCGCTTGCCGACGGCGATGTGCTGCTGCTTTGC
The DNA here is from genome assembly GCF_000380965.1 of Paenibacillus ginsengihumi DSM 21568. Taxonomy (GTDB): domain Bacteria; phylum Bacillota; class Bacilli; order Paenibacillales; family NBRC-103111; genus Paenibacillus_G; species Paenibacillus_G ginsengihumi. The sequence goes on along the minus strand of NZ_KB905583.1, from coordinate 10,896 downwards.
ACGCCAGGCATCTGGGAGGAGGTCGAGCTTCCGGAATTGCTCGATGCCCTGGCGGATTCCAGCGACCCCGAAACGTTGACGGATACGCTGGAGGAGCTGGTGCTCAGCAGACAGCGGAGCTCCGTAGACAACTACACGGCCGCTGCGGTGTATGCCAACAAAATCTTTGCGGAAAAGCCGAAAAACCGAAAGAAATGGATCCTGCGGATTGCGATGATGCTCCTTGCCCTGGCGCTGGCCGGAGGAGGCATCTGGTACGCGAAGTACCGGCAGGCCGTCAAAATCGCGGAGGCGGTTGTCCAGATGACCGAGTTTGAGCAGGATGGCGACGGATACGCGGCGGCGGGGGATTACGCCAAGGCGCTCAAGGCTTACAGCGAGGCGAAAAATGCGGCAAGCAAGGTGAAGGACAAGCTGCATTTTCAGCTGATCCGGGGCAAGCAGCGCGTGGCCCAGGCCGTAACCGACGGCGACGGGTATGTGAAAGACGGCGAATATGATATGGCCGTGGAGAGCTACAACAAGGCGCTGGAGGATGCGGACGATTACAAGGTGTTCAAGCCGGAGCACATCAAGGAACGAATCGACCGTAGCAGAACGATCTCGAAGCTGGCCGAGGCGATCGCCGAAGGCGAGAAGCAGCTTCTGGCCCAGGATTACAACGGGGCGCTTAAGACGTTTAACGAAGCCAAGTCCTTGGCCATCGCCGCCGGTTACGACGCCGGCATGAAGCAGGCGGACGAGAAGATCAAGCAGGCCCAGGAGAAGATCGACAATCTGACCCGGGAGACGAAGACGCTCCGGGCGGACAACCTGGAGAAGAAGGGCGACCGCAGCTTTGAAGCGGAGGACTATGCCGGAGCGATGGAAGCATACGCGCAGGCCCAGGAAATATATCAGGAAATCGAGAAGCTGGAGCGGGTGCTGGCGATGGAACGCAAGATCGCCAAGGCGGACGAGAAGCTGAACCCGATCCTTCCGGCAGCGCAGACGCCGGATGCGGGAGCTGCAGCACCATCAGCGGCGGCGCCTTCAGCATCGGCAGCTTCGGCGCCATCGGCAGCCGCATCGGCGGCTCAGGCAGCCCGGGCGGAAGCGGCAACGGGAACGACTGCCGGCGGAAACGGCGGCGGGAGCCAGGCGGGCGGCAAGGAGAACGGCGGCAACGCAGAGGGACGGCAGGCAGAGGGTGCAGACGATAAAGGCGCGGAAGCGGAGACGGAGCCGAAGTCGGAAACGACGGAAGGAGGAACCGAATCATGAAGGAGTTCATCATGGATCGGCTGGCCAAAATGGAGGATTTGCAGCAGCGGAGCGTGCTGCGGAATCTGATGAGCGGTATATTCCTGAACCTGGTGGAGCATCAGGAGGAGATGAACCGCCGGCTGGAACGGCGCGTGTTCGATGAGGTCACGGATCATGGGGAGAAGCATGACCTGTTCGTCTCCATGTGCCGGAGAGAGGACTGGGATCCGCTGCATGATTATTTGTTTCCGATGCTGCCGGAGGATACGCAGCCGAGAAGGATCGATCTGAAGGAGGTCATCGCCGGATTGAGAGAAGGCGGGGAAGTGACGATTTCCCCGTTGTATCTGGAATGCGGCTATTCGCTCATTCGGCGGCTGCTGCTGAGCGGCAGAACCTTCGGCGGCATGCTGCGCACCGATAAAGGGCTGTATCCGGTTCGGGCGAAGCTGGAGCGCAATATGGCATATATACAGGAAATCGAGAAGCTGTACCATATCTTTTTGCGGAACGGACTGCCCTGGAAAACGGTAAATCATCCCTACGCCTACAAATTCGTCAATGTCGTATTGATCGGGGTAGACGGCAGCATGGGTCCGGATGAGGAAGTGCTGGAGCTGACCGTGCATCTGGAGGAGTACGAAGCCTATAAACGGGCGGATCTCGTTCCGCTGTGGAACATTCAACGGCTGGAGATGAACACGGTCGGATTTCCAATGCCGGCAGGGGACCATATCCATTTCGAGCATGTGCTGCCCCTGAACAAGAGCGGTTTGCAGCACGGCTATCTGGTGGATACGGACGATCCGAGCATCCGGTACATCAAACGTTCTCCGGGCGAGCTGACGATTGTGTCATCGCATGAAAATTCAAATGCCTGGCAGATCCTGAAGCTGGTTGAACCGGTGCAGTCGGGAATGAGCAAGCAAAGCTATCCTTTGATGTCCAATCGGCAGCGGTCGGATTTTATCGGGAATTTCGGGCGCAGACAGGCGCAAATCGTCCGTTCCAAGGGAGAGATTACGCGGCTGATTCATTCCTACGACATTTCCGATTGGCTGGAGCTGGAGAAGATCGCTATCCTTCCGCCCGGGGACGATGAGGGTGTGGTGACGTATGAGCTGAACCGGTTCATCAGCGATGAAGTGCGGGTGGATAACGGGAAATGGCGGATGCGCCTGACGTTCGGTAAACAGAAGCTGGCCCGGGAACTGCAGTACTTGGCGGAGGATCTGGTCAGTTTCCTGGTGTCCGAGGTTCAGCTGCTGTTTCCGGAATACCGCTGCGAAGGAGAATGGGCTTGAATTACATTTGGGATTTGCTCATTAAAGCGCAGGAAGCCGGGATCGGCAAGGAACAGATCGTGTTTGTCCCCGCCCAAGTTTATTCGCCGTACATGGAACTCAGTCTGGCTGAGCTGAATGCGAAGCCGGGGGAGCACGGTATCGAGGTGGAGGTGAACCCCCATTATCGCTTTCCGGACTTGTTCGACGGCTTGCTCGATATCAATTTGACCGAAAATGAAGAGCTCAGGCGGACCCTGACCGATATTTTGCTGCATTTTCTGGCCGAGCTTGATCTGACACAGGGCATGAACCGGCGGGAATTTTATATCCGGTTTGTTCTGCGGGATATGGAGGCCGGCTCGTTCGGCGACAGAGTTAAAGAAGGGCTGGGCCTGTTTTCGCGGGAAGAGCGGGATTTGATCGCGGAAGCGGTTTTGCGGATGTATGAAACCGGGGAGCCCTTGCACCTGCTCAGAAGCACTGTGGGGAAGGTCTTCCCTCGGTCCACCATTTATGTGAACAGCGAAGAACGGGATGAAATGCTGTTTTATATCGGGCAAAAAAAGAATGAGCAGCGGCTCCGGAAGCTGGAGCTGCTGATGGAGCTGTTCCTTCCGGTCCGATACCGTACCGAGGTGTACTGGGAATACCATGTCGGCATTCTGGATGCCGATGAAACGATGGTTCTGGACCGGATTGCGATGTATTGAACGGAGGAAAAAGCGCATGAGGGGATTTAAGCTGTATACCGATTCTTCCAGTCAGGAGCGTGTGCGCGGGAAGGTGCGTTACTCGCGGGAAGAGCTCGCAAGCATGACGACCTTCCAGCTGCGGAATATTTGCTACAGGGAGCGGCTGGTCGAAGGGCTGAATACGCGGCTGGATCGCGAGGAGACGATCCGCGTCATTCTGAAGTATTTGGGCGCGGACGAGCAGCTCCTGATTACCTCGGCTTTCGAAGGCGGGTTCGACCGGGTACAGACGGCGGTACGCAAATATATGCAGGGCCCGTTACAGGGGGACGGCGGCATTCGCGTTCCGGCCCGCATCGTCCTGTATTCCGGCCTTGCGGTAGACCGTTCGGACGGTTACAAGGTGGAGGCGCCCGCCGGTTTTGCGGACACGAATGTGCTCCTCGTCAACGAGCGGATGGAGCTGTGCGGCATCTTGCAGCTTCGGAAGGATGAGGAAGGGGACAGCGGCTATTATCTTGCGGCACACCGCAGCAGCGAATGGAAGATGACGGGCAATCGGCAGTACAGCCTTCTGTTCTTGCCCAAGCGCGAATCGGCTTATATATTCCAGACCTATTACGAACAGCGGGGACTTCCTCCGGTCCACCTCCGGTATTATAAAATTCCGCTGGCCGATCTGGAGATTCGTAAGCTGCAGAAGACCGACGCCGTGCTGGCGATCGACTTTGGCACCTCCAACACGACGGCAGGCGCTTTTCTGTACCCGGGTTATGCCGAATCCCTGTCCAGTCTGGATACGTTGAACGGACATATCCGGCTGAACGAGGTTAATTTCGTCAAATTCCCCGATCCCACCTACCGCAAAACGGAATGGACCGAAGCGCTCCCCACCGCGGTCAGCGTCCTGGATTGCTCAGACCCTTCGGAGGTGCGGTTCCAATTCGGTCACGAGGCGTTGTTAAATCTTCGGCGCAGCGGATACAGCAGCCGGGTGACGATATTCCAGGGGATGAAACGCTGGGTGAACGATTTCCGGAAGCCGGTCGAATTGATGGACGCGGAAGGGAATACGGCCGTCGTTTCTCGGAGCGATATTTTGCGTGCATACCTGGAGTATGTAATCGCGATGGCCGAGCATCAGTTCAAGTGCCAATTCAAGCACTTGCATTTTACCACCCCGGTCAAGATGAAGGCGCCTTACCTCGATATGTTCGAGGAGCTGCTTCCGGATTACCGGATCGAGCGGGCCGATGCCCTCGATGAAGGAATGGCGGTGCTGTACAACACGATTGCGGACGGGCTTGAGCGGAACGTCTTTGTCGAAGGCGAAGAATATCAGGCACTGGTCATTGACTGTGGCGGCGGAACGACCGATTTGTCCTCCTGCCGGTTTCGGATCGAGGACAGCCCGATTTCCTATAAAATCGAGATCGAAGCGGCCTACGAAAACGGGGATACCTATTTTGGCGGGAACAATATTACATACCGGATTATGCAGTATATGAAAATCATGTTTGCCGACTACTACACGGGCGGCAGACGCAAGCGGACCGACATCGACGATCTGATCGGCATTCCCGGCAACGAGCTGTTTCGGGTGGTGGACGAGCAGGGCAAGGATGCGGTCTACGCGGAGCTGGAGCGGCGTTACAAGGAAGCCGAGGCGGTGATCCCGACCGCGTTCGCGCTCTATGAAAACCGCTCCCGGGATGAGTATTTGCGGGTACGCGGCAATTTTTATTTCCTGTGGGAGATCGCCGGGCAGATGAAGGAGCAGTTTTTCCGGAAAACCGGGGTGCTGATGAACCGGTTTGATACGGAGCTGGGCGGCCCGAAGGACAATCTCCTGCACATTACGACGATGGAGCGCTGGTTCCTGTCCGTGTCCCGCGGCGGAGAGCTGAAGGACGAGTACGAAATTCCGGACGTCGTCTTCAACATCAAGGAGATTACGCAGCTGATCAAGGGCGATATTTACGATGTGGTGCGGAAGTTCCTGGACGACTATTACCGAGAAGGCGTGCTCGGGAACTACTCGATTATCAAGCTGACCGGGCAATCGTGCCGGATCGACGTGTTCCGCGAGGCGCTCAAGGAATTCGTGCCGGGGCGGAGCATCGAATTCCGGCAGAAGCCGGCGGAGGGCCGGGTTCCCGAGCTCAAGCTCGCCTGCCTGCGCGGAGCGATCCGATATCTGAACGCCCGCAAGGCAGGGCAGATCGAAACGAGCATGACGACGCAGGCCGCCGTCATTCCGTATTCCGTCTGCGCGTTGACGCACAACGGCCGGGAAGTGGAGCTGATCAGCCCGCTGGAGCGCAGCAACGGAGCGCCGGGCATGATCTCGCGCCCGTCCGGCGCAGCGCAGTTGGAGCTGTTTCTGCGCGGCGGCGACGGAACCTTGCGGCAGCGGTATATCTATCATAACCGGCCGGAGGAGTACAGGGAGGTGTTGTTCGAGGACATCCATGCCCAGTACGGCGGCCGCATCAGGCAGGACGACACCGACTCCATCGTCAACGGGGAGACGAAATTTTTCGTCTTCGCGGACGAAAGCCATTGGGGCTTTCACGTGCTCCCGATCGCACGCAAGGACGAGCGCCTGTACGTGGGACGCAGGGAACTGCTCCCGTTCGAGAACGAACGGTCGGAGCTCGATTATTTTGACGGGATGAAGTAGGGAGCAGGGGCGAAGGTGCGGGGCATGCTCGCGGCGTGCTCGCGGCATGGCGCCGATTGCTTGGCGCGGCCGAACTGATCGAGAAATTGACGGAAAAGCTGGGAATCGACCGCTGTGCGGCAGCCATTCAGCAGCTCGATAAGCGGAGAGCCCAATTGAAAAGGTTGAGCCGGTAAGCCGTAGCTTTTTTCTTATATAGACACCCATGCCGCCTTGCACGGCACCACCAGAAGATGAAAACGGGCCGCCCGCCCTGGGGGCTATTTTCAAGATCGGGCGGATGTGGCAAGAATCGTATGAAGCGATCAGAAGAGCGCGCGAATCATAGAACGGGAAAGGAGGAGGCCGTTGTTTACCCATATCATACCGAAGTTTGAGAAGGGCCGGGTTTTGAAGACACGGATGCTGGAAAATCTGCGGGATTTCCCGCGTGAATTCACGGACGTGATGTTCCGGGAATATGTCGATGGCATCGTGACGGGGGCGGAGATTGAAGTTGCGGCCGACCGCTTGATCATCTCCCCCGGGATCGTCAAACATCAGGGCAGACTGTACCTGCTCCATGAGCCGGTCACTATGCCTTACGAAACGACAGGCCGGGAGAAGTCGGTGAAGATTCGCTTCCATGAAGGGAAGCAAGAGCATGACTGGATCAGCCACGGGAGCGAAATCGTGATGGACGAACTGGTGGAGCCAGGGCCGGCCGAGCTGGAGCTCTGTCGCTTCAAATTGAAGGAGGGCGCGAGGCTGCGCCAGGACTACCAGAGCTTCCGGGACCTGGCGACCGAGTTTAACACCGTAAACCTGCTTCACGTCAAGTACGCGCTGCCCGGAAAAAGCACCTTGTCGCCGGTCATCCTGCGTTATTTTGCCGATGAACTGTTGCGCCGGGGGAGCCAGGAGCCTTACGACCTCATGTTCGGCATGATGTGTTTAAACGAAGGCGTCCTCAACCGGGACGTCATTCTGCATTACATCACAAGCCGCCTCGGCATCGGCTTCCGCGACTACACCAATGTAGAGCTCCATAAACATCTGGCCCGGATTCTCGATACGATTCGCGGCGGCGGCCGGATGGGAGGGGGCGCGAGCGGGAGTTTGAGGGTGATTGTGGATTAGGGGTTTCATCAAATCACGGTAAGGGAGAGAGTATAGATGTCATTCATGGATGAGAAAATTACGAGGTTTATCATCGAAGCGGAGCAGGCGATGACCCCGCGCTCCATTAGCGAGGGGCCTGTCAAAATTGGTAAGCGGTACTATGATTTTCAAGTGCATTCTTTTTATGAGAACAAGCTGACTGTCTATCTGCCGGTTGATTTTGAGGAAATGCCCAAGGAAGCCCGGGCGATCAAGTACCCCCATGAACAACGCCCGGAAATTATCCGTTCGGATGCAGCAGGATCTATCAATTTCACATTCAAACGCATCGACCATGAACTCGAGGATGAATGGGTCGAGGAATTAACGGCCGGCATGCGAACGATGATTGCGAAATCGAACCCTTCTCATGTGTTTTACGAAACCGGAATCAAGCAGGCCCGGGACGGCAAGCCGGTAGGATTCTTCGAGTTCAAAAGCATGGTACTGGACGGATCGCTGTTTAACATGATGTTCTTTCTGGAAATGGGGGGAGAAGTTCTGATGGGAACCTTCTGCTGCCCTTATACGGACTATCCGGATTGGAGAGACATTGCATACCAGGTGATTGAAAATATAGCTGTCGTGCAGGATCCGAACGGTCAGGAGGGTGAGTAAGAATGAACGAAACGGTAACAATCCATTCTTCGGCAAATCTTTCGGTATCGAATTATCAGTTTGAACGAATTACCGAGTTCCGGCTGACTCGAACAGTGAACGATCACGCGAAGATGACCGTAAGCGGGCTTGTTCCCGAAGAAATGCTGGACAAGTATGTGGAACGGTTGGAGGCCAACGAAAACCTTGAAGTGAAGCTGCGCGAGAGCGGCAAGGATATCGTGATCTTCTGCGGTCCGGTCACCAATATGAAGGTGGAAGCGGTCAGGGATGTCCGCAGGCTGATGATTGAAGCGCACAGCTCCACGATCAACATGGATTACCGGAAAGAAAGCCGTTCGTTCCAGAATAAGCAGATGACCTATAAACAGCTGTTCGAGCGTGTAATGTCGGCGTATCCGAAGGCGGATTTCAAGGATATGGCGACAGACGGGCAGGCGATTGGAACTCTGCTTGTCCAGTACAAGGAGACAGACTGGGCATTTATCAAGCGGCTCGCCTCCCACTTTCATGCACCGTTGATTCCGGCAAGTTCGCATTCCGGGATCAAATTTTATATCGGACTGCCCGAATCCGGACAGCCCAAGAAGCTGGAGGCATACAACTATACGGTCCATAAGGATCTCCGCGATTATCAAATCAGATTGGAAAACGGGGTCCAAGGCCTCCAGGAACACCACAGCCTCAGCTACTCCGTGAGCAGCCATCAATGGCTGGAGTTGGGGAGCGCGGTCACGTTCCAGGGGCGGACGATGTATGTCAGCCATGCGGAAAGCAGCATTCAGCAAGATCTGTTGTGCCATGTGTATGAGTTGAGAGACCGCGGCGGACTGCGCTGCCGTACAACGTATTGTTATGCGCTGGCGGGCACATCGCTGTTCGGGGAGATTTTGGATGTGGCCAAGGACAAGGTCAAACTGAAGCTTCAGATCGACAGCGATCAGCCGGTGAATGAAGCGATGTGGTTTCCTTACTCGACCGTCTATTCTTCGCCGGACGGCAGCGGTTGGTATTGCATGCCCGAGATTGGGGATGAGGTGCGGCTTTATTTTCCGGATGAACAGGAAAAGAACGCATTTGCGGCAAGCTCGGTCGATAAGGATTCATCGGATCCGACGAGACGAAGCGATCCTTCGGTCAAAAGCATCAGCACGAAATACGGCAAGCAGGTGATTTTCAAGCCGGGGGCGATCGAAATTATTGCCGGCGGCCAGCTGCTCATGAAGCTGACGGACGACGGCGGGATTGAAATCAACAGCGACAAGAAAATTTCGCTGAACGCGGCAGAGGACATCGAAATCAACGGCGGCGCCAAAATTTTGCTGCAGGGCGAAAGCGGCATCGAGATCGTCCAGGCCAATGCCACGATGAAAATCGAGGATGAGGTGACGCTGACCGGCGGCCGGGTGAACATCGAATGAGACCGGTGATGGATCGGGATGCGGCGCTGGGCGATTTTCTGGAAAAGCATGTGCTTGAGCGGTGGCAGGAAGATCTGTTGGCGATCAACGACGCTTATATGGAGAAGCAGGCGCAAATTGAAGCGTCATTTACCGGAGCGGTGGACAGGGTGTGCAGAAAAGCGGCGGAACTGCAGGCTCAAGGAAGAAAAGGCGAGATTCAGTACATCTATTTGTCCTTATTGCGGACGAGCGTGAGAGAACACCGCGCAGAATACCGGATCGATCTTTACGATTCGCGTTGGTTTCTGGACTCTGAGGAGTGTGCGGGAAGTTGGCAGGCGGATTTTATCTTCACGCCACTGTTCCAGCGCTTTGCCGGACTTCCCACGGTGAAGCGCGAATATGCCCGCAAAGTGACCGATATGGATATCGAGCGGATTTTGCAGCTTGAGGCGGTTCGGTATCATTTTTTGGCGATCGAATTTATGAGAAGTCTGGTTCCTTCTTTGCTGGAAGGCGAGGGGTATCGTCAGATGGGCAAACACCCCGAAATCTGTATTTTGGCCGGAGAATACCGGGATCAGAGCGAGATTTTGTACGGGGGACCGGAAGGTGTGCAAGAAAAAGATGAAGCGGAGGTGAGATTCTGAGTGGATTACTTTGTGATGGAGCAGGACGAGCGGTATGCGGAGTTTCCCGTGTTGCAGGATGTGAGGCAGCATATCGATATCCGGCATGTGAACCGGCTGCAGGCTCATCACCTGGCGGATACGACCGTTTTTCAGGTGAAAGCGTCGGCCGAGGCGGAGTATCTGGATGTGCTCACCACGCAGTTGTATCTGGTTTCGGAGAAAATGAAGCAGATCATCGAAATGTATGAACCGGACTGCCTGTTCAAGCTGATTCCTTTAATGAACCGGGAGCTAGGGAAGCAGAAGCTGTATTACCTGCCGCTTTTTGCTGAGGTGGAAGCGTTAAGTCCTTCGGCAGAGTTTAACCTGGACCGCAGCGTAATCCGAAAACTCGTGCTTCAGGAAGACAAGATCAAGGGGAAGCGGATTTTTCGGGTGAAAGAAAGCGAGAAGCCGCTTATTGTCGTCAGGCTGGATGTGGCCGAAAGTATGCTGCGCCGGGATTTGGTGGGAGTCGGGTTGAAACGGGTGCCGGTAGAAAAAGTCGGACCGTAACAAGATTAAATTTGGATACACGGGAGGGAATGGGATGTCGGACATCAGCGAATATGTCGTTCGCGGCGCGGAGATTTGTTGTAATTACGGGTCGCATCCACGGAAATTGAATCTGCCGGTGAGTCATGGTTCTTTTGTGAATGGGCAGCCGATGATGAACGAGACCGATTGTAAGCCGGAGGTTAATATCTCGCATTTCGGAATTTGCAATCATCCGGCCAATACGAGCGGGGAGCAGGTGTATTTAATACTTCCGGATGGCACTCGGGCAAGAGGGAAGCCTTGCCAACTGCTGCTGACGGGAGAGCCCTGGACCAGAACCAAGGCAACGGTAAAGGTGGACGGGCAATCTGCCTTGACTACGCAATCGTTGCTGTTCTGTACGGTTGGGGGAAATATCCGGTTTATCAACAGCGGGCAGCATGAGGGAACTGGGAAGGACGCGGCACGCAACACTCAAAAATGAAGCATACATACCGGAGGGCTGGGACAGCATGAGCAGTGATGCGAACGGAGGCTGACGAAGGTGACGGGATATGAGCAGCTGAGGATCGTCTCACCTTACCCGATCAAAATCATCGAAGAGATCCGCCTGGACTGGAAGCCGAATGAACACGGGAAGCTGATCGTGCGGGGCCTGGT
>NZ_KB905582.1 GCF_000380965.1 Paenibacillus ginsengihumi DSM 21568 | reverse complement strand
GATCTGCTTGATTCGGCGACGCTCCGCAAGAATTTCAATTCGGCGTTCGCGGCGTGATTTTCGTTCTGGCGCATGGTTCGTTGCTTGTGGTACCATGTTGCTAGGGACACTTCCTCTCGTTGGTTATTCGTGGTGGTTTAACCTTTGACAAGAGGCTTGCAGTGTCCTGTTTATTTTGCAAAAAAATTGGCAACTTTTTATGACGAAAATGCCTTGTCACAACGTGAATCTCTCAGATTTTGGCTAGGCTACATTCCGAATTCATGTTGAAAGTTTATCAAGTTTGTTTGGTAACAATATCGTTCTCAAATGTCGTACAGTCGGAGGAAAGGGATACGCTTCTCTATTCCTATGCCAGCTCGGACCATAAAATAGTTAGTATTTCACTTCATATGAGGTGCTATATAAGTTGAACTAGAAACCTTCCCATACGTCATCTGATTCCATTCGAACACATAAACGATCAATGATCTCCATCGGCTTCTTCATGATGGACGTCATGAACTCGTGCACATGGCGGCGGATGTCCGCGACCTGTAGTAGAACACATTGTTAATCACATCTGATTTCAGCCATTTCCAGAGTCCCTCTACAAGATTGAGTTGTGGACTGTAGGGCGGCGGGACCACACAAAGGTCAGTCGTGGATGTTCCGCCAAAACGGCTGAAGCACTTGGCATGGTGAATTCGAGCGTTATCTAACACCATGGTGATCGTGCCTGTTGGATATGCTGCCAGCACTTGATGCAAGAAGACTAGGAAGGTTTTCGCAGTGTACTAAAATATATCAAATTCCGCCCGATTCAACCCTTTTTTAACGCGGGGAACGTTTCTTCACATAGGAAAATCCCCAAAATGTTGCACAAAGTGCAACATTGAGCCGCATTGGCGGATTATCCCCTCATTTTTGTTGTACAAAATACAACATTTGCGGACTCTCTTACGTAATCCGAAAGGCCGGACGTTCTCCGAACATGGTTTTGAGCCGCAAGCAGCGCAGCGCAAAAAAAGAAGACGGCCCGCAGGTCATCTTCTCATGTTCCATTCCTCGTTATCGTATTTTTCCCGCATCAGCTTGTCCGCCAGCTCGGCCTCGTACGGGGTCAGTTCCCCTTCCTCGAGCCCCGCTTCCAGCCCTTCGGCGATACCGGCGCGGAACGCCGCCTCGGTCTCCGCCATCTCCACAGGCTCAAGACCGAGCCCCCGGCGCAAGTCGTTGATCGCCACCGCCTTGCGCAAAAACTGCTGCATCATCCGGTCGCGGACGCGCTCGCTCGAGAAGCGCAGCAGGCGAAACAACTGCTCGGCGTCCAGCTCGAGCAGGATCGAGCCGTGCTGCAGCACGACGCCCTTGGCCCGAGTTTGCGCGCTGCCGGCGATTTTGCGGCCTTCGACGACGAGCTCATACCACGACGGCGAATCGAAGCAGGCGGCCGAGCCGAGCGAGGCGTATTGGGCCTTCTCCTCGCCGGTGTCGAGCTGCACCATTCGCGCGTCCAGCCCCAGCCTGCGGAAGCCGTGAAGCAGGCCGACGCTGAGCACCCGGTACGCCTCGGTCACGCTGCGCGGAATGCCGGGATACTGCTCCGAGACGATGATGCTATACGTCAGCTCGCGGTCATGCAGCACCGCCCGGCCTCCGGTAGGCCGGCGAACGAAGCCGATGCCTTCGCGCTCCAGCGCCGCGAAGTCAATCTCCTCGCGCGCCTTCTGAAAATACCCGACCGACAGCGTTGCCGGCTGCCAGCCGTAAAAGCGGACGGTCGGCGGCGCCTTCCCCTCGCTGTGCGCGGTCAAAATCGCCTCGTCCACCGCCATATTGTAAGCCGGGGAACAAAGCCCCGAAGCAAGAAAACGCCATTGCTGTTCCATCGTCATCTCCCCCTCCTGCGCCCTGATCCGAAGAAAAAAAGGCGAGTCCCGTTGCCGGGGGCCGCCTGTTCTCCTATCTCTCATTATAGATGAAGCAGCCTCCGGAGGCAATCCGATTGCGCCCGAGATGCTGCCGCACCTCGTTTCTGGCTGCTCCGGAGCCGTTTGAAAGCGCCCTTTTTCGTCCATACTGATATTTAACACTTCCGAGATGACGGGAAAGGGTGGAGCCGGATGCAACAACAAGAGCGAAACGAGCACATCAAAACATTGAACCGGCATGTCCAGCTTCATTTTGACAGGGAATGGTTCGAGGAGCTGCACGCCCGCGCGCTGAGGAACGGCCCCTGGGACGATTGGACGATGTATCGGCTCGCATACGAGGCCGAAAGCTCGACATTGATCCGTGAGTTCGACGAGCTGCAGTGCCTGGCGCATCTCCCCCAGCTGGTGCCGATGGCCCATCAGATCGATACGGCCAAAAAGGTGCTGACCGAAATGCGCGGGCGGGCCATTCTCGCCGACGAGGTCGGGCTCGGCAAGACGATCGAGGCCGGGCTGATTTTGAAGGAATACATGATCCGCGGTCTGGTCAAAAAGGTGCTGATCCTCGTGCCCGCTTCGCTGGTGCTGCAGTGGGTGCGCGAGCTGAACCAGAAATTCGGCATCCCGGCAGTCGCCCAAAAGAAGGAGTATATGTGGGTGCAAAGCGATATCGTCGTCGCTTCCATGGATACGGCGAAGCGCGATCCGCACCGCGATATCGTGCTCGGGCTCGAGTACGACATGCTGATCATCGACGAGGCCCACAAGCTGAAAAACAAAAAAACGACCAATTACAAATTCGTTAGCGACCTGCGCAAAAAATATTGCCTGCTGCTGACGGCGACGCCGGTCCAGAACGATCTGAAGGAGCTGTACAATCTGATCACGCTGCTCAAGCCCGGCCAGCTCGGAGCCCAGGGCAGCTTTCAGGCGAATTATGTCGTCGGCAAGCGCATCCCGAAGAACGAGGAGCAGCTTCAGCAGGAGCTGTCCAAGGTGATGATCCGCAACCGCCGCAGCGACGGCGGCGTCAGCTTCACCAAGCGCATCGTGCGCAACATTCCGCTTACGCTCTCCCCCGAAGAACAAGCGCTCTACGACGGGGTGACCCAGTTCGTCAAAGGACGCTACGAGGAATCCGGGGGCGACATCAGCAGCGTGCTGTCCATGGTAACGCTGCAGCGCGAGGTCTGCTCCAGCCGGGACGCCGTATTCATTACGCTGGTGAACCTGTTCAAGAAGACGGCCGAGGATTCGCCGCTCCGGCCGAAAATTTGGGAGCTCGTCGAGCTGATCCGCGGCATCAAAGCCAACACCAAGGCGGAGAAGGTGATCGAGCTGCTGCAGGAAATCGGCGACAAGACGATCATTTTCACGGAATACCGCGCCTCGCAGGAGTATTTGCTGCAGTATTTGAAGGAGCACGGCATTTCGGCTGTGCCGTACCGCGGCGGGATGAACCGGGGCAAGAAGGACTGGATGATGGACCTGTTCCGCAACCGGGCGCAGGTGCTTGTCGCCACCGAAGCCGGCGGCGAAGGCATCAACCTGCAGTTTTGCCACCATATGATCAACTTCGATCTGCCGTGGAATCCGATGCGCGTCGAGCAGCGGATCGGCCGGGTGCACCGACTCGGCCAGCAGCAGGACGTCAAAATATACAACCTGTCGACGCTCGGCACGATCGAGGAGCACATCGTCTCGCTGCTGCATGAAAAAATCAACATGTTCGAGATGGTCATCGGCGAGCTGGATACGATCCTGGAGCGGATCGAGAAGAAGACCAGCCTGGAATCCCATATCGCCAAGCTGCTGCTCTCGTCCAAAAGCGACGACGATATTCGCAGCCAGCTCGACGAGCTTGGCCGCACGTTCGCCCAGGCGCGCAGCGAGCTTGAAGAGGAAACGCGCGAGGCTGCCCGGCTCGAATCGCTTCTGGACGGCAGCGGCGAAATCGTTCAGGAGGTGTCCCCCGGAACATGAATACCGAGCAGATCCGGGCATTCGTCCTGCGGTATCTGGAGGCCGAGCAGTGCGACGTACTGGAGAAGCATCCGGCTTACGTCACCGTCAAGCTGTCGCCTTCCGCCGACAAGGAGCTGACGAACCGCCCGTATTACTGGAGCTTCGTCGAACGGACAGGCGCACCGGCCGAAACGATGACGTGCACGTTCATCTTCGACCCGGACGCATACCGCGAGCTGCACCCGCCGCAGCCGGGGCCGTACGGCGCCGTCAGCACGGCCGCGCCCGGGCCGAGCGGCCCGCCGGCCCCCGGCGCAGCTGCCCAGGCGGGCGGCGGGACGGCGCAGCCGAGCCCAGCCGGGGCAGCCGCGCCGCATTCTGGCGGCGCAGCGGCAGCCGGCGGCGCGCAGCGGGACGCCGCTTCGGCGGCGGCAGCGGGGCCCGGCGGCGCGATGCCGCAGGGCGCGTCAGCTGCGCCGACCGCGGAAGCTGCGCCAGCCGCAAGCGCCGCGCCGACAGCCGGCGGCGCGCAGCAGCCAGGCGCCGCGGACGGCGCAGCGGCGGCGGGCAGCCCGGCGGCTGCCGGAGCCAGCGCTGCGCCGCAGGGCGACAGCATCCTCGGCCGCTATTTCGGCTTCGTGCCGACCTCCTTCACGGCGCGGGTGCCCCGCGATGAAGTCACCTTCGGCAGCCGCCGGCTCGAGCAAATGTTCGCCGCCGCCCGCAGCAAAGGCCGTTACGTCCGGCTGTTCGAGGCGTACAAGCCTGAATCGCCGAAGGCCAGCCAAACGGTGCCTTACGAGACCTGGTTCGTCGTCAACTTCAAGGTCGAGCTCGTCTGCGACATGAAAAAAAGCGAGATCCACTCGCTCGGCATCCATATGGGCACAACCGAAATCCGCGAGAACGTTCACGACTGGCTGAGCGCCAAGACGCTGACGCCGCGACTTCCCGCCCATATCTACGTGACGCCCGACCGCATCACGCTCCCCCGCGCCCTGCTGTATCTGGAGGAGCATGTGGAGCGCAAGCTGAAGACGTACGATCACCGCTGGGCCGAGGAAGCGCAGCTTCGCCTGGAGGAAGAGCTGAATCGCGTCAGCAGCTATTACGAGCCGCTGCTAAAGGCAGCAAGCAGCGAGCAGAAAGCGGAGATTGAGGCGCAATATACCGGCCGCCGCGAAGAGATCGAATGGCAGTACCGGCCGCGGGTGCAAATATCCGCCATCAATTGCGGTTTGTTTCACCTTTCCAGCGCGAACGGGTGAGAGCCTTGACGAATGCCGCGCCATCTCCGCGCATTTTCGGGAAAAGTTTTTGCAGACAGGCTACAGGTTCTAACAATCTTTTCAAAACATATCTATTAAAATAAAGGCATATTCGCACCGACATCCGCATAGTGCTGAATGTGCATTCATTCCACGCAGGCGGTGAATTCATGAACACATCGAAGCTGGGGCTCGCCGTCGCGATCATCGGCGGCATGCTGCTCGGACTTTGTCCAGCAACGGGAACGGCGCTTGAAGAGCCGGTCTCCGCAGACATTAGAGCGGTGCAGCAGAAGCTCCCCGAATCCAGACAGCCCGACGTGCAGGCTCCCAGGCTGGCCGAAGCGGTGAACCAGTTCATCGAACATGTAGCGGCCCAGGCGGGCTTCGAGTCTTGGCGGCAAGCGAGCTGGACAAGCCAGCCGCTCGGTCCGGGAACGCACGGATGGATCATTTTGCTCCAGTCAGGCGGACAAGAGATCGGATACATGGTCGTCCACGCCGCAGGCCCGGATACGTACCGGCTTACGGAATACGGCTTGGGCCCGTACCCGCTGTTCAGCCTGCAGACGCTGTACCGCTCCTTGGTGCAGCTGGAACTTATCTCATCGGATTATACGCTTGAGCGTCTGTATCTGGACCCGCTGCATGCGGTTTGGCAGGTCACCGCCCGAGATCAGCAGGTCCCCGGGATCGTCTATATTGACGCCAAAACAGGCGAGCAGCTGCCGCTGGACTCCATCGGCATCGCCCATCCTAACCCGATGCCACCCCTTGCAGGACTGGTGAAACCGTTCACCAACGTCCAGCCGGCTCATACAATAACGGCAAGCGAACAACTCCCTCCGTTCGACGTATACGGACGGTTGTCCTGGGTGGGCAAGACGCCTCCCGCTGCCCCGCCCTTCGACACGCTTAAGGAGTGGCTGGCGGAAGGCCAGCGCGTCGTCGTGACGACTGAACCGTTCGGCAAGCGCATTATGGTGCCTTTTCCCGTAACCGGCTACCAGGTTTGGTCCGGAGGCGAGGCATTTATCCGGGTACAGCAGGACGACGACCGGTTCATCCCGTTCTCGCTGCTGCAGGAATCCGGCGCATTTTTCCCTTAGGTTTTTCTCCTCTCTCTCTTTCCTATATAGAAAAGCTTCCCCGCTCCTTGCCGTAACGCGGCTGTAGCGCCTCGCTCTGGCAGGGGGAGAAGCTTTTCCTTTTTTTCTACGGCTATTTGGCCTACTGGGGCTGTTGGGGCTGCTTGTTCCACACCCGTTTTGCTCGTTCCGGTGTTCGTCCGCTCCAGTTTAGGCGCCTGTGAAGGGCGATGCCCCCCGTCGTCGATCGCCCCTTCGATACGGAGCATTCGCCGACGGAATGGCTCGAATGATCAGGATAGCGTGTGCCCCATGTTTATTGGCTTGAGCTTGTTAGCTGCGCCTTTGCCCGGTTCAAGCCTGTTTGCTCCGGCCTTGTCTGGTCCGACTGGTTTACTCCGGCTTTGTCTGTCTAACTTGTTTACTCCGTCCTTGTATGCCTCAAGCCTATTTATTCCAGCTTTGTTCTGTCCAGTTGGTTTACTCCGGCTTTGTCTGCTCCAAGCCTATTTATTCCGGCTTTGTTCTGTCCAGCTGGTTTACTCCGTCCTTGTATGCCTCAGGCCTTTTTATTCCGGCTTTGTCTGTCTCCAGCTTGTCTGCCGCGTCGTGGCCGACGCCGGACCGCCGCCAACCCCACATACCCTCTCGCAGCCGTCCGAACCAGATCGATAGCGAAAGCGGCACCATCCCGAACCAGCGCACGCTCCAATGCTCCCTCATCTCCCTGCGGATTGCCCGGTGCTGCCTGCGCACTTCTTTAGGGGTGTCGATATATTTGACAATCTGCACCGTCACATATTTGACGAAATCCTCCGTTTTGGCCATAATGGTCACCTCTGATACCAGTTTGCACCAATACGCCCCAATTCAAACGCTGCCGAAAGCGATACAACCAGCTGTGATCAAGAAAATACTGCACTTTATACAACATTTTGGAGAAAAACCGCCAGTTTGCCGCGAAAAGTTGTAAAAAGTGCAGCAATTTTAGCAAAAAACTTCCACATCTGCTGCAAACGGCCCAAAATTTTGCACGAAATACAACAATCATGCTAGCCCCCCATCGAATTGGGCAAAAATGTTGTACTTACTGCAACATGTGAGCGATCTATACGAACGAGATCGTGGAATGCCATTGCGAGTAGTAGGGCTGCCGAACGAGGGAGGCGGACGATGAGCCGGAGAGGAACCCGGCGCGCAGGGAGCGGTTGGCGGGCCGGCGACGGTCCAGCGCGTAGAACGCGGCTGGCACTCATCCGCGCTGGATGCAAACTGACGCCCGGGGACGGGCTCCGGCACGCTGGGCGCGGATGGCGACCCGGGCCCAGGACCCGTCCGCGCTGGATGCGACTGACGCCCCGGGGACGGGCCCCGGCGCGCAGGGAGCGGTTGGCGAGCCGGCGACGGTCCAGCGCGTAGAACGCGGCTGGCACTCATCCGCGCTGGATGCAACCTGACGCCCGGGGACGGGCTCCGGCGCGCTGGAGCAACCGCGGTTCAGCGGTCGTTTTTCCTTGTACAGAAAGTCGCACTTCGCTTTAATGCTTTAGCGAAATTAACTTTCTGTAACGATCAAAAGCGACGCATCCCTCATCAAGGGAATACGTCGCTTCTGCCAATCGCACTGCTATAGCGTATACCAAAACCATTTGGGCCGGGCCCGGGCGTGCATTAAATTTGCTCAGGCGCTTCCAGACCGATCAGGGCGAGGCCGTTCTTCAGCGTCTGCTGCACGCCTTTGACAAGCGTAAGCCGCGCTTTGCGCAGCGCCTCGTCCTCCACGTTCAGGATCGAGCATTCGTGATAGAAGCGGTTGAACGCTTGCGCCAGGTCGACCAGATAGCGGCTGATGATGGACGGCTCCAGCTTGTACATCGCCTGCTCTACCCGCTCGCGGAACAGGTAGATCTCCTTCACCGCGGCGAACGCTTCCTCGTTGGCCAGCAGGCCGGCGTCCACCTGCTCGATGCCGAAGCCGAGCCCCTCGGAAGTGCTGATGCCTGCCTTGCGCAGGACGCTGCAGGCTCGGGCGTGCGTGTATTGCACGTACGGACCCGTCTCGCCATCGAAGTTCAGCGCTTCGTCCCAGGAGAAGACGATATTTTTAATCCGGTTGTTGCTCAGATCGTTGAAAATGATCGCCCCGACGCCGACCTTGCGGGCGACCTCATCCTTGTTCGGCATGTCCGGATTTTTCTCGTCGATGATTTCGCGCGTCTTCTCAATCGCCTTGGTCAGCAGCTCCTCCAGATTGATGACATTGCCCTTGCGGGTAGACAGCTTCGCCCCTTCGAGGCTGACCTTGCCGAACGGCACGTGCACGAGCTGCTTCGCCCAGTCGTAGCCCATCAGCTCGATGACCTTGAACCATTGGTTAAAATGCAGGCTCTGCCCGGCGTCCGTCACGTAGATCGCTTTTTCAAAATCATACGTGTTTTTGCGGTAAATGGCCGCCGTCACGTCGCGCGTATGGTACAGCGTGCCTCCGTCCTTCTTCACCATCAGCGCCGGCGGCATATCGTAATCGTCGAGCCGGACGAGCAACGCGCCGTCGTCCTCTTCCAGCAGCTGCTTCTCCTTCAGCTCGTCCAGCACGGCGGCCATCTTGTCATTATAGAAGCTTTCGCCGGCGTACGAATCGAATTTGACCCCGAGCAGGTCGTACATCTTGTGAAATTCCTTCAGGCTGATATCGACGAACCAACGCCACAGCGCCAACGCTTCCTCGTCGCCCTGCTCCAGCCGGACGAACCAGGAGCGGGCTTCGTCCTCCAGCTCCGGCTTCGCTTCCGCCTCGTCATGGAACTTGACGTAAATTCGCTGCAGCTCCGCGATACCGTCGGCTTCAACCGCAGCCTTATCGCCCCACAGCTTATAGGCGACGATCAGCTTGCCGAACTGTGTGCCCCAGTCGCCAAGATGATTGACCCCGACACAGCGGTATCCCAGGAACTGAAAAATGTTATAAAGAGCGTTGCCGATCACCGTCGACCGCAGGTGTCCGATGTGGAACGTCTTGGCGATGTTCGGCGAGGAGAAATCGATGACGATGCTGCGGCCCTGCCCGATATTTTGCGAGCCGTAGCTGTCCTTCTGCGAGAGAACCTCGCCCAGCACACTGCCGATGAACGCGCCTGGCTCCAGAAAGACGTTGAAGTACCCGTTCACCGCCTCGATCCGTGAGAACAGTGGATGCGCGCTCCATTCGCCGGCCAGTCCTTCGGCAATCGCCTGCGGCGATTTGCGCAGCAGCTTGCTCAGCTTGAAGCAGGGCAGCGACAAATCGCCCATTTGCGGATTAGGCGGATATTCGATCGTCTCGGCCAGCTGCTCCGCCGTAACGCCCTCCAGCCGTTCGGCCAGCAATTCGGCCAGTTGTTGCTTTACATTCATTGTGTCAAGTAGCCCCTTTCTCGTCTCGGCGCCCGGAGCATACGCACTAGAGCGCCGCTTTATGCAACAAAGCACCCCATCGTGGGGTGCTGTGCGAAGCGCATGATTAAAGGTGTTGGCAACCTTTGCATATGCACCATTATATATGCCGCTGCCTGCGCGAGTCAAGCCTCGCCTGAAGCGGCTGTCTGGCCTTTGTGGCGAGCGGAGCGGCGGACGCGCAGGCCGCTTCGCCGATCCCGCCCTTTGCGCTTGGCGCCCCCTTGCCTACAGCAGTTTTTGCATGATGACAACATCCAGCCATTGGCCAAATTTGATTCCGACCTCGCGCATCGTACCAACCGTCTCGAAGCCGTATATGCGATGCAGATGAATGCTGCTGTCGTTGCCCCCTGTGATCCGGGATATCACCGTATGCAAACCGGCGGTCCGGCCTTCCTCCAGCGTGCGTCCGAGCAGCGTTTTGCCGATGCCTTGCCCCCGCCGATCGGAATGAATGTACAAGGACAGCTCAGCCGTGCGCGCGTAAGCGGGCCTGTCCGAATAACGGTTCAAGGATGACCAGCCGACGACCGTGCCGTCCGCCTCCGCCACGAGCACCGGATATTCGCGGCCGTGCTGCGCGTACCATTGCTCCTGCTGCTCCAGCGTGCGCGGAACCGTATCGAACGTGGCAGTCGTGTGCAGCACCGCTTCGTTATATATTTCCGTAATGGCGGACAAATCCGTTCTCATCGCGCGGCGAATGTTCATGATTCACTCGCCCCCTCCTCCCTGTCACAATTTTCCGCCTGGATTCTCGCCGCCATGAGCGTGCAGCCTCGTCGCTTGACAGGCGTAAGCCGGCAACGACTGCCGACATCCGCCGAGTTGCGCGTGCTTGCCCTTCGGGTTGTGCGCGGCTCGCCTGCCGGGGGCAGAGCTTGCCCGCCGGATTACGCGGCTCGACCGCCGAGGGGCGCGGCTTGCCCGTCACGTGCTGCGCGACTCAACCGCCGCGTTGCACCGACTTGCCCGCCGGATAAGATCGCTCGAACCGGCAGCGCAAGCGCGGCAAGCCGCTCTGCTGTGAACAGCTGCCTCCGGCTTGAAGCGGCTCGCTCGCGGCGTTTGCGCTGCTGCTCCCATGACGGTTCCCCGCGAGTCGCAAGCTTCAAATCACTTCACCTCAACGGCAAAAGGCACCGTAAACAATTGGCCGTTATGCTGGAACTGCCCCCACATTTTATAAACGCCACTCTTCGGGAACACGGTGGCGAATTGCGCCTTCGGGCCGGTCGCCCGCTCGTCGGTCGGATGGACGTGAAGATACTGCTTCGCGTCAGCAGACAGGATGACCACATGCCCGACAGCGCCCAAATACGGCTCCAGGTTAGCGATGCCTTCCTTGCTCTGCGCATCCCGTATATCGAACGTCAGCGTGACCTCTTCGCCCGCCTTCGCGCCGCTTAAGGTCAGCTCCACCTCCTTGCCGGCCGTAACCTGGACAAGCGTCCGATCCGCCTGAACAACCGCCTGCTGCCCTGCTTCGCCCTCGACCTTCACCCATTCGCTGAGCGTTGCCGCAGTCCCGCCCTTCGGGACGAAATCCGCGAAAATGTTGTAATCGCCGCCCGCCGGAAACGAGGTATCGATCGCGAACTGTCCGTTTCCTTCGTACTCCGGGTGAATGTGTTTAAAAAAGGAAAGGTCGCGGCTTACGATGATCAGATGCAGCAGCTTCTCATGATTGACTTCAAAATCGCTCACTGGCTTGCCTTCGCTATCGGCAATTTGCACGGTCAGCTTGACCGATTCGCCGGCCTTCGCGGACCCGGGGGCGAACGAGAAGGAAGCTTTCAACCGTTCCGCCTCTGCCTGCCCGTCCGCCCCATGACCGCCGTGGCTCCCTTGACCATCATGATCTCCGTGACTGTTGCGTGTCCCGTGTCCGGAGGTTCCATGCCCGTCAGTTTCGTGTCCGGAGGTTCCATGCCCGCCAATTCCACGCTCGTCAATTTCATGTCCGGTAGTTTCGTAGCCGTCGGCATGCTGGTCCTTTGCCTCGGCTTCGTGTCCTCCGGCGGGCTTCGCCGCGCCTGCCGGATGCCCGTTCGCTTCATGGCCAGCCGACGCCGGCTGATTGCCGGCACCACCGCCGCACGCGGTTAACAAACTGAGAGCCAGCATGCCGGACATCCATAAGACGTTTTTGTTCATTTTTTCTGGCATTTGAATCCAATCTCTCCGTTTCGGTTGTCAAGTTTCAAGCCCATGCATATCGCCGCGGGTTGCCCGTTCGTCACGTTCAGGTAATGCTTATCCCCGCAGTTTCACGCGTTGCAGGCGAAGGGCGTTCAGAACGACAGAGACGGAGCTGAGCGCCATCGCCGCGCCCGCGACCCAAGGAGCCAGGAGGCCAATCGCCGCGATCGGAATGCCAAGCGTGTTGTAGCCGAGCGCCCAAAACAAATTTTGCTTGATATTCCGCATCGTTCTGCGGCTCATCTCGATCGCGTCCGGGATGCCGGTCAGATCGCCGCGCATCAGCGTGACGTCCGCCGCTTCCATCGCCACGTCGGTGCCGGTGCCGATCGCCATGCCGATGTCGGCTGTCGCCAAAGCCGGCGCGTCGTTGATACCATCGCCGACCATGGCCACCTTGCGTCCTTGTGCCTGCAGCTTCTTCACTTCCTCCGCCTTGCCTTCCGGCAGCACCTCGGCAAGCACCCGGTCGATGCCGACCTGCGCGGCGATCGCCTTGGCCGTCCGCTTGTTGTCGCCGGTAATCATGATCACCTCAAGGCCCATCGCCTTCAAGCGGCTGACGGCGGCTTTCGACGATTCCTTGATCGTATCGGCCACGGCGACGATGCCGGCATAGCGCCTGTCCACTGCGACCAGCATCGCGGTCTTGCCCGCTTCCTCCAGCCGCGCCATCCGTTCGTATGCCCGACTCGCATCGACATTGTACCGCTCCATGAGCCGGCGCGTGCCGATCAGCACCTCCTTACCTTCGACCGCAGCCCGGATGCCATAGCCTGGAATCGCTTCGAACGATTCGGTTCCCGGCAGCTCGATCCGCAGATCGCGAATGCCGGCGACGATCGCTTCCGCCAGCGGGTGCTCCGAATTTTTCTCCGCCGCGCCGACGAGCCGGAGCAATTCCGTCTCGTCCCCTTCCGCAGCCACATCGGTCAGCTCCGGCTTCCCTTTGGTTACTGTTCCCGTTTTATCCAAAATAACAGCGTCGATCCGATGCGTCTGCTCCAGATGCTCGCCGCCCTTGAACAGGATGCCGAGCTCGGCGGCGCGGCCGGACCCGGCCATAATCGAGGTCGGTGTAGCCAGTCCGAGCGCGCAGGGGCAGGCAATGACGAGAATGGCGATCGCCTTCTCCAGCGCTCCGGCAAAATCGCCCGGCGTCACAACGAAGTACCAGACGAGAAAGGCGACGACGGCAATTCCTGCGACGATCGGGACGAAAATGCCGGAGATAACGTCGGCGATGCGCTGGATCGGCGCCTTGGAGCCCTGCGCTTCTTCCACGACTTTAATAATTTGCGCCAGCGCTGTGTCTTTGCCGACCTTCGTCGCCCGCACCCGCAGCACGCCGTTCCCGTTGATCGTCGCGCCGATGACGGTATCGCCGGCCTTCTTCCCGACAGGCAGGCTTTCGCCGGTCAGCATCGATTCGTCCACCGCCGATTCCCCTTCAAGCACGACGCCGTCCACCGGCACTTTATCGCCGGGACGCACGAGCACGATATCTCCCGCGAGCACTTCTTCTACCGGAATCGTCAGCTCCTGGCCGCTGCGCTCGACGAGCGCCGTCTTTGCCTGCAGCCCCATGAGCGATTGGATCGCTTCCGAGGTGCGGCCCTTCGCCAGCGACTCGAACAGCTTGCCCAGGACGACGAGCGTAATCAGGATTGCGCTCGTCTCGAAGTACAAAGGCGGCCCGTGATGCGCATCGGCGCCGCGGGCGAACCAATCGAGCGTCAAATACAAGCTGTATAAGTATGCGGCCGACGTGCCGAGCGAGATCAGCACATCCATGTTCGCGCTGCCGTTGCGCAGCGCCTTATAAGCGCCGGCATAGAACGGCCAGCCGACATAAAACTGCACGGGAGTGGCCAAAATAAGCTGAATCCACGGATTCATGACCCATTCCGGAGCGTAAATCCACGACGTGAACGAGAAGTGGGCGACCATGCTCCACAGCAGCGGCAGAGAGAGCGCAGCCGACAGAAGCAGCCTCCGCTGCTGCCGCCGGATGTCGCGGCCGCGGCGATCTTCCGCGTTATCGTTCTCCTGCTCCGCAATCGCCCGGTAGCCGAGCTGCTGCACCTTGCGCTGCATATCCTCGGCTGATACCTCGGCAGGCGAATATTCGACGCGGGCTGTTTCCATGGCAAAGTTGACGGTGGCGCTCGTGACGCCCGGCATTCGGCTGAGCCCCTTCTCGATCCGGCTGGCGCAGGCGGCGCACGTCATCCCTTCCAGCTTGAACTGGACGACTTCTTTGACTGTATCGTAGCCGAGCTTCTTGATCGTCTCTTCCAAACGGCTTCTATCGACCTTCGCCGGATCGTAATGGACACTCGCTTGCTCCATAGCGAAATTTACATTGACGGCAGCGACTCCGTCGATTTTGCCGAGTCCTTTCTCAATCCGATTGGCACAAGCCGCGCAGGTCATCCCCGTAATCTGCAGCGTCGTCTGTTTCGTTGCACTAGCATCGGTTGCTCCCATCCTGCTTCACTCCTTGGCAGTCGAATCCGTCACACAACGTCGTAACCTTGTTCCTCAATCGAATCATTTTCCGATTCCTATGACATTTTTAGTATACCCCCCTACCCTATTATAGTCAAATTCTTTTTTTGCAATCCCCGGAATTTTAGCTGGCTTGAAAATAGCCCAGGGCCCGCGGCTCCTCCCCAGGCGCATGTGGCGACGAATCCTGCAAAAAATGCAACATTTTCTGGCCCCTTTGCACAAAGGACAGGGTATTGTTGTATTTTGTGCAACAATTTGGGGGCGATGGGCTTCAAACCCGGGTATATCGCCCAAAATGTTGCACTTTCTACAACATTGAGCCGCGAGTGCCTGTGATTGCCCCGTTTTTGTTGTACAAAATACAATATTTGCTGGCTATCTTGAAAAATTGGACGGAACCCTCCGGCGAATTTTCAGGCACCGAAGGTGACGACCGATGACGAAAGGAATTGCTCGTCATAGGACGTCTATCTTGAAAATAGCGCTTGGTGCGCGGCCCGTTTTCATCTTCTGATGGTGCTGCGCCAGCAGCATGGGCGTCTATCTTGAAAATAGCGCCCAGCCCCGCGGCCCGTTTTCACCATCTGATGGTGCTGCGCCAGCGGCATGGGGGTCTATCATGGAAATAGCGCTTGGTACGCCGCAGCCCATTTTCATCCTCTGATGGTGCCGTGCAAGCGGCATGGGCGTCTTATCTTGAAAATTCAGCGCTATCTAAACGTTGAATTTTCAATGCCGGCAGGAAGTGCTCGGCACAGGCGTCTATTAGGTAACGAAAAAAGCAGCAGCCGCTGCTTCATCCTATCTCATCAACTTGTTCATGGTCGTCATCAGTTCGGTAATCACTTCGGTATCCCCTTCCTGAATCCGCTCGATGACGCAGCTTTTCAGGTGATGTTCCAGGAGCAGTTTTCCGACCCCGTTCAAGGCCGATTGCACCGAGGCGATCTGGTTCAGCACGTCGTCGCAGTACGTATCCTTCTCGATCATCCCTTTGATGCCGCGCACCTGGCCTTCGATCCGGTTCAGCCTGCTGATCAGGCTGTTCTTCACCTTCTCGGAATGATGGCTCTTTCTCTCCGAACCTTCATGCGAGCAGCAATCCGCTTCTGATTCGTCCCGCAGCTCCTGCATTTCCGTCTCCATGCTCATCAGACCCGCCTCCTTTATTTCACATTATAACATACCCCCCACCCCTATACAAGCGGGACAAACAATTCCTATCAGCACCGGTCGTCACCTGCAGCTTATCCATTTTGGGATTTTTTGTAGGCTAATGGCGTCATATTCATCGCCTTGCGAAATTTATCAATAAAGTAGCTTGTGCTACTAAATCCAACCTTATAAGCAACCTCGGTAATATTCGAATCGCCCTGCTGCAGCAAATGTAAGCTTTTTTGAATTCGATAGTCTATCACATAATTTAATGGGGTACATTTCAAATAGCGCTTGAAATATCGACAGCATTCGGAACGGCTTAATTGACCGGCTCTTGCGATATCGTCTAACGCGATCTTTTCCGCGTAATGCAGATGTACCCAACTCAACATTTGCTTCATTCGCTGGCTCTTTACCATTTCGGTCTGGTTGTATTCCAATTGAAATCCATTGATGATCAAATTTTTCCAAATGAACGCCATCGGATGTCACCTTCAGAAACTCGCCATCTTCTTCATTTCCGGCTAAATTGCAAGGGCTTTCTTCTGCCCCTTGTTACGAGTAATTGATCATCCACATTTTCTGCTGCAGGTTGTAAAGCTTTATTTAGCCACAAGGAGGGATGTATTTAATGGAGCTGTTCAAACACATCACTGACTTATTATGGGGCTCGGTAATTGCCTATATTTTGCTGGCCGTTGGCTTATATTATTCAATACGCCTGGGAGCTCCTCAGCTAAAATATTTCAAACTCGCTATAGGGATTATGAAGAAAAACTTGAAGAGCAAGGATGGAAGCATATCGGGTTTTTCCGCATTATGTGCAGCGGTCGGGAGCCAAGTCGGAACAGGCAGCCTGGTCGGAGTAGCGACCGCTTTGGTCGCTGGAGGCCCTGGAGCCATTTTTTGGATGTGGATGACCGCATTGTTTGGCATGGCCATTACCTTTGCCGAGACTATATTGGGGCAGCTGTTTAGAGAAAAAATCGAAGACGGCACCTACCGCGGAGGCTCTGCCTATTATATTGAAAAGGGACTAAAAAATAAACCGATGGCTATGCTAATGTCTGTCTGTTATGTATTGACATTCGGTCTGTTTATCGCGTCCATTCAAACGAATTCCATCGCTGCCTCGTTCACTGGAGTCGTTGACGTGCATCCTCTTATTCCCGGGATTTCCGTAGTTATTCTAACAGCGATCGTAACGGTAGGTGGAGTAAAAGACTTGCCGATTTCTCCGCGGTTATTGTTCCTTTGATGGCCCTCGGATTTATTGCAATCACGATTTATATTGTCATCTCTAACATTACAGCGGTTCCGGCTATATTCGGATTAATTATGAAGAGCGCTTTTTCCAGTACGGCGGTCGTGGGAGGCGCAGCTGGCCATACGGTGACGGAAGCATTCCGATATGGGGTCGCAAGAGGGTTATTTTCCAATGATGCCGGTAACGGCTGTGCGGGATATATGCATGCTTCCGCCAATGTAAAGCATCCTGTTGAACAATCCTTTTTGGCTATGTTGGGGACTTTTGTAACAACAGGAATCATATGCTCGTGCACGGCGTTTGCGCTCCTTATGACAGATGTCCTTGGAACAGGAAAAGACGGGATCAATCTTCTTCAAGAGGCGTTCCATGTTGCCTTGGGGCCTTTAGGCAAATGGATTGTATTTGGTGCTATGTTCCTGTTCGGCTTTACTACCTTGCTGGCCGATGTGTTTTATGGCGAAACTAACTTAAGATATATGTTCAAAAAGCATGCCCAACCTGCCATCTGGATTTACAGAATCATTGCTGCTGTTGTGCTCACGATTAGCTCCGTCGTTCCGCTTTCAACAATTTGGGCTTCCGTCGATTTTTTATTGGCAATCATTGTATTTTTGAACGTCATCGCTTTGTTTGCTCTATTCAAATATGTCCGCTATGCCTTCAAGCATTTCGTTCATCAATTGAAGGAAGGCAGCGAAGAACCAAAATGGGATTGAGAGATTCCCGCCGTGCGATTGAACCGCAATTTCATCGCGCGCCAGCCGCCCGATCGGCACCAGATCGGCTCCGATCGGGCGACATCCCCCTTTATCCGTCACCCTCATCGCCTGCCATCAATACAGCTCTCTCAGCTCCCGTCCGATTTCCTCCATGATCGTCCGCACGCCCTCCTCGATCTGCTCCGGCCGTGTCCGCGAGACGCTGAGCCGCACAAACTTCTCCTTTTCCAGACTATCTGCCAAATAAAACCGTTTGCCCGACACAGCCAGGACGCGCCTGGCGGCAAGCCGCTTCAACAGCCTTTCCAGGTTGACGACTCTGGGCAGCATCAGCGGCAAATACACGCCCGAGCGGACGGGCGGCGCGACGATGCGGCCTGCTTCGTTGTGCCGCTGCAGCGCTTCGTTCAACGCGCGCATCCGCTCCGCGTATTGGCTGCTCATTCTGCGCTTGTTCCGCTCGTACATGCCGTTTTTGATATATACCTCGAGCGCAGCCTGGGACAATAGCGACGTATCGGCATTACTCTTGTAATGGCGGAACGCCTCGAGAAGCTGTTCCGGCAGCACGGCGACGCCGAGGCGCAGGCCCGGGAACACGATTTTCGAGAAGCTTTTCACATACACGACACGGTCTGTGCGGCTGTATGTATAGATCGGATCGAACCCGCGCTCCTCGCCGAGGTCGGCCATGTAATCGTCCTCGACCACATAGACGCCGTACTTGTCGGCCAGGCTTGCAATCGATTTTCTCGTCTCTGCGTTATAGGTCGTGCCGAGCGGATTGTGGTACCGGGGCATCGTATAAAAAAACTTGATCTCACCGCGCTTGAACCACTTCTCCAGCTCCTGCAGATCGATGCCTTCCGCCGTTCGGGCGATGCCGTATACAGGTATCCTCTCCTTCTCCAGAAAGCGCAGGTAAATATCGTAGCCCGGCTGCTCGACGAGAATCGCCGCTTTCCCGTTCGGAAACGGCATTTTGGCCAAAATGTCCAACGCCTGCTGCGCGCCGGAGGTGACGACGAGCCGCTCCGCCTTGGCGAACACCTGGCCGTCGGCCAAATGAGCTGCCAGCGTCTGGCGAAGCTTGTCCAGCCCCTGCGAATTTCCGTAGGTGAACAGCTGATGCTTGTAGGTATCGATCGCCTTGTTCAGGCAGTGTTGGAAATCCAAATACGGGAATACCCCGGCATCCGGCGACGCCGATGTAAAATCGATCGTCGGATTGTCCTCCCCGCCTGCAGGCTCGTCCGCCATTCCGACCACGTAATAGCCGCTTTGCGGCATCGAATAGATCGCGTGACGCTTCTCCAGCTCGGCGTAAGCCCGCACGATGGTGCTTGTGCTGCAGCCGTACGATTTGGCCGCTTCGCGGATCGAAGGCAGCTTTTGGCCCGGGCGGTACTGTCCGCCGCCGATTTTGCTCTCCAGGTCGGATAAAATGTCCATATATTTTCTCATGCCGATTCGCCTCAATTGCTCTATATTCGCGTGCCTCTCTCCTTTCATTATATATGAACAAGCCAACTGTATCGATACAGTTGCGATAAAATGCCGTTGTGATCAACCGGATTTCTCCGTACGATACTAATGTAGATCTGGCGTCTGTTACCGAAGGATGCCGGAAAGGAGGTTAAGCTATGTCCAAGGGGTTAAAACTTGCATACGGATGCGCGGTGCTGAACGCGGCGATTATCGGGCTTTCGTTCCTGTTTACGAAAATCGCGCTGGAGAGCGCCGGGCCGATCGATACGTTAACATACCGTTTTGCCGTATCGTTCGCAGCGATGTCGATTCCGGTCGCGCTGGGCCGGGTGCGGCTGAACTACCGCGGCAAGCCGCTGTATCCGGTGCTGCTGCTGGCTTCGCTGTACCCGCTGGCCTTCTTCGCCTTTCAGGCGTTCGGCCTGGAGCGGGCGACATCTTCCGAGGGAGGCATTTTGCACGCGTTCGTGCCGGTGCTGACGATGCTGCTGGCTTCGCTGTTTTTAAAAGAAAGAACGACCGCGCTGCAAGGAGCATCTATTGTTCTGTCCGGGTTCGGGGTGGCGCTTGTCTTCATGATGAAAGGAGGCGGCATCGAGCTGTCGAGCATGGCGGGGATTGTGCTGCTGTTTCTGTCCTGCCTCTCTTTCGCCGGCTACAGCGTATTGGCCCGCTCGCTGCTGAGAACCTACAGCCCGCTGGAGATCACGTATTTGATGCTCGGCATCGGCTTCATCGCTTTTCTCGTTGTATCGGTCTCGGGCCATGCCGCTGCCGGAACGATGGACCGCTTCTTCGCGCCGCTGGCCGAAGGCTCTTTTATCTTGTCGATCCTCTATCTCGGGGTGCTGTCCTCGCTCGTCACATCGCTGACGGCCAACTACGCCCTGTCCAAGCTGCAAGCGTCGACCGTGAGCGTGTTCTCCAACCTGTCCACGGTCGTAGCGATCGCGGCGGGAGCGCTCGTGCTTGGGGAAGAGATCCAGGCTTATCATCTCATTGGCTCGCTGCTCATTATTGCTGGCGTGATCGGCGCGCAGCGGCTCGGACGCAAGCCGGCGGCTAACGCCAAGAGCGCTTGAGGCTGTTGGACGAGCCGGGCAGCGAAACCATGATCATGATCAAGGAGTTGAAATGGTACATGTCATCCATGATTTCAACCGATCTGTTCACCGTCATGCGGGAACGTCATTCGGTCAAGCATTTCGATCCGGCGCATTCATTAAGCGCGCAGGAGATTCGCGAGCTGCTGGAGCTTGCGGGCAGCGCTCCGTCGGCCTGGAATTTGCAGCATTGGAAGTTTCTCGCCATCGCCGATCCGGCGGCGAAAGACAAGCTGCTGCCTGTCGCCTACGGACAACAGCAGGCCGCGGAAGCGTCCGTCGTCATCGCCATTCTCGGTGATCTGGAGGCAAACCGCAACGCCGAAGCCGTCTTCGACCCTGCCGTGAATGCAGGCCACATGCCTGAGGAAGTGAAGGCGGCGCTGATCGGCCAGATTGAGCAGGCGTACGCCGCTTCCCCCGCTTACGCGCGCGACGAAGCGATCCGCAACGCCTCGCTGGCGGCGATGCAGCTCATGCTGGCGGCCAAAGCCCGCGGCCTCGACTCATGCCCGATGGGCGGCTTCGACGCCGAGCGGTTCGTCCAGGCGTTCAACGTCCCGGCGCGGTATATTCCGGTGCTGCTCGTCGCCATCGGCAAAGCCGCCGCTCCCGCCCGGCCTTCGGCCCGCTTCCCGGCGGAGCAGACGATCGTCTGGAACGGCTTTTGACCGACGGGCAGCGCCCGCCTTGCAAGAGCAACCAGCCCGGGAGGATGTGCCTGTTCAGCAGCGAGTTTCGCTGAAGCGGCGAGAGCAGGCACGGAAGGAGCTGTTCGCTTGTCATGAAGAGGACCGGGGCGCTTAACCTCCCGGTTTATGACATCGTCAGAACGACTTTGCCGAAGCCGTGCCCGGGCTCGATCTCGCGGTGAGCGCTTGCGGCCTCTTCAAGCGGGAACACGCAGCGGATCGGGATGCGCAGCTTCCCTTGAGCGTACAGCGCGACGAGCTCGGCAAGCCGCTCCTTCGACCGCTCGCTGCGAATAGCGCGCACGCCGAGCCGCTCCCCCAGCTCGAACGAAACGATCGTGCCAATGCGGCGCCGATCGATCCCAAGCGCCACAGAGCTGCGCAGCGCATCGTCGCCGGCCGCATCCAGGGCGGCATCCACGCCATTGGGCGCGACGGCCTGCACGCGTTGTTCGAGCCCGGCTCCGTAGGCGACGGGAATTGCGCCAAGCGAGCGGAGATATTCGTGGTTGCGCTCGCTGGCGGTGCCGATGACGTCGGCTCCCCACGCTTTGGCCAGCTGCACGGCGAAGGTGCCTACCCCGCCGGCCGCAGCGTGAATCAGCACCGTATCGCCCGAGCCGACGCCCAGCTCCTTGAGCGCCGTATGGGCGGTTTGCCCGGAGGCGGACAAGACGCCGGCTTCCTCCCAAGGCATCGCTTTGGGCTTGCGCACGATCTGCGCCGCAGGGACGACTACATATTCGGCATAGCATGCCAGCAAAGCCCAGCCCAATACTTCATCGCCGACGGAAAAATCGGCAACGTCCTCCCCGACCTGATCGACGATGCCGGCAAACTCATTGCCCAAAATTTGCGGGAAGCGAAGTTGAAGTCCCGGCGGCGTCCATCCGCTGCTGCGCACCGCGCAGTCAAACGGCTGAACGCCGGCCGCCTTTACTCTGACCCGAACATGGCCTTTGCCTGCCTGCGGTTCGTCCAGCTCCATCGTCTGCAGCACTCCGGGAGGCCCGATCGAAACG
Organism: Paenibacillus ginsengihumi DSM 21568; assembly: GCF_000380965.1. Lineage (GTDB taxonomy): Bacteria > Bacillota > Bacilli > Paenibacillales > NBRC-103111 > Paenibacillus_G > Paenibacillus_G ginsengihumi. Next base: position 29,135 of record NZ_KB905582.1, on the reverse strand, counting down.
ATTGCCGCCGCTTTCATAACGCCTCTCTCCCTTCGATGCGATTCTTCGCTTGGACGCCTGCCCCGCCGCTTCGCCCCTGGCGCGTGTTTTCCCAACGAATACCCATTGTTAACACATCAATCCCCCCGCTTTATTAACCATATTAACCATATTAGCCATCGTCTGCGGACTCGCAAACCTTTTCGCTTTTACGCCATGAATTCGCATACCTCTCCGCTTTTGCGCCCCCGTACTCCCAATAAGCATCCATTCTGCCGCAGGCCACGTAAGCCATCTGCAGGGCGGTCGAGCCGAGCATGCGCAGCGCGGTCGATTCCGGAAGCAGCTTGGCCACGCTCCACGCGGTTAGTCTGACATCCTCCGGATCGACGTCCACCTTGTTCGGCGGCGTCGTCAGCAGCAGAGCGTCGGCGAGCCGGGTTTTGGCCGATACCGTTATCCGCTGCCCGTTCAAATAAGCTCCTTCCCCGCGCACAGCATGGAAATACTCGTTCCGGCCCGCGCCGTACACAGCGGAGAAAACCGCCTTGCCGTCCTGGACAAGACACAGCGAAGTGGACCAGAAGCCGAAGCCCTGATGGAGATGGATCGCCCCGTCGATCGGGTCCAGCACCCAATAAGCCCCGCCGTATTCCGGAACCGCCTGCTTGCCGGCATTCAGTTCGGCCTCCGACCACGGGAGATCCGGGTACCGCGCATTCTCTGCCGCACGAATCTTCGGTTCCGCCCAACGATTCGCTTCCGAGAACCGCTCAATCAGCCCTTCGCGGGTGAGCGCAGGCTGCAGCCCTCCGAAGCGACGCAGCACCTCCCGGCTAATCGGGACCAGCGCCTGATGAATGTCATTTGCATCGATTTTGTACATCCGACTGCACTCCTTTTTCTCGAATAGATATTAGATGTATTCATAAATACTACTATTAAATATCCAAAAAAAGCGCGGAGCCCCCGCTATTCCAACAGCTCCCTCCACGGTTCGACGATGCGCTCGTAATCCCGGCCGTATTTTTCTTCGAACTGGACCGCAAAATCTTTCTCTGTCTGCTCCATGACCAGATCGTGATACAGCCCGTTTCGCAGCAGCTCGATAACGGACGGATGATCCGTCTCCAACGCCGATAACCGGACCGACCGTCCGAAGCTCCCGATCAGCGCCGAGCGGGAATCGCACAGCAGCGAAAATTTCCTCGAGACCGGATGCCGCCAAGCCTCGCTGCGTTTATGCCCAATCAGATGCTTCAGCGGAAGAGCCGTCTCTCCAATGACAACCGCCAACACCTTCACGCCCCGGCGCTCGGCATCCAGCAGCGCGTCGGCCATCCAGTGAACATCCTCTGACCAGACATCCGCCGCAATCGTGCGGTTCGCATTGGCCGCCATCCGCTCGATCGCCTGGCGCAGCGCCTGCTCGCCCCTCCAGGTATAAAAGGAAGCCGCCGATTTCGGAGGGCCCTCCAGTTCCTGCAGCAGCGTCTGCGCCGTGCGGTCGAACCGCGATTTCATCGCGCGCACCAACTGCCCGATCGGCACCGCCTCATATAATACGGGATCGGCCTCGATCGCGCGGCATACCCCTTTATCCGTCATAGCCCGCAGAGCGGCATAAACGTTGGTGCGGGAGACGGATACCCGTTTGGCGACTTCATAGCCCGACATTTCGGGGGATTCGTACAGCGCCAAATAAATCCGGGCCTCCAGATCAGACAGCCCGATGCTTCGCAGCTCATCGATCATTGCAGCGCTCCTCTTTGGCGTATTTTTAGTAGTATCGTAAAATAATACTAATGAATGCATAGCATAGCGAAAAGTCAATCCTATATTTGGGCTGACTTGACTTGCGGAACGCCTCATGCCACCAGCTTGTTAGCAGTCGCTTGGGCAAAGCGGGCCGTGAGCCCCCTCCACTCCGCCCGAGGTTCCTTGATCGTGCAAACCGATGCTTTGCTGCAGCCGGGGTGCTCAGACGGCGTCCCCCGAACTCTGCATTAGCGTTCGTCTTTAGCGTTCGAACTCCGCGTAAGCGCGGCCTTTCCCCGGGCACCCGGGCATCGAAGCGGTTCGCTCCCCGATCATCAGGTTGTACGCTTCTCCTCGGGCACATGAGCCGACAAATCCTGCAAAAAATGCAACATTTTCCGGCCTCTTCGCACCAGAGGAAGGGGAATATTGCATTTTGTGCAACAATTTGGGGGAGATTGGCTGCAAACCCGGGAAAATCGCCCGAAATGTTGCACATTTTACAACTTTGAGCGGCGAGTGCGGTTTATCCCCGCGTTTTTGTTGTACAAAATGCAACATTTGAAAGTGCCCATTGGATTGGGGCAAGGGTTGTGGCCCCGCGCCCCGGCCGGGGCGCGGAATCCAGCCTGGAGCGCGGCATGCGCTCGGACTGGAGCGCTGCGCTCGAGCTGGGCGCGGCATGCACTCGGGCTGGGTCCGGCTGCGCACGAACTGGAGCGCTGCGCACGAGTTGGGCGCGGCATGCGCTCAGGCTGAGCCCGGCTGCGCACGAACTGGAGCGCTGCACACAAGCTGGGCATGGCATGCGCTCAGGCTGAGCCCGGCTGCGCTCGGGCTGAGCGCGGCATGCGCACGGGCTGGGCATGACATGCGCTCAGGCTGGGTCCGGCTACGCTCGGAATGGAGCGCTGCGCTCGGGCTGAGCGCGGCATGCGCTCAGGCTGAGCCCGGCTGCGCTCGGGCTGAGCGCGGCATGCGCACGAGCTGGGCGCGGCATGCGCTCAGGCTGGGTCCGGCTGCGCTCGGGCTGGGCGCGGCATGCGCTCAGGCTGAGCCCGGCTGCGCTCGGACTGGAGCGCTGCGCTCGGGCTGGGCGCGGCATGCGCACGGGCTAGGCATGACATGCGCTCAGGCTGAGCCCGGCTGCGCTCAGGCTGGGTCCGGCTGCGCTCGGGCTGAGCGCGGCATGCGCACGAGCTGGGCGCGGCATGCGCTCAGGCTGAGCCCGGCTGCAGTTGCCTGTCCGTCCCGTTTCATTCATTTCGAAAACTTGTCGTCGATATCCCCGAGATCGTCAAGGCAGTCATCGCCAAACCATTCGGCCAATTTCACCTTGGCTTTTTGGCGAATATCCTCATTGATATATACAGCGACGATCCCAAGGGCCGCAACCAATGATCCCAGATCGTCCGTGAAGCCGGCGACAGGCACGATATCGGGAATCGCATCAAGAGGGCTGATAAAATAGGCCAGCGAACCGATAATAACGGTCTTTGCCCATGCAGGCACATTCCCGTCCTTCAAGCAATAGAACAGCAGCAGCGCGGCGTAAACGACCTTATAGCCCGCCTTTTTCCCGAATTTCCGAAGCTTCTCCCAAAATGAATCTTCCGAATAGTGATCGCTCAATTTCTCCGCCATCCATCTCACTCCTATAAATAAGACTTAGGATACATTTCTATGATGCGTTATTCGCCAACTTGTTAAGATCTCCTTCATGATCACAATAAAATATGTAGAGCAATGCAATGCCATTCTCCACTCGATAATAACAAAACGCCACATGATCACTTAGATCAGATGGCGTTTATTCCGTAATTACAATTGAATCGGATTATACAACAATCACTGCCCTGGTTCCCTGTCCTTCTCCAGTTGCTTTCTAGACTCCTCGTCAGCTTGCATACGCTCGACTTCACTTTCAGGCTGTAGTGATGATTTATCTAGGGGCTTTGGATTCTTTAGAGCCAGCTTTGTCGACGGGCATCCTAAACAGGCTCGTCGCTCTTTATTTTCCAACCGCCTCACGTATCTGCCTCTCGATCTCGTCGCCGCCGCCCGCCTTGAACCGCTGCACGTAATCGTCGAACGCCTCGACCGGCAAGTCTCCGGTGATGATATTGAAGTACGTCTCCAGCGTCAGCTTGTGCAGCGAGGCCAAATATTTCGGGTACGCCTCGACCGGCGGCACGAAGACAGGCTGGTAGCCTTTGTAGGTGTATACGCGATCGGCATAGTCGTAATTGAACTTGCCGGAAATCGTCTTGTAGAAATCGTCCCGGGCGATCAGCATATGGAACACGTTGATCCCGCGCGATTCCCGCGGGTTGTTGGGATCGTCGATCAGGCTGATGTACCGGCCGTTGTCGACCTTGTAATCCTTCCCTTCCTCGCCCGAACGCATGGCCAGGTGGAACTCGAAGTCCGTCGCGTTGGCCTCGACCATCTTGAGCAGCGTCTCTACCTTGCGCGGGTCCTTGGCCGCCTTGGTCGTAATGCCGAGCGGCGTGCTGGCGATATCCCACTGCGGGACGCCCGATTTGCCCTGCGGACCGACCGCCGGCACCCCGACCGCGATCGAGCCGTTCGGCTGGCTCTGCTTGAACTGGTGGTAGGCGCTGCCGCCCTTGTCCTCCGGATTCGTCGGGTCGAGCTCTGTCCGCCAGTGGTAATGGGCGCCTTTGCCCGTCAAGCCGATGCGGCCGTTAAAGAACGCCTGGCTGTTCGGCCAGTAGCCGGTCGTATTCTCCGAGGTCAAAAATTCCGGATCGATCAGCCCGTTCTTGTACCACCGCTGCAGCAGCGCCAGCGCCTCCTTCATCTCCGGCTGGATGGCGGCGAAGACGATCTCGCCGTCCTTCCGCACGAATTCGAGCGACACGCCGCTCTGCGTTCCGCTGAAATCGACGATGCCGGGATGCCCGAACGCGCCCAAAATATTCGGGATGGCAAAATCGGACATGCCGTACGTATCCTTCTTGCCGTTCCGGTCCGGGTCGTCGTTGCGGAACTTGGTCAGCGCCTCCTCGTACTCCTCGATCGTCTCCGGCACTTTCTCGATGCCGACATTTTTCAGCCAGTCCTCGCGCCAGATGACAGCCGTCGGATAATTGCCGTCCGGGTTCGTCGTCGGGATGGCGTAGATTTGCCCGTCCAGGGTGACCCGGTCCCACACCTTCTTCTCGTCCAGAAATTTCGTATACTCCGGTGCGAACTGCTCGAACATCTCCCGCGAAATCGGCGCCAAAATGCCTTGCTTCACGTATTTCGGGATGTTTTGCGCGTTTTGGATTTTCATAATGTCCGGCATCTCGCCCGCTCCCAGCCGCACCGTCAAGCTGTCCTCCCAGTTTTTCGGATCGATGTACCACACATTGAACCTGGCGTTAAAGCGCTCCTCCACCATTTTCCCGATCGGATTGTCGATCTTCGGTTTGGCATACGAGTTATACGCCAGCCATTCGATCTCGACCGGCCCTTCACCGCCGCCTGTCGCCGCAGGCTGCTCCCCCTCGGGAGAGCTGCAGGCTGCTATGAAAGCCGCCATCAACAGCGCGTTCCCGGCCAGCGCCCCAAGCTTCATACTGCGTCTCATCATACATAGAACCCCCTTGACCTATCGTATCATCCGGCAACGCCGGACAAGCGGGCGGATTACCCTTTTACGGCGCCCATGAGGCTGCCTTTGATAAAATATTTTTGCAGAAACGGGTATACGAGCAGAATCGGAAGGATCGACACGACGAGCGCCGCCATCTTGATCGCTTCCGAATCGAGCGCATGGTTCCGCTGGCCGGTAACCTCGAATTCCGCCGTATTCCCGAGCAAAATGATGTTTCTGAGCACAAGCTGCAGCACGTGCTTATCCGCGTCCTGGATGTAGATCATGCTGTCGAACCAGGCATTCCAGTGATGCACCCCGCTGTACAGCCCCACCGTCGCGATGATCGGCAAGGAGAGCGGCAGCACGATGCGAAACAGGATGACGATGTCGTTGGCGCCGTCGATTTTGGCCGATTCCTCGAGGCTGGCCGGCAGCGCCATAATAAAGTTGCGGACGACGAGCATCATGAACGTATTGATCGCGCTCGGCAAAATCAACGCCCACAGCGAATTCATCAGCCCCAGCGCTTTGACCAGCAGGTAGGACGGAATCAGCCCGCCGGAGAAAAACATCGTCAGCAGGATAAATCCGGTCCAAAAGCGGCGGTGAGGCAAATCCTTCTTCGTCAGCGGATAGGCGGCGCAGAAGGTCAGAACGATCGTCAGCGAGACGCCCAGCACCGTGCGCAGGATCGTAATCCCGTACGCCCGCCACAGACCTTCGTTGCCGAAGACGGACCGGTACCCGTGAAAATCGAATTCGAGCGGGATAAAATGAAGCCCGTAGCTGTTAATGACCCTCGACGGGCTCATCGAGACGGTGACGACCTGCATCAGCGGGAGCAGCGTGGAGCACGCCAGCAGGAGCAGCGTCGCATAGACGACGAACATCGCGATTTTGTCCGATAGATGCGTATATTTGTTCAAGGCATGCTCTCCTTTCGTCGCTTCATGAAATTAGAAGATCGCGCTGTCGCGGTTCACCCTGCGGGCCAAAGCGTTGGCGGACAAGACGAGGATGAGCGCCACGATATTTTTGAACAGTCCGACGGCAGCGGCATAGCTGTAGTTCATCCGCACAAGCCCCTCCGAATAGGTGTAGGTGGACAGCACATCCCCGACGTTCATCACCTTCACGTTCAGAAGATTGAACACCTGCTCGAAATCGTCGTTAATGATGGAGCCGGTGGACAAAATCAGCATGATGATGATGACAGGCGCGATCGACGGCAGCGTAATGTACAGCGCCTTCTGAATGCGGCTGATTCCGTCGACCTCCGCCGCCTCGTACATCTCCGGATTAATCCCGGCGATAGCGGCCAAATAGATGATGGTGTTGAACCCGACATGCTTCCAGATGTCGCTGGCGACGAGGATGGACCGAAACCACGACTCCTCCGTAATAAAATAGACCGGCTCGATGCCAAGCTGCATCAGCACATCGTTGATCGGCCCGCGGCTCGGCGACAAAAATTCGATCACCAGTCCGCTCAGCACGACCCATGACAAAAAATGAGGAATGTAGCTGACCGTTTGGATCGCCCTCTTCAGCAGCGGCCTCGCCACCTCATTGATCATCAGGGCGATCACGATCGGTGCGGGAAAGCCGAACAGCAGCTTGTAGCCGTTGATGAGCAACGTATTTCGCAGCACGACCCAAAAGTAATCGTTGTTGAACAAATCTCTGAAGTTGTCGAGTCCGACCCACGGGCTGCCAAATATCCCTTTCAGAAACTGGTAATCCTGGAAGGCGATGATGACGCCGTACATCGGTCCGTAATGAAACACAAGATAATACAGGATGACCGGAAAAAACATGATGAAAAAATATTTTTTCGCCATATATTGCTTGAGGATGCTGTTGTTTTTCAATCTGCTCCATCTCCGTCTGCCGCAGCGGACCGGCGGCTTTTGGGCCGAGCCTCGCACCGCCGTCCGCTGCTCTATAATAGTTCGCTATCGCTAGTTGCCGCCCGCTTCGTACACGAGGAACAGCTCCGCTTCGTTCGAGACGCGCTCGCCGCTGACGCCCTCCCAGCGGAAGGAGGCGATCCTGCTGAAGCCGCCGTCAGGCACGAACGCGAGCCGCTCCGCCGCCGCGACGGGAACGAGCTGGCCGGGCGCCACCGGCGTCTCCCCCAGCAGCAGCGTGCCGCCTGTAGGCAGCGTCTTGATGCGCACGGCCTCGAGCGCAGCTCCGCGGTAACCGCGGTAATGCGCCGCGAAGTGCTGGGCCGAGAGTGCCGCCGCGCCTCTCTGCGCCGCGTGAACCGTCACGCTGTCGGCCTGCGGCGCGTGCATGGAGCCGCGCAGCCCGAGCAGCCGGTCGGAAGCGGCGATCAGCTCTCTGACGTAATTTTCGGCAAGCTGCGTCATTTGGGTCGCGTCCGTCGGTCCGCCCGTCGAGATGAACGTGCCGAAAAAGTGGCTCGTCGCGCGGTACATCGCCAGATCCTTGCCCCGCTCGACTCCGTCGATATAGACGGTGGCCTTGCCTGTCGCAGGGTCTGCCACGATTTCGATGTCGTACCAGCGGTGAAGCTCGTACGGCTGCAGCGGCAAGTTCCTGCCGTCCTGCGTCTTGAAGCGAAGCTCGCCGCCCTCCGCGAGCAACCACAGAACCGTCGCGCCGTTCTTGTCGCTCAGCTTGACCGCCAGGTTATCTCCTTCCATGGCCAGCATCACCCGCATCGACCAGCGCATCGCTTCATTGCGCTGCGGGAAAAATTTCGATATTTCCATCATCTGCTTCTCGCTGTCGTCGAGCAGGAGCAGACTCTTGTCTTCGCGGCTCGGCAGCTCGACCACCGCCGCGCTGCCGATATATTTTCTCACATTGAACGAGGGCGGCGTCGATCCGGTCTCCAGCTCATCAAACGTCTCGTAGATCGAATAAGTTAGCGGAGCGATGCCCACCTGGTCCATATAGACGGCCTGATCCGTCCCCGCCGCGACGCCCAGGCGGTCGATCCCGCCTGCTGCCGTCAGGAAGGGCGCCCCTGTCGCCCGGCGCACGCCGTCGATCAGAATATCGCTTGTCTGCGATTCCGGATCGATCGACAGATGGATCGCGTACGTCCGCAGCGGCTCGCACGCCTGCAGCAGCCGCTCCTGGCCTTCGCCGTCCGTGTAAGAGAAATGGCCGTTCCTGGCGGCAAGCCTGAGCAGCTCCTTGTCTCCCTGCCGCACGGTCCACGTCGCCTCGCCGTATACTCCTTCCAGCACCGTCTGGAAGGAGACGGCCAATTTCCCCGCTTGCTGCGGAAAAGGTCTGGATACGGCCAGCCCTGCGCCGCTCAGTTTCAACGCTTGGCCCGAGCCGTCAGGCAGCGGGGCGACGGAGGCAGAGCCTTGCCCGCCATCGACGACATAACCGAACGGCATGTCGCCGGCCAATTTGTCCTCGAAATCGTCATCCACCGGGAACGTCTCGAAGCCGGTCGGCGTCGTCGCCTGCACCCCGGCGCTGCGCTTCGAGCGCTTCCCGGCGGCATCGACCGCCTCGACCCGGTATTCGTACGTTGTGCCTGGCGCGAGTCCCGTATCGACATAGGTGCGGGACAATAGCTCGGCACGAAGCTTGCCGTCGCGATAAACGCGATACGCCCGAATCCCGCCATCGTCCCGCGCATCCGTCCACTCCAGCCGAACCGATGCCGGCGAGAGCGGCTCCGCCGTTACTGCATCCGGCGCCGTCGGCGCAGCACGGTCGGGGCCTGCGGCCAGCCGCAGGACGGCCTTCATCGACGCGCCCAGGGCGCCTTGCGGGTCCACCTTGATCACGACCGTCGGCTTCAGCCGGATTACGGTCAGTCCTGGATCTATGCTTGTGACGCCCACCGCAGCGCGATGAATTTCCACCTCGAACGGCTCGCTTTGCCGCTGGGTCGGGTCTGCGACGGCGACCTCCAGCGTTTTCGCGTTCAGCATCGTCACCACCGAGGCCGGAGCGCCGGTTGTGATCCACGGCTTATGGCCGAGCCGAACCGTCTGCCGCGCATTCGTCCAAAAGTTGGCGCCCACATAGCCAAGCGCCGGCTTGGAGACGGCCTGCAGCTCCTTCGTGTTATGCAGAATGCGAAAGCGCGGGTTCGCCGCGTGCTCCTGCGTCTCCGCCGCCGTCGCATTCGGCAGGATGGCGTAGGAATAAGCGGCATCCTGCGGGCTCACCCCGTGATCCAGCCAGATCGTCTGATAGCTGGCGCTCACGTTGCTCGGCCCTGTCCAAATATCGCTCCAATTGCCGCTGCGCGTCTCTCTGACAGCGCTCAGCGCAGGCCGATCCGGGAAAATGTACCCGATATCCGAGCTGGCCGTGCGTCCCTGCACATGCGCCCAGCTGACGCTCGGATACGTCTGTACTTCTCCGCTCAAGGCCACGTCCTGCGGCTGTCCGTTCACCGTAAACGCGCCGCTTCCGTCGCCAGCGATCATCCGGTTCTCGACGATGGTCTCCGCCGCATGGACCGGATCGCTTCCGGTAATTCCCGCTCCCAGGGCGACGATCGCGTCGTCGAGCAGAAACCACGATTTCGTCGCCGTCAAATCCGTGCCCTGCGGCGTATACCGCATTCCGACTGCGGCGAATTCGCCGTTCGTGCTGCCTCCGACCCAGTCGTGCGGGTTATAGCTGCTCTGCCCTTCCGCAGCGCCGTACCGCCGGGTCGTCACCGTCGTGCCGGGCAGGCGGTACATGTCCGCGGTCGGCCAATAGTGATCGTCGTAATGGCCCAAATCGCCGTTGAACAAATACGTGGCGCCCGCGCCCGTATGCCATCCGCGGACATTGTTGCGGTTGATCGATTCGTACCGGTACACCCGGGACGAGGACATCGCAATGGCGAAGCTGAAGCTCGGGCGGTGGTGGATGACCCGGTCCCCTTGCGTGTAGATTTTGCTGTACGATGCTTGATACGCCGGGATGGACGGGTCGGCGATCCACTGCTTCGCCAGGCTGGCGTGGTACAGCTTGGCTGTCGCCAGGAAATTGCGGTACGTGTCCTGCGTGATCCACGCTTTGACCATGCTTTTGAACGCCATGGCGTCTTCGGGCGGAGCATGGCGGGCCAGAGCGATGACGGCCTCGATCACCCAATGGCCGACGACATGACTTCCCGTTGTGCCGTTGGCGATATTTCTGCCGCGGAACAGATCGGTCATGCTGCCTTTGTACATGGCGGGCGCGTAGCTGTCGTAGATCCAGCGGTATACGTTGGCGGCGTTCGGATGCCTTCGAATATCGACCTCCGTCCCCGCGAGAAGATCGAACACCTCGGGGAACAGCTGCAAATACTGCACCCCGTAGCTGCCGAGCTGCGGGTGAGCGCCGTGCTGCAGGAACGTTCCGTCCCGGTGCATGCCGTCCTGCCCCGGCGTGTCCGCATATTGGAACAAATCATGGGTGCCCCAGGTAGCCGAAGGCAGCGCCGAGCTGTCGCTGATCGCCTGGGCAGCCTGCCCGAGCAGTTCCCTGTCCTCGGACAAAATGGCGTTCAGCATGACCACGAACGCTTTTTGCGCCCGATTGGCACCCGTCATCACGCCGGCGTCGGCCAAGTTCGGATCCGGCGAAAACCTTGCAACCGCTTTGGCAAAATTGGCGCGCTGCGTCTCCGTCAAATGCGGGTACATGATCATCAGGCCGTCAAGGAACGCCCGCGGGCCGGATATTTGCCAATGAAACCAGTTGTCCGAGGCGACGACCGTCTCGTTGTACTGATGAGCGTACATCCAGTCGTAGCCGTCCAGGATCGCTTCCTTCAATGCTTCGCTCCCCTGCAGCGCGCTACCTTCCGTCGCATAAGCGACAGCCATGTCGCGCAGGCGCTCGAACGAATTGACGACGAGCCCCGAGGTCACCGTCGGCGATTTATCCGCGAACAAAATCTCGCCGCGCCGCGGATCGTCCGGCGGCACCAGCAAATCCCAGTAACCCTGCGCCGTTTCGGTAACTGCCGCAATTTTGGCCGCCAAATCCGGATCGTTCTTATCGATGTTAGATCCGCCGGTCAGCCATTCCACCCTGCGCTGACGCAGCTCCCCGAACAGTTCCCCCGATGCGGCCGATGCGGCGGACGTCGGCAGGAAAGCGAGCAGCGCCGTCCCCAGCAAGGTACAGGCTACGGCCAACGTGACATCGGACAACCAACGCGATCTGATCAATCCATCATCCCCGCCTTTTTCCGATTTTCCCCGATCTTTCCCCAGATCCCTTGATCCCTGATTGACGTTATCCCGGCATCTGCCTTACAATAATGGAATTAAAAATAGGACATGGGCTATCGCTCCTTTCCTGCCGTCGTTGTACCAGCAACGGACAACGCTTTCAAAGGTTAGGATAATGCACGGCCGGTCTAGCGGCAATTGACAAAAACTTAAAATTGTAGCGTTTTCTTAAGCAGTGGCACCCTTTTGGCAAAAGTAACGAAATTTTAAGATATTGGTTTTTTCACATTTTACGAAGCACATTGCGACTGGAGGGGCTATGTTGAACAAGGTTTTGCTCCGATTGCTTCTGGTAAATATGGCCTTATTGATCTTCAGCTCGCTGCTGCTCACCGCCGTCTACTGGCGCATGTTCAACAACGAAATCAACGGGCAGCTGCACCATTTGAACCGGCAAGTCGTGAAGGAATTCCGCAACACGCTGGACAATGCCGTGATCAAGGACGTCATTCGGCTGACGGATGTACTCTTGTCGGACCGGCAAAGCAACGACCTGCTCATCTATCCGTTCGCCCATGACATCAGCTCGAATACGACAAGAATTATGCAGACCGCGAACTATTTGAAGGAATTGGCGGCCGCCTACCCGTTCGTCGAATCCGTCGACATGTATTACCGGGAAGGAAACCTGTTTTTCCTTGGCTCCAATGTCTGCTTCATGAATTTGCGCCAGTGCGACTTGAATTACCGCCAGGACTGGTTCGACCGGTTTCACTCGTCCGACGGGACGGTCGGCTGGAAATTGTACCGGTCAACGGAGGATTCGGCCGTCAAACGCATCGTGACCTATGTGCGGGGATATCCGTTTTTCGCTGGCAGCGCCGAGCGCCGGGGCATGATGGCCATCAACCTGAACGAGGCGTATTTGCTGGAATTTCTGCAAAATTACGATGTATCCGGCGAGCAGCGGCTCTTTATTCTGGACCCTTCCGGCTCGGACGGCTCGGGAATCATGACTCATTCCCGGGATGTTCCGCTGCCCGACGACAGCCTGATTGCCTCCATTGTGAACTCGGGGGCCGAAGAAGGATTGTTGACCGCCAGCCTGAACGGGCAGCGAAGCGTCGTCTCTTACTCCAAATCGGAGTTTAGCCCGTTCTACTACATATCGATCGTTCCCGCAGCGGAGCTGTACAAGCAGTCGGACGAGCTGCGCAATGCGCTGATTGCCGTCGGCACCTTGCTGCTGCTCGGAAATTTGCTGTTTGCGATCGTGTTCACGCAGCGGGCGCACAGGCCGATCCGCCAAATCATCAAGCAGTACGATTCCGCCTTGGATGAGATGAAGGAACGCTGGGACAAGCATAAGTCGATTATCCGGCAGGACTATTTGCTGAAGGTGCTGCACGGTTATTGGGAACAGGGAAGCTCCTCGGGCGAGAAGGAGCGGCTGATGAATATTCGCTTTGACCGGGAAAGCTGCCTGTCCTTCATCATTGTGCTGCGCTGGAAAGAGCTGTCATCCCGCGACGAGCTGCTGCTGCCGTACCGCATTATCGAAGGGCTGGAAAACGGCCTCAAGCCGGGAAGCATATACGCCGTATATACGGAGCAGGACCCGCAGCGAATTAGCGGCATGCTGCATTTTGCGGGCCGGGATGCCGCGGAGCTGCTTGCCTGCATGCAGGAGAGTTTGCGCTGTCAAGAGGAGATCGAAGCCTATAATATCGTGACAGGCTCCGTATATCCCTGCCATCCCGAGCATGCGGCAAGGTCGTACAAGGAAGCGGCCGCGGCGGCGGAGTACAGCATGCTGGACGAGAACGCCGTCATTGCCTGCGACCGTCTTCGCCTCGCCGAACGGCGGGAAGGCGGCAGCTGCGCCCATCTGTATGCCCAGCTCGAAGAAGCGGTGCGGGCGGGAAGCGGCGATAAGGGGAAGCAGGTCGTCCGCGACATCGCGGCCGAAATGCACGCCGACCTTTACACGGCCGCCTTCATCCGCGGCATGATGCGCGGCAGCGCTGCGGCCGTCGTCAAAGGCTTGAAGGGCGTGCGCCTGGATGCGGAGCAGCTCTTCGGGTACGATATCGTGCAGCACGGCGCGGGGCTGTTCTCCCTACGTCGTTATGTAAGCTGGATGGACGAGGTGCTCGACGCTTGTACGGCGGCGGTCGACGCAAGCCGCAGCGCGGGCGAGGCGCTGACGGAAGAAAAGCTGCGGCAATATATCGAGAACAACTTGTGCAATGATATATCTCTGGAAAGTTTATCGGATTACCTGGGAATGAATCCGAACTATGTCAGCAAGCTGTTTCATACGGTGATGGGGAAAACGTTCATCGAGTATGTGACGGATATGAAAATGCAGCGGGCATCCCAGCTGCTCATCGAGACGAAGCGCACCGTGCAGGAGATTGCGGAGCTGCTCGGCTACCGCTCGACACCCCATTTTATCCGCGTGTTCAAAGAGCGGTACGGCCTGACGCCGAAGCAGTATCAGAAGCGGCATCAGGCCTCTTAAGTGCTTTATTCCCCCATCAGCTTCGTATCCTTCGGCAGCAGCATGGCGAACATGCCGAGCAGCGGGAGGTAAGCGCAGATCCGAACCATCACATCGACGCCGGTCTGGTCGATCAGCCATCCGAGCACGACAGAGCCGAGGCCGGCCATACCGAACGACAGCCCGAACAGCAGACCGGCGATCATCCCGACTCGGCCAGGCAGCATTCCCTGGGCATACACGATGATGACGGAAAAGCCCGACATCAGGATCGCTCCGATCAGGACGCAGAGCAGGATCGCCATATTCGGCCCAGCATACGGCAGCAGGAGCGAGAACGGAGCGGTGCCCAGGATGGAGAACCAGATCATCTTTTTGCGGCCGAAGCGGTCGGCCAGCGGACCGCTCAGCAAGGTTCCGATCATCCCGGCGAATTGCAGCGCGAACAAGGCGATTTGCGCCCGCTCCAGCGGCAATCCGTAGCGCTCCATAAAGTAGAAGGAATAGTAGCCGGTCATGCAGGCAATATACACGAATTTGGAGAACAGCAGCACAATCAGCAGCATCATGACGAACAAAACGAAGCCTCTGGACAAGCTGCGGCCGTCTGTGGCAGCGGCGCGGCCCGTCTGCCGCGATGCTTCGCCGATTTTCCGGGCGTACCACTTGCTTACCTTCATCTGAATCGCAATGCCGGCCAACGCCAACAGGCAGAACCAGACGAAGCCTTGCTGCCCCAGCGGAACAATCAGCAGCGCGACAAGCAGCGGGGCGAGCGCCTGGCCGGTATTGCCGCCGACCTGGAAAATCGACTGCGCCAGCCCTTTTTGCCGGCCTGCGGCAAGGTGAGCGACGCGGGACGATTCCGGGTGCAGGACGGACGAGCCGACGCCGATGAGCGCAGCGGAGACGATCAGCATGGCGAACCCGCTGGAGTACGCCAGACCAGCCATCCCGAGCAGCGTAAAGAGCATGCCGAGCGGCAGCAAGCCCGGCGTCGGCCGGCGGTCGGTATAGTAGCCGATCAGCGGCTGAAGCACCGATGCCGTCACATTCAGCGTGAAGGCGATCCAGCCGATCTGCGCAAAGCTGAGCCTAAGGGTTTGCTGGAACACGGGGAACACGGCAGGAACCGCGTTTTGCATAAGGTCGTTGAGCAAATGAGCGAGGCTGACGGCGAGCAGCATCATATTCGCCGTTTGTCTGGCGGTCGCTGCAGCCGCGGCGGGTTGAGACATACGAATCACCTTTCTTTTCTCGGATAGGATATCCCCCATCATAAAGTGCGGCTCCCTCTCCTGTCGTCGCGAAAATTGCTGGGAATGGCCGCAATTTATGCTATAATGTGCGAAGGTGATTGCGTATGATCGTGCAAATCGGCACTCCTCAGATGGAGCTGTACCGCATTGAAGGCGAGTTCTCCAATACCCCTCATCTTCACGAGGATGAATATCAGATTACAGTGCCCCTGCAAGGGGCTTTTCAATTCACGCAGGAGAGCAGGCAGTACAGCCTGCAGGGCGGAACGGCGCTCGTGCAGCATCCGCGGGACCGGCATTATTTTGCCATCGATGGCGGCTCCGCCGTGCTGATTATTCGCATCAGGCAGCAGCGGATGCGGGAATTCACCGGTCAGGACAGCCTGGAATTTTCGCTGCGCCAGCAGCTTAACCCTGCGCTGATGAGCGACAAGTTCCGCAGGTGGATGATCGCCCTGCTGGAGAGCGACAGCGCCCGCAGACTGGCCGAAGAGGAGCTGGAAGCGGAGGTGCTGTCCTTCCTCACCCGCACCTTATCGGGCAGCCATCAGCGCGCTGCCTGGCCGGAGCGCTGTTCTCCGGCTTTCTCCAGCCGCGATCCGATGATGCGACAAGTGTTGGCTTATATTCACGAGCGCTATACGGAGGAGCTTACGGTTGAAGAGTTGGCCGGCATCGCCTTGCAGAGCCGGTTTCATTTTATCCGCTCCTTCAAGGCGGAGGTGGGCGAGACGCCGTACCAATATGTGCTCCGCCTGCGGGTCGAAGAGGCCAAGCGGTTGCTGCGGCACACGAAGCAGACGGTCACGGAGATCGCCTTCCGCCTCGGATTTTCCAGCGCCAGTCAGTTTTATCGGGTGTTCGTCAAAGCTGCGGGCGTTTCGCCGGAGCGCTTTCGGCGCCTCACTTGACCCGGTTCAGAGCAGCACAAAGAAAGGCCGGCCCTTGCCAGGCTTGCGCCAAAGAGCATGCCGCCGGCCGAACCGTATCGCTGATCGAGATGATCGCTCCCCTCGTTCGGGGTCAGCTTGCCTTCGCGTCCGCGGCGGGCCGAGCCTTCCCATCATGAACCGTCAGTTCGATGTCTCGAACTCGTAATCCCGTTCAACCTTGCAAATTCTTGTTGTGTACCTGGCGTACCATTCGGCCTTGCCGCGCTGTTGGGCGATCAAATGCCGCTCGTTCTGCTTCCGATTGCGGATCGCCTCCAGCGACTCCCAGTAGGATACGGTGATGCCGATGCCGTCCCGGGCGCTCTCCGCGCCTAAGAAGCCGGGTTGAGCGGAAGCAAGCCGCTCTATCTCCCCGGCCATCTCCGCATAGCCGTTGTCCCCGTCGGTTCGTTCCGATGTAAAAATAACGGCATAGTAGGGCGGTCTGGGGGTACGTGCGATTGAACTCATGGGGCTTCCTTCCCCGCCGCGATCCGGCCGTACAGTATGCCCTCGCTCCAATCGCCGGTTTCGGCGATGCATCTTCCCTGCGGGTCGAACAGGTAGCCGCCGCCGGGGAAATCTTCGTCGATCGTCCGTCCGGCCTGCGTGGCTACGGCGATATACAGCGAATTCTCGGCGGCGTACTTCCTCAGCTTCGTCATGCATTCGCCTCGCCACCAAGCGAACCCGGACGCCCAGTCTCGCGTCGCCTGCTCCCCGTACAATCCGGGAGCGGCGCTTTCGAATACGATAGTCGCGCCTTGCCGCGCGTAGCTGCGAAAAATCTGCGGATCGTCGATATCCGCGCAGATGGACAGCCCGAACGACAGCCCCTCCACGTTAAAAACAGGCCCGGCATCGCTATCGCCGGCGACGAACGAATCCGCCTCGTCGGCCGGAATCGTCCGCTTACGGTAGAACCCCAGCAATTCCCCATGGTGAGCGGCCATTTGGGTAATGTGCGGCTTGCCTGCGGGATTCGATTCCGCGAAGCCGGCGATGACGCAGACGGCGTAACGGCCGCTCCACTCGACCACTTGGCGGATCGCTTCGTGATCCCGAGAAAGCGCGGCGTGCGGGTGCTTCGCCGGATCCATATAGCCGGTGATGTTCATTTCCGGGAAACAGACGAAATCCGCCCCATTCGCCCGCGCTGCCTCGATATACTCCTGCATGGACTGAAGATTCCGATCGATCTCCGTCTTGTCGCAGCGCATTTGCACCATCGCGATGCCAATCTCTTTCATGAACGCTCCTCCTCATCCTTCGCGTATCCGGTATCTTCCTCCGTTATACCAATGTTTATAACAATAATCCAGTGCGGTTAGCAGTTAGACGGAAACACTTCGGATGATAGACGCCTATGACGAGCGCTTCCTTCCGTCATCGGTCGTCACCTGCGGTGTTGAAATTTTGTCGGCTTGATTACCGCCAAATTTTCAAGATAGACGCCTATGACGAGCGCTTCCTTCCGTCATCGGTCGTCACCTGCGGTGTTGAAAAATTCGCCGAAGGGATTCGCCGAATTTTCAAGATAGGGCACATCGGCATAAGGGAGAGGAGCGTTCCCCATGATCTCAAGCCTCATCGGCGTGCTTGCGCAGCTTACTTATTAAACGGACTCTTCCGCACCTTCCCTGGTCAATCCGAGCCAGTACCGCTTGAGCGGGACCATGGATTCCTCCGGCACGTAGTATTTGAAGCAGTTGTCGCTGATATCCCCCAGCAGCTGGCGTCTGACCGGATCGGCGCCCTTAAGCAGCTGCGGCGAAGCCTTGTGGTAGTCGATCGGCCGAATCCACAGCGGGCTGTAGCCAATGAACAGCTGCCGCCGCTCGTAGCTGGAGCGATTATGCGAGCCGGCGTGCCACAAGCTTTGCGCGAAAATAAATGCGTCGCCTGGCTTGCCGCAAATCGCCAGCTCGCTGTCCAGCGGCACATCCACATCGGTCTGCACCGGATGGAAGCCCGGTATGCGGTGACTGCCGGGGATAATTTTGGTATTGCCGCGGTCCGGCTCTGACATATCGCTGAGAATGTAGCATATTTTCACATAGTACGTGGAGGTGAGCCCGGCGATTCTCGGAAACTGCGGATGCGGGCCGTCCTGGTGCCAATTGATGAAGCTGTTGGTAGCCGTCTTGACATCGTTCGGATTCGGCTTGCGGACCGTCAGGTGGGAAATATGAAGCTGAATGTTGTATCCGAGCAGGTTGACCATCAGCGGCAGCAGGTCGGGATGATCGATGAGCGACAAAATCGCGGGGTCCCGCTCCACGCTGTTGTACACATTATAAGCGAGAGATTCCGGCTCTTCCGCGACGATCCGGTCGATCGCCGCATTCAATGCCGCGACCTTCTCCTCAGACAGCACGCTTCTCAGCAGCAGATAGCCCTCTTCGTCAAACCGCTTCACCAACGACGGAATATCCAGATTCAGTGCGCTCATGCTCGCTCGCCCTCCGATTTACTCGTGTAAATTTTTGCTTAAAGAAAAGGGAGAGACGCGCCATCTCCCTTTCTCATCTTTTATTTTACTCGTGTAGATCCGATTGTCAACCTTTATTTTCCGTACCCCAGCGCCTGCAGCTGCTCCGTCGCGGACTCCACGTAGAGCTTGTAATTCATCGTCGTTTCCATCATCTTCAGGAAATCGTCGTACTCGGAGAGCGGCCGCTGGCCGTACACGAATTTGGTAAATTCCTCTTCCAGATACCGGTTGGCGTCGGCCGGGTTATAGCCTTCCGGATAGCTGACGAAGCCGTTCAGCACCTCGATGCGGGGCAAATGGCTGGCAAACTCGATGTAATCCGCCTGATTTTTGAACTTGACCTTCAAATATTCCCTTTCCGGACGTCCCGTGAACTGGTACAGCCACGTATAGCCCGCTTCCTTGCCCATAAGCTCGGTCGGAACGACGGTATCCCCTTCCATACGGTAATGCCTGCCCTCAATGCCGAACTGCACCAGCCGCGAGCCTTCGCCGCTGGAGACGTAGTTCAGCAGCTCGAAAAGCTTGCCAAGCTTCTCCGGGTTCTTCTCCAGCGACCTCGGAATGGCGTACATCGCCCCGGCGTTGCCGATATCCCAAGAGTTGGCGTAGGCTCCGCCCGGCCCCCGCGGCGTGGCCAGCTGCATCCACTCCGCCTGCGGATTGACCGTCTTGATCTGCTCCACGATGTCGTCCTTGCTGATATTCGCCCAGTCGATGAACAGCATGCCGGCCTGGCCCTTGATCGCTTTTTCCTGATGCAATAGCCCGGTATTCGCCATAATCTCCGGATCGACCACGCCGCTTTTGGTCATTTTGCGGAAAAAGGCCAGCGCTTCCTTCATCGCCGGATCGTACAGCGAATTGACGATTTTGCCGTCCTTGACGAAAAATTCGCCTGGATTCACCGTGCCGAACGAGCCGTACAGCGGAGCGAAGGTGCTCAGCGAGCCCCCGGTGTAGCCGACCGTATCGTGTTTGCCGTTGCCGTCCGGATCGTCCTCGGTGAATGCTCGGGCCACCTCGAAAAACTCGTCCAGCGTCTCGGGAACGTCCAGCTTCAGATTGTCCAGCCAGTCCTTGCGGACCCAGATCGACATGCTGGGAATGCCCGGCGCCTTCGGAATGGCGTACACCTTGCCGTCGATCATGCCTTTCTTCAGCGTATCCTCGCCGACGAAATCGATCACCGGCTGCAACCGGTCCAAATAAGGCGTCAAATCGAGCAGCAGATTTTGCTTCTGATACTGCTGGAGCTGCGCCTTGTTCACCCCGAACAGATCGGGTAGATTGCCGGAAGCCATGCGAACGTTCAGCTGATTCTGATAGTCGTCCGCGCTGCCGTACGCCGACAGCGCAATATCCGCCTGAAGCGCTTTGTCCAGCTCCTGCTTGATAAAATCTTTGTCCGGCGCAGGCAGGCCGCTCGCGCTCTGCATAATCTCCAGCTTCATCGCCTGGCCGGAGCCTTCTTCGCCGGAGCCGGAGCCGCCGCCGGCCGTACAGCCGGCCAGCGCAGCCGACAGCAGCACAAGCGCCGAGGGCAGAGCGGCTGCTTTTCTCTGCTTCATCATGATCGAACACCCCTTCCTTGGAATCAACCTTTGATCGAACCGAGCAGCATCCCTTTTGTGAAGTACTTTTGCAAAAAAGGATACACGACGATGATCGGCAGCGAGGCCAGCACGACCGCCGCCATTTGCAGCGTTTGCGTCGGCGTCATGCTCTCCACATTTTCCAGGGGCTGCTGGGTCTGCATCAAAATTTCGCGCACGATAACCTGAAGCGGGAACAGATTCCGGTCGGTAATATACATAATGGCCTGAAAGAAGTCGTTCCAATGACCGACCGCATAGAACAGCGAGATCGTCGCAATGACCGACAGCGACAGGGGCAGCGCGATCTGCGCGAGCAGGCGCAACTCGCCGGCTCCGTCCATTTTGGCGGATTCGAAAATTTCCTCGGGCAGCTGCTCGAAGAAGCTTTTGACAATGAATACGTTAAAGCTGCCGATCAGCGTCGGCAGAATGAGCGCCCATAACGAATCGAGCAGCCCCAGCGCTTTGACGACCAGGTAGGTGGGGATAATGCCGCCGGAGAACAGCATCGTGAACAGCACCATCATCAGAAACAGGCTGCGGCCGGGAAGCCATTTGCGGCTGAGCGGATAAGCCATGAATACGGTAAACAGCATATTCAGCGCCGTGCCGGCCACGGTGACGAACGCTGTGACGCCGAGCGCCCGGAGCATGCCGCTCTCCTGCAGCAGCGTCTCGTAAGCGCTGAAGGTGATCTCCCTGGGAATAATCGGAAAAGAACCGCTGCGCAGCACTTCGCCGAGCGGCGTCAGCGATACGGAGACGACGTACAGCAGCGGAAATACGGCCGCAATGCCGCACAGCGACAGGATGAGAATGACCGCCGCGTTGAACAGACGGTCTCCCGCGCCCCTTACCATATGCCTTCCCCCCATCGTCTGGCGATTTTGTTGGAGATGAGCACGAGCACCAGACCGATCGCCGACTTGAACAGGCCGACCGCCGAGGCGAGGCTGAAGTTTAATTGATGCAGCCCGGTGCGGAACACCCACGTATCGAGAATATCGGCGACCGGGTACACCTGCAGGTTGTACAGCACGTAAATTTGCCCGAAGCCGGCGTCCAGAATATGGCCGAGGTTCAGAATGAACAGCATGATGACGACCGGCCGGATTCCCGGCAGCGTAATGTGCCAGATCATCCGCAACCGACTCGCGCCGTCCACGCGGGCCGCTTCGTACAAGGTAGGGTCGATGCCCGACATCGCCGCCAAATAAATGATCGCTCCCCAACCGAGATTTTGCCAAATTTCCGAGCCGACGAGAATGGAGCGGAAGTACGTCGTCGAGGTCATGAACGGAATCGCCTCGCCGCCGAGCAGCTTGATCCAATGGTTGATCAGTCCGGAGGTTTGGGACAGCAGGGCGATGAGAATGCCGTAAATAATGACCCAGGACAAAAAATGCGGCATGTACGTCAGCGTCTGCACCAGCGATCTGAACCATCGCAGGCGGCATTCGTTCAGCAGGATCGCCATCAGAATGGGAGGAAAAATGCCGAAGATCAGCTTGTAGACGCTGATGAGAATCGTATTTCGGAGCAGCTGGTAAAAGTAAGGTGACTCGAAAAAGGCGAGAAAGTGCTTGTTCCACGGTTCGGCCCACGGGCTGCCTAAAATCCCGTCCAAAATATGAAAATCCTTGAAGGCGATGATCACGCCATACATCGGCGCGTATTTGAAGACGAGATAATAAGCGATTCCGGGCAGCAGCATCAGATAAAGCGTTTTCGCTTGCCAGATGCGTTTGTGCCGCCATGCCTTCCCGGCGTTCACCTGTGGCGAAGCGTCGGCTGCAATCGGTTGATCCATCGAGAGTCCCCCCTTCGTGTCCGGATCTGCTGGCCTGTGTGATGATAATCACATTATAGCAGCGCCGCTCAGGGGGGCTCTATGCAGTAATCTTACGAAATTAGGCGTAATCCGTACATGTTGGCCGGCGGCTCTCCCTGAACGGCTCGGCCGGCAGCGTGATGACGGCTACGGTGCCTACGTTCTTCACGCTGCGGATTCGCAGGCCGAACGGCGGGCCGTAATGGAGCCGGATTCGTTCGTAGACGTTGGACATGCCGATGCCGGTAAAGCGATCTCGGGGAAGGGGGAGCGGGCGCCGCAAGCCGAGCTCCCGGCATGTCCCGGGGTCCATGCCCGCTCCGTTGTCGCGCACGACAAGGCGCAGCCTTCCCCGGCGAACGCCTCCCCTGACGATGATTCGCCCGTCCTCGCCCTCTTTGGGGAGAATGCCGTGGAAGATCGCATTTTCGACTATAGGCTGCAACGTCAGCTTGAGCAGGGACATAGGGAGAGCTTCCTCCGCGATTTGACAGGCGAACCGCACCTTGTCCCCATAGCGCGCCCGCTGAATCTGCATATACTGATGCAAGCCCTCGATCTCCTCTTCCAGGGACACATATTCACTCATGCGATCGAACGTGAATTTCAACAGTCCGACTAGCGAGCGGATCGTTGCCGTCACCTCGCCGCTTCGCTGCTGGCGCGCCAGGCTGCCGATACAGGTCAATGTATTGTACAAAAAATGGGGAGCGATCTGGCTTTGCAGCACTTTCAGCTCCAGCTCCTTCTTGCGCTCCTCCATTTCCTTCGTCTCCTTCAGCAAGCTTTGAATCCGCTCCATCATCGCATGGAAGCTGCGGGCGAGCCGCCCGATTTCGTCGCTGCGCGTCGTTTGCAGGCGGGTAGCGAGCGGCATGTCGCGCACCCGGTCCATCCTCAGCGCCAGCAGCCGGATCGGCCGCGTGAAGCAGCGGGACATGACGTAGGCCATGATCAGCAGCATGACCAGCATGATCAGCCCAGCGGTCATATAGCTGTCGTACAGTCCTTGCAGGCTTTGGTAGAAGTAGCTTTCCTTCATGAACAGAACGAGCGACCAGCCCAGCCGGTTCTGGCCTGACTTCATAGCGACAAGCCGGCCTGCGGCCCCCTCGTATTCGCTCGTGCCATAGGGGAGCGCCGCCATGTCCGCAGCGAACTGATCAGGCAGCGCCGGCGGATAGACGGTCCGCACCATCGGCAGCAGCTCGTTGCGGGGATCGTAAAGCACGATCTCCTGCTTGCCGGAGATGAGCGCGAACGTCTGATTGGACGACGAGATATCGGACATTTTCTGGCGAAGCTTCTCCAGATCCAGCTCGACGACTGCAACCCCGATCTGTTCGTTGCGCCGGTCCGCCATCGGCCGCGCTATCGCC
Organism: Paenibacillus ginsengihumi DSM 21568; assembly: GCF_000380965.1. Lineage (GTDB taxonomy): Bacteria > Bacillota > Bacilli > Paenibacillales > NBRC-103111 > Paenibacillus_G > Paenibacillus_G ginsengihumi. The sequence continues at coordinate 5,631 of NZ_KB905582.1, read as the reverse complement.
ACGGTATGTCCCGATTGCGGGGACCAGTAGGGCTCGCTGATCATCGCCGCATAGTTCAGCCTGGCCTGCTCGTAGATGTCCGACAGCGCCGGGTTGCCGAGCACATCGTACAGCACCTGCGAGCTGCTGAACACTTTCCCGTCGTTGCGGACGATATAGACCCTTCGCACTATCGCGCTGTTGATCTCCGCGACCGATCGCAGAAAATCGCCGATTTCCCGCTCCCCCGCCGTCTGCAAGTAGTCGGTGCGGGAAGACAGCAGCAGCAAAATATTTTGCCCGTTGTCCAGATAGGAATCGAGAAACTGATTGGTTCGGTTCATCAGCGTCTGGGCGTCCTGAATGAGCTGCTCCTTGAACAGCCTGGACGTCTGCTGGTAATTGGCAGCGGCAAGAAAAGCGAAGATGGACAGCGTCACAACGAACAAGAGCACGAACTGCTTCGTCGCCATGCTCCAATCGCGAATGCGGTTCAGCAGCAGGCTCACCCCTTCTGCCCGGCAGACGTCAGCGGTCCGCTCCGCTTGTATTCCGTAGGCGAGACGCCGGCATATTCCCGGAACAGGGTGGCGAAGTAGCGGTAGCTCGGAATGCCTACCTCATGCGCCACCTCGTACACCCGCAGCGGCGTCGTTCTGAGCAGATCTGCAGCCTTCTCCATTCTTTTGCGGGAGATGTAGTGCTGCAGCGAAATGCCTGTTTCTTCCTTGAACAGCCGGCTGAAATAATGGGGGCTCAAATGGACGCGCTCCGCCACGATATTCAGCGTAAGGGGACGATGCAGGTTGTCGTTGACAAAGCGGATCGTCTCCTTGATCTCCATGCGCACCGCGGAGTCTGCCGCGTCTTGATGCGGCGCTTCGGAATGCGCTTTCATTTCGATTTGGGCCAAATTGCCTCCCAACGCCTGCTCGCGGAAGTGCGCCGCTTTGGCTTTGGCGAGAGCGCCCGCCAGCTCCTCGGGGTCCATCGTTACCTTCAGCAAATATTCGACGGCTCCAAGCCGCAGCGCCTCCCGGGCGTATTCAAAGTCCGAATGACAGGTCAGCAAAATCACCTTCGCCGCCGGCAGCTCTTCTTGCAGCGCGCGCAGCAGCTCCAGACCGCTCATAACCGGCATGGTGATGTCGGCAATGACGACGTCAGGCTTCCATCTGCGGCACAAGTCGAGGGCCGCCCTGCCGTTCTCCGCCTCGCCCGCAAGCTCGAATCCGTGCTCCCTCCAAGGAAATAACCGCAGCTCCTGCCGAAGCGGCAGCTCATCGTCAACGACCAGCACTTGCAAATAACTGCACTGTGCCATCAGCGCCTACCTCCCGCTCCTTATCGATCATTCGCCTGCCGCTGCCCGGAATCGGTACTGACCGAGAAAAAGCCCGGGCGGCCGCCCCATCCTCTCAAAGATAAGGCAGATTTGAAATTCGTGTCAAGCATGGAAAGAAGAGCCGTCAAGCGAATTGCGAAGGGATTTACCGGACAGGCGCGGTTCTTCTGCTGCGTTAAAAAGCAAAAAACCTGACTTGGGCAATCTTCGCGTAAGGCGATATTGCTCCAAATCAGAATGCGCCTGCCTGCAGCGAAACGCCGCAGGCAAGCGCAAGCTTTATTCAGCGACTCGAGCGGCGGCTATCAGGGCACCAGGCGGATCTCATTGAAATCGGCCGGGTTCCATACCGCTCCTCCGCCCCAGCCGTACAGGCCGAGGCCGTAGCCGGTGCGGTGGAAATTGCGGAACAGCAGCCCTTTCAGCGTCGTCGTCTCCTGCGGATTGACGCCGATGCTCGCAAACGGGATCGCCTGTACGACATTCCAGCGGTCAAAACGAATTTCCGCGTTCGAAGCCCAATCCGCTTCGAAGGAAGGATCGATCGCCGGGCCTTGGTAGTCGAGGTTAAGCGCGATCGGATTGGTCATGAAGGCGTAATACGGGCCGCTTCCCGTGAGATCCCCGGTCAAATACGTCTCGACCGAATCGTCCTTCCCGCTCAGCCACCACTCGTTCGGAGCGGTCTCGCTGACGATGATTTGGGAAATGTCGTTGTCGAAGTTTTCGTACCCGACATACAAATATTCGTCATCCCATAAGAGATACGCCCTCGTTTCCACCCGCGGCAGCTCTTTCGTCGTCATGTCGAGGAAGTTGGAGATCGGCTCAGCTTCGGCCCACGGTCCGGATTGGAAGTCGAGGGGAGCCAAAATTTGTTCTTTCGATGCGGTCGTTCGCTTGGCGTTCGCCGACAGCTCCTCGCCGTCCCCGACAAGCTCGACCATGCGCTCGAAGGTGCGCTTGATCGGCTCGATTCTCGCTCTCGCCTGCTCGTCGGCCAAGGCGTAGGCCTCGTTCAGCGCAGCCTGGGCCTCGTCCTTGATGCCCGCCCTGACGATATATTGGCGGACCAGCGTCTCGCCGCTGGTCGCCCAGCTCTGCTGCGCCTGATCGTAATTCCAGCCCTGCTCGATCAAATCGTAATAGCGGGTCATCGCCTCCGCCGCCGCTCCGTACGCCTTGCGGATAAATTCGGCCTTCAGCGCCTCGATGTCCGCATCCGGATTCCAGAACAGCTGATTGAACAGCCAATACTGCAAAGCGTTGACGCCCCAGCCCGGATCGCCGGCATCGATCTTCCCTTCGGGGAGGACGCCCAATATTCCTAAATCCCGGTAATATTGCATATCGGCCTGCACCTTCGCGGCAATCGGCCGTTCGTAAGCTTCGGAAGGAAATGAGCCGTAATAATTGTACACGATGATGTTCTTCGTTTTCTCCGCCCAGCCCTTCAGCTTCTCATTGTAGGCATAATTCGGATTGCCGGGGTTATCGGTGTCAAGCGGCGTTCTCGCATCCTCGTACAGCGGCGCATACACGATGACGATATTGTCATCCAATTCCACTTTGGGCGGAGTGTCGGTGAAGGCGTATGCGTAAGAGACGATTTTCACGTCGGGATACGTTTCCTTCACGACTCTCGCCACTTTGTTCAGGAAGGAGAAGAACACCGTCGACCGGTACGCCGGATCGTCCGGCTGCACGACGACGCCGTCCTCGGTCGTAAACGGCTGCCTGTTCAGCTCGCCCTGATTGAAGTTGGAGTTGTCGTTGATGCCGATGCCGACATATTTCAACGATGTCGCGGCGATGAGCGACTTGGCCCGTTCGCCGATAATGATCGGCACATCCGGATGATAGAAATTGATTTGCGTGGAATCGCTGACCGGAACCGGGACTCCGTCCACTTCGTTGTAATATTCCGGGTGCTCCTCAAAATAAAGCTCGTTCGGCAGCCAGAAGCCGAGGTTATGGCCGAGCATCACCGGCTCGAGACCGGAATCGCGGTAGCGGTCCCACAAACGCCTGCCGCTCACCATCGCGAAGATCGCGTTACCTTTGTTGCGGGCGGACAGCCGCTCTGTTCCGAAATCCCCGCCCTCTCCGCTGGAGTTCACCCCAAGCGTCAGCCAGCCGCGAATCGGCAGCGGCGATTTCTCCCGATAGTTTACCTTGGCTGCGGCGATATCGGCCATCGGTTCGTACAAGGTGCCGACATCGGTCGAGCGCGTCCAGAGCACCCCGGCGTTCTCCTCCAGGAAATCGTATGCTCCGTTCAGCACGCCTTTGGGCTCCGTGCCGAATATATAAATCGTGTTGCCGTTTTGACGAATGGCGAAGCCGTCGGACTGCTGCAGATAGGCGACATCGTTCGGGTAATCCTCCGCAAGAGAGCCGATTTGCTTATCGGTGCCGAGCACGATGCGAAGCCTCTCGTTCGCGCGGCGTCCCTTGCCCCGCCCTTCAGGATATGCGGCGTGGCCGTTCCCCTGCTGGCCCGCCAGCGCCGCCGCTTCCATTTTCGTCAGGCTGACATCGTCGATCCAGAGCGTGCCCGGGCTGCCAACGCTTTGATGGCGGAAGACGATCCAGTTGTAGTCATAGTCGCGCTCCTCCTGGGTGTAGGGCATTTCCAGCAGCGTCCACGCTTCGCTGACGGGAAACGTTCGGGTATACGTATGCTGGGTCACGAAAGGGGATTTCATCTCCCGAATCTCGACGGTCACTTTTCCCGGCGAACTGCCTTTGATCCAGGCTCTCAGCATATAGTCTTGATTCGGCTCCAGCCTTAAGGTCTGGTTGGTGCGCACCGTGCCGACGTTCATCCGCATGGCATACGCGCCGCCGTGCTTGACCTGGTCATCCTGATAAGCGACGCCCGGCGGCCCGTACCAGCCTTCGGAGACCGGAAGCTCGAAGCCCGGATTAAACAGCATGTTGCGGTCCAGCTCGATCGACAGGGCCAGCGGGTCCGCCGGCACGCCGTCCACGGTCGGTTCGATCAGCGCCAGGTACTTCCCTTCCGCGAGGGAAGCAGGCAAGTACACCGAGCCGGTGACGCTTGCGGCCTCCCGCTGCTTGACGGTGACGCCTGCGGCTTGCTGAAGCGGCAGATCGCTGCCTTCGGCCGTCGCAAACTCTACTCGGATCGGTCTGCGGCCGTTATTGACGATATCGATCTGCACATCGACGCTGCCGCTTCGGGTCGCCTTCAGCTCCTTCTCCCGCAGCTCGATGCTGACCTGCCGGCTCAAATCGCCGCGAAGGATCGGCAGCTCGGCCCCGCTGACCGCCCGAATCGTCTGCTGCAGCTCCTGCGCCGCCAGCAGCTCCAGCTCGCCCGCGTCCGCCGCGATGAAAATATCCGCATTGGGCGATCCGTTCTTGACGATCATCGCCGCGGCATGGGGCTTGCCGGGACGATCCGGCTTGCCCGGTTTGCCCGACGTGCCCGGTTTGCCGGGACGATCCGGCTTGCCGGTTAGAACAGCCGCTTGCGTCCCCTCGGATTCGACGGCGGCATACGCGAAGGAGCCCGGGAGCGAGACGGCTGCGACAAGCACCCATATGAGCAAGCGGGCAAACAAGCCTTGCATCGATTTATTCATCGCTTCATCCCCTAACTTGAAAATTTGGCGGTAGTCCGCCGACCAAAATTTCAACACCTCAGGTGACGACCGATGACGAAGCATTTGCTCGCCAAAGACGTCTTTCTTGAAAATTCAACGAAGTCCTTCGGCGAATTTTCAACACCGCAGGTGACGCCGATGACGATAGGAATCGCTCGCCAAAGACGTCTTTCTTGAAAATAACCCAGAGTGCGCAGCCCCTCCCCAGGTACATGAGGCGACAAATCCTGCAAAAAATACAACAATTTCCGGCCTCTTCGCACCAAAGGAAGGGGAATGTTGTATTTTGTGCAACAATTTAGGCGAAAATGGCTTCAAGTCGTGGATCATCACCCGAAATGTTGCACAAATTGCAACATTGAGCCGCGAATAAGGTTTATTGCCCCGTTTTTGTAGAGTGAAGGGCTGGGGGTACCAGCCCCTCCTCATCAAACCGTACGTGAAGTTTTCCCTCATACGGCTTTCCGACGTTCTTCACCTTGGACAGTACGTTTGCCCCAAATCGCGACGGTTTTCAGACCCGCCATCCGAAGTAATTCGAACACATTTACCTGACTGGCTCTCCTCTTCTTGTGTTTTCTGTTCCACCACAGACTTATTCTTCTGCGGATATGCCAGTCCACTTTGGTCAGGAATCGGTTTGCCATGGTCGGGTCTATGCTCGCGTAGTAGTTC
>NZ_KB905581.1 GCF_000380965.1 Paenibacillus ginsengihumi DSM 21568 | reverse complement strand
TCGGAGCGGCAACGCAGAGCTCGACCGCTAACGCGGAGTCGGAGCGGCAACGCAGAGCTCGACCGCTAACGCGGAGTCGGAGCGGCAACGCAGAGTTCGACCGCTGACGCGGAGTCGGAGCGCCAACGCAGAGTTCGGCCTCTAAGACAGAGTCGGACCGCTAACGAGGAGTTCGAGCGTCAAAGCGGAGTGCGACTGCTAAGTCGGAGTTCGGGGCCCGCCGGCTGAGTGTCCCAAGGGATAGCATGGTATAATAGACCTTGGAACGATGGTTCGGCCCGGCGATCGGGCAAGGCAGGCGCTGCGTTGCGGATTGCCGGCACAGGCTGTCGCATTATCTGCGACAAGGGGAAGGACCGGTAGGAAGGACTGGTGCAGCCATATCCGCGACAAGGAGAAGGATCGGATGCGGCCATATCCGCGCCAAGGGAAAGGAACGGATGCGGCCATATACGCGCCAAGGGAAAGGAACGGATGCGGCCATATCCGCGACAAAGGGGAGGATCGAATGCAGCCATATACGCGGCGGGTGATCGAGATCATTGCCGGGATACCGGAAGGATGTGTCATGACATACGGACAGGTGGCCGAATTGGCCGGAAGCCGGAGAGCGGCCAGGCAGGTGGTGCGCATCCTGCATTCCATGAGCGACTCGCACAGGCTCCCGTGGCACCGCGTCGTCAATGCGAAAGGGGAAATTGCCGTCAGGGACGAGGAATCGCGCCTGCTGCAGACGCTTTATTTGCAGGGCGAAGGCGTGGCGGTGGACGACCGGGGGTGCGTCGATCTGTCGAAATACCAGTTTTGGCCGGAAATGAAAGACCAAAGATAATATAAAAGCGTTATATCATCAACCCGGATTCCGTGGAAAGGACAAGGACGACCGTGGGACCGCGGCGAAAGGCGCAAAATCAAAGCCCCGAAAGCTTTTCCTTTCGGGACTTCGCAGGCAGCTCCTAATAAGGATACTGCGATGAATAGCCGCTGAACTGCTGCTGCGCCTGCTGCACCTTCTGCTGTTCCTCGGCCTCGAGCTTGTACCAGCCGTTTCGGAACATCAGTTGGTACATTTCCCGGGCGCTATGGTGCGTCTCCGTCAAGATTTGCAGCATATCGTCGTACAGCTGCTGGTGGCTTGCTTCACGAACGGCGACGTTGAGGCTGTCGGTCAAATATTTGCAGGTGCTGAGGCCGTCGTTCAGAAAGTCGCGGTCGTTCATCTCCGGCCCTTTGACCTTCGGCAGCTGCCCGGTTTGCGGATTGGCGATTTCCCTGCTCTGCATTTGCTGCGTCATTTGCTGCGTCGGCATGTTGCCCACCTCCTTACTGTATTGGCTGCTGGGATTGCTGCTGCTGCGGCTGCGTCACACTGGCCATGGCGGCATTATTGTCGACCTGCAGATGAGTCAGCAGCTTCTCGTAATGGCGCTGATGCATTTGGCCGGCTTTGCCCAAAGCCTGCTTGATTTGCGGATTCGAAGCCTGCTGCGCCAGGAAATGAAATTTCTTGAACGCGAGCAGCTCCCACGACAGCGCATCCTTGAGGTACAGCAAATCTTTGGTCGTAATGACGCGGGGCGGAGCCGGAATCGGCGGCTGCTCCTGCGGGGCGGGGGGATTCATCGTGGCTTGCATGCGGAGCCCTCCTTTCTGTTCAGCAATGGCATATTATAACGATTAGCATGGACAATAACGGCGCGATTATGCTTTGTCCGGGAACCAAAAATAAAAAATGTCAGCCTCTTGACAAAAAGGTTCGCTGCGCCATAATATTTATTTATCAATAAATAAAAAGGAGTCTGACAAAGTGGTTGTCCGCGAGGATCGAAAGGAACAGATTTTGGATAAGGCGGTAGCGGTGTTCGCGGAGAAGGGGTATTACAAAGCGACGACTGCTCTGGTGGCGAAGGCAGCCGGGGTTACGCAGCCTTATGTCTTTCACTTTTTCAAGAACAAGGAAGAGCTGTTCAACGCGGTGATCGACAGAGCCGTAGGCCGGCTGTACGATACGTTCATGCAGGTCGAGGCGCCGGCTGACCAGTTGGCCGAATCGATGGGGAAGGCGTTTAAGCAAATTTTGCAAACGAACCGGGACGTAATGATCATGGTCATGCAGGCGCACGCCATTTCCGAACCGGCGATCCGGATGCATGTGCGGGAAAAGTTCCGGCTGATGAACGAAGTGTTCATTGCCAAGTTCGAGGCTGCGGGGATGCCGAATCCGAGAGCGGCGGCAGGTCATTTCCTCAGCATCGGCCTGCTGATCACGTTATCTGACGTGCTGGAGCTGCCGGAGCTGCTGCAATGCGAGAAGGGGTGCATTTGAATAGCCATATGGGCGAACGTGTTAAGGCGGCGGAATGCTGCCTTGATTTAAGGTTCATCATTTATTTATCAATAAATAAATAATAGAAGGAAGGTTGAAAAAACTATGAATCATGCAAAAAAAATGCAATCACAGTCGGCAATCCGCGAAGCTTTGTTTTCCGGAGAACGGCTGCTCGTGTTGGTCGGACTGCTAGGTATGGCGCTGGCCGCCGGCACGGCCGTATGTATCGGTCTGCTCGGGGCAGAGGTGCCGCCGGAAGGCAATTTGGAAAGCGTCTTTTCCTTCAATGCGGCGATCGGGATCTTTGTGCTGTCGATTGCTGCGATACTGCCGCTGACCGGTTGGAGCCCGGCCCGGCGGACGCGGGTGCGCTACTGGCTTGCCGCTGCTTCTGTTTACGCATACGCCCAGGAGACCGTCCAGCATTTTCGCGGGATCAACCCCCGGTTCAGCGCGGCGGGCACGGCGATCGATCGAATCTTCGGCATCTTTTTCGCCGTCGATTCGCTGCTTCTGATCATTTTAACCGTTATGATCGCGATTCCTTTCTTCCGCCGCAAGCAAGCTTTCCGTCGGGCGTCGCTTGTGCTCGGCATCCGTTATGCGATGATTTCGACGATGATTGCCTATGCCGCGGGGATTGGGATGATCGTGCTGCAAGGCCGCTACACGGGAGATGGCGGCAATCTGATCGTGCTGCACGGGATCGGGTTCCACGCCCTGCAGACGCTGCCGCTGATCGGCTGGCTCACGGAGCGGTCGCAGCTTGAAGAGAAGCAGGGCCGGCGCTTCGTTCACGCGGGGAGCATCGCCTGGCTCGCCGCCAATCTGCTCATCGGCTGGCAGACCGCGCTCGGCCGCACTGTCTTCGAATGGTCGCCGCTGCCCATCGCCTCGGCAAGCCTCCTGCTTGTCTGGCTGGCAGTCGCCGCGCTTGCCGCGCTCGGCCTGAGAAAGCCGCAGGTCAGCCAGCCTCCGGTATCGTCATCATCTTGAGTGCGGCTTAAGGAAAGGAGGGTGCGAATCGATGTACGAAACGCTGTTTGCTCTGGCCAATCCGGCCGTGGCTTTCTGGTTGCTGCTCATGCTGCTGCCGGGGTGGCGGGTGACGCGGTTTTTGGCCGATACAGCTATCTTCCCCGTTTATCTCGCCGTATTGTATGCCGTCGGAATGGTGGCAACCGTAGCAGCCTCGGGCTTCGGCTTCATGAGCGATTACGGCTCGGCGGAAGGGGTCGCCCGGCTGCTGTCCGACACCGATATCGCCTTGCTCGTCTGGATTCACGTGCTATGCTTCGATCAGGCGGTCGGCCATTACATTTACCGGGATAACATGAAGCATCGCTATGTCCCTCTGCCGGTCCAGTCCGTGCTGCTGTTCTGCACGCTTATGTTCGGCCCGCTCGGATTCCTCGGATATGTCGGCCTTCGTTCGCTGCGGCAGCGGGCCGGTCGCCGCGTTCGCGCTGACCATGAATAAGCGCGGCGAAGCCCCTCCACGCCAACCGGCGGAGGGGCTCTTGCGTGTTATAAGACTTAAGCTGACGGGGCTCAGGATGACGTCCTGCTTCTTAGTCGCTGCAACTGCTCTTCAATGAACGCTTCACGGCGGCTGTCGTCCCGGGGACCGCTTCCTGCGGCGGCGTGCGGCTTGGAAGCCAGTTCGGTCTGAATCTCCAGTTGCATGATTTTTTCCTCGATTCGTTCGAATCCGCGCGCCGCCGTGCCGACCTCCATCCCCCGGCTCACGCTGGGCATGACCGTCTGCGCCTTGGCTGCGACCTGGCGGGCCCGCGCCGTCAGCTCGGTTTTTTTCTCCTTCAGACGGGCATATTCCGCCTGGGCCTGCTTAAGCTGCTGCTCGAGCTCCGCGCACCGCTGCCTGGCTTCCGCATATTCGGCTTCGTACTCCTTGATTTTTTCCATATAGTACAGCTTCATGCCGAGCGCTTCGCGCGCTTCCTCTTCATAGCCTTCGGCTACGGCGTCCGCGGCCTTCATCTCGTTCTCTTCGACGAGCCGGATGGCGTCCTCCAGCCGCAGCTTCAGCCCTCTCTCCGCGGCGCGCTGCCTGCTCAGCTCCCGCTGAACGGCGTCGATATCCTGCTCCATATTGCGGAGATATTGGTTTAACATCAGCTCCGGGCTTTCCAGTTTGTCCAATGCCTCATGGACGGCCGCCTTCGACAAATTCATAATCCGTGCAAATACTCCCATGGATTTCTCCACTCCTTATCTCTTGTTCGTTAGGGGCGATTCGGGTCGGTGTAAAACGATTGGCCGTACGGGGCTTTCGGAACGACGATGCTTAAGATGAAGTAAATGAGCAGTACCGTGCCGAAGCTGCACAGGGTGGCGATGAAGACGGCGAGCCGGGTAAGGGCGACGCTGATGCCCAGCCATTCCGCAATGCCTCCGCAAAGTCCCGTCAGCCAGCTGTTCGTTCTTGACCGGTAAAGTTTGTTCATGGTGGATGCTCCTCTCTGCATCGATTGATGGTCAGTTCGCGCTGTCTTTCTCTCTCGGTTCATGACTATATTGTAGATCGGGTGCGTTATCCTGGAAACGGACCCGCGGCGGTTTCACGTCCTGGCCTTAAGACGGGGAAGCTCTACGCCCAAAGGCGGAGCGCTCGGTGGACGGCGCGGCTTTTCGCTGCTTGGACAGGAGCTCCTTCAGCTCATTCGTGCTGAAGCCGTCGGTCAGCATGCGGTGGATGGTTTTGATCATTTCGACGTCCTCGAGCGAGTATTTGCGGAACCTGCCCTTGGTCCGTTCGGGAAAAATCAATTTCCGCTCCTCGTAATACCGGATTTGCCTTTCCGATAATCCCGTTAATTCGCAGACCGTGCCGATGCTCATGATTTTCTTGTCCACCAGTACCCCTCCGCTTCTTTCTGAAGTCAAGATAGATCCTATGACGAGCTAAGATTTCGTCATCGGTCGTCACCTGCGGTGTTGAAATTTTGTCGGCGTATATCGCCAAATTTTCAAGATAGATATATGTTATATAAAATAACATAAAACGAAGAAGGTCAAGAGCTTGATATCGTTTTTATAGCAGAATCATGCCCGTTTTTTTAGAAAAAGCTCTGTTTTCTCCTCAAAAATTTCACCCCCCCTCATTCGACAAAATTTTTATGTAAGATTATCTAACGTATTTTGTCTCAACTTATCGTTATTCTGCTATAGTCGTATCAAGACCCGTTTTTAGACGAATCACGTCTAGAATTATTTTGCTGAAGGAGTGCGGCGATATGGAGACGAAAACCTCGCAGACAGCAATGACACGCAGGCAGTTTCTGACGACAGTCGGCAAAATCGGCGGCTCGGCGGCCGTGTTTAGCCTGATGGGCTCGCTGGGGCTGCTTGCGCCTGAGACGTTGAAGGCGGCGGCGTACACTCCGCCCTCGCAAGGCGATCTGCTCTCCGCACACCGCGGCGGCAAAAAAATCGTCATTCTCGGCGCCGGCATCGCCGGTCTCACCGCTGCGTACGAGCTCGGGCAGGCAGGATACACGTGCACGGTGCTGGAAGCCAGAGGCCGCTCCGGCGGCAGAATTTGGACGGTGCGGCGCGGGACGACGGAAACCGATATGGACGGCTTCAAGCAGGTCGCCCGGTTCGATGCGGATGAGCATCTGTACTTGAACGCCGGGCCGATGCGCATTCCGCAGTTTCATGTGACGATGGACTACTGCCGCAAATTCGGGGTGGAGCTGGAGCCGTTCAACAACGTGAACGAGAGCGGCTATTATTACAGCGAGAACGTGGGAGCCTTGTCAGGGCAAAAAATCCGCAAGCGGGCCATCAAGGCCGATGTCAGAGGCTACATATCGGAGATGCTGGCCAGGGCGGTGCGTCAAGACCAGCTCGATCTGCCGCTCACGGCAGAGGAGAAGGAGAAGCTGGTCGCATATTTGAAGCGGGAAGGGGATCTGAACGAGGACCTGTTCTACAAGGGCTCCTCGCGCGGAGGCTACAAGTCCGAGCCCGGCGGCAAGCTGGATGCGGGCGTCGTTCGTGATCCGTTCGATCTGAAGGCGATCATCCACTCCGGTTTCGGCAACTTCTTCAGCGGCGAGTACAGCTACGACCAACAGATGATGATGTTCCATCCGGTAGGAGGCATGGACCGCATCTCCAGGGCATTCGAGCAGCGGCTCCGCAGGCCGGTCGTCTATCATGCCGAGGTGAAGGAGATCCGCCAGAACGACGTCGGTGTGCGAATCGTTTACCTGGATAAGATGTCGGGGCGAATGAGGGAAGAGACGGGCGACTACTGCATTTGCACGCTGCCGCTGCCTGTGCTGAAGGACATTCCCGCCGATTTTACGCCGGAGCTGCAGAAGGCGATCGCCGGCATCCGTTACGCGTCGGCTGGCAAGCTGGGCATTCAGTTCAAGCGCCGCTTCTGGGAAGAAGACGAGCAGATCTACGGAGGCAGCACGACGACGAACACCGATCTGGCCTCGATCTATTATCCTCCGACCCGCTATTTCGCCCCGAAAGGCGTGCTGCTCGCTTATTACGCCAACGGCGCCGCCGCCGACCGGCTGGGGGCGATGAGCCCTGCCGAACGCGAGAAGTATGCGCTCAGCGTAGGCTCGCGGATTCATCCGCAATATTATACGGAGTTCGAGACCTCGTTCTCGGTCGATTGGAAGAGAACCAGATACAGTCTGGGCGGTTGGGCCTCCTATTCGGCGGACGACCGCAAGACGCACTATCCGGTGCTGTGCGAGCCGGCCGGGCGCGTTTATTTGGCCGGGGAGCATATGAGCTATATTACCGCCTGGATGGCCGGGGGCATCGAATCGGCCCGCAAGGTCGTCACGGAACTTCACGAACGGGTTATGAAAGAATAGAGATAAGGAGCGCGATCCATCCTATGCGAATGAAAAAAGCAAAGTCGATCATCGCCATGTGCTTGCTGTCGGGCATCGTCGGGGTCTGCGTGTACGCCGCCGAGCCGGCCCGGCCGAACCAATATCCCGCCGAGCCGATCGTCGAGCCGGAGTTCTACGGCAGTCCGTCCTCTTCGATCTCGGGCGGGGTCGCCGTTCCGGCGGGGGCGGCCTATTTGTACACGAGCGGGACCGTGCCTCCGGTGCTGAACAAGGACGGGGCGACAGTATACGAGCGGTATGGCGATACGAAGACACAGGCGGTCGGCATTTTGACGAATATCGAGAAGCAGTTGAAGGACAAAGGCTTGTCCATGAAAGACGTCATTTACTTGCGGGCATACGTCGTCGCCGATCCTGCCAAAAACGGCGAATTCGATTACGCCGGCTGGAACGAGGCGTACGGGCAGTTTTTCAACAACGAATCGAACCCGGTCAAGGCGGCCCGCTCGACCGTCGGCGTCGCCAGTCTGGTCAACAAGGATTGGCTGATCGAGATCGAGGCGGTAGCTGTGTTCCCCAAAAAGAGCCGTCCGCAGTAAGTCATTTCCGAACCGTGGGGGGATAAGGCATGCTGCAAAATATCGGAATTCCCGGATTGCTGCTGATCGTCGTCGTCGTGCTGCTGCTGTTCGGTCCGGCCAAACTGCCGGAGCTTGGCAGAGCGGTCGGCCGGACGCTGGCCGAATTCAAGCAGTCGGCGCGGGAGCTGGTCGCCGATCCGCAGGACGAAGCGAAGCCCAGGCGGGAGGTTTGACGGCCGGCAAGACGATGCGGAGAAGGAGGCCAAGGTCGCGTCGCGGGCGGCCAGGACCTCCTTCTCTTGCGATTAATTTTTCGGACGCCTGACATAGATCTTGCGCTTGTGAAAAGAAAGCGAGCGGTATTTTCGGGCCAATCGCTCGATTTTCGGCGACGAGACGACAGCTGCCGCGCTTCCGCTCAAGCTTTTGTTCAGCGTCGGTTTGCGGATCATTCTTCCGGGATATTGCGAACGGAAGAAATTCCCGTAGGTCTCATATTCGGAGAAGCCGAACTGCTTCGCTTTGTTCGTCAGGCGGATGATCGCGCGGTACCAGGGAAGGCCGTGACGCGCTTCGATCGTCTTCTTCAGCCGCGCTACTTTCGAGCGGTCGAACAGCATGTAATGGGCGACGAAGGAGGGGGAAGCAGAAGCCTTCCTGCCCAGCAGCCGGCGGTACATGTTGAAATATTCGCCCTGGCTCCAATTGCGGCAGTAAAATACCGTTTTGCCTCGCTTCAGGAAGCGGTGCGGACGAATCAGCACTGTATCGGCATCGATCACCAAATAATGCTTTCTGGTGCAGATCGTATTGCCGCTCAGCTTCAGCAACTGCTGGTAAAGCCAGCCGGAGCGGTCCCATGTGCGCGAGCGGTAGCGGATATGCTTTTTCGTAATCGGCAGCACCGTCTTTTCGTTCACGAAGGTACAGCCCTTGCGGAGGCAAAGCTGCTTGATTTTGTCGCTGTCCGGGGATACGATCAGAATGCGCCCGATCGGATGCCGGACATAACGTCTGACGCTGTCGATGACGTAGGGCAGCGTTCCCAAATCTTTCTCGATGGCGGGGATCAATACGTCAATCTGCTTTGTGCCGCCGGATGAACGCGCTGTTGAAATGGACAATCGTCTCATCTCCTTGGTAGAGGAATCCAAAGCACAATATGTAGAATATAAGCGGATGGTCCGCCCATTTTTAATCTGCTTTTAAGGTTATCGTAATGATGGATTCAGGTTCGCTTGCTAATCTGTGTCAGATCCGTCAGAAATCAATGATTGCTGCTTCAAAACACTACGCATCGTAGTGTATCGCGGAGCCGAAGCAATGGGGGGGTACAGCGAATTTTACCCAAATACACTACATAGTGTAGTGTATTTGCTCGCAAGCGGCATCCTTTGTCTTCGGCGGCCGGACGATCCGGCAGCAGGCACGGCGGCAGTGCTGATGACACTCTATTCACTTATAGGAGGCGGTTTACGATGAACAAGAAAATGGTGGCATTCGCAGCAGGAGTGCTGGTCGTGTTGGGCGGAGGTTACGCCGCTTACGATTATTTTGTCGGCAATCACGTAACGATACAGGAGGCGATTCCGGCGGCTGCGCCTGCCCAATCAGGAACGTCCGTGGCGGCGAGTGAGCTGGACGGCGTCTGGAGCATCCGGCCCGATTCGAAGGTGTATGTCTCTGTAACGACGTCCAAGGAAACCGTCAATTTTGAAGGAAGCTCGGTTCAAGGCAGCTGGACAGTGAACACTTCCGATTTTAGCCAAATGAAAGTCGAGGCCAAGCTGCAGATCGATTCGCTGCAGTCAGGCAACGCGCAGCGCGACAATCATGTGCAGGGGGAGAAATTTTTGAACGCGGCGCAATATCCGGAAGCGGTATTTACGCTGCAAGACTTTGCGAATTTCCCGCAAGAATGGAAGGAAGGAGAGCGGGTCTCCTTCGATATGAACGGTACGCTGACGGTCAAGGGCATTTCGAAGGACGTCACCTTCAAGAGCGAGGCGATGTACAATCAAGGCGTCATCAGCATGGAAGGGAGCGCCGTCGTCACGTTCGACGATTTCGGCATGCAAAATCCTCATACGGTGCTGCTGGATTCCCAGAACGACGTAACCGTCCAGTTGAGGCTTTAGCTGGAACGGGGCTAATGCTAGCGGAGCGGCACGGCACGGCTTCCGCTTGACTTGCCGCCCGGCCAAGCGTCGGCTGCGGCAAGCTCGGGTGGCCGGTGCGGACTGGCAGGCAGCGGCCAGGCTTGCCCGCGTCCAATGATTACCCTCCGGCAAACGGTAGCGCCGCCGGGGAAGAAGCCGCGGCCGGATGCGCATTCCGCCCCAGGGAGTATGTCCGCCGGCATGCAAAGCGGCGAACTGGCGATCACAGCCGATCCCGTTCCCGCCCCAGGGCGCATGTCCGGCTCGACTGTAATTGCTCCAATTTCTGGAATAATCGCCGGGAATGGATAAAAATTATACGTTAGACACAGAATATTCACAAATGTCGAATGTTGTTTTTCGCGCGTTTTCGCTCAAGAGGTGTATAATAGGGGTACATAGGGTTCCGTTTCAGCCTGTTCGTCTGGCCAAGGATGAGATTTGGAAGTTAGCCAGTCCAGATTAGTATGTTGTTATATGTGAAAAATGTAACAATAACGAGAGCACGACGTTGTCGAAACCGATAACCCGTTTTCGTGACTAGACCATCGACAGGTGATGGAAAATAGGGACTTCTATTTCAAAGCAAAGGAGGACGTTCTCTCATGTCAGCAGCACCTACTCAACAAGCGGCACTTGACGGCCAAGACAACAACGCTTCCCAGCAGGCTCGGCAAACGACGGACGTGCTTGATCAATTGATGAAGCCCGAGGTCCAGGAATCGCTTACGATCCTCGTCGAGAACCTGCCCAAGCTGGCGGAGATGGTAACCATCTTAACGAAGACGTACGATGTGGTGCAAAATCTGGTGACGGACAAAGTTCTGATCGACGACCTGAAAGGCGGCGTCGAGGAGTTTGTGAAGCCGATTCAAGACAAGGCCAAAACTTACGCCCAAGCCGCTATCGAAGCAAGCGACCGGGCGCAGGCTGAGCCCGCCCAAGTCGGCTTGTTCGGTATTCTCAAGATGCTGAAGGACCCGCAGGTACAAAAGACGCTCCGTTTCGCTCAAGCCTTCCTGGAAGTCACGGCTGAACGGCAGCAGCGTCAGCAATAATAGCCGGAACAAGAACGGAGGATAAGTATGTCGAAGCATATATTGATCTTAGGCGGCGGGTACGGCGGCTTGCTGAGCGCATTGACGGCCCGGCAGTACTTGACGCCCGAAGAAGCGGACATCACGCTCGTTAACCGATTCCCGACCCACCAAATTATTACGGAACTGCATCGTTTGGCCGCCGGCAACTTGGCGGAGCAGGCGGTGGCGCTGCCGCTGGATAAGCTGCTGCGCGGCAAGGATATCAATCTGCAAATCGATACGGTCGAATCGATCCATCCGGATGACAAGAAGGTCCTTATGGCCAGCGGCAAGACGTACGAATACGACGCCCTGGTCGTGGCGCTCGGCAGCGAAACGGCGTTCTTCGGCATTCCCGGCCTGCAGGAGCACAGCTTCACGCTCAAATCGGTCAACGACGCGAACAAGCTGCGCGCGCACGTCGAAGCGCAGATCGAAGCGTACCGCCAGTCGAAGGACAAGGCGGATGCGACCTTCGTCGTCGGCGGTGGCGGTCTGACCGGCATCGAACTGGTCGGCGAGTTTGCCGACATGCTGCCTGGATTGTGCCGCAGCAAAGGGGTCGACTTTAACGAAGTATCCATTTACTGTGTAGAAGCGGCGCCGTCGATTCTGATGGGCTTCGCTCCGGAGCTGGTCGAGCGCGCCAAGACGAGCCTGGAGAAGCGCGGCGTGAAGTTCCTGACCGGCGTGGCGATCACGGAAATGCAGGAGACAACGGTATCGCTCAAGGACGGCAGCACGATCGAGACGAAGACGCTCGTCTGGACCGGCGGAGTTCAAGGCAACTCGGTCGTGGCGAACTGCGGCATCGAAGTCAACCGCGGCCGCGCGACGGTCACGCCTACCCTGCAATCGACCTCGCATCCGGACATCTTCCTGGCCGGCGACAGCGCGGTAGTCATGAACGGCGAGCGTCCTTATCCGCCGACGGCGCAGCTCGCTTGGCAGATGGGCGAGACGGTTGGTTTCAACTTGATGGCCTACTTCAAAGGCGCTCCGATGGACACGTTCACGCCGGTATTCTCCGGCACGCTGGCTAGCCTGGGCCGCAAAGACGCGATCGGCACGATCGGCGGCAACCAGACCCAGCTGAAAGGCCTGCCCGCGTCCTTGATGAAAGAGGCAAGCAACATTCGTTACTTGTCCCACATCAAAGGACTGTTCAGCCTGGCTTATTAATAACGCTTCGGATTTTGAAGCGGTTATATTCCGTCTTGACCAAGAGAGGCACCCGGTGAGGGTGCCTTTTTGTTGGTTCGGGTCCCAGGCCGCGCACTCCGCCCGATTTTCCGGAGAGTTAGAAAATGTTGTATTTTGTACAACAAAAACGGGAGGATAAAGCCTACTGACGGCTCAATGTTGTATAAAGTACAGCATTTCGGGTGTTGATCCCTGGTTTGAAGCCAATCTCGCCAAAATTGTTGCGCGAAATACAACATTCCCCCAGCTCATGTGCGACGGATACGAAAAATGTTGCATTTTTTGCAGGATTCGTTGTCTCATATGCCGGGTGTGCCTGTGGGGGGCAGCGCGAAACCGCTGGTGAGCATGACCCAAGTCATCGAGCGTTTTTTTGCTATGTAGCGCGGCTGCATCCTCGAGACGATGTCAACAGGCAGTTTCCTACATTTATTGGAACATCTTGAGCAAATAACGTCTCTTTTTCGCAGAGAAATCTAAAAAGAACTAATACTTCCCGTTCATAATGTCGAAATAATAGGAAGAAAGGTGGCGACAAGGCCGCAGAATTATAGAACGATTAGGGGAGACGTAAGCGTGGAAAAGTCAACGATTATAGGACTGATTCTGGGAATCCTTGCCGTCGGACTGGGAATGATCCTGAAGGGGGCAAGCCTGGCGGCGCTGGTGAATCCCGCTGCTATCATGATTATTATCGTCGGCACGATCGCCGCAGTATTTATCGCTTTTCCCATGCAAGATTTGCGGATGGTGCCCAAGCTGTTTGGCATTGTATTCAAGCAGCAGAAGCTGATCCCGAAGACGGAACTGATCAACATGTTCACGGAATGGGCGATGATCAGCCGCCGCGAAGGGCTGCTGGCAATGGAAGACAAGATCGAGGGCATCGACGATGCTTTCCTGAAGTCCGGAGTGCGCATGATCGTCGACGGCAGCGATCAGGAATTCGTTCACGACGTCCTGATGGAGGATATCGCCGCGATGGAGGAGAGACACCGCACCGGCGCCGCTATTTTTACTCAGGCAGGGACGTACGCGCCGACGCTCGGCGTGCTCGGGGCGGTTGTCGGGCTCGTCGCCGCGCTGAGCGACCTGAGTAACACCGAAGAATTGGGCCATTTGATTTCTGCCGCTTTCATCGCGACGCTGCTGGGGATTTTTACGGGATACGTATTGTGGCACCCGATGGCGAACAAGCTGAAGCAGCGCTCCAAGAAGGAAGTGGCGATCCGCCTCATGATGATCGAAGGGCTGCTGTCGATCCAGTCGGGCATTACGCCGAATGCCGTTCGGCAAAAGCTGGAGGTGTTCCTGTCTCCGGCGGAGCGTAAGGCGATGGAGCTTGCGGAAGGGGGAGCCAGCCGTGCGGAAGAAGCAGCATAGACAGGCGCATCATGAGGAGCATATCGACGAGTCCTGGTTGATTCCTTATGCCGACCTGTTGACGCTGCTCCTGGCATTGTTCATCATCCTGTTTGCCTCCAGCCAGGTCGATTCGAAGAAGTTCGATCAGATTATGAAGTCGTTGAACGCGGCCTTTACCGGGGGAACGAGCTTTTTCGAGATTTTTAAGTCTACGCCGATCGAGATGGAGCAGCCGGACTTCGGCCAGACGGAGATGGACCGCGTCTCCAGCCAACTGGCCGTCGAAGCGGATCAGCAGGCGGCGTGGGAGAAGGAGATGCAGGATCTCAGCGAGCTGAAGGCGCAGATCGATCTGTATATTCAGGAGAACCAGCTGTCGACGCAGCTGGAGACGGAGCTGAACCGGAATATGCTCGTGCTCCGCATCCGGGATCACGCCCTGTTCGAGTCGGGTTCGGCCACGGTGAAGTCCGATTCCAGGCAGCTTGCTCAAGCGATAGGCAACATGCTCTCCGAATACCCGGAATATCCGGTGGAAGTGGCAGGACATACGGACAATGTGCCAATCCGCAACAGCACCTTCCCGTCGAACTGGGACTTAAGCTCAAGCCGAGCTTTGAATTTCATGAAGATCATGATGCAGAACGAAAATTTGGATCCCGCCCGGTTCCGCACCATCGGCTACGGGGAATATAAGCCGATCGATTCGAACGACACCGAAGAAGGACGATCGAGGAATCGGCGGGTGGAAGTCAGCATTTTGCACAACGTCAAATTCGATGAATAATGGAAGGGCGGCTGTCGGTTTCATCCGGGGGCTGCCTTTTTTAAATGCCAATGCTACGAATATTTGGCTATCAATTCCGTTAAATGCCGCTTCAACTCGTCAACCAGCTCTTGCGGCTGCTTGACGGTCGCTTCGCTCCCCAGCCCGATGAAAAATTTGGCATAGAAGGCTATATCGTTCCGCGCAACCGGCCCTTCCAGCCACCCCGTGCCATCCTCCCGCACATGCAGATGAGCGCCGAGCCACATGACGGCTTCGCACATTTGGACGCCTTGGCGGCTTAGTTCCGCGTAAAGCTGGACCGATTCTTTCTCCGATCGGAAACATGATTCCTTATTGCCAAGATGAACGTCCCGCAAATCAAGCGGCTCCGTACCGTCCGCATCGTATTCCGCCGAACGAATGCGGTCGCAGCGGAAGATGCGAAAATCTTGGCGAAGAAAGCAGTACGCCGGGCAGAACCACAATCCGTTGCTCGCATAGATGCCAATCGGTTGTATTTTGCGGCATACTCCGTCTCCCCGGGACTCGTATTCGATGGCAAGCACCTTCTGCCGAACGGCGGCCTCAAGCAGGATCGACAAATACGGGGAGGCCTGCTGCCGCGTCGGCGTCACGAAGTCGAACCGGTTCTTCATCTGATCGATACGGTCGCGCACGTCCCCGGACAGGTGCAAATAAAATTTGTGCAGCGCGGAAGCCGTCTCCGCTTCGAAAGGCAGCGAAGAATAGTGGCGAAGCGCATGCGCGGCAAAAAACAAAGCCACGGCTTCTCTTTCGGTGAAGGCGATTGGCGGCAAAATGCTTTCCTTCAGCACCTGGTAGCCGCCGTGAGGACCAACCTCCGAATACAGCGGAAAACCGAGCGAGCTCAATTCCTGCAAATCTCTCAGCATCGTTCTTGTAGAGACGCCGAACTCCGCGGCCAGTTCTTTCACGGTAAACTTCCGTTTTCGGTTGACCGTCATCATCAGCTCCAGCAAACGTTTCGATTTGGACATAACCAGGCCCCCGCCATTTTATAATTAGGCGCCGATGACGAACGAATCCTTCGTCATCGGTCTCACCTTCGGTACTGAAAATTCGCCGACGGACTTCGTCGAATTTTCGGGATAGTGACAATATTTGTCGCTATTATGCATTACAATGGGCCTTAAGTCAAATCCATTTGCGAAAGAGTTGATAACGATGCGTCAAATCACTGTGCTGTTTTTTCTGATTATGTTTTTGATCGGTACGGATACGTTTCTGATTTCTCCACTGATTCCGACATTGCAAAGCTTGTTCGATGTGCCGACTCGCATGGCGGGCTGGATGGTAGGAGCCTATACTTTAGGCTCGTCGGCGTTCGCGCTGATCGCGGGACCATTATCTGACGGGTGGGACCGGAAAAAAGTGCTGGTAGGAGGACTGGTGTGCTTCGCGGTTTCGACGGGCCTGTGCGGTTTCGCCATCGATTTCTGGACGATGGTGCTGTTTCGATTTCTGGCAGGGGTAAGCGCGGCATTCACGGCGCCGCAGGTGTGGGCCGCCATACCGACATTGCTGCCCCCGGCTAAAGTCGGCAAGGCGCTGGGCGCGGCTTATGCCGGGCTCGCCGTCTCCCAGGCGCTGGGCGTGCCGATCGGCAGCCTGCTGGCGGCAGGCTATTGGGCGGTTCCTTTCTGGGCCATCGGCTGCGTGTCTTTGCTGCTGGCGGCTGTCGCCATAGCGGTTGTGCCAAGCATGAAACCGAGCCAACCGCTCAGGGCTCAGCAAGTTTCGATCTTCTCAAGATACGTTCCACTGCTTAACAGCAGCAGGGCGAGAGGCACTTACGCCGCTTACTTTTTCGTCCATCTCGGGAGCAGCGCCGCCTTCGCCTTTCTCGGCAAATGGATGACGGACCGCTTTCACCTCTCGGTAGATGAGACGGTATACGTGATCGTTTTTCTGGGGCTCGGCAATTTGCTCGGCAGCTTATGGAGCGCTCAGGTAATCAAGACGTTGACTCCGCTGCGGACGATGGCGGCGGGAATGCCGATCGCAGCTGCCGCTTATATCGCGCTGCCTCATGTATCGTCGGTTTTGATCGCCGCGGGCGCTTATATGTTCATTTTTGCGATTCTCGGCATTTTGTTCCCGCTCATGGTGGGGCTGCTGAACAGTCTGAATCCGACCATCCGCGGCACGATTTCCAGTCTGGCCACCTCCACCATGAATGCGGCGACGACGTGCGGCGCTTGGACAGCCGGGATGCTGTATGCAGGCTTTGGCGGGTATGCCGCGATTGGGATGTTTGCGGGAGTCTGCCTGGCGGGCTCGCTGCTCGCCTTCCTCTCTAGCGGGGTGCTCTCGGCGGAAAAAGCAGAGTCGGGCGGGAGCAGGGCTCATTGAGCCATGGCGGGGAGGGGTGGCTTCTTGCGGGGGATGAACCTCGGCGAAGGCTAGTTTATGCTGATAGCCGCTGTTTTATTTGGAATAAGCCTATTAAGAAGTCGTCACTGAAGAATTATAGGGAAAAGCGACGGGCGGAGGATAAAACAGCCTGGATCGGAGCACAATATTCCAGATTCCGGTTGAGGGAGGTTATCCGATGGACGAGCATACGAAGCAGGGAATGGAAAATCTGGAGACGACGGCGGAAGCGGCCGATCTGGTGACGATCCCTGAAGGGGCCAAAGAATACGTCGATTTGATCGGCGATGAAGATCTGGATTCTTTCGGCAATCCGGGTTCGAATGCAGACCGGAGATAGGCGTTTCCTGCCATCCCGACGAAAGGCTATCCCCGCACGTCCGGCGTATGGACCAAAGGGTGGCCTTTTTGGCGTAAGATAGAGGAATTTGTTCTTGAAATTTTGTAATATAAGTAAAAAATAAGCTACAATGGGGATAACCTCACGGATGCAAGGGAGGTGAAGACGTGAGCTGGATTTTTTGGCCGGAGCTTATCGTATTCGCTGTATGTGTGATTTTGCTTATGTTCGGTATTTATTACGTTGTACGCAAGTGGAAGAACCTTTTCCGAAGAGTCGAACAATTGGAACAAACCGTATATCAGGACAAAATTCGATGATCGGCTCATAGAAAAAGCGGATCTCTTCCCGAGACCCGCTTGCCGTATGAGATTAGCGCTGCTCATGCTTATTCAGCAGCTCTATGATTTTATCCAGTTTGTCCGCCACATCGCGCGCCTGCTTCTTTCTCCAATTGATGTAGCTTATAACCGAGATTCCCGCATAAATAAAAAGAACGACGAACAACAACCAGATGAGCATCGGAATAATCCCCGCCAAACCAATATTCGCAACCGCCTAAAGTAACACCTTCCTCTCCTGTTCTTTTGCCCAATTGTCTTACAATTTCCCATTTTATGAAAGAGAGAGGGTCGCCTCCCTCGGATATTTCCGATCCAAGACGGAGGGATTCCCTCTCTCTCGTATGTTCCTTATGCTGCTGCGGCTTCGCCAGCCCGTGTCTCCCGCGAGCGCGAGCTTACCTGCTGACTGTCACCGTGATTGGATCGCTTCGCGTTGTCCCCGCGTCGTTGATCAATTCGGCGTAGTACTGGTACGTTCCGGGCGCTCTGCCCTGCAGGGTGGTGACGGCCGATTGCGCCTGCGGCGAGGCGGCGGCCAGCGGCTGGCTGTCGATCAGCCTGCCGTTCTCATACAGCTTGTACTGCGTGCCGTTCGTCCCCCACCACAGATTCATCCGCACCTCGAAGCTCCCGTCGCCGTCCCAGTTGTTATGGGACAAGACCGGCTTGGACGGCGCGGCATGCTTCACCTCCACCGTGACCGGCTCGCAGGCGGTCGTTCCGTGCCGGTTGATCAGCTCGCACGTATACCGGTATGTTCCGTTGCTTCTCCCTGTGATCGACGTTGCAATCGTCTGCGCTGACGGCGACCGGTCCTCCACCGTCCTGGCCTCGATCAATACACCGTTCTCGTACAGCTTGTAGAAGCTGCCGTTCTGGCCGTGCCACAGGTTCATCGTGATCGTATAGTCGCCGTCCAGCAGCCCGGTACCGTGCCCGTTGTCGCTCGACAGGACGGCGGTGCCGGGGGCTGCCGCAGCCGGGCCGTCAGGCGCGGCAATGACGATGTCGGCTTCCGCGGCGGCGCCCGAGCCGTCGGCGGCCGCGGCCCTCACCCGAACGGTTCCCGGCATCAGCGCTTGAAGCGTACCGGCTTGATCGATCGAAGCCGCCGAAGTCGCCGCGCCGTCAGACGAGTATACGCTCCAGACGACCGACTTGTCGGTGGCTGCCGCCGGAGCGACCAGCGCCTGCAACTGCACGGTGTCGCCGACCGCCACCTCCGGGGAAGCGGGCTCGATCCGGATGGACGAGACCGGTACCGGAATCCGGCGCAGCTGCGGCATCGGCGGCTTGGCCATGCCTTCGCCCAGATAGAAGCCCGGGTGAGGCGGCTGGTTATACCCGGTATTTTGCCAGGCGACAGCGAGGCGATAGACGGGGTCGTCCATCAGCGTATATATCCGGTGCTCCGTCACATCCGTCGTCGTGTAAATGCGCAGGGCGCTGCTGTCCTCGCTCCGCCATACGGCCTCCTCCCTCCAGTCGCCGAACAGATCGGCCTGCAGGGAAGGATTGCCTTTCGTCGTATTGTTGGAATAAGTGCCGCTGGCCGTCAACAGGTTGACCGAGCGTCCGTTTATATAGTCCCACTTGTCGATCTTGCCAACGCCGACCGAGCCATTCCACTGATGATCGAGCAGCTCGCGCAGCAGATCGCCGTCCCACCAGATGCCGAAGTTGATCGACGGCCGGGTGCTGCTGATCTTCTCGCCTTTCGCCGAGTAGACGCCGCCGACTTCCCCGCTGGCCCACACCTCTTCGCCGGGGTAACGGGGATCGATATCGGCGGACATGCCCCGCCCGACATCGTAGTTGGTCGGGATGCCCCAGATCAGCTCGCCGGTCCCGGCGTCGCGGAATTCAATGCCGGCCGGATTCGGATAATGCTCGTGCACGGCAAACACTTCCAGACCTGGCCGGGTCGGGTCAAGGTCGCCCACATGCATGGCGTCCCCATGGCCAAGCCCGGTCGAATACAGGACGGAGCCGTCGTCGTCGATCGCCATCGCCCCGTACACAATCTCATCCTTGCCGTCGCCGTCGACGTCCGCCACCGACAAATTATGATTGCCTTGCCCTGTATATTGCTCATGGCCCGGATCGTTCGTATCGAATTTCCACAGCTTCGTCAGCTGGCCGTCCCGCCAATTGTAAGCGACCAGCACGGTTCGCGTATAATAGCCCCGGGCCATGACCAGACTCGGCCGTTCTCCGTCCAGATAGGCGATAGCCGCCAGGAAACGGTCGACCCGATTGCCGTAGCTGTCGCCCCAGCTGGAGACGCTGCCGCGCGGCGGATCGTAATTCTCGGTGTGCAGCGCTCCTCCTGTTACCCCGTCGAAAATGGTAAGGTATTCCGGTCCGCTCAAAATATATCCGCTGGCATTCCGGTAATCCGCATTCGGATCGCCGATAACTTGGCCAGTTCCGTCAATCGTGCCGTCCGCCGTCTTGAAGGCGACTTCCGCCTTGCCGTCGCCGTCCAGATCATAGACCATAAACTGCGTATAATGGGCGCCGGCCCGGATATTCCGCCCGAGGTCGATGCGCCACAGAAGCGTGCCGTCCAGCTTGTAGGCGTCGATATACACATTGCCGGTATAGCCGGATTGCGAATTGTCCTTGGAGTTCGAGGGGTCCCACTTGACGATCAGCTCGTACGTTCCGTCGCCGTCCAGATCCCCGACGCTGGCATCGTTGGCGTGATACGTATAAGCTTCTCCGCTCGGGGTAACTCCGCCGTCTGGCTTTTGCAGCGGAACGTCAAGGTAGTTCTCGTTCCATACGCCGAAGGTTTCGCCTTGCCGCTCTTCGACGCCATTTCGGACGGCGCGAACCTCGTACACCGAGCCCGGACTGCCGCCGGGGTCCAAATAGTTGGTGCTGCCCGTGATCGGGGCTTCGTTGACCTTAAGGCCGTCCCGATACAGATTGAAAGCGATATCGTCCGGGTCGGTGGCGAAGAGCCGCCAGCCCGTATACACGCCTGCTTCGGTCCGGACGGCGACCGGGCTGCGGTCCAGCGTTTCCGCCTGGCGGGTGAGCACCGTCATGGCCGGCACAGACAGCACTGCGGACCGCTTGGACAAGCCGCCCTCATTGACAGCGGCGACCTCGTAATAGTAAGGCACGGTCGTGAACACGTGATCGTCGACAAAGCTCGGCTCGGCAGAGGTGCCGACCAGGCGGAAAGGGCCATCCTCAGCCTGGGAACGGTAGATATTGTAGAACAGAGCCCGATCCGAGGCATTCCAGCGAATCGCCAGCTGCCTCTTGGCCGCGCTTTCGACAGCGAGCCCGTCAGGCGCTTCCGGGGGCGGAACAGAGCGATCCGCGACCGTGACCTCGAGGACGGCGCCCGGGACGGACTCGATGCCGCGGTCCATCAGCGCGGTGGCCCGGTACCGGTACGTGGTGCCGAGCTGCACCGTTCGATCGGTGAAGGACGGATGCGGGGTCGCGCCGAGCATGGTAAAGTCGTCATCCTCCTCCGCCGCGCGGTACAGGTTGTAGCCCGTCGCTCCGTATACCGCATCCCAGACGAGGCGGACAGACGAGCTTGCGGCATAGGTCGCCTCCGCGACCGTTAGCCCGTTCGGGGCGGTCGTCGGCGCCAGCTCGATGGCGTTCACGCGCCCGTCCCGGCCGAATCGGAAGGTCATCTGGCCGTCGTTCACAACGACTCTCTGCTTCAGCTCGGCGTATTGTCCGCTGGAGGAGGACATCGTGCCGTAGGAGACGCCTTCAATCGCGACTTCCGTCCGGTTGGAGGCGATGGCATCGCCGGCGATGATCGTGACCTCATACTCGCCATTCGGCAAGTCCACCATAAAAGCGTAGTCTGAGGCGAGCACAAAATCCCGCAGCAGCGGGTCGGATGTTCCCCGGTCCCGCTGATTGACGGTTTTGTTCAAGCCGTAGCCCAGCGTCTGGTCGTAAATCGTCGTGTGGGCGACCCGAGTATAGCCCGGGGCGACGGGGCTCGTCTCGGAGCCGAAGTCGAATTTGCCGCCGGACGCCGCACCGGCGGCTTCCTCGGCGGCGGCTTGTCCGTTCGTCCAGCCGCCAGCTCCGCCCATCAGAGAGAGGGCCATGGCGGCCGTCAGGACGGCAGACAGGATGCGCTTGCAGCGTTGCATATCGTCTTCCTCCTTATTATGGAATGACAGCGTTTACAATTGTATCATAAGCATGGCGTCGAAATCTTTACACAATCCGGCTAATTATCGCTCAAAATTGCAATCTTTTGTCTTGTCGAACCTCGGAACAAAGAAAAGCCGGCTGCAGAGCAGCCGGGCGGGCGTTGGAATCCTTAAAGCGAAGCCGCCAGCAAACATCGCATGACGACGGCAGGCAAGCGGATAACGTCTCTTTTTGATCGCACGAGGAGCTGGCCTGTATGATGGGCAGCGTGCGCGGGGGCGGCCGCATCGCTGATGAAGGCGCTGGCCGAAGTCAGTTCACCCACGTCACGACCTGCTCCACAGGCCGTCTCGTCTTGGCGCGCGGCTCGCGGACGCGGTAGCCGAAGGCGGCCATGCAGGCCACGCCGAGGCGCGAGCGGTCCAGAATGCCTTCTTCCTCCAGGATGCGCTCGACCTGTTCCTTGTCGAAGCCCTCGATAGGGCAGGAATCGATGCCGATCATGGCGGCGGAGGTCATCATATTGCCGAGGGCGATATAAGCTTGCCGGCATCCCCATTCGAACATCGCCCGGTCGTTGCCGAGCAGCGCGAAATCCGATTCCAGAAAGCGGTGATACATCTCCTTTTTCTTGGCAGCGACCTCCTGAGGAAGCTCCTGAACCTGCGCGGAGATGCTCGCGATATACTCGGAATCGGGCATCAGCTCGCTGGGCCGGCGCGACAGGATGAGCAGGAAGTGGCTGGCGGTCGGCAACGTTTTTTGCGCGCCCCAGGTCACGGGGAGCAACTTGGCGCGCATGTCGGCATTTTGCAGGACGACGAATTGCCACGGCTCGAAGCCGAAGGAGCTGGGCGACAACCGTCCGGTCTCCAAAATATAGGCGAAATCGGCCTCGCTGATTTTCCGGTCGGGATCGAACTCCTTGCATGCATGTCTGAAACGGTAAGCCTGCAGCACTTGTTCCTTTGTATTGTCCACGCGAATCCTATCCTTTCTGTTCTAAAATTGAGGTTCGGTGCTCGTCTCTTAAGTAAGCGCTTGGCTGTCAAAATGATTATATAATATAAGCTACCAAAAAGTAAGTGTGTGCATTCGTGGGCGATAGTCTGACGCGCAAAGCGGTCTGAATGCCGAATTTCGGGCAATAAAACAGCCGCCTCAACCGAAGTTGGGGCGGCTTGGCCGTCTGGCGATGTGGTCTTACAGCTTGACGACGTTCTCGGCTTGCGGTCCGCGGTTGCCTTGCACCACGTTGAATTCAACGCGCTGGCCTTCGTCCAGCGTTTTGAAGCCGTCGCCTGTGATCGCGCTGAAATGCACGAATACGTCGTTGCCGCCTTCCACCTCGATGAAGCCGTAGCCTTTCTCTGCGTTGAACCATTTTACTGTACCTGTTTGCATGGGATAACCTCCAAATTGTTTTTTAACATGCTCTTTTTTAATTCTTTCTTCAAGAAAATAAAAAATTCACATATTGCAAAAGGCTCCATCGCTAAAATGATAACCCTTTACAATATGTGAATCAGGTTTCAAGTTCTCGACTTATCTGAACTGTATCACAATTCGGAACGAAACGCAAGGCCCGGGCATTCGCGGCGCATGACGATGTGCCGGCTGCAGGGGGGCGCCGTCCGACATCCATGCAACCTTTTGAAACAACCGTCCGTATAAATCTTTGGGAAAGGCAAGGCATGGATTAGAAAAAAAGGCGATGACCATGATCAGGGGGAACAGATGAAACCGAAATATCGTGTTGTGGCAGGTTTGATGATCGCGCTGCTTATTTTCCTGGCTGGCTGTGAGGCGGGCTCGGATGATCGGGGCCGGGGAAATGACTCGTTTCCCGACGTCGCGGTGATCGGCTCGGAAATCGAAGGCATGTATTTGGCCCGGGCGGCGAAGGATGAAGGGCTGTCGGTCGTTATTCTTGATCCGAGGAACCAGCCGGGCGGGCAGCTTGTTCAGGGGGAAATGCATTTTTTGGACGAGCCGGAGGACGATAGCCGGCAATCGCTGCTCCAGGGCAGAGTCAAGGAGCTGTTCGACCGTTATAAGCGAGGGGACATCCGCCTGTCCGGCGAGTTCGCGCAATATTTCCATTCATTGATCGAGGATATTCCGCTGGAATCCGGCATCACCATCGTAGGAATCAAGCTGGCCCCGGAGGAAGGCAGCTCCAGGCAGCGGATCGAATCGATCACCTATCGCGATGCGGCGGGGAAAGAGAAGACGCTGCAGGCGAAGTATTGGGTGGAAAATACGGATTTCGGCGCGCTTTCCGGAAAGCTGGCGCTGAAGCGGATTCCCGGCATCGAAACGGTGTTCGGCGGCGAGAAGGATTATATGGCGGCCTCGATGATGATGAAATTCCGCCATGTCGATTGGGACAAGTTTCGCCGAGAATTCAACCGGCTGAGCAAGCAGGAGGCGGAAGAGAAATATGGGACGCAGTCGACGGTGACCGATAAGTTTACGTGGGGGTTCGGCCATGTCGGCGCAAGATATACGCCCAGCAGCAAAGAGGTCTTTTTGCGAGGTCTTAACGCGATCCATCTGCGGGACGGCGAGGTGCTGATCAACGCTCTTCTGGTGTACAATGTGGACCCGTCGAGCCCGGAAAGCGTTGAGAGAGCCCTTGCATTAGGCAAGGCCGAGACGGAAAAGGTGCTGCCTCACCTGCGCCAGGAGCTGCCCGGCTGGGAGGAAGCGGAATTGAACGGCTTCCCCAATTACTTGTACATCCGCGATTTCGACCGCTACGAGACGGAATATGTGCTGCAGGCGGCGGATCTGATGAGCGGCACGATGTTCTGGGATAATGTGAGCATTGCCGGGTATCCGATCGACCTGCAAGGAACGATGAGCCACAACTGGGGGCTGCAGGTCGGGGACCCGGACAAGTACGGGATGCCGCTAAGGTCCTTCATTCCCAAAGGCTATGCGAACGCGATCGTTGCCGGCAAAAATGTCGGAGCGTCAGCCGTCGCCTACGGCAGCGCCCGCATTCAGCCCAACACCGCGCTCGCTGCGGAAGTGATCGGGATTATGCTGGGCAGGCTGAAAGGGGAGCCGGGCCTGGCGGAGCTGACCGAGCAGGACATGAAAGAGATGCACAGCTACATTGCCGAGAAGTACGGCATCATATTAAGCGGCGTGAAAGGCGCCAATAAAATCGAGCATTTGTCCGGGGAGCAGATCGAACAGCTGAATCAAGGAAAATTGACTTTGCATGATTAATGTCGCAGCCGCGCAAAAAAAGAGGTTAGCCTGCGTTCAGTGCGCCGGCTAACCTTATTCATGTGCGTGCTGTTCTGCGCGCAAGTCCTATCCGACCTTCTGGAACTGGCTCGTATACAGCTCATAATAAAAGCCCCGATGGGCAAGCAGCTCTTCGTGCGTGCCCCGCTCGATAATTTGGCCGCCGTGGATCACGAGAATTTGATCGGCCTCCCGGATCGTGCTGAGCCGGTGAGCGATCACGAAGCTGGTGCGACCCTGCATCAGCCGGTTCATCGCTTCCTGGATATGCATCTCGGTGCGGGTATCGATGCTGCTGGTCGCCTCGTCGAGAATCAGAATCGCCGGATCGGCGAGAATGGCCCGGGCAATCGTGATCAGCTGGCGCTGCCCGTGGCTTAAGTTGCCGCCTTCAGCCGTCAGCACGGTGTCATAGCCGTGCGGCAGCTTGCGGATGAAGCCGTCGGCATTCGCCAGCCTGGCCGCCGCCTCCACCTCCTGATCGGTGGCGTCCAGCTTGCCGTAGCGTATATTTTCGCGGATGGTATCCGAGAACAGGTAGGCATCCTGCAGGACGATGCCGAGCTGCTGTCGCAGGCTGTTCTTGTCGTATTCCTGAATGCTGCGGCCGTCGATGGTCACCGTCCCCTCCCGAATTTCATAGAAGCGGGTGAGCAGATTCACGATCGTCGTCTTGCCTGCGCCGGTCGGGCCGACCAGAGCGATCGTATCGCCGGGTCTCGCGGTCAGCGTCACGCCTTTAAGGACGGAGACGTCGTCCTTGTACCCGAAGGAGACGCCGCTGAAGACGACCTCGCCGCGGACCGATTCCAGCCGCCTGCGGCCGCTGTCTTCCTCGAACTCCGTCGGCGCATCCATGATCTCGAATACGCGCTCCGCTCCGGCGATGGCGGCCTGGATCATGTTGAACTGATTGGCCAGCTCGTTGATCGGACGGCCCAGCTGCCTGGAATAGTTCAGGAAGCTGACGACGATGCCGACGCTCGTGACGCCGAGGAAGGCCAGCCAGCCGCCGCCGCAGGCGATAATCGCAAAGCTCAAGTTGTTCACGACGTTCATGACGGGACCCATCAAGCCGGTAAAAATTTGCGCGCGAATGCCGACGCTTCTGAGCCTGGCGTTGATGGCGTTGAAATCGGCGACCGCCTGCTCCTCCCGGCAAAAGGTCATGACGACCTTCTGGCCGGTTACCGTCTCCTCGATAAAGCCGTTCAGCTCGCCGAGCTGCCGCTGCTGTTCGGCGAAGTGCTTGCGCGTAAAGCCGGCCATCTTGCGGGTGATGAGCATGATCAGCGGCACGGTCACTAGGCTGAGCAGCGTCAGCCATACGTTCAGGCTGAGCATGATGACAAGCGCCCCGGCGACGTTCAGCAGACTGGAGAACACTTGGGTCACGCTCTGGTTCAGCGTGTTCGAGACGTTCTCGATGTCATTCGTCGTGCGGCTCATCAAGTCGCCGTGCGCCCGGCTGTCAAAGAAACGGAGCGGCAGCTGCTGCAGCCGGGCAAACAGATCCTTGCGCATCTCCCAGACGGTGCGCTGGGAAACCTTCGTCATCATGTAGACTTGAATCCAGGATGCAGCCGTGCCCAGCACATATATGGCGAGCAGCCCGGCGCACAGCCGCAGCAGGCCGGCGTAATCTCCGGGGATGATGTAGCGGTCGATGGCGACGCCGATCAGATACGGGCCGGCCAGCGCGATCGCTGAACTGAGCGCAGTGAGCAAAAATAAGATAAAGAGACTGCCGCGATGCCGGCTGAGATAAGCCCATAACCGAATCAGCGTCTCCTTCGTATTCCTGGGACGAGCTTTGGGAGCCATGCCGCGGGCCGCTCCGCCGCCCATCCCGCCCATGCCCATCACAGGGGGCCGGTGATCGGCGGAAGCCGCGGAAGTATTCCGATGGTCACGCACTGGCGGCATCCTCCTCTTTCAGCTGGGATCGGTAAATCTCCTGATATACCTCGCTGGTTGCCAGCAGCTCCCGGTGGGTGCCGACCGCCGCGACGCGCCCTTCGTCCAGCACGATAATCTGGTCGGCTTCCAGCACGGAAGAAATGCGCTGGGCGATAATCAGGCACGTGCTGCCTTGCATCAGCTCCTTCAGCGCGGCCTGAATCCGCGATTCGGTGCCGAGGTCGACGGCGCTCGTGCTGTCGTCCAGAATCAGGATGCGCGGCTTAATTAGCAGCGCCCTGGCGATCGAGATGCGCTGCTTCTGCCCGCCGGACAAGTTCACGCCGCGCTGGCCGAGCACCGTATCGTAGCCGTCCGCCAGCGCCGCGATGAAGTCGTGCGCCTGGGCCGCCCGGGCCGCCGCCTCGATCTCCTCCTGCGAAGCGTCCGGCCGGCCGAAGGCGATATTGTCGCGGATCGTGCCGCTGAACAGAACCGCCTGCTGCAGCACCATGCCGATCTGGCTGCGCAGATGGCGCTGCGGAAAGTCCCGGACATCGATGCCGTCGATCAGCACCCGCCCCGCGGCCACGTCATACAGGCGCGGAATCAGGCTGACGAGCGAGGACTTGCCGGAGCCGGTCGCTCCCAGTATCGCTACCGTCTGGCCGGGCTCGGCCGTGAAGCTTATGTGCTGCAGCACGGGCTCGTCGGGATCGTAGGCGAAGGACACGTCCTCGAACGCGATGCGGCCCGCGCGGATCGTGTGCGGCTTCGCTCCGTCCTTATCGCGAATTTCCGATTGCGAGCCGAGTACCTCCTGAATCCGGCCCACGGAAGCCTTGGCGCGGGAGACGTTCATCATCATCATGCCGACCATCATCATAGAGAACAGCATCTGCGTCACATAGTTGGTGAAGGCCACCAATTCGCCGACCTGCAAGGAGCCGCCCCAATACAGCTTGCCGCCGAACCAGAGCGCCGCGACGATGCTGGCGTTCAGCAGCAGGAACATGACCGGCATCATCGTAGCCATCACCAGGTTGGCCTTGACGGCGATATGCATAAAATCGTCGTTGGCGGCGCGGAACCGCTTGTTCTCGTAATCGGCGCGGACGAACGCCTTGACGACGCGAATGCCCGACAAGTTCTCCTGCAGCACGTTGTTGAGCCGGTCCAGCTTCTGCTGAACCTGGGAGAAGAGCGGGAAGCCGCGGCGGATGACGGCGAATAGCACGCCGAATAGGACGGGTGTCACGATGACGAGGATGAGCGCCAGCTTGACGCTGATCGTGAAGGCCATGATCAGGCTGCCGACCGTCAGCAGCGGGGCCCGCACCAGAATGCGCAGCAACATCTGCACGAACATCTGCACCTGGGTTACGTCGTTCGTCAGGCGGGTGATCAGCGACCCGGTCGTAAACCGCTCCAGGTTGCGGAACGAGGAAGCCTGCACCTTCATGAACAGGTCGCTTCTGACGTCGGCTCCGAACTGTTGCGACGCGATGCTGGAGAAGACGGTGCAGCCGACGCCGCCTGCGAGGCCGATCAGCGCGACGCCGAGCATGAGCGCCCCGGTCTTCTGGATATGGGCGATATCTCCCGTCAGGACGCCGTGGTCGACGATGCTGGCCATCAGCTGCGGCTGCAGCAGATCGGTGTACACCTCGACCATCATCAATAGCGGCGCGAGCAGGGCCGCTTTCCAGTAGGGCCTAATATACTTCGCGATAATTGTCCACATACCGCTATCATTCCCCCTCTCTCGTTAGCCAGCTAATCATTGCTGCGCCTCATCGGGCTTCGGCGGCTTAAGATCGGCCCGCACCAGATTGTCGTACATTTGCAGCAGCAGCCGGCGAAAGACGATTCTTTCCTCCATCGTGAAGTTTGCGAAGCAAAGCGCTTCCATTTCGTACATGAATGAGCTCAATTCGTCATGCTTCAGGCGTCCTTTCGCGGACAAATACACTCTCGACACACGTTGGTCGGCATCGTCCGGCCTGCGCTCCACGAGGCCGTTCTTCTCCATCCGCCCGAGCATGACGGTCAGCGTCGCCGGCGTAATCTGCAGCTTCTCGGCAAGCTCCTTCTGGCTCTGCCCGTCCCGTTCCGCCAGCGCGCGCAGCACCGGCGGCTGCCCGGGGTAGATGCCTTTACCCGACAGCAGCGCATGAACGGTCTGCTTATGCAGCTTGGCGACGTGCTTGAACACCAAATCGAGAGATTCGGCCTGATGAATGTCCATTGCCGCCCTCCTGTTATTAGTTAGTCAGCTAAATATAACGATAATGACTTTCGCGCTTAACGTCAAGAGGAACATGGAAAAATCCCCTCTTCTCCGTTCATCGCGGAGGATGGCGTTGGCAGCGGGAGGATGAAGCCGAATTCTGAGGATGGCGTTGGACGAAGCGTATGCTGGCAGAGAGCGCAAAATCAGGGAAGTCCGCTTCGCGACGGCGCGGCTGCGAAGCGGCGGGGATGCGCCGGAGCGGTCGATCGCGCGCTGATCCAGGGGAAGGGGAGAATACACCAGCGCCACTTGCAACAAAAAAACGCTCCGGCTAGTCCACCGGAGCGGCTTGACGCGCCTTGATCCACGATTCCAGCTCGTCGATATGGAGGGGCTTGCCGTAATAGTACCCCTGCATCAGATGGCAGCCGAGCTTGGACAAATAGTCTATATGCTCCTGCTGTTCGACGCCTTCGGCGATGACGTCGAGGTGCAGCGTTTTCGCCATCAGCATAATGGCATGGAGAATGGCGCGCTTATCGGGATTGTCCAGATCGTGCGTAAACAACCGGTCCAGTTTGAGCGCGTCGAGAGGGATCTTGTTCAGAAGCCCGATGGAAGAATACCTTGTGCCGAAATCGTCCATCGAGATGCGCACCCCCATCGCGCGAATTTGCTCCAGCTGGCGAATAATATCGTCCACATCATGCAGGATCATCGATTCCGTAATTTCGAGCTCCAGCCAGCTTGCCTCCAGCCCGGTCGACTGCAGCGCGTCCAGCACCATGCCGACCAGGCGGTCCGTCTGGAACAGCCGGACTGACAAATTGACCGATACCGGCTGGGCTACTCCTTCGGACAGCCATTGCTTGCACTGGCGGGACGCTTCCTCCAGCGTCCATCTCGTCATCGGCACGATCAGCCCCGTCTCCTCCGCGATCGATATAAATTCCGCCGGATACACGATGCCCAGCCGCGGATGCTTCCAGCGAATCAAGGCTTCGAAGCCGAACAAGCGGTTCGTTTTGACGTTCCATTTCGGTTGATACACAATATAGAACTGATTGTTTTCCAGGGCGTGCCGCAGATCCTTCTCAATCTCCATCTTCCTAACTTCCTGTTCGCCCATTTCCTCGTCATAGACGCAGTATTGGTTTTTGCCGCGCCCTTTCGCCTTGTACATGGCCGTATCGGCCGTTTTCAGCAAAACGGAGCGGTCGGTATCCTGAATCGAGCCGATGCTGATGCCGATGCTTCCGGTAATATACAGCTCATTTCCGTCAATATGGTACACTTCTTTCGTTTTTTGCAAAATTTGCTCGGCCAGCTGTTCTGCCTCTTCCCGGGTGCATTTGTTCACGATGAACAGAAACTCGTCGCCCCCGATTCGGTACGCTTGCCGGTCGCTGCGGACAAACAGGCGCAAACGGGCGCCGACTTCCTGAACGAGCAGGTCCCCGACATGGTGCCCCAGCGTATCGTTGATCGCTTTGAACTGGTCGAGATCGAGGAACAGCACGCCGATGCTGTCGTTTCCGGAATAGGTATCGAAAAAGCGGTTCATTTCATTCCGGTTGGGCAAGCCTGTCGTGATGTCTTGGTACGCCATTTTTTCCAGGACGTGCCGATCGAAGAAGATGGCTCCCCACGATATCAATAAAATGATAAAGATCATCGCGGTCACGCTATATAGGAGGAAAACTTCGACCGAGGCGGCCTGTTCCGTCATCTCGTGCCCGTGCCCCTGGAACAAGGCGGCTTTCATGCCGGTATAATGCATGCCGCAGATGGCCAGGCCCATGATGACAGAGGCCAGCCATTTGAGCCCGCTGGCCGCCTGGTAGTTCCGAAAGCGGATAAACAAAAACAAAGCCGCATAAGACGCGGCAAATGCGATGATTGCGGACAAGACCCACAACGCTTTGTTATAGGTGAGTGTGGCGGGCATGACCATCGCTTTCATACCCAAATAATGCATTGTCACAATTCCGCTGCCCATGAAAAAGCCGCCGATGGCGATGTGGATGCGGTCGATTTTTTTGGACCTTGTTATGTAGAACGCGATGAACGAAGCAATGATGCTGGCGCTCATGGAAAACAGCGTAAGCCAGACATCGTATTGCACCGGAGCGTGCAAACGAAAGGCCAGCATGCCGACGAAATGCATAGACCAAATCCCGCTGCCCATGACGAAAGATCCCGACAACAGCCAAAAAAACTTGCTTTTCCCGCTCGTATGCAATATTCTGGCCGCAAAATTTAATGCGGAATATGAAGCCAATATCGCAATCAAGACAGAGAGAGCAACAATATAAATATTGTAACTGCCTTCCAAATACACGTTTACACCTCAATTGCTGTAATCATATAGTCGTTTGGTCCGATGACTGCGTTCATCGCAGGGATCTGCTTCCTGTATTGTATGGGATAGCATTTGGCTAGACAAGGGAATGCAGACCGGGCCAGGGGAGGAAGATGCTTTCGGCGTTGTGCACTATGTTCGCATGGGCGGCTTTGGGAGACTTGACACGAATTATAGGATCTGCTTGATGTGGGTGGACAAGTCTTTGCTTAAATCGAGAAACTGATTCTCCCTTTGCACCAAGGGATGAATCGGATCATGCCGATGAATCATCACAATCGTTCCTTCGCTTCCATCTGTCAGAAGAACGGAATGGCCTATGAGGCCAGACATGATTTTTTCGATAAACAATCGGGTGATGACAGGGTCCAGCGGGCCGAACGTATCTCTCTCCATCTGATAGAGAACTTCGTAGAATGGAGACGGGTTGCGGTATATCCGCGCGGAGGTCATGGCATGGAACACGTCGGCCACCGCAACGATGCGGCTGAACAGGTCGATCTTGTCGCCGGTCAGGCCGAACGGATAGCCGCTGCCGTCCATGCGTTCATGGTGGTGCAAAGCGACGAGCGCCTGGCGGTGGTTGATGCCGACCGTTATCCTCAGTATCTCGTAGCCCAGGACGGTATGCCGCTTCATCTGGGCGTATTCTTCATCGGTAAGCTTCCCGGGCTTGTTCAAGATGTGCTCCGGGATGAGCATTTTCCCTACGTCATGCAGCAGCGCTGCGGTGGTCAGCTGCAGAAGCTCCTGGCGGTCGAGCTCCAGCCACGTCCCGAGAATGTTGGCAATCGCGCCGACCGCAATATGATGACGGTAAGTGTAGTCGCCCTTGGCCTGCAGCGAAGAGACCAAATCAAGCCAATGCGCGCTCTGGGCCGCCTCCTGCAGGATCGGGATGACGTTGTTCCTGATGTCGGCGAGCGGGATTTTTTGGGTTTCGCGCACTTCGTCGAAGAGCTGCTCCGCTTGCAGCACCGCCTCATCGATCATGATCTCGTGCGGCGAAATGCTCGTCGTAGCTTGCGGATCATCGGGAGACAGATCCCGGCTCGTCAAAGTAATGCCATGCTGCCGCAGCATTCTCAGATGCCCCAGGTTGATAATGCTCGATTCGGGGATGAGCAGTACGCCGCGGTCGCTGAAAATATCGCGATTGATTCGTTTTCCGATTGTGTGGCGGATGTCGACATCCGGTTGTGCCATCGATGATTTCCCCCTCGGAAGATTGCCATATCCAACAAGTTAACGATAAGAACTAGACAATTTCTCTACAAAATGGACGCTTATGACGGGCGCTCTTTTTTTCGCGTGGAGCCCGGCAGCTTGACGGCGAGCCTCCGTGGGCGTGCTGTGCCTAGCCGCCCATGCCGCCTTGCGCGGCGCCATCAGAAGATGACAATGGGCCGCACGCGTTAAGAATTTGTTGAGCCGACTACGGTGTAATAGGGAGATACGGTGAAAGGAGAGGGGAATACAAGCAATATGGAAAGCAGGGGGCGAGCCGACCGCAGAGTTGACTATAACGTGCAGCGAAGACGATTGTTTCGAGTACCCGTGTCGATTGAATTGAAGCTTTGCCTGGATGCTTCGCCGGTTTCTCACGATGGCGAGCCTGCTCGATTGACGACGCTGGACATCAGCGGAGGAGGGCTTTCTTTTCTATGGGCTTATCCGCTCAAGATCGCGCACACATTCGAGGGAACGGCCTGTCTGAAGACGCAAAACGGACAAAGGCTGGTTCCGTTCACCGGGGCTGTGGTAGGCTGCGTGAAGCAGCCCGATCAATCGTACCGGATATCGGTGCAATTCGTGCAGATTACAGAGGCGGAGCGCTCCGAGGTCATCAGATACTGTATGCTCAAACAGATCGAAATGCGCAATAAACTGAGAAATTATCTCATCTAGATGGTATGATAGAGAGGAAGAAGACAGCCAGATAGATGAGGTGGAGCAACAGCAATGACGTCGAAGACCAAATACGCGCTGATCGTTGCGGTATTTCTGGTAGCGATTACCGGTATACGCTTGACGTGGCTATACTTTCAGAGAACGGTAGAACATCCGCAGGCAGCCCGCGGCGTTCTCGATTTGCGAGGGTGGGAGCTGCCGCCGGAGCGCACGATTACGCTGAATGGGCAATGGGAGTTTATCCCTTCCCGCTTTGTCATGCCGGAGGAGTTCATGACAGATGACGAGGCCGGCCTGCCGGAAAGACGGCTCATTCAGGTTCCCGGAGACTGGAAGGAGGCCTTTACGGACGACGACGGAGCTGTGCTGCACTATGGAACCTACAGGCTGCGGATATTGCTTGGCGACGACAAGCATCCGGATTACAAGCTGCGCATTCAAGCGATAAGGAACGCTTCGATCATCTATGCGAACGGACGTCTGGTGGCGGAATCGGGACGCCCTGCAGACTCGCTGGAGCTGCAGGAGGCCCGGAATGTTCCGTATTCGGTTACTGTTGCTCCATCACCGCACGATGGCTCGATCGAGCTGCTCATTCATGTCTCCAACCATGCCGGACAGGGCGGCATCACCGAGCCAATCCGTTTCGGGACGGTCCAGGCTGTCGACAAGCGAACGAACCTGCTGATCGGCATGCAGCTGCTGCTCAGCGTTATTCTGGTGGTACACGGCCTATACGCTGTATTGCTCTATTTCTTGGGGGCGGCGAGCAAGGGGTTGTTTTATTTTTCCTTGCTCATGGTTTGCGCACTTGCCAGCGTGCTGACCTCCGACGACCGGCTGCTATTCGCCTTGATCCCTTATTCGTTCGAGGTTTACGCCAAAGTTACGGTGTTGTCGTATCTTGGCTCCGCGGCGTTTCTGCCGCCGATGATGAAATATTTGTTTGCCGACATCGGAAATGTCCGCGGCTTGCGGTGGTTCGGCGGCATCTGCGCCGCATGCGCCCTGCTCGCCCTCGTCTTGCCGTCCCAATATTCGCTTCACCCCATCAGTCCGATTATTCTGGGGCTGATGCTGATGGCGGCGATATTCCTCTCGATTCAAATTTTGAAAAAAGCGGAGATGGAGAAAGAGGACGCCTTGTTTTTGCTGCTCGTCTGCCTGTGCATCGCAGTGAATATCGCTTGGACGAGCCTTCGATTCAGAGTTTTTGTCAATATGTCGTTCTATCCGTTCGATCTCATGATTGCGGTTTTCGCGTTCGCGGCATTTTGGTTCAAGCGCTTTTTTCGTGCAAACCTGCAGATGAAGCGGCTTGCCGAGAAGCTTCGGCTGGCCGATAAGCGCAAGGACGATTTTCTGGTCAATACTTCGCACGAGCTGAGAAATCCTTTGCACGCCATGATCAACATTTCGCAGACGATGCTGGACGACCAAGCGCGCCCGCTGCACGAGGAGCACCGAAGAAGCTTGACGCTGCTGACCTCCATCGGCAAGCGGCTGTCGATGCTGCTGGACGATCTGCTGGATGCGGCGCGGCTGAAGGAGCGCACGATCCGGCTGCAGCTGAGCAGCGTGCACGTGCAGCCGGTGGTGACCGGCGTGCTGGAAATGCTGAAGTCCATGCTGAGCGGCAAGTCGATCCAGCTGTCGGTCGACATTGACGGCCGCTTGCCGGCGGTACGGGCGGACGAGAACC
This sequence comes from Paenibacillus ginsengihumi DSM 21568, assembly GCF_000380965.1. Lineage (GTDB taxonomy): Bacteria > Bacillota > Bacilli > Paenibacillales > NBRC-103111 > Paenibacillus_G > Paenibacillus_G ginsengihumi. Next base: position 17,913 of record NZ_KB905581.1, on the reverse strand, counting down.
GGCTCGTTCAAATCTTGTTCAATCTGCTGCATAATGCGATCAAATATACGACTCGGGGGGAGATCGTGATCCGCGCCTCTCATGCCGGCGGAGTGGCCGTCATTCAGGTGGAGGATACGGGGATCGGGATGGACGAGGAGACGATGCGGAGAATTTTTCTGCCGTACGAGCAGGGCGATCCCGAAAAGGGCGGGGCCGTCGGAGGCTTCGGGCTCGGCCTGAGCATCTGCAAGGAGCTGGTCGAGCTGCATGGCGGCACTTTGCAAGTGAGCTCGTCTTTGGGCGAGGGTTCGGTGTTCACCTTTACGCTGCCGCTGTCGACAGAGCCGGCCAGCTCGGATGCGAACGAACAAGCTGCCGCATTCCCTGCCGCGCAGGCGCAGCCGGAGCTTTCGGAACCGGGGGCAGACTGCGACGAGAGCGGAGCGCTCGCCTCGGCTGCGGCGAACAGGCCCAGGATTTTGGCGGTTGACGACGACCCTGTCAACTTGAAGGTGCTGACCGGCATCCTTGGCCCGGACCGGTACGATATCACTGTGGCCGCCAGCGCTCCCGAAGCGCTTGCCAAGCTGGGGAAGGCGTCGTTCGATCTGGTTATCGCGGATGTGATGATGCCTGATATATCGGGCTATGCATTGACCCGGACGATCCGGGAACGCTTCACTGTATCCGAGCTGCCGGTCCTCCTGCTGACGGCAAGAAATCGCTCGGAAGATATTGTGACCGGATTTCAGGCAGGAGCGAACGATTATATTGCGAAGCCGGTGGACGCGCTGGAGCTGCGGTCGCGGGTGCGCGCGTTAACGGATCTCAAGCGATCGATCCAGGAGCGCCTTCGCATGGAAGCGGCGTGGCTGCAGGCTCAGATACAGCCGCATTTTATGTACAACACGCTGAACACGATCGCTGCGCTCGGCACGATGGATCAGGCGAAGATGCTCGATCTGCTGGAGCAATTCGGCAATTATTTGCGGATGAGCTTCGATCTGCACAATATAGACCGCGTCATTTCGCTAAGGCGCGAGCTGGAGCTGATCCACACGTATCTCTTCATTGAAAAGGAACGCTTCGGGGAACGGCTTGAGGTGCAGTGGGAGGGAGAGCTGGAGGCCGAGCTGATGGTGCCTCCGCTCGCGATACAGACGCTGGTCGAGAATGCGGTCAGGCACGGCGTGCTGCGCCGTTCGAGCGGGGGAACCGTTGTTATTCGGGTCGAGATCGCGGCGGAGGAAGCCGCGATTACAGTCAGCGACAACGGGGTAGGCATGACCAGGGAGCAGCGGGAGCAGGCGCTCGGCAAACCGACTACGTCCGGCAGGGGCATCGGACTCTATAACACCGACCGCCGCCTCAAGCAGCTTTACGGCACGGGGCTGGACATTCAAAGCGCGCCTGGCCAGGGAACGAGCATTACCTTCCGCATCCCCTTGAGGCAAGCGGCGGATCACTCCTTGTTATCCTGATTCCACTTGCGGTACCAGTCGGTAATATACGGACTGGGCTGCTCGTTCAATTCTTCATTCAGAATTGTGGTCAGGAGCCGGTATTGGCGGTGAACCGACAAATGATTGTTCGTGGAAGCGTACAGCTTCATCAAGGCAAAATGCGCTTCCTCCGCCTGCGGGTGCCTGAAGCAGATGTCCAAATACTTCTCGATGGCCTTCTCCTGATCGTTGCTTGCCAAGTACCATTCGGCCATCTGGAAAGAAATGCGGAGCCATAGCAATTTGAGCCTGTGGCGCTCGCTTTCGGCCCACCAGTAATCGAATTCCTGCAAGTATTCCCCTGTATAAATCGCCATGATTTTCTCGTATTCTTGGATCGTCTCTGCCGTGACCGGCAGTCCGGATTGCACAAAGCTTTCCCATACCTCCACGTCGAGCGTCACGTTCTTAAGCACAAGCATGTACCCGTCCGTCATATTCATCAGCTTGAAGTGAGGGGCGTACGGCTCCAGCGTTTTCCGAATATGATACACGGCCGTGTACAGCTGGGAAAACGATTTGTTCGGCTCGTATTCAGGCCACAGCAAGTCGATCAGTGCCGTCTTCCGGACGTGCTGGCCGCGGTGCTGGAGAAAATAAAGAAACAGCTCCTGGGCCCGGCTCGTCCGCCAGCGCATGGGCGTCCACAGCAGGTCGTCGGTTTCCATGGAAAAGTGCTGGAACATGTTCAGCTTCAGCGGCCGCACGTTCGCCGAACCGCTGGGGACAGACCCGGTCCGTTCCTGAATGCGCCGGATCGTTTTGGACAGGCGCTCTATACCGACCGGCTTCAGGACGTAGTCCAGGGCATTGAGCTCAAAGGCTTGCACGGCATAATCGTCATAAGCGGTAACAAAGACAATATTAAGGTATGGCTTGCTCTCCAGCAGCAGCTCGGCCAGTTCGATTCCGCTGATCTCCGGCAGGTTGATATCGAGAAAGACGACATCGACATCCCGTTGAATAATAGCGTCTTTTCCTTCGAACGGATTGACGAACTTTCCTACGATCTCCACGTCTGCGATTTTTAACAGCTGATGCTCGAGATAACTCAAGGCCAAATGTTCATCGTCGATAAGGATAACTTTCATTGTAAACTCCTTTGCATTCGCCCCGTCGAATAATTAGGGGGTCAAAGAGTAGCTTATGACGTACATCTATACAAAACCTCGACAAGTGATATGAATTGATAACGAAGTGCGGTATATTTCATATATCGGCACCGCCGCCGGCCAGGTACAGTTTTCGACGACAGGAGCTATGGATATGATGCTGAAGTATCACATTTGTTTCATAAATCGGGGGCAGGGCATTTTGCTGCTGAATCGAAACGCCCCCAGCCGGATAGGGCGCTGGAACGCATATCGATAAGAAGCTTTGCTCATCTACGCCTTCCGTTCGGAAAACGGCTGACATTCGTTGTGATGTTTGCGCGAAATATAGCGCGGAAAGCAGAAAATCCGAACAATCCCTTGATTATTTTGCTTTTCTTCTGTATGATTAAGGAACAATCGATTGTTTCACTGGGCTCATTACGGCAATCATAGGTGATGCTATGCTGCAGATCGACTCCAACGAATTCAAGAAGAAGCTTTGTCATCTGTATAACGAGGTTTCGAAGGAGCTGTTCGGGTTCGGCACGACGTTGCTTAGAGCAAGCGTGGAGAACCGGATCGTGACGCTGCATGCCAGGCATCGGCGGTCCCCGCGTTCCGACGCCTTGGAAGGCGAGGTTCCCGCTTTGAAATATGAGGTCGATTTCTATATGTCGTCGATTTACAAGAAGCGACTGAGAGAGCGGCTGGAGCAGGAGATGGGTCTGCAGATCGAGGTCATTCTTCGCGATTACGATCCAAAGACGCAAGTGGCCATCACCAATATTATATTGCAGGGAGGACGCCTGTGACGAACGAATCCTGTCGTCTTCGGCAGACACCTGCGGTACGGATCATTTCGACAGGCTTCGTCGAATGATCAGAATAGCGATCATCCATCATATCGATATTGGAGTTTCCTTTCGGATCTATCTGAAGGGAAGCCCGCCGAACCGAGAACGGATGTCGCCGGACTTTGTTTACGAAGGAAGGCGCTCTTGTTAGAAGCTTGTATTCTACCAGGAGCGCTTTTTTTGTTTTTTTCACGGTTTCTTTATTACGGATTCCAAGGAAGGGAGTGGGCCGGACTCGGAAGAGCAGGAGAGACCCGCGGAATGAAGCGGTGCATTGGATTGCTGGAAATGGAGCATACTAGGAAAAATTTTCATGGATTTGCAATCAAGGGGGAGAATGGAAACGATGACAAAACGTTGGATCACCGGAATACTCGCTGTAGCGCTCACAGGCTCGCTGCTCGCCGGCTGCGGCAGCGCAGGCCAGCAGCAAGGCGGCGCCGCGGAAGGCCAGGGCGGCCAGCAGGAGCAGCGCACGCTGGTCATATCGACCTGGGGCTTCGCCGAGGACTTCTTCCGCAAGGAAGTGTACGAGCCGTTCGAGAAGGAGCACAACGTCAAGATCGTGCTGGAGATCGGCAATAACGCCGAGCGGCTGAACAAGGTGCGCCAAGGCAGCTCGAATGTCGATCTGATGTATTTGTCCGATTATTACGCCCAGCAGGGCATTGAAGCGGGAATTTTCGAGAAGCTCGACCGCAGCCGCATTCCGAATCTGAACGAAATTTACGAGTCCGCCAAGGCGCCGCTCGGCGAGGATTACGGCCCGGCCTATACGATCGGGGCGCTCGGCATCGCCTACGACCCGCAGGCGGCGGGCCGGGAGATCAAGTCGTGGAAGGACCTCTGGAGTCCCGACCTGGCGAAAAAGATTACGATGCCGAATATTACGTCCACCAGCGGCCCGATGATGGTCGATGCGGCCTCCATCGTGTCCGGCAGCGAAGCCTTCAATGAGGATCAGGCTTTCGCGAAGCTGAAGGAGCTCAACCCGGGCGTCGTCAAGTATTACAGCAAGACGTCGGAATTCGTCAACATGTTCGCCCAGGGCGAAGCGGCGGCCGGTCCGATCATGGAGATGTACGTGAAGGATCTCCAGGCGGCGGTGCCGACGGCGAAGTTCGTCATCCCCGAGGAAGGGGCCTACGCGATCATGAATACGGTGAACGTCGTCAAAGGCAGCAAAAACAAGGAGCTGGCCGAAGACTTCATCAACTGGCATTTGAGCAAGGAAGTGCAGGAGAAATTGGCCAAGGGCCGGATCGATTCTCCCGTCAACAAGAACGTGCAGCTCAGCGCGGAGGAAGCGCAGGGCATCACGTACGGAGCGGAGGTCGTGGACAAGCTGCGTAAGCTGGACATGAAATTCGTCAATGAGCAGCTGAAGAACTGGATCGACCGCTTTAACCGCGAAGTGTCGAAATAATTCCGGCGATATGCCGCCGGGAGCCGCAGAAGCGAAGGGGCGCCAGCCGTCCCCATGAACAAGGGTATATGACGCCATATACCCTTGTTGTCTGTGCATCACCTGATCGAAACGGAGGTAGACCGGCATGAAGAAAGTGATCCTGGATGTGGATACGGGGATCGACGACGCCCTCGGCATCATGCTGGCGCTGGGCAGCGGCCGACTCGATGTGCTCGGCATCACGACGGTAAGCGGCAACGTATCTCTGGAGCAGGCGACAGAGAACACGTGCAAAATCTTGGACCTGCTGCAGGCCGGCCAAGATTTGCCCGTCGTGCCGGGGGCGGCCAAGCCGCTCCTGAGGCCGGCGTTCTTCGAGCACCGCGTTCACGGCAGCGACGGCATCGGCGGCGCTCTGCGCGGCGTGCGGACGGCGAGGCGGCCCGAGGGAAGGAGCGCCGCCGATTATATGATCGAGCAGATTCGGCGCCATCCGGGCGAGCTGACGCTCGTCATGACCGGGCCGCTGACCAATCTGGCGCTGGCCGCAGCCCAAGCGCCGGATATCGTGCGGGACGTACGGGAGGTCATCGTGATGGGCGGCGTCGTACAAAGCTATGGCAATGTGACGCCTGTCGCGGAATACAACATGTATGTCGATCCGGAGGCGGCCCGCATCGTGCTCAACGCCGGGTTCCGCGAGCTGGTCCTGGTCGGTCTCGACGTCACGCGCAAGGCGCTGCTGAGCGAGGAGCACATCGAGCGGCTCGGGGATACGCCGTACGGACGCTACGTTCGGGAGAGCACGGCGGATTACATGAACCGCTACTGCGAGCGCAACGGGGTCAGGGCCTGCGCGCTGCATGATCCGCTTGCCGTCGGCGTGGCGATCGACCGGAAGCTGGTCACGACCGGCCATTATTATGTCGACGTGGAGACCCGCAGTGAGCTGTGCGACGGCCAGACGGTGTGCGACTTCCAGAACCGGCTGCAGCGGGAGCCGAACGCGCACGTCTGCGTCGATGTGAACGCGGACGCTTTTCTGGACATGTTTATCGCCGCTCTGCGCCCCAGCCATCAATAACAGGAGACTCGATATGAAAAACAGGTATGCGTACTTTCTCATTTTGCCGGGACTTGCGTTTTTGACGATATTCATGGTCATCCCCATTCTGCTGACGGTAGGCTCGACCTTCGTTCAGAACGGGAGCTTTACGTTGGGCGGCTACTGGCATTTTTTCAAGGACCCTTATTTTCTGAAAATATTGTTGACTACGCTGCAGGTCAGCGTCGTGACCACCTTGCTGTGCGTCGTGATCGGCTTTCCGGTCGCTTACTATATCTCCAAGCTGCCGCCGCGCGGCAAAAGTGTGCTGCTCGCTCTGGCGATCTTCCCGCTGCTGACCAGCTCGGTCGTGCGTTCGTTCAGCTGGATGATTCTGCTCGGCAAGCGGGGGCTGATCAACAACACGCTGCTCGCGATCGGGCTGATTCAGGAGCCGCTTGACATCCTGTACACGCCGACGGCGATGATCATCGGTCTCGTGCACCTGTTCCTGCCGCTTATTCTGATCACGCTGGTCGGCGTTATGGAGAATATCGATCCGGACGTCGTCAAGGCGGCGGAAAGCCTGGGGGCGTCCAAATTTACGGCGTTCCGCAAGGTGATCGTGCCGCTGAGCATCCCCGGGCTCATTATCGGCAGCATTCTGGTGTTCGTCGGCAGCTTGACCGCGTATACGACGCCGGCGCTGCTCGGAGGCAAGCAGCGGGTCATCTCGACGTTCCTGTACCAGAACGCCATTACGCTCAACGACTGGCATTCGGCTTCCGTCATCGCCACGATCATGATGGTCATTACGTTCGTCGTGATCGCCCTGATGAACCGCGCAGCCGCCAAATTCAATCCGAAGGAGTAACTGCTATGCGGGAAAACAACCGGGGCCTGGCCCTGTTCACCGGTCTGGTGTACGTGTTCTTGCTCGGGCCGCTCGTCATTATAGCCGTCTCCTCGTTCGAGCCCGGCTCGATTCTGAAGTTTCCGCCTTCCGGGTTCTCGTGGCGATGGTACGCCAACATTTTTGACGTTGAGATGTTCATGAGCACGTTCCGCACCTCGATGGCCGTATCGCTGCTCGGCAACCTGTTCGCTCTGCTGCTGGGGGTTCCGGCCGCTTACGCGCTGAGCCGCTATTCGTTCCGGGGGAAGGAGATGCTGAACGCCGTCTTTATCTCGCCGGTGCTGATTCCCGGCATCGTGCTCGGGTTCGCCATGCTGAAATATTTGATCGTCGCCTATCATCTGCCGATCTATACGGCTCTGCTCATCGGACATACGGTCATTATGCTGCCGTTCATCATTCGCGTCATCGCTTCGAGTCTGGCCAACTTCGATTTTTCCGTCGAGGAAGCGGCGCTCAGTCTCGGGGCCAGCCGACTGCATACGTTCTTCAAGGTGGTGCTGCCCAATATTCGCTCGGGGATTATCGCCGCGGTGCTGATCGCGTTCCTGGAGTCGTTCAACAACGTCGATATTTCCGTGTTTATGACCGGCCCCGGCGTCAGCACGCTGCCCATTCAGCTGCTGACTTATGTGGAGAACTATTTCGACCCGACGATCGCCGCCATTTCGGTGCTGCTGATGATCATCACCTCGATCCTGATGTTTCTGATCGAACGGCTGATGGGACTATCTTATTTCACGAAACGATGAAGGAGGCTTACCGCGCCATGTCTTTGCTGCAGCTGGAGAATGTATCGGTGGCGTACGACCAGCAATTGATTCTGAAGGATTTTAATTTGAGCATCGAAAAAGGCCAGCTCGTCTCGCTGCTCGGCCCAAGCGGCTGCGGCAAAACGACGACGCTGCGGCTGATCGCCGGCTTCCTGGAGGCGAAAGACGGCCGCTTTCTGTTCGGCGGCCAGGATTACACGCGGATGCCTGTGAACAAGCGCAACTTCGGGCTGGTGTTCCAGAGCTACGCGCTGTTCCCGCATTTGTCCGTGTTCGACAATATCGCCTTTGGGCTGCGCCTTAGGAAGGTCGGCGAGGACGAAATCAAGCGGCGGGTCGGCCGGATGCTGGAGATCGTCAGCCTGACAGGGCTCGAACGGCGCTTTCCGAAGGCGCTCTCCGGCGGACAGAAGCAGCGGGTGGCGATCGCCCGCGCGCTCGTGATCGAGCCGGATTTGCTGCTGTTCGACGAGCCGCTCAGCAACCTGGACGCGAACCTGCGGGTCAATATGCGGGTGGAAATTCGCCGCATCCAGCAGGAGCTCGGCATTACCGCCGTGTACGTGTCGCACGACCAGGAGGAATGCTTCTCGATCTCCGACCGGGTCGCGGTCATGAACCGCGGCGTGATCGAGCAGCTCGATCATCCGGCGGCGATCTTCAAGCGCCCGAAGACGGAGTTTGTGGCCCGCTTTATCGGATTCCACAATTTTATCGATTTCGAGGAGCGGAGCGAGACGGGGAACGGAACCGAGCTGAAGGTCAGAGGCTATCGCTTCGTCGCCGCCGCGCAGCCCGGTCACGAAGTTCGCGCGGGCAAGAAGGGAGCGATTCGCCCGGACGATGTGGAGATCGGAACGGTGGCAGAGCTGGGCAGCGGCGCGAACCGGGTCGTCGGCAAGATCAAGGTCAGCACTTATTTGGGCCGAAGCTATCAGTACGAGGTGGAGACGGAGCTCGGCACGTTTACGGTCAATAAAGAAATGGATACTCCTTATGTCAGCGGCAGCGAAGTACATCTGATGTTCCCGCCGGAGAGATTGGTGCTAGTGGATTAACAACATGGAGGGACCGGCATGCAGGTAGACGTACTGATTGTAGGTGCGACGATATATAACAGCTATTTCAAACGATTTACCCCAGGCAATGCGGCGATTGTGGACGGCAAGTTCCTGTATATCGGCCGGCGGGGGGCGGGCGATTTCGAGGCGGCTCAAGTGATCGATGCCGCAGGCAGGTATATGCTGCCTGGGCTGATCGACATTCATTTGCACATCGAGAGCACGATGGTGACGCCGGAGACGTTCTCTTACGGCCTCATCCGCAACGGGGTGACGACGATCGTGCCGGAGCCGCACGAGATGGCCAACGTATACGGGCTGTCGGGCGTCAAGGAGATGATGCGGGCCAGCGAAGGCTGTACGGCCGATATGTTCTACGCGATCCCGAGCTCGGTGCCGGCGACGCCTCTCGAGACGACGGGCGGCGCGATCGAGCTGGACGATATCGATGAGCTGCTGCGAACCGAGCGTGTCCAATGCATGGGCGAGATCATGAACTATGTCGATGTGATCCGCGATCCGGATTGCAAGACGAACCGAATTCTCGATCATATTCGCCGCCATTATCCGGAGCTTGTGATCGAGGGACATGTGCCGAAGCTGCTCGATCTGGACCTGCACCGGATGATCTATGCCGGCGTCGATTCGGACCATACTCATCAGACGATCGAGGGCCTGGAAGCGCGGATCGCCGCCGGCATGTTCGTGGAAATTCAGGAGAAGTCGATGACCGAAGAAGTGATGGCGTACTTGAATGCGCACGATGTGTCCGAGCACTTCTGCTTCGTCACCGACGATGTGATGGCCGACTCGTTCCAGCAGCGCGGGCATCTCAACCATCTCGTCCGCAAGGCGATCCGGATGGGCATGGAGCCGGAGCGCGCCGTCTATGCGGCGACGTACACGCCGGCCCGCCGCATGCGCATGTACGACCGGGGCGTCATCGCGCCGGGCAAGCTCGCCGATTTCCTGCTCGTATCCGACCTCGCGGAGCTGGCGATCGAGCAGGTGTACAAGCGGGGGCGCAAAGTCTATGACGCTGCCGAGCCGTATGTGCAGCCGCCGCCGCGGCGCCGGTTCCCCGAGGCGTACTACCGCAGCGTGCGGCTGCCGCAGCTGACAGAGGCGGATTTCGCCGTTGCCGCGGATCGGCCGGACGGCCGCTATGCGTGCCGCGTCATGATGGTCGAGGACGGCTCGACGTTCACGCGCGAGCATCGCGGCGAGATCGAGGTGCGCGGCGGCGCGCTGTGCTGGGAAGGCAGCGGCTATGGGCTGATCGCGACGTTCGAGCGCTACGGCAAGAACGGCAACCGCGCCTATGGGCTGATCGGCGGGGATACGATCAAGCGTGGCGCCGTCGCCACGACATATTCCCACGACAACCACAATCTGCTCGTCGTCGGGCATAGCCCAAGCGATATGATGCTGGCGGCGAACGAGGTGATCCGCGGCCAAGGCGGATTTTGCGTGGTGGAGAACGGGCGCGTGCTGGCCCATCTTCGCCTGCCGGTCGGCGGCATCCTGACCGAGGAGCCGCTGGAGCAGGCCGCCGCGGAAGTGGAAAAGCTGCGGATGGCTATGGAATCGCTCGGCTACCGGCACTATAACCCGATTATGTCGATCAGCACGCATTCGCTGCCGGTAAGCCCGGCGCTGAAGATAACCGACCTGGGGCTGATCGATGTGAACGAGGGCAAGGTCGTACCGCTGTTGCTGCCGAATTGATCGTGCACGGCGATCTAGCGCCGGTCTGATTTTTGTGCGACCGCGAGCTGTATCCGCTAGCCTCAAGCGCTTGGCGATATTGCGTACTAGGAGGGGGCCGATGGATTGGCGATACTGCGTACTAGGAGGGGAAAGGGCATGGGCTCCAGCCGCGCCGCTCCTGCCTACGCGCTGGTGCCGACTTACCGCTACCCTCCCTGATGGAGGAAATGCTTGAATAAGCACGAAATTCGATCTTATCTCTAGGAAAAATAAGAAAAATTCCAAAATAAGGATAAATTTCATGCTTATTTCGATAAAATCGACCCGTTTCCGGGGGCAGCGGCTCGTATAAGAAGATTTTTCGCTCTTATTTTCGTTCATCGGGCCAGTTTTTGAAGAATAAGATTGCTTTTCGATCTTATTTGCTTAGTGGCAGCCTGCGCTATCATTCGAAGTGCAAAGGCCCTCATTGAGCGTTCCTTTCCAGCCGAAAAAAGGCTCGCTTTTTGCCTTGGTGTGTGGAGGTCAAGCCCGGATGCAGCGGTGATATACTCTATATATTGAACCAAGGGGACGCTGGATAGCGTCCCCTTTCGGTACAGTGAGCTGTGGCGGGAATTATTCCACCATCCTCATATTAACGTACACGAGCAGCGCGATAAATCCTGCGACGGCAATGGGAAGTGCGGCCTCCCCGCCGGAAGGGTTAATGAGGCCGATGGCGACGAGCACGGTGCCCGCCAGGAACGTGTAGCCGCCGACGAGACGGGCCAGCCTGTCTTTATCTCTGACGCGGTGCTGATTGAAGCCGGACAGCAGCCACGTTTGTTTTCTGACGCCGACCAAATAGCCCAGCAGCAGAAAAAGAGCGCCTAGGAACAAAAGATGAGGGGACATTGGCAGTCAGCCTCCTTTTCTAACATTGAGAATAACCAAGAACGGATCAATCCATGCACCGTATGCGAACATAGGAGAAAAACAGCAGCGACGACACGGCGATCGCAGCGAGGTTGATCGTTGCCTCTCCGGGGTATTCGGCAAGCTCGCCTGCCAGAAGGATCGCCCCGATCAGAAGCAGATACAGGCTGCCGGCGCGGGCGGCCCGCTCCCGATGGCGGAGACGGGGCATCGACTTCCTCGCTGCGGCAAAGAACCAGACATCCTTGCGAAGCCATGCGATGGCCGCCAGCGCAAAGCAAAGCACGGCGATCGGCGCCGCCCCGTAGGAGGGCATGAAGAAAGAGGCAAGGACGGCGGCTGCAAACGGAATAAAGAGATAGCTTCGCCGCGGCGGTTGGCCGCCTGCTCCGTCACGGTAAGACTCCGCAAGGTCGGCAGCGAGCTGCTGCGGAGGCGAAAATTCCTGTTCAATCAGCGACGAGATTTCCGCCACGGATAGCCCGGCGTCCAGATCCTGGACGAACGAACGGAGATGGCCTTCGATTTCCTGCATAAAGCTATTGCGGTAACGGGCAGGGACTTCCCGAAGATGATCGGCTAACAGGGACAAGTAGCGGCTGACGGCCGCATCGCGGTCGTTCATGATGATCCCCCCTTAGTCAGCATAGTCAAAGTTTCGTAAATCTCGGCGAATTTGGCGAAACGGTCCTGCAGGACCCGCTCCCCTTTGACGGTGAGCTGGTAATATTTGCGCCGAGGACCGTCAGGCGAGTCTCCCCAAAAAAACTCGATCCATTCCTTGTCCGTCATTCGTTTCAAAATCGGATAGATCGCCCCTTCCGAGATGGTGAAGATCGGAGATTTTTTCAGGGAGGAGGTAATCTCGTATCCGTACATCGGGTGATGGCGGATCAGCGCCAAAATCGCCAGCTCGAACGTGCCTTTGCGGAATTGCGTGAGCCATTGATCCATATCTTCATTGGTTTTCATGGTTTTATTATATATCATTCATATCTATATATCAATCATACATACCTGAGTAATTTTTTCCAACGCTGTGCTGTTCAAATTCGAGAGTTTGCTAGAGTAAACGAGATGATGATGGTATAATGGGTTCTATGGACTGAATTCGCGAGTGGAGATTTTTCGGGCCACGGCGCAGCTTCCCGAGAGGGGGTGACGCCGATGGTCGCACTTGTGGCGTTGCTAGACGTGCTGCGATGGATCGCTGCAGTACTAAGCCTTGTGCTTGGTATTCGGAAGGTTTATCGTTGGTTGCGTAAAAAGTTACGAAACAAGCGAAAACCCACCGCGTAATTAGGTTGACCGACCTACGGTGGGATTCGCTGATTTGCATTAGCGCGCCGTGGTGATCCACAGCCTTTCAGGTCCTAAGAGTCTTTGCCGTAGCCGCGGCAAGGACTCTTTTACAGTATACGGCTTAACATGCAGCTGTTATGCAGATCGTCTCGCAACAGTATAACGCTGCCTCTATTTTATCACGACATACTATGGCTTGCAATGAATAGAGGCTTCGACTTTGGTTTATCGTCTGGTCTATAAGACACAGCGAAGTTTGCTCCAGCAAACGGACGGCGCTTCCGGTCTTTGGCTGATACTCCTGGCAGGCAAGCCCGCTGAATATTCCGGCTAAAGCGATCCGGTTACGCCTTCGCAGCCGAATCCGACCCAAGAACGTTGATGCGCAGCCCGGAATAGGCGGAGGCGAGATCGGCGGCGATACGCTCCACAGTGCCGGGCTCGAAGCCGCCGGCAAACAGTCCCGGGTCAGGCAGGAAGGTAACGCTCGTCCCGGTTTCCTGAGTCGTGCCTACCGTCAGCAGCTCCGTTTGGGGAATGCCGTGCTTGAATTCCTGCCGGTAAATGCGGCCTTCCCGGCGAATTTCTACCCCAAGCCGCTGGGAAAGGGCGTTGACGACGGCGATGCTGATGCCTTTCTCGGCTCCGGGCGCAACGTAGGAGGAGCCGGAATGCTTGCGGCCGATCTCGGTCAGCAGCGCCTGCACATTGGTTGCGCGGCCGTCCGGCAGCGCCGCGACGGGAATGCCCCGGCCGTTGTCCGTCACCGTAACGCTGCCGTCCCCGTGAAGGTAAATCCCGACCTCCGTGCAATGACCCGCCTTATGCTCCAGCACCGAGTTGTCCACGACAGCCATCAATAGAATATGAGGGTCGGCGTCATCCCCGGCATGACCAAGGTAAGGCCCGGCATGACTGCGGACTTGCTCCATTTCTATATAATTGCTCGTATCGAGCAGCTCCGATACCGCCGCCAGCAGCAGGAGGAGGGGAAAGGTGCGGCGGGCGGGCAGCGCGTAACGTCCGCCCCGTTCCTCCTGAACAAGCAGATCGGCTCCCTGCAGCGCCTTCATATGGTGGTACAGCTGGCCTGTTGTCCCCATATTCAGCCGCTCGACCAGCTCGGCTCCGCTCATCGGCTCTCTCAGCACGGTCCGCAAAATATCGAGCCGCTGCTTATGGCCAAGCGCGGCCAAAATCCTCGCCGCCTTCTCTCCGTCGAGCCCGAGCAGCTGCTCGACGCGGCTTTCCTGCGGCGTCCAGCGAAACTGTCCTTCCGCACTCCGGTACTGCCCGGAATAGTACAGGCGGCCTTCGTCCGCTTCTCCTGTTGCGGTATGATTCGGAAACGGGGAGGGGGCGGCGTTCCGGACGTCCCGCAGTGCCGTTCCGGAATCCCCGGCCAACAAAGCCTGCACCATCCGGCGCAGCTCTTCCACTTTATCGTTCAATGCGTCCAATTCTGAGCCATAATCCCGGTTGGAAGACATTCCGATCACCTCATTTGATTTTATTGAATGACGTAATTACGTAAATTGATAATAACATAATTCCGCTTGCTTGTAAATATTCCCGTGGGTTTATGGGATCCCGGAACCGCCGCATTGTTGCCATTCTGCCGCTGGTCCATCCGAATAACGAAGCGAGTGCAAAATAAGCAAAGGCGGGCCCGTCGCGGGCAAGAATAAGCCATTGTATTTTGGCGGGCAAACGGGTAGTATAGAATTATAGCCATTGTTAACGTGAACATTATCTTTAAATCTTAGGCAAAGGTGGAATGTTCAAGCTATGAAAAAGAAATTTCTGGACGACAATTTCCTGCTGAACAATGAAACGGCTGTCCGTCTGTATCACGATTACTCCAAGGATATGCCGATCATCGACTACCACTGTCACTTGAGCCCGCAGGAGATTTATGAGAATAAGCGGTTCAAAAACTTGACGGAAGCGTGGCTGTACGGCGACCACTACAAGTGGAGAGCGATGAGAGCGAATGGCGTTGAGGAGAAGTATGTAACCGGCGGCGATGGTGCAAGCGATTACGACCGCTTCCTGGCCTATGCCAAGACGGTGCCGATGACGATCGGCAACCCGCTGTATCACTGGTCGCATCTGGAGCTGCAGCGCTTTTTCGGCGTGTATGACATCATTAACGAGAAGAATGCGCCGGCGATTTGGGAGAAGGTCAACGCCCAGCTTAGCGGGGAAGGCTTCGCGGCCCGCGATCTGATCAAGAAGTCCAACGTGAAGGTGATCGGCACAACCGACGATCCGACCGATTCGCTGGAATACCATATTAAAATCAAGGAGCTTCCGGATTTCGACGTACGGGTGCTGCCTTCGTTCCGTCCGGATAAAGGTCTTGAAATCAACCGTGCGACATTCCTGCCCTGGATCGCCAAGCTCGGCGAAGTCGTAGGCAAACCGATCGCGAACTACGACGACCTGCTGGCGGCGCTGGAATCGCGGGTGCGCTTCTTCCATTCGGTAGGCGGCAACGTCTCCGACCATGCGCTCGATTACGTCGCTTACGCCGAGACGACCAAGGAAGAAGCTGCGGCGATCTTCGCCAAAGCGCTGCAGGGCGGCGGCGTCACGCTGGAGGAAGAGAAGAAGTACAAAACCTATACGCTGACTTTCCTGGGCAAGCTGTACGCTGAGCTCGGCTGGGCTATGCAGTTCCATATCAACGCCCACCGCAACAACAATTCGCGGATGTTCGGCAAGCTCGGACCGGATACCGGCTTCGACTCCATCAACGACAGCGATCTCGCCTATCCGCTCGTCCGCCTGCTGGATGCGCTGGACAAGGAAGACGCGCTGCCGAAGACGATCCTGTACTCCTTGAATCCGAAGGACAACTATGTGATCGGCTCCCTGATGGGTAGCTTCCAGGGCGGCGGCATCCCGGGCAAAATCCAGCTCGGCTCGGCCTGGTGGTTCAACGATACGAAGGACGGCATGATCGAGCAGATGAAGGCGCTGGCTAACCTCGGACTGCTGAGCCGTTTTATCGGTATGCTGACGGATTCCCGCAGCTTCCTGTCTTACACGAGACACGAATATTTCCGCCGCATTCTGTGCAATCTGATCGGCGAATGGGTGGAGAACGGCGAAGTGGCCGACGATATCGAGCAGCTCGGCCAGATCGTTCAAGGCATCTCTTACAACAACGCCAAGGAATATTTCGGATATTAAAAGACCGCCTGTCGAATAGGCGGCAGCAGAGGACGCCCGATCCCGCTCTTAGGAGCCGGCCCGGGCGTTTTGCTGTTGCAAGAGACTTTATTAGCATTTTAAAGTGTTCAAATCCTGAAAAATGTATATCCTAATGATATACATTTTAGAAGGAGTGCGATATAATTGATTCATAAAACGGGAAAGGATATGATCCTTATGACAACGGTAACGCTTAGTCGTTGGGGGAACAGCAGCGGCATCCGAATTCCGAACCAGTTTTTGAAACGAATGAATCTGGTCGAGGGAATGGAGCTTGAAGCGATATTAACGCCGGAAAACCATCTTTTGCTGCGCCCTCTGAATACGCAGGAGTCTAACGAGGAATTGCGTTCGCATCTGAAAATGCTGCTCTCAAAGATTAAACTGGATTCTGCACGTCATGAAGAAGTCGACTTAGGAATCGAAGGAGACGAGATCATTTGACTATTCCAGCCCGCGGCGATCTGATCTGGTTGGATTTCGATCCGCAAGCAGGACGTGAACAGGCAGGTCGTCGGCCCGCAATTGTCATCTCCGAAACCGCTTTTAACGAATTAACCGGCTTTGCAGTGGTATGTCCGATTACAAACCAATCGAAGGATTACGCTTTTGAAGTGCCGCTTCCGGAAGGGCTGGCGTTTACTGGAGTGGTTCTTACAGATCAGTTTAAAAGCCTGGACGTAAGGAAACGGAAAATCAAGGTCGCTGGAAGCGTACCTGTCGAATCGGATTTTTTCAAAAACGTACTCCTGAATGTCCGGTCGATTTTGGCTTAAAGATCGTTATCGACAGTCGTCTTCCGAACACCTGTAGGTTCGCTTCAGGCCATGGCCGGGTCTGTCAGATCGATCATCAAACTTTGGCTCATTACCTGTCAATGAGAGCTAGACCGCCCGATAGCCTTCCTCGCGCAAATACTCCTCCGCTTCATCCCGTGTCTCGAAAGCCATGTCCAGATTAAGACCGGAGTATACATACCAAAGATCGCCCTCCTGCACGAGCAATAATGTATGCTCCCCGGGCCCGATCCAGCGCTGCTCGCATTGAGCGCCTTCCGATTCCGAGACGGTCTGCTGCTCGGCCGTTTTGGGGGAAAGGGAACGGATGGACCGCTGAACAATGGAGCGCAGCTCGTCCTCGCTGTAATCGCGGATGTTCACCATGCCTTTGTCGTCGGTATCGCAGTCGGGTAACAATCCGGCATACACGTAGCCGTTGCCGTTCGGGTGGAGATGGTACACGACGGTTTTTTTATCGTAAGCGCTTTGTTCGTAATGGTAGTTAACCCGACCCAGTGAAATGTTCTTCCGCTGCAGTTCCGGGAACGAATCGAAGATCGCGATTTTTTGTTCAAAGGTAAGCATTCGAGTTTCCTCCGTGATCGTTTGTTTGGACGCCGATGACAAGTCATTCTTTCATCCTCGGGCGTCGCCTTCGGGGCAAGGAAAGTGCCTGAAAATTCGCCGACCGTACTTCGCCCAATTTTCAAGACAGTTTGTCCGATTATACCATATTTTCGGAACGCTGCGCTGAAGGCTCTAATGGGTAGTATGCCCGGAGGAAGGGCACAACGGCAAACAGCACTCATAGAACTTAAAAGACCGGCGTTTTTTGCTGGTGTGGGCTGCCGGGAAAATAGTGATTGCAAAAGAGGTTTAGCACAACCCATGCATGATCAATATAAAACTTTTTGATTTTTTTCAAAAAAAATGTATTGGTTAATTGTGGTATTTATGGGTATAATATGAATGATCAGAAATGGGGAAAGGGAGGAGATTGATGTCCAGAAGGGGAGTTGGCGCTTTATTTATCCTGAATTTCGAAAGCGCATAAGATCAATGCAAGAGGCTAAAGCAATGGCGACTTAAGATGTAAAAATGTAGGAGTTTCCCATGCCTAGTGGAGACGGAAGCTTGCGGCGGATGGTCTTTCCCCCTCCCCAATGAAGAGGCAGTCCTTATTTCCATGTAAAATTTTGCTTATCATCATTCTAACTGCGCCACTCGAACCTCGATTCGTTTCCAGACATAACGGCTGGAAAAGTCCTTCCCAAGCTTTAGTATGACAGAGCGGCCATGCCGAATGAGCGTCGCGGCGCAATGAAAGAATTCCAGACGGAACCGGGCAAT
>NZ_KB905580.1 GCF_000380965.1 Paenibacillus ginsengihumi DSM 21568 | reverse complement strand
CTCCCCCATGCGAAGAAGCCACCTATCCGGTATTAGCTACCGTTTCCGGTAGTTATCCCGGTCTTCCGGGCAGGTTGCCTACGTGTTACTCACCCGTCCGCCGCTCCGGTTGATTCCCCGAAGGAAACCATCCAGCGCTCGACTTGCATGTATTAGGCACGCCGCCAGCGTTCGTCCTGAGCCAGGATCAAACTCTCCAATAAATATTGCTTTTACCCCGGAAAGGGGATTGGATGCTGATTCAGCTCATGGCTTTGACTTGCTTAAAGTCGCACAAACACTTGCTCGTTGTTCAGTTTTCAAAGGACAAGTCATCTTCACTTGTTAAAGTCACCGTTCAAGCGGCGACTTGATTAATATAACACAAACCACAAACAAATTGCAAGGCTTTTTTTAAATATTTTTTTCAAATCAAGGTTAGCCTATAACCCACAGCTTTAATGCGGCCAGCATCCCGAGGCCGGGCGCCCCCAATACGCTGACTGTCCCGACCGTAACGGCGTTGATCGGCAGCTCAAAATGCGTATAACTGCTGAACAGATTTATAATATACAACGAAAAGATGGCGAGCGCAACATGCAAACACATCCTCCCCATCCATTGAAAGGCGGACGGCGTGCGAAACACGACAATCATCAGCAAAATCGTCGAAGCAATAAAGATGCCCCAAGGCAAATAAGCAGCCATCTTGCCCCCTCCTATGCTTGTCCGAAGCAAATGTCGCGTGCGGTAACGTTCATTTCCTTGGCCTGCTTAAGCAGCATTTCGAACCGTTTTTCCGCTGCTTCGAGCGCATATACGGCGTAATCGATCTGCTCTTTTTCCACCGCATAATCAAACCGGTGTTGGGCAGTCGTCCATTCCATATGAGCCTTATGGATTTCCTCGAGCAGCAAATAACGGTCCCGTCTGATCGATTCCGACAGTTCGTCCGGCTTCTTTTTCCTGATCCAACGGTTCAGCCACTCCGGCTTCTGCAATAGTAACACCTTCCCTCACTTCTTCTTACTTCATACATATAAAGTCCGAGAGGGAAATAGAACTAAAAAAAGACCCGCATCAAACCGGGTCTTGACTTTACGACTTCTACAGCTCTCTTCTGCCTTCCAGCGCCTTGGTCAGCGTCACTTCATCGGCATATTCCAGATCGCCGCCGACCGGCAGACCGTGCGCAATTCGCGTTACTTTAAGCCCGAACGGACGGACAAGACGGGACAAATACATGGCCGTAGCCTCTCCCTCAATGTTGGGGTTTGTCGCCAAGATCAGCTCCTGCACGCGTTCGTCGCTTAGCCGCTTCAGCAGATCGGCAATGCGAATCTCATCAGGACCGATTCCCTCCATAGGAGAGATCGCTCCGTGCAGCACATGATAGTAGCCGTTATATTCTTTAGTGCGTTCCATCGCCACAAGGTCTTTAGGCTCCTGGACGACGCAGATCGTCGAGCTGTCGCGATGCTTGTCCTGACAAATGCGGCACGGGTCTGTATCGGTAATGTTGCAGCATACCGAGCAATACAGCAAGTTCCGCTTCACGTTAACAAGCGCTTTGGCAAAATCGACAACTTCGTCCTCCTTCATGCGAAGCACGTGAAAGGCCAGCCGGGCGGCGGTTTTTGGCCCGATTCCCGGCAATCTGGTGAACGAATCGATCAGTTTGGCTAACGGTTCCGGATAAAACAAAGGATTTCGGCTCCTCGCTATCTTGAAAATAGCCCCCAGGGCCCGCGACCCAATTTTCACCATCTGATGGTGCCGCGCAAGGCGGCATGGGCGTCTATCTTGAAAATTTGGCGGTATACGCCGACAAAATTTCAACACCGAAGGTGACGACCGATGACGACAGGAATCGCTCGTCATAGGCGTCTATAGTAATCGAATACCGAAACAAACGGCCTCATCTTTATCGCATCGAATGCGCCGCTGTTACAAGGTGTGGCCTGAAAAAAAGCGGCCTTCAAGGCCGCGACCTGCCGGGAACCGTTTAGAACAATCCCGGGATGTTCAGTCCTCCGGTCAGCTTGGACATTTCCTTGCCGGCCATCTCCTCCGCCTTCGTCATCGCATCGTTAATCGCCGTAAGCACGAGATCCTGCAGCATTTCCACATCGTCCGGATCGACCGCTTCCGGCTTGATGACGACGGCGGTTACCTTCTTCGCGCCGTTCACGGTTACCGTGACCACGCCTCCGCCAGCGGAGCCCTCCACGGTTTTCGCTGCCAGCTCTTCCTGCGTTTTCAGCATTTGCTCCTGCATTTTCTTAACCTGCTTCATCATTTGCTGCATGTTATTCATGGTCAATACACTCCTTTAATGTAATCAAGATTCATCTTCCCTGATCTTCACCAAATCCTCGCCGAACAGCTGAATAGCCTCCTGAATCCATTCCTCTTGAGAAGCGCCCTTCCCGTCATCCTCGTGCACCAGCTTCAGCTCTTCCCGCGGCTCAGCCCCGCCCGCTGGCTGCTCTGTTGCGGCTCTCCAATCTTTAAGCATGACTGTAACGAGGCGGTACGGCTGTCCCAGAACGTGTCCGATAACCTCCTCGATCAGTTGCTTGTTGGCCGGCTTCTCCGTCGTCTCCCGATGAATGTCATTGCGGAAAGCAACGAGTAGAGAACCGTCGCTGACAGAGACCGGCTCCCCGTTCTTCAGCCATGCCTCCAGCGAAATGCGCCGTTCCTTCACGCCGGACAGGACGTTACTCCACTGCTGAATCACTGCCGCAGTTTCCTCGCTGTCCTTGGCCTGAAGATACCGATCCAGCTTCTCGACCGTTCGTTTGGATACCGGGACGGACGGACGGGCAGCGGACGCGCCTCCGCCTGAAGCCGGGAACGGCGCCGCGCCTTCCTGCGCGGCGACCCCCTGCTTCATGAGGCGGGAGAGCTGCTCCTCCAGCTTGGCTATGCGCTGCAGCAGCTGCCCGACGATCGCCGTATCCTGCGGCTCCGCTCCGCTCTGCGCGCTTGCCGGATGGCCGGCTGCGGCACCAGCCCGGCTCGGGCCGGCGCCTTCCCCTGCAGCGAGACTGCACAGCTTCATGACCGCAATCTCCAGCAGCGTCTGCGGCTGAGCGGAATATTTCATCTCGGTCTGATAATAGTTAAGTGTATCAATCATGGTCATTAAGGCATCCGCGCTGAATCGCTCCGCCACTGCGACAAATCCCCGTATATCGAGAATGCGTTCGGTAACGGCCTGCGATTGCGGCACGAGCTTGACCATGAGCAAATCCCTGAAATAATAGATCAGGCTTTCCATGCACTTATCCGCGCTCTTGCCTTCTTGCATGAAGCCGTCGATAAGCTGCAGCGCCCCGCCAACGTCCCGCGCCTGCACCGCTGCGACAAGCTTGCCGAACTGATCCGATGCGAGCCCTCCGGTGATCGATAGCACATCGTCATAAGTGACCCGCTGTCCGCTGAAGGCGATGATCTGATCCAGCAGGCTGAGCGCATCGCGCATGCCGCCGTCCGACAGCCTGGCGATGAAAGCGAGCGCATCCTCATCCGCGTCAATCGCTTCATCCTGGCATACTTCCTTCAGCCTTAAGACCTGCTCCTCCAACGGAACCCGGTGAAAATCGAACCGCTGGCAGCGGGAGATGATCGTGGCCGGCAGCCTGTGGGGCTCTGTTGTCGCCAAAATGAACATCACATGCGCCGGAGGCTCCTCCAGCGTCTTGAGCAGCGCATTGAATGCCTCCGTGGTCAGCATATGCACTTCATCGATAATATAAACCTTCCGCCGCACTTCGGTCGGCGCATATTTGACCTTATCGCGAATATCGCGAATTTCCTCCACTCCACGGTTGGAAGCCGCGTCGATCTCCAGCACATCCATCACAGAGCCCTCTGTGATTCTGAGACATGCTTCGCATTGATTGCAAGGCTCCTCGGCAGGACCTCTCAAGCAGTTGACGGCTTTGGCCAATATTTTGGCCGTCGTCGTCTTGCCGGTTCCCCGCGGACCGTTGAACAAATACGCATGGCTGAATCTGCCCTCGCGCAGCGAATTTTGCAGAGTCTGGACTATATGCTTCTGGCCGACCATGTCGCGAAAAGACTGCGGTCTCCACGTCCGGTATAAGGCGATGTGCGTCATCTCGTCCTCTCCACCTATCTTGAAAATACAGCGGTGTACCACACGTTGAACTTTCAATACCGCAGGTGACGACCGATGACGATAGGAATAACTCGTCATAGGCGTCTTTCTTGAAAATTCGACGAAAGTCCTTCGGCGAATTTTCAATACTGAAGGCGACGGCCGATGACGGCAGGAATTGTTCGTCATAGGCGTCTCTCTTGAAAATTTGGCGGTAATCCGCCGACCAAAATTTCAATACCGAAGGCGACGGCCGATGACGAGGAATTGTTCGTCATAGGCGTCTCTCTTGAAAAATTCGGCAATACCTCATGAGCCGAATTTTCAATACCGAAGGCGACGGCCGATGACGAGGAATTGTTCGTCATAGGCGTCTAACGGCTTATTGTGCTATTATACTATACTTGAATGGAGGTTTGAAGCGGACGCTGAGCACAAACCGGAGTTTATTGAAAGGGAATGCATACGGTGAAGGTAGTGCCGAAGCCTTTGGACGATACCCGGATATGCCCGCCGATGTCGTGAATGATGCGTTGGCATACGGACAGGCCGAGACCGGTACCTTCAGGCTTGGTCGTAAAGAAGGGGTCAAAAATTTTATCTATAATGAACATAGGGATTCCAGGGCCTGTATCGCATATGTCGATAAACACTTCTTTTTCTTCGTAATTGACGCCTTCCAGCAAAGTCAAACGCCCTCCTGGCCCCATCGCCTCAATGCCGTTTTTGCAAATATTAATGAACACCTGCTTCAGCATCTCCCGGTCCGCGACTACCAGGGGAAGCTTCTCTTTGACCTCATGCTGCACGGTGACCCCGTGAAGAATCGCTTCATTGTGGATGATCGGCCAAATATCCTTAAGCACCTGGGACAAATCAACCTGCCTGTAAGTGACGTTTTTCGGCTTGCTGAGCAAAAGAAATTCGTTCAGCAGCTCATTGATTCGGTCGATTTCCTCGAGCATGACCTTCGTATAGCTGCCTTCCCGGTCCATGCCTTGCTGCTGGAACGTTTTGAGAAGCACCTGCATGAAGCCTTTGATCGACGTCAGCGGATTGCGAATTTCGTGCGCGGTCCCCGCGGCAATCTGGCCGATCATGGCCAGCCGGTCGCTGCGCTGTACCTGCTCTTCGAGCGAGCGCAAATTCGTGACATCCTTGAAAATGATGTACGCCCCTACGATGCGACCTTCCTCGTCGCGAAGCACATTCGAATCCAGCAGCAATTCGTAGCGTTCCTTGTTGTTAGTCCACGACAACGCCTGATTACGAACAATGACCCCATCCAAAATATTTCTCCGTACCAGGTGATGCTCGAGAGGCAGATCGGCAAATACGTCTTCCATCGAGCGATTGACGATGTCCTCGCGCCTCAGCCCGAGCACTCGGCAGGCCATATCGCTGATATCAATCAGCTCGAATTTCGTGTTGATCAGAATGACTCCCAAATTGACATCCTGTAGAAAAGTTCCTGCGAATCGTTGGAGCAAAGTCAACTTACCGCGCAACGTTTGTCCCTCCTCAAACAACGCTTTCGGAAGCTTTTTCTGAATCAAATCGCCCTTCCTGTTTCGACCCGGCCTCTTTCAGTTCTAAAGAATTGACTGGGTTAACTTTGGTATACAATTCTCTCCTTATTCCACTTTTCCTTCTTTTGGCAACAAAAAAACACCGCCTCCGCCAAAGATTTGGCTGAAAACGATGTTTGCGTTCGTATTAGGCCCGTGCACCTACCTTGATATAACGATCCAAGCGGAATTTCCCGCTCGGGCTCAAGCCAGGCTGCCCTTCGGCACATGGAACCTCCTGCTTACGGCTGCTTCCTTCCGGACCTGACCGGGTTCACAGGCATCCATTGCGAAGGACCTGACTCTCAACACCCCATTGGAAACCACAGACCTTACATCGTTATACCGCGAATAGGCGTTCGACCCCGCTACAGCGGATTGCGGGTTACAGGGCACCGCTACCTCCCCGTCTAGCACGGTATTTACAAGTATAGTGCATTCGCACGCAAATATCAACCTCAAGGATTATTTAGCAGAAACGGTAACGTCCATCTTATATCTCGGTACAGCCTCGGTCAGCTGCTGCAGCGCCTGCTGGCGAATCGTTTCAAGCTGTTCGGCCGCCGCAACGCCGGGGACGCTTAACCGGACGCGGGCATTCGGTCCGTTAATCGTAATGGAGCGAACGACAACCCCCGGAATCGAACGGACGGCCTGCTCCATCGCACGCATGTCATTCCGGTACGTATGGTAAGAAGGATTCAGCGGGACGTTCGGGTTCACATCCGTCATCCCCATATAACCGTCCCGCGAATATGCCTTCGTCTGCTGCTGGCCTTGACAGGACGAGAGGATCAGCACGAGCGCCGTCAGGCAGGCAATCACGAGCGAGGCGATTCGCGTCATCGGATGAGACATAAATAAAAGCACCTCCTGAAGGCTTGAATGATCGACATTCATAGCTTGACCTCAGGAGGCGCGCTTATGCGAAACGGGATACGGCAAAATATTACATGCCGTATTTTTTCTTAAATTTATCGACACGACCGCCGGCATCCACAAACTTCTGCTTGCCTGTAAAGAACGGATGGCAGGCGGAGCAAATTTCCACGCGCAGATTTTGCTTGATGGAGCCCGTCTCAAACGTGTTACCGCAAACGCAAGTAACGGTCGTTTGGTGATATGTCGGATGAATTCCAGATTTCATTGCTTTCACCTCTTTTGCCCTGAATCACCATGTGAAACAGAGTTATCAATAACACAACAGAGATTATATCATGCTGGGCTATCCGGTTGCAACACTTTCCTTATGCCTTGGTTCAACAGCCGCTGCGTTAGCGGTATTGCCATCAAGAGCGCGCATCCGGTCAGGAAACCGAGTGCTTCACTCTGCGGCCGCCGCCTCCGCCGCCGGAGAATTGGCCGTTCTTGTCAAGCGTGTCCAAAAATTCCTGGTTTGTTTTGGTATCGGCGAGCTTTTTCAGGAAAGCGTCCAAATATTCCGGAGAATCGTGCATCGTTTTCCGGATCGCCCATACTTTTTCCAGCTCTTCCTTGCTCAGCAGCATTTCCTCTCTGCGCGTGCCCGAACGCCGAATGTCGATCGCCGGGAAAATGCGCCGCTCCGCCATTTTGCGGTCCAAATGCAGCTCCAGGTTGCCCGTGCCCTTGAACTCCTCGTAGATGACATCGTCCATCCGGGAGCCTGTCTCCACAAGCGCCGAAGCGAGAATCGTCAGGCTGCCGCCCTCCTCGATATTGCGCGCGGCGCCGAAAAAGCGCTTCGGCCGGTGGAACGCGCCGGGATCGATGCCGCCGGACAGCGTGCGCCCGGTCGGAGGAACGACCAGGTTGTAGGCTCTGGCCAAACGGGTGATGCTGTCGAGCAGGATGACGACGTCCTTCTTATGCTCGACCAGCCGCTGCGCCCGCTCCAGCACCAGCTCTGCTACTTTAATATGGTTTTCCGGCAGCTCGTCGAACGTGGAAGCGATCACTTCCCCTTTGACCGAACGCTGCATATCGGTCACTTCCTCCGGCCGCTCGTCGATTAGCAGGACAAACAATTCGACATCAGGATAATTGGTCGAAATGCTGTTGGCGATTTCTTTGAGAAGCAACGTTTTGCCGGCTTTCGGCGGAGCCACGATCAGCCCCCGCTGTCCAAATCCGACAGGAGCCAAAAGATCCATCAATCGGGTGGAAAGATTCGTCGGGGAAGTTTCCAGAACCAATTTTTTTTGCGGATAAAGAGGAGTGAGCGCAGCAAAATGAAGCCGTTCGGCAGCCGTTTCGGGGTCCTCGCCGTTCACGGCCTCCACCTGCAGCAAGCCAAAATACCGTTCGTTCTCCTTCGGCGGACGGCACTTGCCCGAAACGACGTCGCCGGACCGAAGATCGAAGCGCCGAATCTGCGAGGCCGAAATATAAATGTCCTCCGAGCTGGGCAAGTAATTGATCGGCCGCAAAAAGCCGTAGCCCTCCTGCAAAATATCGAGCGTCCCCTGCATGAACATAAGGCCGCTTTGTTCTGCCTGAGCTCTTAAAATCGCAAAAATGAGTTCTTTCTTCTTCATTTGGCCGTAATAAGGAATCTGATGCTTCTTGGCCAGCTTGTAGAGCTCAGTCAGCTTCAGCGCTTCCAGTTGCGCTAATTGCAGATCCATAACTGTTCAACCACCAAACCTATGAAATTTTCAAGACTTGCAAAACTATGTTCTAGCATTGCCCAACCGAAGGATAATCTATACCGATGCTTGCGTATTTTCGCGCCAAACCTCCGCACCCAGGCTTGCTAGATTATCCACCAAATAGTCATATCCCCTGTCAATGTATTCCACGCCGGAAATTTCCGTGACTCCTTCATCGACCGTCAGTCCGGCAATGACAAGCGCCGCTCCTGCCCGCAGGTCGGTCGCCTTGACTTTGGCCGCCGACAGCTTCGAACCCTCAATGACGGCCGATCGTCCTTCCACTTTGATCTTCGCCCCCATGCGCAGCAGCTCGGGGATATGCTTGAAGCGGTTGCCGTACACATAATCGGTCAAAATGCTGACTCCGCGCGCCTGTGTGAGCAGCGTCGTCATCGGCGATTGCAGATCGGTGGCAAAACCCGGATACACAAGCGCCTTGACATCCACGCTTTCGTATTCCGGCTGCCCGACTACGCGAATCGACTCGTCCATTTCGTAAATATGGGCGCCCATCTCCTGCAACTTCGCCGTGATCGCCTCCAGGTGCTTCGGGATGACATTATCGACCACCACATCGCCCCGGGTCGCCGCTGCGGCGATCATATACGTTCCCGCCTGGATGCGGTCGGGGATAATCGAATGCCTGCAGCCGTGCAGCGCATCGACGCCTTCGATCCGGATCGTCTCCGTGCCGGCTCCTTTGATTTTTGCTCCCATGGAGTTAAGCAGCGTTGCTACATCTATAATTTCAGGCTCTTTGGCCGCATTTTCGATAACCGTAACACCTTTGGCCCGAGAAGCCGCCAGCATAATGTTGATCGTCGCCCCTACGCTGACGATATCCAGATATATTCGCGCGCCTCGCAGTTGCTTGGCCCGAATATGCAGTGCTCCGTTCTCCGTAGAAACCGAGGCGCCAAGCGCTTCAAACCCTTTGATATGCTGCTCCATCGGACGCGGTTCGAAATTGCAGCCTCCCGGCATGCCGACAATCGCTTCGCCGAACCGGCCAAGCAGCGCGCCCATCAAATAATAAGAGGCCCGCAGTTTTTTGACATCGCCGTTAGGCATAGGCTTGGATCGAAGAAGGCTCGGATCGATGATCATCTGATCGCCGTTCCTGGTCACCTCTGCCCCTAGTTCACCCAAAAGCTGGGTAAAGACGGCCACATCGCTGATTTGGGGCAAATTATCCAGCGTGATCGCGGTTTCGGCCAGCAGCGCCGTTGGAATGAGCGCGACAGCGCTGTTCTTGGCTCCGCTAATTTGCACCGTCCCCCGCAGCGGACGTCCGCCCGCTACCATCAGTTTCTCCATTTCGTCCTTTTTCCTCCCACATCGCTGCTTTCACGCAAGAACCTGACCGAGCGGACCCGGGAACCGCACGCGGCACGAAATAACCGTTCCTCCGCCGAGCAGAAGACGATTCCTTTCGGTTAAGCCCAGATGATGATAAAGAACAGAAGGGAAATACATCCCGCAGGATGCATTTCCCGGCACGTTATGTGATTACGCCTGGTTGGCGCTTCCGAACAGCTCAATCTTGGACTTCACAACTTCGATCATAGCATTGCGGGCAGGTGTGAGGTATTTGCGGGGGTCGTATACTTTGGCATCCTTGTTCAACACTTCGCGGATCGTGTCCGTACATGCGACTTGGTTTTCCGTGTTGACATTGATTTTGCCGACTCCCGCCGCGATCGACTTGCGGATCATCTCATCCGGTACGCCCGAGCCGCCGTGCAGCACGATCGGAACCGGAATTGCGGAGGATACTTTCTCGATGATATCGAAGCGAATGTTCGGCTCGCCTGCGTACATGCCGTGTGCGGTGCCTACGGCGATCGCCAGGCAATCGACGCCGGTTTCTTCGTAGAAACGGATCGCTTCTTCCGGCTTGGCCAGGTTCGCATCGGATTCGTCAACGCTGATATCGTCTTCCACGCCGCCGATTGTGCCGAGCTCGCCTTCCACGGATACACCCATGGCGTGAGCCGCTTTAACGACTTCCTTCGTCAGGCGTATATTTTCTTCGAAAGGATAGTGGGAGCCGTCGAACATCACCGAGCTGAAGCCAGCGCGGATACATTTCATAGCCACTTCGAAGCTGCTGCCGTGGTCCAGGTGAAGGGCGATCGGCAAGCCCGATTTCTTCGCCGCCGCTTCGGCGATCGCTACCGTAAATTCGATGCCCATGTATTTCAGTGCGCCTTCGGACACACCGTAGATGAATGGGGAGCGGAGCTCCTGGGCCGCCTCGACGATCGCTTGAGCGAACTCCAGATTGTTCATGTTGAACTGGCCTACAGCGAATTTGTTCGCTTTTGCCTTCGGCAAAAACTCGTTCATAGAAACTAGTGGCATACGGTTCTTCCTCCTAGAGTGTTTATTGACCGTGTCGAGTGTGTCGTAGACCGCTCGCTGTCATACTGGCCTATTATATCATAGAACTCGGGAAACGTTAAGAAAAGCTTGATCGATGAAAGCGCGAAGAAGTACATCCGTGTCTAAATTTAAAAAAGAGAGATCCCTTATCAGGATCCCACAGCATATGAATTGTTGGGCGGCATGCACAGATGCTGATTCACCGCCTGGCGCAGCTCGTCGATATCAAAGGGCTTGGTAAAGTGCATAATCGCTCCGAGATCAGTCGCCTCTTTGATCATGTCAAGCTCGCCGTATGCGGTCATCATAATGACTTTGATGGAAGGATTGATGCTCTTGATATGCTTCAAAATATCAAGTCCGTCCATCCCCGGAATTTTCATGTCCAGCAGCACCAGATCCGGCGATACGTTGCGCACGATCTCCAAAGCCAACTTGCCGTTGGAGGCCTGGTAAGTCTCGTAGCCTTCACTGCTGAACACTTCCATGAGCAGGATTCGAATACCGTTCTGATCGTCTACGATAAGCAGCTTCTTCTTCAAATTAGTGCCCTCCCATCCGTCCAAGCGACGGTTCATCCGATCTGTCCGCAGTAGCTTTACGAAGTAACTAATTCGATGCGAAGACCCGTATTCCTGCAAAGAGAATAAATAAAGTTGAAAACTTTTACAGATCAAGCAGTTCCTGCAGATCCCCGGGGGGAAGATCCGGACAGCCTTGCCGCATTGCGATTTCCCGGTTTTTCGACATGATCCGAACGGTTCCAACAATTGACCACTGATCGTATATATATTTCAGCAGACAAAAAAATATACCCGCCGCCAAAAGGCGACGGGCCCAGCTGCCAGGCAATCATCATTGCGCTTGGCGAATAGCGGCTTGTACGAATCCCCGGAACAACGGCTGCGGCCGGTTCGGCCGGGAAGTGAATTCCGGATGGAATTGCACGGCCAGGAACCACGGATGATTCGGGCATTCGATAATTTCGACCAAGCGGCCGTCCGGGCTCGTCCCGGTTACCATAAGGCCTGCCTTCTCCAGCGCGTCGCGATATTCGTTGTTGAATTCGTAGCGGTGGCGGTGACGCTCGTACACCAATTCGTCCTCATAGCAACGCATCGCAAGCGACCCTTCGCGCAGCTTGCACGGATATAGGCCAAGGCGCATCGTGCCGCCGAGATCCTCGATATCCTTCTGCTCCGGCAGCAGGTCGATCACCGGGTAAGACGTCGTCGGATTGATCTCGGAGCTGTTCGCCCCCTCCAGTCCGAGCACCGAACGGGCATACTCCACCACGGCCACCTGCATCCCCAGACAAATGCCGAAGAATGGAATGTTGTTCTCCCGGGCAAAGCGGATTGCGCTCACCTTGCCCTCGATGCCGCGATCGCCGAAGCCGCCGGGCACGAGAATGCCGCGCACGCCGGCAAGCAGTTCGGCAACATTGCGGTCGTTTACTTCCTCCGCGTTCACCCAGCGAATCTTCACTTCCGTGTTGCAGTCGATGCCGGCATGTCCGAGCGCTTCCACGATGCTGAGATAAGCGTCATGCAGCGCAACGTATTTGCCGACAATCGCAATTTCGGTTGTATCCCTGAGCGATTTGACGCGCTGAATCAGGCCTTCCCACTCCGTCATATCCGGCGCGGGAGCTGCTCCGGTCAAGCCGAGATGGCTCACCACAATATCGTCCAGCCCCTGCTGGCGAAGCATCATCGGCACTTCATACAGCGTCTCCGCATCCAGACATTCGATCACCGCGCCGGCATCGATATCGCAAAACTGCGCCAGCTTGCGCTTCATGTCCTCGCTCAGCGGCTTCTCCGTCCTACATACCACCACATGGGGCTGAATGCCGATGCTGCGCAGCTCCTTGACGCTGTGCTGCGTCGGTTTCGTCTTCACTTCGCCCGCCGCCTTCAAA
This sequence comes from Paenibacillus ginsengihumi DSM 21568, assembly GCF_000380965.1. GTDB lineage: Bacteria > Bacillota > Bacilli > Paenibacillales > NBRC-103111 > Paenibacillus_G > Paenibacillus_G ginsengihumi. The sequence continues at coordinate 41,709 of NZ_KB905580.1, read as the reverse complement.
TAAGGGATGAGCGTAACGTGAATATACATCACATTGTCCCGGCCGATATCGTTCTTGATTTGACGGATCGCCTCGAGGAACGGAAGGCTCTCGATATCGCCGACCGTACCGCCGATTTCCGTAATGACGACATCCGAATGCGCCTCGCGGCCGGCGCGGAACACGCGTTCCTTGATCTCGTTCGTAATGTGCGGAATGACCTGCACCGTTCCCCCAAGATATTCTCCGCGCCGCTCCTTGGCGATGACCGACGAGTAAATTTTGCCGGTCGTCACGTTGCTGTTCTTGGATAGATTGATGTCGATAAACCGCTCGTAATGTCCAAGGTCAAGGTCGGTCTCCGCTCCATCGTCCGTGACGAAGACTTCGCCGTGCTGGTAAGGGCTCATCGTGCCCGGGTCTACGTTGATGTAAGGGTCGAATTTCTGAATGGTAACCTTCAGCCCTCTGTTTTTGAGCAGCCTTCCGAGCGATGCCGCTGTAATCCCTTTGCCTAACGAGGAAACGACGCCGCCCGTCACGAAAATGTATTTGGTCATTATGTAACCTCCTGAATGAATGTAGTTGACGCAGGCGCGCAAGCTTTTTTACCCCGGTCCGCCCCATAAAAATGCGACTAAAAAAAGAAAAAGCCCCCCGCATTGGCGGGGCACTTTATGCTTAGAACCTCTCGGTTCGTATCGTCCTATCTAAAGCCCGATGACTAGTTTAACCGCTCAGGTCCATGCTGTCAAGTGAACGCAAGACGAAACCGCCCTGATCATTTGACGGGCAAGGACAAAGCGATTCTCCGTCTCAGACGCTTACTTGTCGTCATCGAGATCGTCGTCTTCCGTCTCGGTCTCTTCCTCGTCCACATCTTCTTCGATCTCGGCTTCGTCGAGCTCCTCTTCCTCCATCTCCTCATCCTCGAAGAATTCGGAGTCTTCCTCCACCTCGTCCCCTTCGAAATCTTCGTCGCGAACGGTATCGAAGCTGTCGTATTCCTCTTCCTCGGCGTAGGCATCCTCTTCCTCCGGGAACAGATCCTCGTCGAGTTCATCGTCGTCGTCGTTGATGATGCGAGGCCGCTTGCCGCTGGCTACGGCGTCATCCGACTTATCTACAGGGTACCAGCGCTTCAGCCCCCACAGATTCGTGCCGACGCAGGCGAATCGCCCGTCAATGTTAATCTCCGTATATAATTGAGCAATAACCTGCATGACTTCTTCATCGGAGAGCCCTTTGATTTTGGCGATTTCCGCCATAAGATCCCGATAATAAAACGGGGTGTTCGCCGCTTTCAGCACTTCGAAAGCGAGATCCACCATAGGCATTTCCTGGGCCTGCTCCGCGGTGATTTTCAGCGCATACTGACCGCTCATTCCAGCACTTCCCTTCCAACATTTTCACGGCTACCTCTACAATATCCACTATCTTCAATAAGTAAACCTTATTTTATGTAAAAAAGCAACTGGTTCCCTCCAGGCGAAAGCTTGAGCGGAGGGCGATCCCCTCCGCTCCGACTGTACCCCTTGCCAAGCGCCCCGGCGTTCCCGGCTTGCTCGGCAACTCGCTCGTTTCGGGAAAGCGCAAGCCGCAAGCCTCCCGTTGATATCGTATGTGCACCGGGCGAATCTGACACGGCCACACACCCATTATTCCGGAAAAAGGCCTGTGCTCATACGAAAAACAATTCTCCCACATACGATACACAAATGCTTCTCCATGCTTCATCAGACACGACACACGGAAGGGGAGGTCCCGTGGAACTGTCACAATTTATCGAATGGCTGGCCGAAGCGGCGAACGGATCGGGCAACGACAAGCGCAAACTCATCATCCGTTTTACCAGTCCCCGGGACTACGAATACTGTGTCCGGCTCCTTGGCCGAAAACCGGTATGGTCCAGGTTGCAACCGATGCCGATGATCCAGGCGATCGCGTGTACACTCAGCCCCGCTAGCATCCCCGACGGGGCCATGCTGCACGGAATCGGAACGATCGAAGAGGACACGAGGATGAGCGTTCACACCCCCCTTCGAAAAACCTCAACCGGACTGCAGCCGGCCCGCAAGGCCAAATCCGCTCCCGTCATTCCGTGGGGTGTCCGACATATCCGGGCGCCGCTCGCCTGGAAAAAAACGCGCGGCGAGCGAATTCGCATCGGCGTCATCGACACCGGGGCGGACTATACTCATCCCGACCTCAAACACTGTCTGTCCCACGGCGTCAACATTTTGAACCGTTACTTGCCTCCGGACGACGACAACGGCCACGGCACCCACATCGCCGGAACCATCGCCGCGTTCACCCGCAGCCGCGGCATGATCGGCGTTGCTCCGCTTGCTTTTGTTCATCCCGTCAAAGCGTTCGATCAGTTAGGCAGCGCCTTCGTCTCCGATATCATCGGCGGGATCGAATGGTGCATCGAGAACAATATGCATATTATCAATATGAGCTTCGGTATGAAGACATACAGCAAGGCGCTGGAAGCCGCCATCCGGGCCGCCCATCAATCGGGCATCATCGTGATCGCTTCATCCGGCAACGAAGGCAAGCGGGGCACGATCGACTATCCGGCCCGCCTGCCGCAGGTCATTGCCGTCGGAGCCACGACGCGCCAAGGGCGGATCGCTCCGTTCAGCAACGCCGGCAAGCAGATCGACATTTACGCTCCGGGAGAAAAAATATACTCGACCTGGCTGCGCGGCCGGTACAACGAGCTGAGCGGCACCTCGATGGCCACCTCGCACGTATCCGGCGTCGTGGCGCTGATGCTCTCGCGCAACCCGGCGCTGAACGTGCAGCAGGTGAAGACGCTGCTCAAAAGGCACGGCAAGCCTATTCCGAAGCCGGGCAGGCAAACGATCGCGCCCAAGGAAGTTCACGCCTCGCGCTCCGTGATTGCCGCAGCCCGCCGGAAGCGCTGAAGACCGGTTGACACGAGTCCCGGTCTTCAGCGCTAGCGCGCCTCCAGCTTGAGGCGATACATGCCGGCCAGATCGCCGCCGACAAGCAGCTCGTAGCTCCAGACGGCCTTAAGTTCCCCGGAGCCGCTAACCGGCAGCTCCGTCCGAAGCGACTTCGTCACAATCTCCAGCTCAAGTCTTCCCTGCGGAGTCGCGTAATACCCGCGGAAAGGCGTCCCGACGGAAAACCTTTGCTCTGACCGGATATCCCCGCTCCTGACGATTCGTATTTCCTTCCCGTCCAGACGGATCGTCGTCTGCGTTTCTCCCAGTTCGCCCTCCGTTTCGGCATAACGGAGATAGACGTGATCTCCCTTCGGATATAGTACACCCGAAGCCTTCTGAACGATACGATCGCCGCCGCTGACGCTTTCAATCCTGATGCTGACTTGCCGTTTCGTCATGCTCCTTTGCCGAGCCTGTTCCGTCATGCTCCTTTGCTCCTTTGCCGAGCCTGTTCCATTATGAAAAGAAACAATCTTGTCCAAAATGTAGAATCATAGGTTCTTCCATAGTTTTTTTGCGCTGGCGCTATGCCCAAGAATCGGGCCAATGCCAAGTGTAGCGAAGAAGACGCCGACCGTCAACGCACACAGCGGGCGCCGCCCGGAAGAAACCAATCGCAGCCGCAAACCGTCCTACTATATATAGAAACGACAGCTGCAAGGAGGGCTATGCCCACATGTCTGAATACAAGAACATCCCCCCTGTCCCTCAACCGTCCGCCCGCAGCATGACCCGCCGGAAGTTTATTAAGCGCAGCATCCGTCTGGCCGCCGCGCTGATGGTCGCGCCAGCTTCCGGATTCGGGTATGCAAGGTGGGTAGAGCCGGGATGGCTGGAGACGGTGAGCGTGGACGTGAAGCTTCCCCGGCTGCCGCAAGCCTGGGACGGCATGCGCATCATCCAGTTCAGCGATCTGCATCTTGGCTTCTACCTGCATGCCGAAGACTTGCCTCCGCTCGTGGCAACGATCAACCGGCTTCAGCCAGGGCTCATCTGCTTCACCGGCGATCTCCTCGACCATCCGATTGACAGGGCGGAGAGGACCGCCGCCGCGAAGGCGCTGGCAGAACTGCATGCCCCTTACGGCAAATACGCTGTGCTCGGCAACCACGATTATGGCGGGCGTCCGGAGAACGCCGCGTCCCTGCTGAGCGAAGCCGGCTTCCAAGTGCTTCGCAACGGTCTTGCCCGGCTGGAGCATCCAGGTGGCGCCTTTTGCATTGCCGGCGTCGAGGATTCGGTCAAGGGGATTCCTGACCTGGGCGGGGCGCTTTGGGGCAGCAGAGACGAGGAGTTCAAGCTGCTGCTCGCCCATTGTCCGGATTTCGCGCTGACGGCAGCAAACTTCCCCGTCGATCTGCAGTTGTCCGGGCACAGCCATGGAGGGCAAGTTCGCATCCCCTTCTACGGCCATGTCGTAACGCCGCTGGAAGCCAAACATTTCGTTCAAGGCATGTACTCCCTGAATAACGGCAAGCTGCAGCTGTACGTGAACCGGGGCATCGGCATGTCGCTGCTTCCGGTGCGCTTCTTCTGTCGTCCGGAGCTGACGGTAATCACGCTGCGAAGCGCGCAGAGCGCTCATTAATAAAAAGAGAACGCCTCCGCACATTCGCCGGGGGCGTTCTCGTTCTCCACTGCTGCTTTCACTGCTCCTAGCTCTGCCAATGAACATCCGTATCGCCGGATTATTTCACCAGCCCGAGCAGTATCTCGCGAATCAGCTTGCTGGCGACGATCTGCGTCTGCTCCGTCGGATCGTACGCCGGCGCCACTTCGACGACGTCGGCTCCGACGAATCGCAGCTCGGAGTCCGCCATCGCGTGAATCGCCGCAAGCAGCTCCTTCGAGGTAATGCCGCCCGCTTCCGCCGTTCCCGTGCCGGGAGCGCACATCGGATCGAGCACGTCGATGTCGATCGTCAAATAAACAGGGCGGCCGGCCAGCTCGGGCAGCGCCTTCTTCAGCGGCTCCAGCACCTCGAACGGATAGAAGTTGACGTTCTCGCGCCCGTATCGGAATTCTTCCCGCGATCCGGAGCGAATGCCGAACTGATAGACGTTCTTGCCGCCCATAAGCTCCGCCGCCTTGCGGATCGGCGTCGAGTGGGAGAGCGGCTCTCCCTCGTACGATTCCCGCAGATCGGCATGCGCGTCGATATGAATGAGCGCAAGATCCGGGTACTTCTTGTATACCTGCTCGATAACGGGCCAGGAGACGAGATGCTCGCCGCCCAATCCGAGCGGAAATTTGCCGTCCGCAAGCAGTCCGCTTACATATTCGCCAATGATGTCCAGGCTGCGGCCGGGGTTGCCGAACGGCAGAAGCAGATCGCCCGCGTCGAAGTAAACGATGTCCTCCAGACTCTTGTCCAGATACGGGCTGTACTCCTCCAGCCCGATCGACACTTCGCGGATGCGGGCAGGGCCGAAGCGGGAGCCCGGCCGGAAGCTGACCGTGAAATCCATCGGCATCCCGTAAATGACCGCGCGGGACGCCGCATAATCGTCGGAGCTCAAGATGAACACATTGCCGGAATATTTTTGATCCAATCGCATGCTGGCCTACTCCTTCTATATTAAATGAAGTGCAAACAGGGAGCCCTCAGCTCCCCGTTTCGCGCAGTTCACGATACGGCTGCGCCGCCCCGCTTACTTCGTCATATCTTCTACGAACTTCGGCAGCACGAAAGCCGCCTTGTGCAGACGGGGCGTATAATACTTGGTGTCGATCTCCGGAATCTTCGTTTCGTCCACCTGCAGCGGATCGTATTTCTTGCTGCCCATCGTGAAAGTCCACAGCCCGCTCGGATACGTCGGAATGTTGGCGCAGTACACGCGGACGATCGGGAAAATCTCCTTCACATCCCGGTTCACCGTGCGAATCAGATCCGCCTTGAACCAAGGGTTGTCCGTCTGCGCCACGAAGATGCCGTCTTCCTTCAATGCGTCGTAAATGCCTTTGTAGAAGCCCTGCGTAAACAGGTTGACGGCCGGGCCGACCGGCTCCGTCGAGTCGACCATGATGACGTCGTATGTATTCTTGTGATCATGGATGTGCATGTAGCCGTCGTTGACGATCACTTCGACCCGGGGATTGTCCAGCTCGCCGGCGATTTCAGGCAAATATTTCTTCGAATACTCGATCACCTTGCCGTCGATTTCGACCAGCACCGCTCTTTCCACTTCCGGATGCTTCAGCACTTCGCGGATAACTCCGCCGTCTCCGCCGCCCACAACCAGCACCTGCTTCGGATTCGGATGCGTATAGAGCGCGGGGTGCGCCACCATCTCATGATAGACGAACTCGTCCTTAATCGTGGTCATGACCATTCCGTCGAGAACAAGCATGCGGCCCCACTCGACCGTATCGATCATCGCAAGGTCCTGAAATTCGGTCTTCTCGGTGACGAATGTCCGGCTCACCTTGGCGGTGATGCCGAAGTTGTCCGTTTGCTTCTCCGTGTACCACAATTCCATCGCAGTCCAACCTTCTTTCTTAAAGAGAAATGGTATATGCTTCGGGTTCTCTGTGCGAATCCGCAGCTGGCAAGGCCGCAGAATACGTTCCCGTTTCAGCCAAGACGCGCATGTCAAATTGTATTATAGAGGATCGGGGCAAAATTGCAAGTCAAACAACCGAACCGGAAACGGCAAGCGGCCGCCCTTCTTGACCGGAACGCCTTGATGCGCAGGCGCTTCCTAAAAAAATCGTTTTTGACGCGCTGCCGCAAGTATACGTCGCCTATCATTTTTCCATAATGAGTAATATTCACAGGCGAAACGTGCGGAAAAGATGACTTTCGATTTTCCAAAGAGACACCTTTGACGAGTGACTCCTTCGTCATCGGTCGTCACCTGCGGGGTTGAAAAATTCGCCGAAGGACTTCGTCGAATTTATCAAGATAGACGCCTATGACGAGCTAAGACTTCGTCATCGGTCGTCGCCTGCGGTGTTGAAATTTTGTCGGCGTATATCGCCAAATTTTCAAGATAGAAAGGGCTGATGGGGCATGTCCGGCAAACGAAAGCGCAATTCCTCTTCCTCCGATCCGAGCGGCGATGCGGGCCTGAGGCGGTACCGCCGGTTCAAACGCATCGCGTCCTTGTCGTTTACCGGCCTCACGGCGCTGACCGCGGCACTCATCGTCGCGTTGCTGTTCCTGCGCTCCCAGCCGCTGCCTGTCTCGAAGATAGCGGCATATACCCAAATGTACGATATGCACGGCGAGCCGATCGAAGCCTATGGAAGCGCGAGAACGCGCGATTTCGTGCCGCTCAAGGACATTTCCCCCAACCTGATTCAGGCGACGCTGGCGATCGAGGACCGGAAGTTCTACGATCACCCCGGCTTCGACGTGGAGGGGATCGCCAGGGCCGCTCTCGTCAACCTGCAGCATATGGCCAAGGTGCAGGGGGCCGGGACCATAACCCAGCAGCTCGCCCGCAACCTGTACTTAACGCACGAAAGAACGTGGAGCCGCAAGCTCAAGGAAACGTATTACGCCGTGCAAATGGAGCTGCAGCTGTCCAAGGACCAAATTTTGGAGCAGTATTTGAACCAGATCTATTACGGGCATTCCACCTACGGCATCGGTTCGGCGGCCAAGCTGTTTCTCGGCAAGGACGCATCCAGCCTGACACTTGCGGAGAGCGCCCTGCTCGCAGGCATCCCGAAGGGGCCGCGGTATTATTCGCCTTATTACGATATGGACAAAGCGTTCGAGAGGCAGAAGACGGTGCTGAGGACGATGGTCGAAGCCGGCTACATCACGCAGCGCCAGGCGGACGAAGCGGCCCGGGAGAAAATAACGATTTTGCCGCTGGAGAAGAAGGAATCTTCTGCCGCCCCGTATTTTCACGATTACGTGCGCAACGTGGCGATCGATCAGCTCGGCATTACCGAGGAGCAGTTCGAGAAGGGCGGGCTGCGCATTTATACGACATTGGATCTGAAAGCGCAGCGCATCGCCGAGGAAGTCGTGAGGACGCAGCTGGCGGACTATCCCGAATTGCAGGCCGCTCTGGTGGCCATCGACCCGCGCACCGGATATGTGAAAGCGATGGTCGGCGGACGGAGCTACGCGGAGACTCAGTTCAACCGCGCGCTGTCCAGCGCCCGCCAGCCCGGGTCCGCATTCAAGCCGATCGTGTATTTGACGGCGCTGAAAGAGAAAGGCTACACTCCGGTCACGCGGTACAAAAGCGAGCCGACGACGTTCACCTACGACAGCGGCCGGCAGACGTATACTCCGAGCAATTTCAACGACAAATATTTCGATTGGATCGACATGCGCACAGCCATTGCCAAATCGGACAATATCTTCGCCGTACATACGATTATGGATGTAGGACCGGAGAAGGTGATCGAAATGGCACGGCGGATGGGCATTCGCAGCCCGATGAAGCCCGTCCCGTCGCTGGCGCTCGGCACCTTCGCGGTCAGCCCGCTGGAGATGGCGGCGGCTTACAGCATTTTGGCCAACCAAGGCATCCGCAACGAGCCGACGGCCATCATCCGCATCGAGGACTACCGCGGACGAATTCTTTACGAATCGCAGCCGCAGCAGGAAGCGGTCATCGAGCCGCAATATACGTATGTGCTGACACAGCTGATGGAGAGCGTGTTCGACCAGGGCGGGACGGGCAGCCGCGTGGCCAATGTGCTGAAGCGACCGGTCGCGGGCAAGACGGGGACGACCGATGCCGACGCCTGGATGGTCGGCTTTACCCCCGAGCTGGCGACGGCCGTCTGGGTCGGCTATGACAAAGGCCGCAACGTCAGCGCGGCCGAATCGCATCTGGCGGCGCCGATCTTCGCCGAGTTCACGGAGCGCACGCTGGAATCGGTGCCGCCGAAGCTCTTCGACATGCCGGACGGCGTAAGCGCCGTTTATATCGATCCGGCCTCCGGGAAGCTGGCCAACGACAGCTGTCCGAATTCACGGATGGAGGTGTTCATCGCCGGCACCGAGCCGACGGAATACTGCACCGGCCAATCGGCTCCAGCGCATGACGGAGCTGCGGACTATGACAGCAAGCCGAAGCAGAACCGCTCCTGGTGGGAGGATCTGAAGCGCTGGTGGACCAGCTGACGAGGGCGGCTCCGGCATGGCGGAACCCGGCCAGGACGGCGCCGGAACAAACGGCCGCGCCAGCCTGATTCGCAAGGGCGACCCGCCGTCGATCCCGGCCAGGCGGAGCCTGCAGGGCCACCCGCGAAATAATATCGCGGCAAAGCACAAAAAGGCAGACCTGATCGGTCTGCCTTTTTGCTGTCCTAGTATATGGTGCATATACTAGGCATTAGTATACATGGTTACGACGGGCCGTACAATGCCGGACACATAATGTACAAAATTTATTTTTTTGGCCTGCTCGCGAGAAGGACGTTCCTCCTCTAAGCAAGCGCCGACTTCAGCTCGTCGCTCGAACGCCGCCACATGTCCGGATCGCGCTCCTCCAGCAGCTTCCGCAGCGCCGCCCGCTGCGCCGCGCCCAGATTATCGAGTATAATGCGCCGCTTAAGCGCATAATCCATCCGGTTGACGTGATCGGCCAAAATTTTCCACCCACGCTTCGCTTCCTCGTCGATCAGCATTTCGCATGAAGTGACGCCGGCGTAGTATTTCTCCCCGGCCTCGTCCCGGCCGACCGCTACCCAGACGACCCAGCACGGGCGGCCGTTCGGCACGTCGTCCTTATTGACGGAAAATTTGATCCCCCGCTCCACCTTGCTCTTGGCATGAAGCGCCCCCATATCGAGATAAGCCGAATCCCCGTCGACGATGACGCTCGAGAGCTGGCTCAAATCGATCGTGCCTGAGCCGAAGCCGCGGTGCTCATTCTTGCCGCTGACTATATTCAGGCTTAGCTTTTTCTTTCCTACGGAAGGCCCGTCCTGCGGCGTCTGTCCTTGGAAATCCACTCGTTTCATCCCCTTTATGGCTCGTATGGCAGGCCGCTTTCGGCCATGGCAGGCCGCTTCTGACGCAGGCAGCCCGCGCCCTGCTTCAAGAAAGTTCAGTTCCCTTATAATTTTAGCTAATAATCCCCGGAATGCAAACATATACATGCTGTAGATGCTTGTCAACGGGGTGAATAAAGAAAATGAAGAAACTTCTTGGCAACCGATTCGCGCAATGGGGATGCGTCCTCGTGCTCGCCTGCGGGGGGACGCTTCTGGCCGAAGCGCTGCTTTCCGGCGGCGACGGGCCGGACAGGCCCTCTGCCAGCTTCGTTCCGGAGCCGGCTGCAGCCGGAGCTCCTCCGTCAGGGAAGCCGCTCGCCGGCAACCCTCGTGCCGTCTCTTACCCGCTGCGAACCGCCGAATCCACAGACGCGGCCACAGACGCGGCCTCCTCCGATGCGGCCAAGCCGGTGATGGCGCGGAGCATGGAGCCCGCGCCGGCGCCGACGCCGGCCCCGCCCAGCCTGCCGGCCAAGCCGGCGGAAAAACCGGCCCCGAACCCCCTCTCCGCCCGCATCGTGGAGTATCATCTGAATGCGGAGCTGGATGCGGAAGGCAAGCGGATCATCGGCACCTCCTCGCTGACCTGGAACAATCCCGGCGCCCAGCCGGTGCAGGAGCTTTATTTTCACTTGTACCCGAACGCCTTCGAATCGAAGAAGACGACCTTTATGCAGGAGTCGGGGGGCAAGCTGCGGGACGACCCGCACAAGGATGGCAGCTTCGGCAGCATGCAGGTTGACTCGATCAGGACGAGCGAAGGAGAAGAACTCATCGCCCGTACCTCTTACGTGCAGCCGGACGACGGCAATCCGGATGACAAGACGCTGCTGAAGGTCGCTCTGCCGAAGCCGGTCGGGCCGGGAGAAGCCGTGACGCTGCACATGGCTTATTCCGTCAAGCTGCCCCAGGTTTTCGCAAGAATGGGCTATGCCGGAGACTTCGTGATGGCGGGGCAATGGTTCCCCAAAATCGCGGTATACGAACCGGCGGGAAGGCGCGGGCGGGAGAGCGAAGGCTGGAATCTGCACCAGTATCACGGCAATTCCGAATTTTACGCCGATTTCGGCATTTACGACGTCCGCATCAAGGTGCCCGCCGATTATACGGTCGCGGCGACCGGCTTTCCGACCAAGCCGCCGGCAAGCGACGGCCATTTCAAGACGTATTCCTTCTACGCCGACGACGTGCACGATTTTGCCTGGGCCGCTTCCCCGCATTTCGTGTACTTCGAGGAGCCGTACGCTACGCCGAATTTGCCGGGCGTTCGCATCAAACTGTATTTGGACCCGAAGCACGAGCATCTGAAGTCCCGCTACATGACCGCCGCCAAAAAAGCGCTCGCCCGCTATACCGAGTGGTACGGAACGTATCCGTATTCCACGCTCTCGATCATCGTCCCGCCGGCAGACGGCAACGGCGCCGGAGGCATGGAATATCCGACGTTGATTACCGCATGGGGCGCTGCGGACGAGGACCCGGGGCTGAATCTGGAGCGGGTGATCGTTCACGAGATCGGCCATCAGTTCTGGTACGGCATGGTCGCCTCCAACGAATTCGAGGAGGCCTGGCTCGACGAGGGCTTCACCTCGTATGCGGAGGACCGGATTATGGAGGCGGAATACGGCGTAAGGCCCCAGCTCCCGATCGAATCGGCTTATATGACGCACCCCGCTCCGCTCAAGCTGCATTCCTGGGGTTACGCGGGCGGCCATAATCAGTATGCGGAGAACGTGTACACCAGAGCCAAGCTCGTGCTCAAAGCGATGGAGCGGCAGGTCGGAGCGGAGACGATGGACAAGATCATGAAAACGTATTTCCAGCGCTGGAGGTTCAAGCATCCGACCACCTCGGACTTTCAACAGACGGTCGAGGATGTCACCAAGACGAGCTGGCAGGACTTCTTCGATCAATATGTGTACGGCGGCATGATGACCGACTACGCCGTCACCGGCATTCAGACGCGCCAGGTGACCGAGAACGGCCAAAGCCTGTACGAGAACCTGGTGCAAATACGCAGGCTTGGCGGCACTTATGCCAACGTGCCGATCCGCTTTCGCTTTGCCGACGGCACCCAACTGGACAAAACGTGGGAAGGCCTCGACAGCGAGGTCACGATGAAGCTCAACCACTCCGCGCCGCTGTCCTGGGTCATGATCGATCCGCAGTTCAGCATGGTGCTGGAGAACAAGCGGATCAACAGCTTCATGAAAACCGAAGTCGATCCGAAGCTGGCCATCCGCTGGAATCTCGGCGTGACGAAATTTTTGGAGACGGCGATCGGGTGGCTGGCCTGGTAACAGGGCCCCCGCGCTGCTGAGTAATCGGGAGGTAACCGCATGTGGACATTCATCAAAGCAGGCTGGTCCTCGGCCTGGCGCCAGCCGTTCGCGGTATTCACGCTGTTCGCCTACAATCTGGTATGGGGAGTCGTCATCTACAAGCTGGTGCAGTCGATCGTCGTCCCCCTGTTGCACCGTTATCCGGGCAAGCAGTTATCCCAGGAAGCCGTACAGCTGTTTTGGATTGAGGGGCAGTTCCAGCTGATGAAGACCGACCTGGCCGCCCCGTATATCGGGTGGGGGCTGACGCTTGTGCTGCTGCGAATGGCGCTCAGCCCGGTGCTGAACGCCGGCATTTACTATTCGCTCCAACACCCCGAGCTGAACGCGGGCTACCGGTTCGTGCAAGGCGTGCGCAAGCTGTCCTGGCCTTATCTCGGCCTGTACGCGCTGCAGACGCTGCTGGCGCTCGCCCCGCTGTATTGGCTCATTCCGCGCGCCGCTAGCCAGTTCGCGAAGCAAACCAGCTACATCGGCCTCGGGCTCGATCTGCTGCCGGAAGCCGCCGGGTATGCGATCTACCTGTTCCTGCTGCAGCTGTGCTTCTCGCTGCTCATGATCGGCAAAGCCGCCGAGCGCACGCTCCTGTATACGCTGATTTTCGCGCTGCGCCATCTCGGCACGGCGGCGCTGCTCACGCTGTTCGTCGCGCTGGCAGCCGGGCTGCTGTCCGCCGCGGTCACCGCCTCCGCCTTCATCTGGGCGGGATTCGCCGCGCTGATCGGATTTCAAGCGTATCGGCTGATCCATATGTTTTGCAAAATATGGGCGATCAGCACGCAGTATGCGCTGTGGGCGGAAAAGTCCCGCAGCGCCTGATCGCCGGCTCGCGCACATCAAGCAAGCGAGTCAAAACACCTTGAAGAGTCCGCCTCTTTCTATGCGAGACAGGACAGAGGCCGCCCTCAAGGTGTTTTGCTTTGGCGGAGCGGAGCCTCCTCCGCTGCCAGTTTAATTGTGGCGTGCGGCCGGCTCGCTGGCTTCCTGCCGGGCCTCGGGCAGCAGAACGGTAATCGTCGTGCCCCGGCCCACCTCCGACCAGACGTCCACCCTGCCGGCATGCGCCTCCACGATCGCCTTGGCAATGCTCATGCCGAGCCCCGAGCCATCCACGCCTTCCTCCGTGTTCGTTCCGCGGTAATACCGTTCGAACAGATTCGCCTTCGTCTCCTCGTCCATGCCGACGCCCTGATCGGCAACGAGAATGGCGGCCCAGCCCGGACGGCTCTCGACCCGAACCTCAATCTGGACGCCCTCCGGATTATGCTTCACCGCGTTGATGATCAGATTGTCCATGAGCCGCTGCAGCCACTTGGCGTTGCCGCTGACAACAAGCGGCGTTTCCCCGCCGATATAGGTCAAGTTCGCTTCATTCAGCGTGGCGTCGTTCACGTATTTCAGCACGCAGCGGCGGACCAGCTCGTTCAGATCGAGCGGGACCAGCTCCTGCGGGCGGATCGTGCTTTTCAGGCGAAACACGAGGGAGAAATCGTCGATCAGCTCCAGCATGTAATCCCCTTTCTCCCGAATGACGGTCCCCATCTCCCGCAGCTCCTCCGGGCTCCAATCCTGAGGCGCCTTCTCCAGCATGTAGCCGTAGCCCTGAATGGAGGAAAGCGGGGTGCGCAAATCGTGCGATATCCCCGACATCCATTCCTCCCGGTTCCGCTCGAGCCGGGCCCGCTCCCGCTCGGCCTCCGCCAGCTGCTCGGCCATCCGGTAAAAGGAGCGGATCACCTCCTCGTACAGTCTGTAGCGCATGCGCAGCTTGCCGTTCTTGCGAAAGACGCGTTTTCGATCCTTCGGCGTCAGCACTTCCTCGTAGGCCCCCTTGCCCATTCGCTCGAACCAGCCGGTAAAGAGCAATAGCGGACGGCTGTAGCGGTAGCCGTGCCAGATCGCGATGCCGAGCGACAGCAGCAGCACGGCCAGCATCGTCCACAGCCCTGCGCGCAGCAGCTCGTTCATCATCGGTCTTTTCCTTAACGCTCCATCATGAGGGGTGTGGTACACCCAGGTATTGTCGCTGCCCTTGTCCAAATATACGGCGATATGCGTAGCATAGGTGCCTGGCTGCTCCTGCATCGCGATGATCTCCAGCGGATGATATGCCGTTTTGTCCCCCGCCCCTTGTCCAAGGGTCTGAACAATGCGGCCGTCCCGGTCGACGATATGGAGATATCCGCCGGAGGCGGCAAGCTTGTTCTCCAGGTCGCTCCTAAGCTGCGGGTCGATCAGCCCGTCCTTTTCATAAGCGCCCGCCCACTCGCGCAGCCGGTTGGCGGCGGCATCGACGCGCCCCATCAGGAACAGCAACGGTTTATCGTAGAACAGGTCCATTTCCCAAGCCAACGTATATTTGCCGAGCCGCCGTTCTTCTTGAATGGCGAGCAGGCTGCTGACGGTATATTCCTTCGGGACGTCCTCCGGCGTGTTGGTGGCATGGATCACTTTCCCTTCCATATCGACAACCTGAAGCCACATGCCTCTCTCCTCAAGCAGCAGCTTCCAGTGCTCCTCCAATTGGATGGCTCCCTGCTCGGCGATCGTCTCCGTAACGATGCCGCTCAGCACTCCCGCCGGAAAATTGCGCTTCATCTCTTCGTTGTTCATAAAGCTCACCAGGAAAAACAGCAGCACGATCAGAAAACAGAACATGAGAGCCGAGAGCGCAATCATTTGGTACGCAAAATGAAAAGCGAGTCTCCTGCGCAGCTTCATCGGCCGTTCTCCTTAACGAGCTTGTAGCCGAGCCCCCTTACCGTCAGCAGGTACTTCGGGTTGCTCGGGTCCTCCTCGATTCGCTCCCGAATGCGCCGGATATGCACCGTCACGGTATTGTCCTCGCCCATGCCATCGATGCCCCATACCGCTTCGTACAGCTGCGATTTGGAGAAGACGATGCCGGGATGTTTGCAGAAATACAGCAGCAGCTGGAATACTTGCGCCGGACACGGCACAGGCTTGCCCAGCACCGTCAGCTCGCCGGCGGCCTCGTCCACCTTGAACCGTCCGAAATCCCAGGCGCGCGGAAGGACGGGCGGTTCGGCGGCCGGCCTTGATCCGAGCTCGCCGCGGCGCAGCCGGGCCTTGATCCGGGCCGCGATCTCCAGCGGATTGAACGGCTTCGTCACGTAATCGTCCCCGCCTATGGCAAAGCCGGTCAGCACGTCCAGATCGGATGCCCTGGCCGTCAGGAACAGGATGTGCGGGCTGCCGTAAGCGCGCAGCTGCGGGCACAGGTCGAAGCCCGTGCCGTCGGGCAGCATGACGTCCAGCAGCACGAAATCGGCGCCGTGGGCGGCAATTTCGCTGAGCGCCTCCCGGCAGCTCGCCGCGGTGTATATTTGCCCAAAGCCTTCCTTGCGCAGCACCATCTGCAGCATTTTTACAATCGCAGGCTCGTCATCTACAATTAATATTCGTGCATGATCCATATTTGTTCACCCGTACATCATGCTAACACAGCAACATTAACACCAGTTAAACAAAAGCCGAAAAAGTTAAGAAAACGTTTGGCCGCCGTTTCTCTCCTATTCATATACGGCCGCTATACTGGACCATAGAGGTGATCGCATGCATACACAACAACGTTCAACAGCCGTCGACGCGATTCGCGGGCTAAGCCTTGCGGGCATCCTGATGGCCAACATGCTCATTTTTCAATACGGTATATTCGGCAAAGACGAGCTGCATTACTTCCAGGCCACCGCTCTGGACCAGGCCGTCCACAACGTGCTGAAAATATTCGTGGAAGGCAGCTTCATGCCCATCTTTGCTTTCCTGTTCGGGTACAGCATGGTGATGATGAGAGAAAGCCTGATTGCCAAAGGACTGAAGTGCGGCCGCAGTCTCTTCCGCCGGTCGGTTCTGCTGATCGCACTTGGAGCGCTGCACTCGTACTACATCTGGGAAGGCGATATCCTGCTGTTCTACGGAGGGGTCAGCTTCTTCCTGCTGCTGTTCGTGAAGCGAAAACCAAGGACGCTGCTGATCTGGGGCACCGCTTTGCTGGCGCTGATGGCGGCGTTCAGCTATGGCACCGCGGAGACGACGGCGGAAGGGACAGCGCGCATGGCGGCCTATGTGAAGAAATCGATCGAGGTGTACGGCAGCGGCACATACAGCGAGATTATGCATTTCCGGCTGACCGAGGAGTTGCCCATCGATCTGCCGGAGTGGCTGCTGCTGCTCGTGTTCCTGATCACTCCGCTAATTAGCGCGCCGATGTTTCTCTTCGGCATGGCGGCGGCGAAGCGCGGGCGCTTCCTCGATCCGTCCGCAGAAATCAAGCGGTATGTCCGCGGAGCGCTCCTCGTTCCCGTCGCCCTTGCGCTGAAGACGGCCTGCGTCTTGCTCGGGACGGGCAGCGCTTGGAACGGCCCCCTCACCTTGCTCGGCGGTCCGCTGCTGGGCTTGGGCTACGTGTACCTGTTCGCCCTGCTGTACGCCGTGTCGCCCAGGAAGTCGGCCGTGATCCGGGCTTTTGAGGCGGTCGGCCGCTTGTCGCTGACCAATTACTTAATGCACAGCATCGTCTGCGTGCTCATCTTCTACGGATTCGGACTCGGCCTGTTCGGCAAGCTCGGCGTGCTTCCGGGAGCGCTGCTGGCCGTCGTCATCTATGCGGCGCTGGCAACGGGCAGCCTGCTGTGGCTGAAGCGGTTCCGCAGCGGTCCCGTGGAGAGGCTGCTCCGAGTCGGCACCTACTGGTCCTGGAGCGGACGGCCGAAGGCCAAGGCGGCTCCGCCCCCGATCTCCGATGTTCGGGGCCAAGGTCCGGCAGCTCTGTAAACACGCCCCCTCTGATAAGGCGTATAAGGCGCGAAAATCTGCTGCTCCGACATAGGCCGGAGGACACTTTCCCGGTCCGGGGGCCGGCTTGCCGGATCGGGCGGCCCCCGGGCAAGCCGGCCTATCCTGCACATAAACCGGCAAGCCGGCCTGACAACGCTCCAAAGCCGGCTTCATGCTTCCCAGCATCCGTCCGCCTCCCCGCCGACTCCTCTATCTGCCTATCCGCCGACGCGACGAAATCATCCCCCCTCTGCCCCCTTTTGCGTAAATATCGCACCCTTGCAGGGCCTCTTCAAAAAAAGTTTCAGGTTTAGACCTTGTAATTGTGAATATTGTGTGACAACGGAAGGAAAAACACGGATTTGCTCGAATATATGTATCCGGAATCAAAACATGAAAATTTTGCCGAATTTCCGCATCGTGAAGCGGAAAACGGGGGAACCACTTCCGGGTGAATTGATCTCGCGTCTGAGTGATCATAGGGTGCCTTCAACCGAACCCACAAGCTAACCTCGTAGGCATCGGAAGGGGAAACCTCTGTTGAAAAAGCTTGTTGGTGCCGCACTGTCCTTAGCGATGTTTTGCAGTATTCATGTCAGCAGCGCTTTCGCCGAGACGCCTTTGAGCGCAGCCGTCAACGACGGATTGGGCGCCCCCTACAAATGGGCGGGCACATCCAAGCAAGGCTTTGACTGTTCCGGATACACTTCTTGGGTATTCGCCAAATTCGGCATTGAACTGCCGCACACTTCCAAAGGACAAGCTGAGAAGGGCACAGAAGTAAGCAAGGAAAATCTCCGCGCTGGAGATCTCGTTTTTTTCAACACGGACGGCCGCGGCATCTCGCATGTCGGCGTTTATGTCGGAGACGGAAAGTTTTACCATTCGGCCACCAATCAAGGTGTCGTCATTACGAAGCTTAGCGAGGATTATTACGCCAAGCGGTACGTTACGGCCCGGCGCATCTTGTCGGACGAGCAGTACCAAGAGCTCATGACGGACAACCAGTAATCGCAAACGCGAGTCGCAAACCATCAATAGCCCCAAGCGGGGCGCACCTCCGAAAGCCCTCAGTGCGGCTGTCCCTCCCCAGGAACGGCTGGCTGCAGGGCTTTCTTCAAATCGTCGGGTGCCGGAAAGCCCAGCGATCCTTGCCGACGAAAACCAATCGCATGGAGGTACACACTGCATGAAATGGATTCAAGTGGAACGGTCCCCGGAATTAAACGGCACGGTCAGCATTCCCGGTTCCAAAAACAGCGCTTTGGCGCTGCTGGCTGCCGCATGCCTGGCGGACGAGCCCGTTGCTTTATCGGGCATTCCCGATATTGCCGATTTTAAGGCGGTGTGCCGGCTGGCCGACGGCATCGGGCTTTCCGTGCACCGCGACAAGTCGGGCATCGTGCACATCGATCCGCGAAGCATCCGCCACACGTCGCTGGATCCCGTACAATCGTCCTCCTTCCGGACCGCCTATTATTTTGCAGGCGCTCTGCTTGCCAAATTCGGCAAAGTCTCCGTGGGCTATCCCGGCGGCGACGATTTCGGGTCCCGTCCGATCGACCAGCATATCAAGGCATTGAAAATGCTGGGGGCCCGCTTTACTTTTCATGACAAGCATTACGAGGTCGAAGCCCGCGAGCTGAATGGCGCGTCGATCTATTTCGATACGATTACCTCGGGCGCGACGATCAACGCCATGCTTGCCGCCGTCCGCGCCAAGGGCAGCACGGTGCTGTACAATGCCGCGCGCGATCCGGAAGTGACCGATACAGCCAACTTTTTGAATCAGATGGGGGCCAAAATAAGCGGTGCCGGGACGGATACGATCCGGATCGAGGGCGTCCGATATTTGCGCGGCTGCCGCTATACGGTCATCCCGGACCGGCTCATCGCCGCAGCTTTCCTGATCGCGGCAGGCGTCGCTGGCGGTACGGTCACGGTATGCGATGTCGTGCCCGAGCATCTGTCTGCCTGCACGGCCAAACTGAGGGAGATCGGCCTGGATATCGAGGAAGGGGATCAGTCGATCACCGCCCGCTCGACGGGGGTGCTGCGGGCAACCAGGGTCAGAGCGGCGATGTATCCCGCTTTTCCGACGGATGTGCAGCAGCCGCTCACCGCGCTGTTGACGCAAACCCCCGGCAAAAGCATCGTGTGCGACACGGTGTTCCCGGGCCGCTTCAACCACGTTCAGCAGCTCAATCGGATGGGAGCGGATATTAAGGTTCGTTCCGGCGTAGCCTTTATCCGGGGCGGCATTCCGCTGCAGGGCGCTCTGGTGCACGCCTCCGACATCCGGGCAGGGATCTGCCTCATTCTGGCCGGGCTCGCCGCCGAGGGAACGACGACGATTGCCGGAGTGCAGCACATCGAACGAGGCTACGAGAATGTCGTTGGCGCTTTTCGCTCGTTGGGCGCGAGCATCAAATATGCGGAGGCTGGCATCAGCCACCCCGGCATCCGGCTGACGGACGCCAATTGACTGTGCCGCTCCGGCCGGATTTTCGGCGATCCGGCGGGGCGAAGCTTTCCTTGTGCTATCCTGCCATCTTCCTTCTGTCCTCCCGCTCTCCGGTCCCGTATACCAGCCTGTCGGGCAGGCGACAACTCGCAGTTACGGTGCCGTCGGGCAGGGGATATGCCGCTAGAACGCTGCCCGCTCCCCGGATGGCGGGAGCAGACCGCGTCCCGGCATACAGCGGCGCATCGCGAGCCTGAAGGATGCGGCAGGGCCGTTATTGCCGCGCCTTGATTTCTTCCATCGCCAGCACGACCGGGCAGTGATCGCTGCCCATAATGTGACAGTCGATTTGCGCATCCAGCAAGTACGGCTCCAGCCGGGATGAGGTCAGGAAATAATCGATTCGCCACCCGATGTTCCGCTCCCGCACCTTCGGCATGTAGGACCACCAGCTGTACGCCCCTTCGCGGTCCGGATAAAAATAGCGGAAGGTGTCGGTAAAACCGGCGGCCAGCAGGTCCGTCATTTTGCCCCGCTCTTCCGCAGTGAATCCGGAGTTGCCTTCGTTCGATTTCGCATTTTTCAGGTCGATTTCCTTATGGGCGACGTTCATATCGCCGCATACGATGACCGGCTTCGCTTCGTCCAATTGCCGGAGATAAGCGCGGAAGCGATCCTCCCATTCCAGCCGGTACGCTAGCCGGGACAAGTCCCGTTTGGCGTTGGGCGTATAGACGTTAACGAGATAGAAGCCTTCGAACTCCAACGTGATGATCCGCCCTTCCGGCTCTCTGTTCTCCTCCATGCCGTATCGCACCGACAGCGGCTTGATTCGCGTAAAGACGGCGGTGCCGGAATATCCTTTTTTCTCCGCGTAATTCCAATATTGCTCATACGCGTCGCCCAGGTCCAGCTCGATCTGCCCCTCCTGCAGCTTCGTCTCCTGAAGGCAGAAGATGTCGGCGTCCGCTTCGTTAAAATAGTTCATAAATCCTTTGCTCACGCAGGCTCTAAGGCCGTTGACGTTCCATGAAACCAGCTTCATCCGCATTCTCCTTGCTCCTACGTAAATTCCAGGCCAATCGCCTCTTATCCGGACAGGTCCGCATAACGACAAAGCCGCAAGCCGCTTGTCAGCGGTTCACTGCAAGCGATTCGCGGCTTCAGAGCGGCGTCCCTCGCGCGCCTTAGGGCTGCAACAATTCGCCGACCTGTTTTTTCCACAGCGGCACGTATTTGTCTACCGCCCACTGCGACATGATTACCGTTTCGTTCTCGGCCAGCGGAATCGTCAGCGTATCCTTGGGCACGATGCGGTCCTGATAAGGATAGAAGGTGATGCGGTCCGTTCCGACCACCGCGACCATATCTTCCGTCGGCGAGGAGAAAGCGTCGGTGGCCAGCGGCTGGTACTGGCGAATGCCCTCCCAATCGGCCGCCAATTTGTCGTGCGCCACGACCAGCTCCGGCAGGGCGGACGGGACTTCCATCAGCATATATTGATAGGACTCGTCGGCCGATTTGGAATAGATCGCCTGCTCGGCTGCCCAGCGGCCCTGCTTGCGGACGATCGTCCAGCTTTCTCCCTCGGCGAACGGCTCCGCGGCCCGCGGCGAACTCACTTCTGCTCCCTTGCCGAACACATCTCTCATCGCCACGTGCGGCTCCCGGTGCGGCAGCGAGACGACGGTGCGGGCCGACTGCTTGATCTGCTCGATCTCCTTGACCCAAACGTAATCATGAAGTACGGGTTTGCCGTCCTCCACCGATTCGACCTTCTGGCTCAAAGCCAAATACCGATTGCCGGCAAACAGCAGCTTCTCCTCGACGACGATCGGGGTATCCCGAACAACCGGTCCGTTCCATGCCGACTTCGCCTGCGCTTCCGCGGCCTGTTCTTTCGCTTTATAGGCGGTAAGAACAAGCGATTCCCGGCCGCCAAGAGCCAGCCGTTCAGGAGCCACCCTCCAAAAATCCTGCTTGTACGGCATCAGAATCCCTTGGCCTTCCGCTACCTTCTGCAGCCGCCCGTCCTCCGGGGCGACCAATACGGTCCGGTAGGTGCTGTAGGCTTCGCGGCTGCCTTCGGCCGGATGATCCGTCCTTAGTCCGAGCAGCAGCGCGGATTGAAGCTCCAGCGGCTTGACCGGTCCGATGAAGGGAGCATCCGCAGCATCCGCATAACCCGGCGCGGCGCTTGCCGCCTCCGGCCGTTCTCCCGAGGGCTGGCCGAAACAGACGATCAGCAAGGCGAGCAATCCCGAGGCAGCGCCCATGAAGCTGAGTCGGGGCAGCCATTTGGCGTGCGCGGCTTCCTTCTCGTCCAACCGTTCTTCGATCCGGCTCTTCAGTTCGTCGTCGAAACCGTTGCGGTTCAGCGGCTCGGGAGCAAGCTTCTGCTTCAACTCTTTGTCCATCGGATCCAACAGTTCAACTCTCCTTCATCTTCGAAATCTTGTTCCGCGCATGGAACAGCCGCGACTTGACCGTTCCGACGCTGACGCCGAGCACCTCCGCCATTTCTTTCATGGACAGCTGATAATGAGCGTACAAGATCAGAACTTCCCGATATTTTACCGGCAGCTTAAGAACGGCTTTCCACATATCGTTGATCGCCATCTGTTCGATCACCTCTTGCTCCGCGGAAGATTGCTCTCCCCGCGAAGAGATGAAATCGATCAGCGTCACCCTCCGGTAAAACGCCGATTTCCGGTAGTCGAGCGCCATATTCCGGGTAATGGCCAGCAGCCACGTTTTGACGGAAGCCTCGCTGCGGAAAGTAAATATATTTTTATATACCTTAATAAAGACTTCTTGCGTGATATCGTCGGCCTGATCCCATTTGCGGGTAATGCTGAAGGCATAATTCCATACGTCTTTGCCGTATTCCGTCATCAGCTCCTCGACGATGGCCTTCGCATCGGAGCTCTCGGACAAATACTTCAAGTATTCGAATTTTACATTAGATTCCACAGCCGCCACCTCAATCATATAAACGGAATTACCCCTCCTTTTGGTTCGCTTTGACATCATTTTTTTACAAAAAAATTTATGGCTCGGCCGTCCGGATTATGATTTTGCCGAAAGCTCGGGCACGGTGACGAAGCGGTAGCCCTGCTCCCTCAGATCCTTGATCAATTGGGGAAGCACTTTCACCGTATTGTCGAGCTTCCCTTGCTTCCCGCCGAAGCTGTGCATCAGAATAATGCCGCCCGGCTTCAGCTGCCTGTGCACCGTCTCCATGATTTCCTCCGGCGAAGTGCCGGCCCAGTCCCGCGTATCCACCGTCCAGCGAACCAGCTGCCGCCCCGAATCGGCCACGTGCTTCCTCATCGCCTCCGACTCGGCGCCGTACGGCGCCCGGAACAGTGCGGAGGAAGCGCCGACGATCCGCGCGATCGCCTCATCGGCCGCGGCGATGTCTTCCTGCACCTCTGCCGCCGAAAGCTTCGACAGATCGGCATGCGCGAAGGAGTGATTGCCGATGGCGTGCCCCTCCTCGTGAATCCGCTTCAGCACGTCGGGAAACGCTTCCGATTGCTTGCCCACGACGAAGAACGTCGCTTTCACATCATGCTCTTTCAAAATGTCCAGTATAAGCGGCGTATACTTGGCATCCGGGCCGTCGTCGAAGGTGAGCGCGACCTGCTTCGCTTCCGTTGCCGCCGGCGGCGCTGCCTGATCGTCCGGAGACGTCGGCTGTCCTGGCAGCAAGGCCGGCGTCTCCTTGTGCGGCGCGGACGGCGGCGGTGGGGCCGGCGCCTCATCCTGAGGCTGCGGCTGCGCCGATGTGCCCGGCTCCTCGCCGCGGGCCTGCGGCTGCGCCGACGTGCCCGGCTCCCCGCCGCGGGGCTGCGGCTGCGCCGACGTGCCCGGCTCCTCGCCGCGGGGCTGCGGCTGCGCCGACGTGCCCGGCTCCTCGCCGCGGGGCTGCGGCTGCGCCGATGTGCCCGGCTCCCCGCCGCGGGGCTGCGGCTGCGCCGACGTGCCCGCCTCCTCGCCGCGGAGCTG
This sequence comes from Paenibacillus ginsengihumi DSM 21568, assembly GCF_000380965.1. Taxonomy (GTDB): domain Bacteria; phylum Bacillota; class Bacilli; order Paenibacillales; family NBRC-103111; genus Paenibacillus_G; species Paenibacillus_G ginsengihumi. The sequence continues at coordinate 18,169 of NZ_KB905580.1, read as the reverse complement.
CGGCTGCGCCGACGTGCCCGGCTCCCCACCGCGGGGCTGCGGCTGAGAAGACGCGGCTGAACCGTCTTCTTGCGGCGGCTCGCCGCCGGCAGCTCCCGCTGCGGAATTGGCGGAGGCGGTCCGGCTCCCGGGCGCGTCCTCGCGCGCAGACTTCGCGCCTCCATCCGCGTCTGGCGGCTGCGGCAGCCCGCCCCCGCGGCCCGCGCCGGTCGCGGCGCCGAGCGCTTTCCCCGGGACATGCTCCGCCGTGCGAGCGTCGGCCGCCATGCGACCGCCAGCTCCGGCCGCCGCCGCGTCCCCAGCCGCTGCACCCTGCAGCGGGCCGGGTTCCGCACCGGCAGCGGTTGCGGGAGCCGTGCGTTCTCCCTCGCCGCCCCTTGCGCCGCCTCCGAATAGCGAAGGCCCGCCGGCCGCATACATCGCGGCCATTAACATGACGGTGGCTGTCAAAGCAAATACGGCCAAGCGTCCCCGCTTTTTGGCGCTGGCCGGAGCAAAGGCCTTGTTCCTGCTTTTGCGCATCGCTGTTCCTCTTCCCTGCTGTGTCATTGCAGCGGAATTTGCAAAGCCGCCCGTACGCTGCCGCTTCCCATTCCCCTGTTGCTCTATTTGACGAAACGCAGCGAAGGAAGGTTGATCTTGGACGGGAAGAAAGTCGATTTTTGGCTTGTCCTGCCGATCATCTGCTCTCTGCTTGCGAACATCGAGCTCGGCTGAGGGGAAGCCGCGGAGCACACCCTCATTTTCAGAAGGAAAAAGAGCCGTAGGCCGCCATCGCGGAAACGGCCAGGGGCAGCGCCGTCGCCAGCAGCGCCACTTTAATGCTGTTTGAGATAATATAGCGTAAACGGAACGGCCTCCAGCCATACCTGACTGTGGTTTTCGAACCGGCTTGTCGGAATGCGGGGGGATGAATAGCGAGGACGATGCAAGCTTTGCAGCGATTTCGCGTTGAGAAAAAGCAGTCGACGACTCGACGTCCCATTCAAGGACGAGCACCGCGCTTTTAGCGGTCGTTTTTCCAGGTGCAGACAGTGATGTTAAAAAAACCGCTCAATGACTTGGGGCATAGTCACCAGCGGTTTCGCGTTTTGGGGGGCCGTTATCCGGCGCAATTCGCAAGGTATGGCTTTAAGCCGCATAAACGGAGGCAGCGCGGCACGGAGAAGCCGGCCGAGAACGAGAAGGCGGTCCTTCTGGAACCTTCTGAACCGCAATATCATCTCTAACGCTTGCGACAAACGCAATTTTGATGAATCGAACGCTGTGGAAACGGTAACGAAACGGGGTAACGCTATTTTATCAGAAACGTTGATTTCGGTAGCCAAAATTGCAGAATAAGACTGCTCACAAGCGTTACGATTTCAAATCGATCGTTTTGCGCGCAATAAGCTCTGTGGCAAGCGTTAACGAAAGCTAAACACCGATCGAAGGCTAGCGATGCGAGCAATCTATTCCCGGCAAGACAAGTCGAAGCGCACCACGGCTGAGCGCTGAGCGCTGGGGGCATTACAGCGCCGCTTCCGATGCTTCGAGCCGGCCTTCTCGGCAAGCACGCCTGCATACCGGCGCCGCGTCCGCCCGCAGCAGGTCCTGGTGCAGCGCGCGAACGCGCGCCGCCCCGGCCCGGCCGTCTCCGGCCGCCATCCGGCGCAAGTAATGTGTCATTTCGCCTTGAAATACAAGCGTCAGCTTATCCGATGCAGCCAAATCCGCGGGCCTAACCAGCGAATCGGATTTATCCGTCAGACGGAACCCTGCTCTGCGACAGACGGTCGAGACGAATTCCGAGCAAAAAAAAGCCCGTCTGCGAGAGAGGCCCCGTCCCAAGCCAACGGCAATAATCCCCAACAAGTTGAAAGCATATTCCTCGTGCCGCTCCTCGATCCGTTTAACCTCATTGCGAATGCGCATGAATGTCTCCGCATCGACTGAACATCGATATACGGCGCAGCGCGAGCCGGACATCAGCGGCCCGCGCACGTCTTCCTTGACGAAGCCGCCAATGACCGGGTTGCGCTGATCCTTGCGCCCAAAGCTGTATACTTCCCGCAGCCCCGGATCAAAAGCGAGCGAAGCGTGATTCAGCGGCTCCTTCGTATACCATTTGATCAGCCGGGACAACCATGTCCCCGTATCGGTTAACAAAATATAGACGTGTTTGTTCGCTCCCATTGCCTTCTCCCCCGTACCGCTCTTGTTTGACTCTATTGTATAGAGCGCTGCGCACTGGCAAAACGGTCCGGCGATGGGTCCTGAACTGGACTATAGTAGGGGAGCGATACTGGCCCCGGCGAAGAGGTTCGGCGCGGGAAAGAGCTGGCGGCCATGCGGCAAATTCAAGCCTGACACAGCCGCAGCCGCTCGCGGCTGCAGCTGTGGCTGCGAGCGGCTGCGGCTGCGATAAGCTCCAGGTCTAACGATTACTGCTTCACCGCTTTTCCTTTCCTTACGGCCTTCACCTCGTACATATTGACGGACGTGCTGATGACGTATTCCGGTTTAGGCTGCCCTTTGCTTTGACGGTGGCCCTGAATATGGGCATCGCTCTTCTCCCAGTTTTTCCAGGCCTCCTCCGATTCCCAGCGGATCATGACGACGACCTCTTCCTGCTCTTTCGCCCGCTTGTTGACCATCACGCTCACATCGAGCAGCCCTTCCATGCTGTCGATCGCGCCTTCCTTGCTGAACCGCTCGACCACCTGGTCGGCAAAGCCTTTCTCCACCACAATCGTTCTCGTTTGAATAAGCATCGATAAGCTCCTCCTTGGGGAAGTATTCCATCTCAAATTCTCTGCTTCTTCTATTGTATTGATAAAAAGAATCATTATCAACTAAAAAAAGATAAAAGCGGAACCCCCGAAGTTCCGCTTTCGATACAAACCAGCTTGCCGCTGCACATGCATGTTCGGCGCTGCCGAGATGCCCAAGCCGCAACAGGCGATGATGGCGGCGGCCGCTTTCGCTCTTTGCCGCGCAGGCGGCTGGATGCGCATCAGCCCGCCGAAGTCGGGGACGGCCACTCGTGCTCCTGCCGCTCCACCCTTCGCGGGTATGCGATATGGACGCCCCGCGATTGCAGCTCCCGAATAAGCTCCTTGCGCATTTCTTTGCAGGCTGTCCAGTAATGCTGATCGCGAACGAGGCTGGTGACCGTATACTTGGCGCCAAGCGCGCCGTTCTCGACATCGGTAATGCCGTACAGCTGCGGCGGCTCGACGACCTGCCCTTTATCGTCCAGCAAAAATAAATGCGGCATTTGCTCCACCATGCGGTGCGATACTTGGTGCACCGCGGACTCGACCTCGCTGGGATCGGTCTCGTATGGAACGGTCACATGTACGATCGCTCTCATCCGTTCCCGGTTGTAATTTTGGCTGATTCTGATTTCCGAGTTTTGGATGACGACGACGTGCTGAGCCCACGTTCGGATTTTGGTTGCCCGCAGTCCGACGCTGACGACCGTCCCGTTGATTTGGCCGTTGTTGATCGTCACGTAGTCGCCTACGGAGAACTGATCCTCGAAAATAATGAAAAAGCCGGTAATCAGATCCTTGACCAGCGTCTGCGCGCCGAATCCGACCGCCAGTCCGACGACGCCGGCGCCAGCGATAATCGGCCCGACCTCAAACCCCAGGTTGCTTAGACACATCAGGAAAGAAATCACGAAGATCACGTACCGGCTGAACGAAAACAGCAGCGATTCGAGCGTATCCTTCTGCTTCTTCTCCAGCTTGGCGATCGCGAAGATGCGATGGATCACGATTTTTCTGACCTTCAGCGCGAGCCACGTCAGGGCCAAAATGATGACGAGCATCAGCGATTTGTTTGTGATCAGCTGCAGCACGTCAGCCCAGAACGTCCATGTGAACCATTGATCCATCTGATCCGGCCGCCACTTCGTCCATTCCATCTCTCGTTCCCCCTCGTCGATTGCTCCTGTTCATTGTAACAAACAGGCGGCGCGCGGGACAACGAAGATACTGGCGGCATTCATAGGCACAACGCGGCAATGGAGGTGTTTTTTATCAAAGGGCAGTCATCCGTCGCCCGGCTCGCTTCCGGTTCCGATCCTCCAAATGCTATAATATAGTATTGTGCAATTAAACTAGCGAATAAGAAGGGATCAGCATGAAACGAATTTGTGTTTATGCCGGCTCTAACGCGGGGAATGCGCCCGATTATGCCGAAGCGGCGGAACGGCTGGGCCTGGAGTTGGCCTCAAGGAATATTGAGCTTGTCTACGGCGGGTCGAAAATGGGTCTTATGGGCATCGTCGCCGATACGGTCTTGGCGAATGGCGGGAGAGTGATCGGCGTCATGCCGAAGGGGCTGTTTCGCGGGGAAATGGTGCATACGGGGCTGACCGAGCTGCGCGAAGCCGAGCATATGCACGATCGAAAGGCGACCATGGCCGAGCTGGCCGACGCCTTCATCGCATTGCCCGGAGGGCTGGGGACCTTCGAAGAATTGTTCGAGGTGCTGAGCTGGTCCCAGCTGGGCATACACCAGAAGCCGGTAGGCTTATTGAACGTTCGCAGCTTCTATGCCCCTTTGTCCGACTTCATCGCTCATGCGATTCAGGCCGGGTTTGCCCGCCCCTCGAATATGAGCTTGTTCCTGATGAAGGAGCAGCCTGCAGAATTGGTTGACGCGCTCCTCCAGTACCAGCGGACCGAGCAGGAGAACAAGTGGGGACTAGACGAATAGGACGATTGAGAAATAACTTATCTTGAAAATAGCCCGGGATTCGCTGCCCTTCCTGCGCTCCTGCCGAAGCTTCCAAATCTCTAACGCTCGTGACAAACGCTATTTTGCTGAATCGTACCTTTTTTAAAATGTAACGAATGTTGCACAAAGTAAAACATTGAGCCGCAAAAATTCGACGAAGTCCTTCGGCGAACTTTCTGGCACCGCAGGTGACGCCGATGGCGATAGGAAGCGCTCGTCATAGGCGTCTATCTAATAGACACAACGAGCGGCGGAGCCCTATCGTCAAGCGGCGACGGGCCCCGCAGCTGCCAATATCGCTGCTGTGATTAACCTTTGGCCGTTCCCTGCAACAGCGGCGGCCCGGCATATTCGCGCAAATGCGCATTGCTCTCTATGTAGCTTGTGACCTTTGACAGGATTCCCTTGCTGCTGGGCACATAGGCCAATCGATGAAGCAGCAGCCACCTTATGCAGGCGATCGCCTCGAACAGCTCGAGCTCGTCCGCAGTATAGCCGCTCTGCGCCAAGCATGCGGCGCGCAGCATCGTCCCGTAACGGGGGCCGACATAAATGTGCAGCAGCGCGATCGCCCAGGCCATATCGAATCGCGGGTCGCCAAGCTGTCCGTTCGTCCAGTCGACGATCGTGAGCTTCCCCTGCAGCTCCAGCACATTTCCCAGGTTCACGTCGCCGTGAATCAATCTTTCGTGCTTGATCCGGCCGGCAGCTACGAGCTCCTGGAGCAAGCTGTGCAAATCCGGATGCTGACGAATGCCGGGATAAAAATAGTCCACAAAATCGTAACGTTCCAGCAGGCCGTTCTCCAGCTGCTCTACAGGGAATTGATGAACGGCGGAAATCATGTGCGCCAGCCGGACGATCGCCGCCTTATTCAGCTTGGCCAGCGGAGTCCCGTCAAAGCTGGTCAGCAAAGCGGCATGCCCCTCGCTGTCCATCCCCCAGCCGAGCGGCTTGGAAACCGGCACCCCGTGTCGGTGCAAATGCTTAAGCAGCCGGTACTGCTTGGCTACATCAGGCCGCGACTGCTTATTCCATGTTTTCATGACCACCTGCTCATCGTTCAGGATGAGCTGCATCGCATCAGCTTCCAGACCGCCGTTTAAAGGCATGATCGTCACCTTCGCGGCTTGCAGCAGCCGGTCTAGCTCGCCGCTCTTTTCCATCCAATTGATGTCTGCTAATCGGTTCTCCATCGTTATAAGCTCCTCTCAAGTCGACAGACTCTATCGAGTATGCGATTCTATTTAAACTGGACAAACGTTTAGCCTAATGCCGACGCTCTTGGCGTACGCGCGCCAGTGCCTTCCGGGCGGGGGCTTCGCCTGGCAGCCCGTTCAGGCAACGGCGTGAGCAGACCCGGCTCGATTGCGGCGCAAAGCGCAGCGCCGCACCGCTACTTCAATCCCGCTTGCGCCTTGGCCGTAAGCTTGCCGTTCATGAACGTCAGCACGGCATTGGCGCCCAGATCCCCCTTGCCATTGTAGGAATAGACCACGATACCGGCAGCTTCGCTCATCGCCGTGCCGTGTCCGCCAATAATCTCGGTCACCTCCTCGTACGTCATGCCGATCTCCAGCTTCTTATATTGGTCAAAGGTGATCAGCACGCCGTCTCCCTTACCGGCAGGGCCGTTGTCTCCGACAGCGGCCGAGCCGCCGGGGCCTGCGGCCGGAATAGCCGCGGCAACGCTTGCTTTCAGCTCGCCCAGTTCCTTCTCCTTATCCGCCAACTGCCGCTCCAGTTCGGCAACCCGTTCCTGCAAACGGTCGAAATCGGCCTGGGAAGGACCTGCCGAGCCGCATGCGGACAACATAAATAGCGACAGCAGCAGGGCTGAACCGGCCGCCCATCGTCTTTTTGGATGCTTCATACGACAACAACCCCTCTAATAAAATTGACGTTGACCTGCACTTTACAGCACGCAGTTACTCTGCCAAGAGTTTAACACAAGCAGGTAAAGGCTGTAACTGAGTCTTTCGCTTCAAAAGGCGGTGATTATCGCGACAGGCGTGCTGGACGATGCGGTATACGAGCAGCTTGGCAAAATCGCGCCGACGATTGCGTACAGCCGCCCGGTTTTAAATTCATACTTGACAGGTCGGGTTAATAGGTTATATGATAATGTCAATTCGTTCAACATTCATTAAATGAACAGTAAAATATAGACCGAGCCGATTGGACCGCCAAAGGCTCCCGAGATTGCTTAGCAACGAGCAGCTCCGGGGGTCTTTTTTGTTTGGGCCTATAGGCTGGGACGAGGAGGATGGAATGAACGGCAGCGATTGGGAGACGCTGGAGAAAGCAGACTGGCTGTTCCGCAAAATGGTCCGGCGGTTTGTGAAAGAGCGGGATCGCGTCACGGTGGAAGGCGTCAGCCTGCCGGGCATGCTGATTCTGCACCAAATCATCCGGGAAGGAGCGCAGCGGCTCAGCGATCTGGCCGAGCAGCTCGATTTCACATCAGGGGCGATCACCGCGTTAACCGACAAGCTGGAGAAACAAGGCTACACTATCCGCAGGCGCAACGAGACCGATCGCCGGACGGTATTGCTGGACATTACCGCCAAAGGGCGCGAAATGTATGCGCGAAACAGCAACATCGGCGCCCGATGTATCACGCTTCTGTTCGAGGGGTTTACCGCGGCGGAGCTCAGGCAGCAGAGCCGATTCTATGAGCGCATGATCGCCAATCTGGAAGGCTTCTCGGATACGCTGATGGAACTGGCCGAGCGCAACGGCCAGCTTTCCGAAGCCGCGCCCCCGGAGCAGAAGCGCCAGGAAAGCATAGGAAGGAACAACTATCTCAGTTATTAAAATGCGAGGAGAGATTAGCGATGGGACATCCAACGATTTATCCAACCGGAACGACGGTGTATCGTCCGGATAAAGCCTGGAGCGGCTATACCGTCTATCAAGCAGGCGAGGAAGGCGTCGTGCTGATCGACATGAACGGCAAGGAGGTTCATCTGTGGAAGGGGCTGCTCGGTTTCCCGGCCAAAATTTTCCCGGGAGGCTACGTGCTTGGCAGCACGGGCCGCAGAGACCCGAAATTCGGCATCCAGGACAATGTCGATCTGGTCCAGGTCGATTGGGACGGCAACATCGTCTGGAAGTACAACGGCTACGAGCATATTGCCGATCCCGGCTATGAACCGCTGTGGTATGCCCGCCAGCATCACGATTACCAGCGGGAAGGCAATCCGGTCGGCTATTATGCGCCTGGCCTCGATCCCAAGACCGACGGCGGCAGAACGCTCATCCTGGCGCACAAAAATGTCAGCAACCCGCAAATCTCCGACAAGCCGCTGCTCGACGATGCCATCATTGAAGTGGATTGGGAGGGCAACGTGCTGTGGGAATGGCTGCCGCACGAGCATTTTGACGAGCTCGGTTTTGATGAAGCGGCCCGCAATGTGCTGTTCCGCGATCCGAATACCCGCTCGTTCGGCCATCTTGGCGGAGGCGTCGGCGACTGGCTGCATATCAATTCCGCTTCCTATGTCGGCCCGAACCGATTCTACGACGCGGGCGACGAGCGCTTCCATCCCGACAATATTATTTGGGACGCCAGGGAAGCGAACATTATCGCCATAACGGACAGACGCTCCGGCAGCATCGTGTGGCGGCTTGGCCCGGACTATTCCGCGCCGGAAGCAAGGCATATCGGCTGGATTATCGGCCAGCATCATGCGCATATCATCCCCAGAGGCCTCCCCGGAGAAGGCAATCTGCTCGTCTTTGACAATGGCGGCTGGGGCGGCTATGGGCTGCCGAACCCTTCTTCTCCTTACGGGCTGAAGGCGGCGCTGCGCGACCATTCGCGCGTGCTGGAGATCGACCCGGCAACCTTGGAGATTGTGTGGCAATACACGTCGGCGGAAGCTGGATTCTCGGTGCCGACCGATTCCTATAAGTTCTACAGCCCGTATATCAGCTCGGCGCAGCGCCTGCCCAACGGCAACACGCTGATTACCGAGGGCTCCAACGGCAGACTGTTCGAGGTAACGCCGGACCATGAGCTGGTCTGGGAATATATATCGCCCTACAAAGACCGCCGCAATACAAACATGGTGTACCGCTCCTATCGCGTGCCGTATCACTGGGTGCCCCAGCTGGAGAAGCCGCAGGAGACCGCGATTGAACCGATTGACGTATCGAGCTTCCGAGTGCCGGGGGCGGCGCCTAAAGGCTCCGATTCCGTGGTGAGCGTGGAGACGACGCTGCCGTTCGTGGAAGGAGCAGCCTGTGTGGCGACGACGGATGAAGGCAGAATCGGCAAAAATAACCCTACTCGAACGGAATGAGGCGCATATCGTGCGACAATCGTCCATTTCGACAAGTCTGCCGCTGCTGCTCCTTGCCTTAATGCTTCTGTTATCCGGCTGCGGCGCCAAGGGAACGGCATCCGGTGTTGAGGGAGCCTCCGGCAAGGCGACCCCGAAGGTGAAGATCCGGATAGCGGATACGAGCTCGAATCCTACGTTCAGGGTAGCGATTGCCAAGGGCTTCCTGGCAAACCGCGGCATTGACGCGGAGAGCATCACCTTCGGCTCGCCGGCCGAAGGGGTTAACGCCCTGTTCATCAAGCAGGTGGACATCGCCTACGGGGCCGATTTCCCCGTGCTGAACGCCTTGGCGAAGGGCGATTATTCCGTCATTGCATCCGCCGGCCAGGCAACGGATGAGGCGGCGGCCGCCTGGAAGCTCTATACGAAGAACGACATTCGCAGCGCCGCCGATCTGAAGGGCAAGAAGGTCAGCTTTATCCGCGGCACGTTCATCCCTTACCTGTGGGACGAATATTTGAAGCAGCAGGGGCTGGCGCTGGGCGACGTGAAGCTGATCGGGCAAGGTTCCTTTGACGAGTCTTATATCGCCCTGAAGCAAGGAGATTTGGACGCCGTATGGGTGATCGGCTCGGCCTTAACCGATAAATTCGATGCTCTGGAAGGCGTGCATCAGCTTACCGACATGTCCCACACTCCCGTGCGCCTCGGCATGGGGCTCGTTGCCAGCAACGAATTCATCCGGGCGAATGCCGATGCGGTCAGCGGCTTTTTGGCGGCGCTGGATGAAGCCGCTGCTTACGCCCAGGCGCATCCCGAAGAGGTGGCCGAGCTGATGTTCAAGGAGACGAAGCAGCCGAAGGAGGCGACCTTGAAGGATCTGCCGATCAATCCGTGGAAAGTCGGCTTCACGCAGGCGGCCTACGACAGCCTGGCCGGGCAGAAAAAATATATGGTCGATACCGGAATCATCGAGCGCGATTTTGATCTGGACAGCAAGCTGAATCTGGAACCGCTCAAGCAGGCGCTGCCGGATCAAGTCACCTACCGGAAATAACACCACCGGGAAACCGAAGGGGAGGCGATCAGCATGTCCATATCTGCAGCTCAGCATACGATTCACATCGAACAGCTGCGCAAAAGCTATAACGAGCAGACGAGCGGCGATATGCATTACATCATCAAGGATGTCAATCTGGTCATCAAAGGGGGCGAATTCTTTGTGCTGCTGGGCCCCAGCGGGTGCGGAAAGTCTACGCTGCTGAACATGATTGCCGGCTTCATCTCGAAATCGGGCGGACAGCTTAAGGTGGGCAATATCGAGGTCGACAAGCCGGGCAGAGACCGGGCGATGGTCTTCCAGCAGGCCGATTCGTCCCTCTTCCCGTGGCTCACGGTTCGCGAAAATGTAGAATTCGGTCTGCGGATGTCCAAGGTGCCGAGGGAAGAGCGGCGGGCTATCTCCGACCGATACATTCAGCTGGTCGGCTTGGGCGGTCATGAGAGCAAATTTCCGAAGGAGCTGTCGGGCGGCATGAAGCAGCGGGTGCAGCTGGCCCGGGTGCTGGCGAACGATCCGGCCATTCTGCTGATGGATGAGCCCTTCGGCGCACTGGATGCGATGACCCGCCGGACGATGCAGAAGGAGTTGGTTAACATTTGGCAGAAGACGCATAAGACCGTTATATTCGTCACCCACGATATTCAGGAGGCGCTGCTGCTGGGAGAGCGAATCGGCATCATGTCGGTGGGTCCCTCTTCCAATATTACGGATATCTACAGCAATCCTATGCCCTATCCGAGGAACATCGCTTCCGCGGAACTGGGCAGCTTATATGACCGGATTCAAAGCCATTTTGACGAATAACTGGGGTGGAGCGACAATGAAATGGTTGGAGAAAAAATCGGTGTCCGTTCCTCTCTTGTGGATTGTAGTGATCGGTATTTGGCAGCTCGGCGCATTGGCGTACGGCCCGGATGTCGTCCCCGGACCGTGGGACACGATTCAAGGCGCCGGCGAGCTGATTGCCGACGGGACGCTGCTGCAGTACATCGGGATCAGCTTCAGCCGCGTGCTGACAGGCTGGGCGCTGGGCAGCCTCATCGCCATCCCGGTCGGTCTGGTCATCGGCAAGGTGCAGCCCATCCGCCTATTGGCCGAACCGTTCCTTAATTTTATCCGCTTTATCCCGCCGATCGCTTTCATCACTTTGTTTCTTGTCTGGTTCGGCATCGGCGAGCAGTCGAAAATCGCTCTCATCATGTATGCGACCTTCTTCATCGTTGTGCTGAATACGTTGACGGGCGTCCTGTCGGTCGAAGAGGACAAAATCCGTTCAGCCCGCAGCATGGGAGCGAGCGAATGGCAAATTGTGCTTCATGTCATCGTTCCGGCGACGACGCCGTATATTTTCACGGGGATTCGGCTGGCGATGGGGACATCTTACATGGCGATCATTGGCGCGGAGATGATCGCTTCGAACGAAGGCGTAGGCTATTTGATCTGGAACTCGCGCTTGTTCTTCCGCACGGATTGGATCTTCGTCGGCCTCATCTGCCTCGGCTTTATGGGCTTCATCACCGACAGGCTGTTCAACTGGTTCGGCCGCAGAATGCTGTATCGGTACGGCGTGGTAAGCAATGCGAAGCGGTGAAGCGAGGGTTCATCATGGCAAAAACTTCTTCATTCGGCCTGCTCTTGGCGGCTTGCAGCTCCAGGGCAGGCTTTCTTGTATTTTGCGCCCATATGCATCGTCTTCCCTAGCCTTTCTTATTACACCGCTCGCGTATTACATGACAATCCCTCCTCAATGATCGGATGAAGTAGTTATATCGTTTTGTAACGGCTAGCTGCTCCTTATCGCCTACTTTACCGCTTTCCCTTACTGCTCGGCAGCGGCCAGCCTGTTCGGCTCGACCGGCTTGCTCAGCCAGTGCTCGTCGGTTTGCACATGATTTTGGCGTAACAAACTTGGCGACAGAGCGCTTGAAATCGTCATAGGCGAACGCTGAAGCGAGCCGGACAACGTATCCTTCCTGCTCGCCGCCGCAGCGGGACTGCTTCGTGTAGCACGCTTTGGCCGCCGCCTCGCTCCAGATGCCGCGATACAGGACAGGCACTAACGGAACCCCAAGCCTGGCCGCCCATTCTTCGGTCTCGTCCCAGGAAAGGCATACATTGCGCTCGTTCCATACGGAGAAGAGCATGAAGTAGCCGGGCAATGCAGAATAGGCGATCGAGTGCTTGGCAAATACGTTCTCCCCGCACAGCCGGTACCCCGCCGGAATTAGATAACGTATGCCCCCGTGCAGCATTTTGACATAATGGCGGGAGGCATGATCCTTGCTGTCCAGCGAGCGGGCGTGCATGAAGTCCGCGTACAGGGTCGTGTTTTCCCCGTCCATTTTTTCGGTGATGACGACCTCTTTCCCGGCAAAATGATCGGTATTCCGCAATATTTTATCGTCGTCCGTATAGCTTCTCGATCAGGGCAGGTGCATCGTTTTAGATGTTATAGCGTTTCCTTGATATCGGATGATGTCCCCAACCCGCTCGATCTTCTTGCCCTTATCCCCTTCAAAACAAGTAATTGTTACACCGGCTAATGAATTGGTTCGTTTTTAATGCGTCAACTTCGTTATGGTCAAGTACAATGGGATCGTCTTGCAAGTCTTTGGGTATTTTAATGAGTCCCGACTTGCTTGTATCCAGATATATCCCCGCGTTTTCGTTGTACAAAATACAACATTTGCTTTAAAAGGTTCTTTTTCTCACTTTTTGTTTCGTTTTAACATTTCAAGGTTAATAGCATGCTAGAATTGCAAAACTGTCTTTTACCAAATGACAGCGATTTCATTTTGCGAGGGGGTGGTGACCAAACGCTTGTCAGCGACCGACCATACCGCTGAATGTCAGGGAGTACCTGTGATTCAATCCTATTCTAATCAATTCGGGAGGGATTAACTTGAGACGGAATGCGAAATTTGCCAAGAAGCTTTTTCTGCTGTTAACGGCAGCCCTGATTTTCTCCGCAACGATAGCTATACCTTCGCCGGCTGCGGCGGCGACGTTATTCAGCCATAACTTTAATTCCGGCAGCGCTTCGGGATGGACAGCTACGAACGGGACCTGGGATGTCGTCGTCGACGGCTCTCACGTATACCGGAAAACCGGGAACGTGGAAGGCCGAACTTATGCAGGGAACGCTTCCTGGACGAATTACAGCGTTGAAGCAAGGATCAAAGTCGACAATTTCAACGGCGCCAATCGCGCTATGCTCAATGCCCGCTACCAGGACGGAAACAACTATTATGCGGCATCCCTGTACAACAGCAGCGGCGGCAAGCTGGAAATCCGCAAAAAAATCGGCGGTTCCTCGACCACGCTGGTCAGCAAAAATTACACGTTAAATACCGGCACCTGGTATACCGTCAAACTTGAGGTAAATGGCAGCTCGCTGAACATGTACGTGAACGGTGTGCTGGAGCTGTCCGCAACGGACGGCAGCTTGACGAGCGGCCGCATCGGCCTGGTGACGCAAGGCGCAGCGGTAGCCAAGTATGACGATATCGTGGTCGCGGACGTCGCCGCCGCCCCTGGCGTCAACATGGACAGCTTCTTCACGAATTACCGCGATTTCAGCAGTTTCGTGACCGGCAATTTGACGACGGACACGAATTTCGCCTTGAATATCGCTTCATGGCAAATGCCGCACGGGGGATTTTTCAAAGGGATGGAGGCCAAATACCAGAACCCGTGGAACGGCACGGAACGCCGATCGGATTGGGTGGCGAACGGAGTAGAGCTCGGCACGTTTGACAATGATGCGACCGTCAAGGAAATTCGCTTTCTGGCCGATATGTACAAAAAAACCAATAATACCACGCTGCGCAATGCCGTGCGCAAAGGCGTCGATTTCATTCTGAATTCCCAGTACGCCTCCGGCGGATGGCCGCAGGTCTATCCTCAGCGCAACAATTACTCCGATTATGTGACCTTCAACGATAACGCCATGATTCGTGTCATGGTGCTCGTCGACGATATCGTGAACGAACGCTACGCTTTTGACACCGATGTCGTGACAAGCACGCAAAAAACGCAACTGGCTGCCGCGCTGAACAAAGGAATATCCTATATTTTGAATTCCCAGATTGTCATGAACGGCACGCCGACGGTATGGTGCGCCCAGCATGACCCGGTGACCTACGCTCCGCGCGGAGCCCGCGCTTACGAGCTGCCGTCGAAGTCCGGCAGCGAATCGGTCGGCATTACCGCCTTCCTCATGTCGCGGCCGCAAACGCCGGAGATCCGCAGCGCTGCCTTGAACGCGCTGGCCTGGTTCGATCAGGTAAGAACGGACGGCGTACGCTATAACCGCAACGGCCCGGTCTTCTTCGAGCCCGATTCTTCCAGCGTCATCTGGTACCGGTTCTACAACCTCGAAAACAATAACCACTTCTTTGCCGACCGGGACGGTCAAAAGTATTACGACATCATGCAGATCAGCGAGGAGAGAAGGCTCGGCTATTCCTGGGCCGGCAGCTATGCGAAAAACTTGCTCCAGAGAGCTTCCAGCACCGGGTATTACACGTTATCGCACCCGCTTCCCTAACGTTAGGAGTGCGGGATGGCCGATGATCACGGCGACAGATACGGCGCGTCGCGAAAGGGATGGGGCAGCGGTCTCATCCCTTTTCTACGCAGCAGGTTTGCAAAGTTATGGAGCTATCGAGAAGACTGAATGACTTTTGCCGCGATTACCTGACGACGAAGGCTACCATCGGTTCTTTCATGCGGAAAAACAAAGACGGTTGCACGTATATACGTGCGCAAGTATAATAAAACTATAGAAGGAGCCGTGCGGCTAACACGGCTCCTCCTGGCACAGTAGCCGCTTCAAAGGCGGACGGCTTCAGGAAAAACGGATATGGAAATAGACCGCATTCCTAGCAGGGGGGCGGTCTATTTCCGTGTTGCGGACAGCAGTGCAACGATCAGCAAACCGAAAGTAAGCATGATCATAAGCGCTTCGTACACTGTCACGGGCATCCCTCCCTTCTGCGAGAGGTAGCCGACCGCCCTTGCAAGCCGTTCTATGTGCTTGTCCAATTATAGCATATTTTGCCTGCCCGCTCATAGACGAACGGGGGAGAAATCACAGGTTTCAAAGCTGTTGGACGAGAACGCCAGAGGGGGCCGCACACGCTCCCAACCTGTCACAGCCCCCAAAATTCGCGTCGAACGCGGCCTCTCGGCTCTTACTCCTCCCCCGTCGCCACCGGATTGTCCTTGTACGACACCCAGTCGCTCCAGCTCCCGGCATACAGCTTCACATTGCGCAGCCCCGCCTCGTCCATCGCCAGGACGTTCGGGCAAGCTGTAACCCCGGAGCCGCAGTAGACGATGATTTCTTCGGCATCCGTCAGACCGGCGAAGCGGGCAGCCAGAGCATCCGAATCTTTCCAGAGACCGGCTTCATTCAGCGCTTCCTTCCAAAACATATTTTGGGCACCGGGAATGTGGCCGGCGACCGGATCGATCGGCTCCTCTTCGCCGAGGTAGCGCTTGCGCTCGCGGGAGTCGATCAGCACCGCACCGGGACGATTCATCCGCTCCTTGACCTGCTCGACATTGACGACCATCTCCGGCCGGACATCCGGCTTGAAGATCGTCTCCGCAGGAGATGCCGGTTCGTCGCTGACCGGATACCCCGCGGCCTTCCAGACAGCATAGCCTCCGTCCAGGACGTATACGTTGTCGTGTCCGAGGTAACGGAGCAGCCACCAGAGGCGGGAAGCCATCGCTCCCCCCTGATCGTCGTAGGCGACGACGGTCTTGCTGGCGTCGATGCCCGCCCGGCCCAGCTTGTCCGCCAGTTCCGCGATATTCGGCAGCGGATGCCTTCCGCCATGGGCCGCCACAGGCCCGGAGAGGTCCTTCTCCAGATCGAGGTATACGGCGCCGGGAATATGACCCTCGTCGTAGCTTGCCCGCCCGGCCCCGCCATTTCCGAGCTGGAAGCGGCAGTCGGCAATGACGACCGAGTCGTCCGTTCTGTGCTCAAACAGCCAATTTGCGCTGACGATATGCTTCATCCATTGTCCCTTCCTTTGGCGAATTGAATTGGGTATAGTGTCAAGTATACAACGTAAGGCGCCTGAATGTAACAAGGCCGCCCCGCAATATGATAGGACGGCTCCGGAAAGGAGATCTCCATGATGACGCCAATCTTCAAGCTGATCCCGTTCGAGGAAAATCATGGACAGCTTGTCTGCGCATGGCGCTACCCGGCTCCTTACCATATATACGACTTGAAGCCATGGCAGCAGATGACAGCCGCCGGGGAGGAATTTGCCGATCCGCAGCTGCGCAAGGAGCAGTACCGGGCCGTTGCCAACGAGCGCGGCGAGCTGTGCGGCTTCGCCCAATTTTTTCCGATCGTCGGCGTCAGCCGTCTCGGGCTCGGCCTGCGGCCGGATCTATGCGGCCGGGGATACGGCGAACCGTTCGTGCGGACCATCGTCCAGGAGGCACGCAGGCTTAAGCCCGGGAACGAGATCGACCTCGAAGTATACACCTGGAACGTTCGAGCCCGCCGCGTCTATGAACGGGCCGGATTTGTCGTCACCGACACTTACGAGCGAATGACTCCGGTCGGCATGGGGCAGTTTCACTGCATGGTCTGGTCCGGGGAAACGGGCGGCAAACATTGATACAAGCTTGGCCCAGCTTCGGAAGGGCTAGCATTGATGCTATCAGGACCTGCTCCCTCCTACGCGATGGGGGTACCGTTCGGTACAGGCTCGTCCGGCCTCAGCAGCACCACATCGCCCTCGCCCGGGATGCCGCCGAGCACCAGCACCTCCGAGACGAAGCCGGCGATGCGCTTCGGCGGAAAATTGACTACAGCCGCGACCTGCCGGCCCACCAGCTTCTCCGGCTCGTAGCGGGCCGTAATTTGGGCGCTGCTCTGCTTGACGCCAAGCTCCCCGAAGTCGATGCGCAGCTTGATCGCCGGCACCCTCGCCTCCGGGAACGGCTCAGCGGCGATGATGGTGCCGATCCGCATCTCCAGCTTCAAAAAATCGTCTATCGTTGCTATAGCTCCCCACACTCCCTCTTACATCAAATGAATGATCCGGGTTACCGCGTCCCCCTGATCGATCCGGATCAAATGCCGCTTGGCGTCATGCCTGACCATGCTGTCAGCTACCGACAAGCTCGGCTCCGTCCCGAGGCCGTAGATCAGATCATCGGCGAGCGTGCGGACGCAAGCTTTCTGCTCGCTCTCCCCCAGCTCCGACCATTCCTCGTCCGTCATATCGAAGGCTTCGTAGAAGCGCTCGATCCCCTGCAGCGCCAGCGAGAAATCGTCCAAGATCTCCCGGTAATCCCGTCCGAATAGAATTCCCATCAACAGCACCTCCCGGCGAAAATTGGAAATCCTTTTGCCCCATTCTACTCAACAAGCGATGCCATTGCAACTTTCGGCAAGCGGAAGCAGGCTGGCAGGGAGCGAGCGGGCACGCCGCCTGGCCGAATGTTTTCATCTGACTGCCATATATATCAGTAGATAAGCGTTTAATCCGGGCCTTTTCGCCGTAAAATGAGAAGATGGGCTTTACGCTCGCACGATATGGCGGTTGCTTTTGGAAGCCGTGCGGGGTTACACTTATAGGATAAACACCTATGACGAACGATTTCTTACGTCAGGGTCGTCACCTGCAGTATTGGAAATTTTCCAGGTAAATCGACTTCAAAATAGACGCCTATGACGAGTGCTTCCTGTCGTCATCGGTCGTCACCTGCGGTGTTGAAAATTCGCCGATAAGCTTCGTCGAATTTTCAAGATAGACGCCTATGACGAGTGCTTCCTGTCGTCATCGGTCGTCACCTGCGGTATTGAAATTTTGTCGGCGTATACCGCCAAATTTTCAAGATAGACGCCCATGCGGCTTGCGCAGCACCATCAGATGGTGAAAATGAGCCGTGCACCAAGCGCTATTTTCAAGATAAACTAATGGGGTCGGAGGGCGGCTGAGGAACCCATGCTGAAACTGCAAATCCCGAAAAATCGCATGAACGCACTGATCGAATGGTTTCGCGACTCGTCGGACCCGGAGCGGCTCGAACGAGGCTGGGATCATTA
>NZ_KB905579.1 GCF_000380965.1 Paenibacillus ginsengihumi DSM 21568 | reverse complement strand
GTCTATCTTGAAAATTTGGCGGTATACGCCGACAAAATTTCAACACCGAAGGTGACGACCGATGGCGACAGGAATCGCTCGTCATAGGCGTCTATAAAGATTTGAATGCGGTTTCCAAAGCCTCGTTATAGTTAAGACGGACGACAATAGCGTTCTCATCCCCTAACAAGGTCTCAAGAGCTTCGGCGCTCCATTGCGCTTCGGAAACAACATTCAGCGCGTACACTTTCGCCAGCCGCATGACGATATCCAACGTATCGTCTGTCGAGCCTTCATCTACAATGGTGACGATCATGTTGCGCCCCTTGACCCGGGAAAAGAAAAACAAAGAGCGAATATACCATTCAATCTGCAGTTGATTGTTGCGGGTTATGAGAATGTAATGAGGTCTGCGCACGCCCTCTTCCTTGCTCCAGCGGCCGTGCAGCCAATGAATGATCGCCAGTCCCGCGGCATAAATGCCGAGTATATAAAGCAAGCCTATCATCATTGCGTCTCCCTCCTCTACGAGCAATATATGCTCGGGAAGAGGTAATGGTTACCGGGCTCCTGCCCGCGGCGACTCACGCGGAAAATGCCGGTCCGACCGGCATCCGCGCGGGAAGGCGCTGCCGCCTCTACAGCGTAACCCAGCCGTTTTTGATGGCAATAATGACCGCCTGCGTCCGGTCGTCGACCTCCATTTTTTGAAGGATGCTGCTGACGTGGTTTTTCACCGTTTTCTCGCTAATATACAGAAACTCTCCGATCATCTTGTTGCTCTTGCCCTCGGCCATCAGCCTCAGCACCTCGGCTTCGCGGCGGGTCAGCGGGCTGTTGTCCATATGCACATATTTCACGCCGGCTTCCTTGGAAACCGTGCCTCCCCCAGCTACTCCCGCCTCGTCCAAATAGGTCATCCGCCGAAGCTGATTGATCAGCTTGCCTGTCACCTTCGGATGAATATAAGCATGTCCGGCCACGACAGAACGGATCGCATTGATCAGCGACTCAGCCTCCATATCCTTCAGCAAGTACCCGGAAGCCCCTTTGCGCAGCGTCTCGAAGACATAGCTCTCGTCATCATGGATAGAGAGGATGACGACCTTGATATCGGGAAATATTTCTTTCAGCTTCTCCGTTGCGACGACGCCGTTCTCAACCGGCATATTAATATCCATCAGAACGATGTCCGGATGCAGCGTATTGCACAGCTCCAGCACTTGAATGCCGTCGCCGCATTCGCCGACCACCTCCAGATCGTTCTCCATATTTAATATCCGTTTGACTCCTTCGCGAAATAATTGATGGTCATCTGCCAATACCAGCTTGATGGTTCGTTTCGCAGTGCTAATCATTTCCATTATTCAGTCCTCCTTAGTCTCCGATTTGATTGGGATGACCATCGATAGCTTCGTGCCGACGCCGATCGTTGACTGAATGTCCATTCTTCCTTCCAACAGCTCTACACGCTCCCTCATACCAACCAGACCGAAGTGGCTTCCGCTCTCGATTTTCCGATCGATTCGTTCCTTCAAAAAGCCTGTACCGTTATCGGTTACGGTAATTTTGACCATGGATTTCTGAAAAGTGAGTTCAAGCACGACATGCGTCGCTTGCGCATGCTTCATCACATTGGAGAACGCTTCTTGGACAAGCCGATATACCGCCGCCTCCATGCCGGAGGGCAGCCTGAATTCTTTGCCGACCATTTCGAACTTGGTGAGAATTTTCGTCTTCTCTTCATAATCCTGCACAAACTTGCGCAAGGTGGGGACGAGCCCCAGATCGTCAAGAGCCATCGGACGAAGGTTGAAAATAATTTTGCGAACCTCTTCAATGCCGTCGCGCACCTGACTCTTGAGATCGGACAGCTCTTCCTTGACGGCGCTGATGGCTTGCTGCTTCGTAAGCATCCGTTCAGCAATTTCGGTCCGCAGCACGACATTGGCCATCGTCTGGGCCAGACCGTCATGAATCTCGCGGGCAATCCGCTTGCGCTCCTCTTCCTGCGCCAAGATGATCTTCAGCCCCATAAGCTGTCGATTTTTGGCAGACTCCAGCAGCCGGGTCACCTGGTTCAAATCGCCCGACAAGTACTCGAGCACCACATTTAACTGGGACACCAGCGTTTCGGCTCGTTCCAATTGTCTATCGACATTTTTCAGCCTCTTCTGCAGATCGTCGCGGCGGTGCTTGAGATGTATTTCCTTCTCCCGGTACATCGCCAGCTGCGTCTGCATCTGCGTCGCGGCTTCATAGGCCAGTCGAATGTCCTCTTCGTTATACCGCTTGAAATCACGGCTGACTTCCGTCAGACGAATCCGGGATTTGCGGTATTCCACTTCGTATTGGTCCACTTGGTCAATGGTCTTCGTGGTCTCTTCAATCACCTGTTGAAGCTCATGATAGAGAGCCTCCCGCTCGGACCGGACGCTTTCGCAGATCTCAAATATTTGATACTTGCTGCTCTCCATGACGTCAATAGCATTTTTTATGACGCGATCTAAGGCATCCACTTCCATCCGAACGGGCTCCCTCTACAAATTCTCAAATTTTCAACATTTCTAGCAATATAGTACCACAATTATGAGAGTTTGTGAGAGTATATAGGCCTATTTATTGAAGTGTAATTTTCTGGTTTTTTTCATCCCATGTTACTTTCCATCCCAAATTCTCGGATAATATCCTTAAAGGAACCATCGTCAAGTCCTGCATTATGACCGGAGGTACCTCCGCGGTGACTCTTGTCCCATTCACATTGAGCTCTTTGCTCCCAATCCACAGTTCGATCATTTTGTCGCCGCGAACGACGGTGACTTTTCGCTCCGCATCGTCCCACCGCACTTCTCCGCCAAGCGCATCCGTGACAAAACGGATCGGAATCAGCGTATTGCCTTCCGTGATGACCGGGGCCTGCTCAAGCGTCATCGTTTTGCCGTTTACTTTCACGTTCTTCTTATTGATGGTCAGCTCGACGGAATTCCGGGACGTCTGCTCCAACGTGCCTTTGTAAGTAAAGATGATGTCGTCGATGCCGATGGTGCCGGACGGACTCAGCTCGTCCCGCTTGATCTTCTCGTTAACGACGTAGATGCTTTGCAGACGAATCGGATATTGGATCTTATATTCCGACAAATCGACGGTGAACGACTTCCAGCCGCTCCAGTTAATATTGCGCGCAAGATCGACCCGATGCACCGTTCCGGCGTTGTCTTTGATTTCGGCGCGAAGCCAGTTCAAGCTCTCGTCTCCCTTGATCCTGAGCTTCATAAACTGCGGCTCGCCTTCAACCAACACATTCGTATCCAATGTAGCGAACGCCCATTTGTTGCCGGTATCGTCCGCTTCTGCCGGTACCGTCTCCGAACGGTTAATGCTTTCCGTGAAGTCGTATTTCATTTCCAAATATTTGTTCCCGTCTTCGGCTGGAACGATGCTGACCGAAACCTGCACATCGTCCGGCTTCTTGTCGGTCATGGTCATCACTGCGGTGTTGTCCAGATCGTAAAACACTTTATCCACCGCCACCGGAATCGCCGTCATTGTGCTGAAGCCGTCATAGCGGGCGATAATTTGCGCCGGTGTCGTTCCGTTCAGTTGATTTACGGTAAGAACGCCGTCCTTCACTTCACCCTCGATGCCGAGAACCTCCCACTGCAGCACCTCAGGCGGCACCTGCCGCGTTTTGCCCGATATGGTCGTCGCCGTTACCGGCAATGTGTACGATTGACCCTCGACCAGCGCCAACGAGTCGGCCTCGATGCGCAGCGACTCCAGATCTTTGCCGCCGATTACCTCCACGTCCGTCGAATGCGTTCCTTGCCCGGAAACCGCCGTAATGCGCGCTTTGCCTGCCTTCGTCGGTGTGAAAATATTGTCCTTGAACGTTCCCATCCCGTCGGCGACAGACCACTGGGCGTTCACCTTGTCCATCTCGATCGGATTGTAAAAAACGTCGTATCCCTTGACGGTCAGCGGCGATTGCTCGTTCAGGAACAGCACGCTCGGCGCCTGAATGAACAGCGCCTTCACTTCGCCTTGCGGCGCGGTCGAGTAGACACCGACGCCATTGACGACTCTGCGCTGCGAGCCGTTCTCCGGCTTGTTGATCAGCTGCGGGGTAAATTCGCCTAGCGGACGGGCCACCATCTGCGTCGAGCCGCCTCCGTCCAGGTTCAATCCCTTCCATACGCCGACCTTGATCATGAACTGCTGCAGCTCGGTCATCGTGAGACCCTTGCTGTCTCCGGCATGATCGACGGTAATGAGATAGACCTTGGTCTGATCCTGGTTATACCCGATCGCCGTCCGGGCTCTCGTACAGCAAAGGCTGGCAACTTCACGGGAAAATGCTGCCGGCTGGCCTCCATCGACCAAAATCGTATGGCCGCCGATCATCATTTTGAAGCTGTCGACATCGTACGTCTTGCTCGGGTCCTGAGGCAGCACCTTATAATCGACGACCAGCGGATCGCCCACCTTCAGATGCTGGCGGACGAAGTCGGCTCCTGTGCCGGCCGCCCGCAATATGTATCCGTCCTCAGGCGCTATCATTTTAATAATGCCATTGTCCGCGATTTGGGTAATGACATTGTTCTGCACCAGCACTTCCGTAGGGACGGTAACGCCGTCGTTGGAGCGGTCAACCTGGCCCCAGGCGTTCGTATACATAAAGATCGAATCGATATGGCTGTGCACCAGATCGGGCTCGGACCAATAATAGGTTTTATTGATGCCGCCGAGCGGAAAAGTAGCCCCGTCCGCTGCCTGTACCGTACCGGTAAACGTAAATAAATCCACGATGGGCTTATTATCTTTATCGAGGGCAAACGAATAGAAGCCCGGCAAGTAAGGCGGCGTCGCCATCAGCTTGCCGTCGGAAATTTGCGGCCCCATCGGTACGCCTTCCGCCTTCGTATTGTAAAAGTCCCCGTTTACCCCGGCAACGGCTTTCGTCTCTGTCGCCATTCCCAGAACGGTCTGCCTGCGCGTAAACTGGTTCTCTGTACCTGTCATGACATCTAGCTTCACATACGGATTCGTCAAGTCGACCTCGATGACGTTGCCGTTCGTCTTATACGCTTTGCCGTTTCGTGTCGACTGCCAGACGTACTTCTTCAAGACGGCCCCCGCAGTCAACGGCTCCTCGCTGACAAGCTGCAGGGTAGGCTCCGCAGGCGCCTGCGTCGCTGCGGCCGCAGCAGCCCACTGGGTTACTAGCAGCATGCCCGTTAACGCCGCAGCCGACCATTTTCTCCATTTTTTCGCAAAAAACACGCTGTCGTTCTCTCCTCTCGATTTCCACTCTCCCTAGTATTTAGACTCAAAAACATGTAGAAAAGTTACGATATTCATAGAGGAAAAATAAACGACACCGCAATATATGACAAAAAAATAGACGACCCTCCCTTAAGCGGGAAAGTCGTCAAATTTTGGCGAATTGGATATTAGATGAGAACGGGCATTAGCCCAAAGCCTCGGCTTTCAGCACTTCCGCCTTGTCCGTACGCTCCCACGGAACGTCCAGATCGTTGCGGCCGAAATGGCCGTAGGCAGCCGTCTGCTTGTAAATCGGACGGCGCAAATCGAGCGATTTGATGATACCGGCAGGACGAAGGTCGAAATGCTTGCGGATCAACTCAACGAGCCGATCTTCGCTCACTTTGCCGGTACCGAACGTGTCGACGGAAATCGACACCGGACGAGCGACGCCAATCGCATAGGCAAGCTGCACCTCGCATTTGTCCGCCAGGCCTGCCGCGACGATGTTCTTGGCGACATAACGGGCCGCGTAGGCTGCCGAACGGTCTACCTTGGTCGGGTCTTTGCCGGAGAATGCCCCGCCGCCATGACGCGCATAGCCGCCGTACGTATCGACGATGATTTTGCGTCCCGTCAAGCCGGCATCGCCGTGAGGTCCGCCGATGACGAAACGGCCTGTCGGGTTAATGAAGAAGTTCGTCTTGTCGTCCAAAAATTTGGCCGGAACGATCGGCTTGATGACGTGTTCCTTGATGTCTGCATGAATTTGCTCTTGCGATACGTCCTCGCTGTGCTGCGTCGATACGACGATGGCATCGACACGAACAGGCGTATCGCCGTCGTATTCCACCGTCACCTGTGTCTTGCCGTCAGGACGCAAATACGGCAGTGTGCCGTTCTTCCGCACTTCGGTCAGGCGGCGCGCAAGCTGGTGAGCCATCGAGATCGGAAGCGGCATGAGCTCCGGCGTTTCGTTGGTAGCAAAACCAAACATAAGACCTTGGTCGCCCGCGCCGATGGCTTCGATCTCCTCTTCCGTCATTTGGCCTTCTCTCGCTTCCAAAGCTTGGTTAACCCCTTGAGCGATATCCGGAGATTGTTCGTTAAGCGATACAAGGACGGCGCAAGTTTGGTAATCGAAACCGTATTTTGCACGGGTATACCCGATATCTTTAATCGTTTGGCGCGCAATCGCTTGAATATCGACATATTCCGAACGGCTGGAAATTTCGCCGATAACGAGCACGAGACCGGTCGCTACCGATACTTCGCAAGCAACGCGGGCATTCGGATCGTTTTGCAAAAATGCATCCAATACCGCATCGGAAATTTGGTCACAAATTTTATCCGGATGGCCTTCCGTAACCGATTCGGAAGTAAACAATCGGCGCCTTGAATGATTGGACATAATAACGACCTCCTATAACTAGTATTTCAAAGTCGGCAATTAAGTACACATACAAAAAATCAACCTTTTCCACTTGGAAAAGGTTTGATCGCTACCTTCTTTTGTTCATATTACTGGATTTGTCGATGACTGTCAATGATGATTGATGATTGCCCTTTTAAATTGGCTGTCGCCTACAGGTTTAACATCATTTCCTCGGCTTTTCGAATGAGCCGCGCGGTAATATGTCCCCCTACTGCCCCGGCATCGCGGGAGGCGATATGTCCCCAGTAATCCTCTTTCACCGAACCGGCAGGCATGGCGCCAAGCTCCGCGGCAAATTCAACATTGCTGTTCCCGTAAGCTTGGCCGACAGGCAGACCAAGCTCTGCCGCAATTTCGTATTTCATGGCATTCAGCGCTTGCTCACTTCCCGGAACGACTTTCTTATTGCTTTTTTTCGGCATGTCCAAATCCTCCTTGGCGTGTCGATGTAGCCATATTGTTTGCCGCTCAGGCAAGATTCAGACGTATAAACTGCTGGATATTCGGTTAAAATTTATGGTGCGACTGTAGTCCCGTCTGCGTCGACTACTTTATAATTTCCCCTGACCATAACAAAGATCTCCTGTTTGTTTTTGGCATCGGGCTTGATGCCGCGGCCGTCGCGGGGGACGATAAGCAGATGGTTAAGCTCAATTTTGCCTCCCGCAGCGATATCTTTACCCGACGTTACGTCCGCCAGTCCGTCATCTTTGCTGACGGCGACGGTTTGGCCGCTTCGGACAATGATTTCAGTACCTGCTTCGCCATATAAGGTTTGCCCATTTTCAAGCTGAATAACAATCAGCTCGGAAGCTGAGGACGAAGAGGAAGGCTTCTCTGGATGCGAAGACTGATCTGGAGTGGCAGCCGGCGCTCCTCCCTGTAGCTTGGACAGCTCTTCAGCTATTTTCTCAGAAATGTGCTGATCAAAGTAACTTTTCGTAATGATCGGATCATCGACAGAGCCCGGCATAACGTTAGATTGCGGGGCATCTGCGTATGCCACGATGAGACCGGAGCTTATTGCAACCGCAGCGAGGGCGACAGTTAGCTTATGTTTCATGAGTCAAACCTCTCAAGTATAGTATTGGTTCTTCCCGTAATATCGGTTTTTAATTCATATAATTTATCTGAAGCTTGCATGAGATACATATAATAATTCCTTAAGTATGCACGTTCTGAAGATTCATCCGTATATCGAATAAGCTGATCCAAAGCGGTCTGATAATCGGCAATAACGATGTCCAGCTGCTTCAAATCAGCAAAAAATTGCTCGACTGACTTGGATTGCTCGGGATATTTGTCCTGCAGATCGATGATTTTGCTGTGAATTTCTTTATATTGCGACTGCACTTTTTTCAGCTTTATATTTTCGATGTTATCCAATTGCCTTGTTTCCTGAAGATCCATATATAAATCTTTGGCCATTTGCGTTTGCTCGATCAGGTGATCGATGTCTTCCAACTCATTATGTAACGATTGATAAATGTGCTCGATTCGTTCCTGGGAAGGGTCCGGCTTTTGTTGGGCAGGCTGTGCGGGCGGAGCTTGAGTTGTTGATATGAGTACGGTGGACGTTTCCCCGTTCCATTCTACCTCAGCGCCCAATGCTTCGGCGATGACGCGCAGGGGCACCATCGACGTCCCGTCCATGTTGATTCCGGGCACGTCCGATTGAATCGCTTTCTGATTGGCTTGAACATGAATGACGGAATAACCTTTATACGTTTGATCGCTATTACTTGCCGCACTGACGGTAATGCTGCCTGCAAGTGCAAGCACGAAGATGGAACATATAACTTTTTTCATGGATATGCTCCTTCTCAAGGTTTTCTTTTCTTATTTGATAAAAAAGGGCCCCTGGGGGCCCTTTTTTAAAGAAAGATAAATTAGTTAAGGACAACGTCGATCGAAGCGGTTTTGCCGTTCGGAGCTTGAACGTAAATCTTGAAGCTCTTCAGGTTACCTTTATCGCCAGTAGTGGTGATACGGCCTTCGGAGTCAACCGAAACGTTCAAGCCAGTTGACGAACCATTCCACTTAGCATCGCCGATATAGAACTTAAGTCCAAGTGCATCAGCACCAGTGTCTCTCAGCGTTTCGCTGTCGCCATCGTTCTTATACTCGCCACCGAATTGATCGATGATCTTCATTTCGTCAGCAAGTTTATCATCCCATACAAATTTGCCATTCAGCTCGCTAAACGCGATACCTTTGGACGTTTTGCTGAGAGTAATAGTTTCAACTTTCGGAGTTTCAGCAACAGTTTTCACTTGTACGCTAGCCGATCTTTGACCATCCGGAGTACGGAAAGTTACAAGGAGGTTAGCAGTACCTTCGTTTTGACCGACAACATAGTATTTGTCACCGCTCTTCACTGCTGTTGCAACAGCATTGTTGTCAGAGGATACGTCTTGTACAAGTGCAAATCCATCAACTGCAACGTCGTTACCGGATTTGTCCTTAGCTTTAACCTTGATTTCCTTCGTGAGAACTTTATAAGTCTCTTGAATTTTTGCGGGGTCATCAGCATAAGTAGCATCCAGCACACCTACGCTACCGCCATCTTTGTACAGCTCTCTGAATGCCAGAATTTTGTTATCTTCCGTGGACTTATTCAGAGTAATGCTGTAAGTCAGATCTTTGCTGCCCGTATCCGTACCGTTGACGACTTCAACGTTCTTAGTCAAGGTTTGACCAGTAGTCTTACCGTCTTTCAACAGTTCGAATTTCACACGATAGATACCTTCTGCAGACCCGTTAAACTTCAGAGTTTTATCGAAGTATTCATACTTATAGTCGGAAGACTCCTGATACTCTCCGGAAGTTTTGAACAAAGACACTTTCTCAGCCGTACGCTTGCTGGAATCTACAGAAAGCACAGTGGTGTCGCCTTGGGAAATGGTAGCAGCTTGAGCCGATCCAATAGCCTCCAAGGACATCTTAACTTCGTAATCGTCTTCGGAGTAGTTCCATTCGTACACTTCGCCGTATTGGTCGTAAGTTTTGACTTTGAACTCGTCGTAACCGCCAACCAAAACCGTGCTTGCGAGTTCGCTGGAGATCTTCACCGAATCCGGGTAACGTTGCTTGGAAACGCTCAGGTTAATCTTAGCTTTTACTTCCGGCTTCTCTCTAAGGGAGATTTCGACGCTAGATGCACCCGTACCACGGCCTTCAATGATCAGCTTGCCGACATCTTCGCCAGTCAATGCAATACCGTTTTCAATGTCGGTGCTGTCTCTCGGGATATCGATAGCGCCTGTCGAGTAAACTCTGAACTTGCTAGCCGCATCCTTAATTTCTTGTGCAGTCAGCTCGTCGCCGTTGCTGTCTTTAACGATCAGTTTGAGCGCTTTTTCTTTGTCACCATCAGCAATCGTGCCAGTGAACGACGCAAATTCGATCGATGCCGGTTGCTTGATAGCAGCAACTTTAATGTCTTTGGATACGGTGCTTCCGCCAGCAAATGCTGTTACAGTAACCGTAGTGTCGACTTGTCTTTCTTCATCAGACTCGACATAAACCAATTGAAGATCATCTGCTTCATCGCCATCTACATCAGGAACGAAAGGAGCTTTGCGGTCGCCTTCATCGTTTTGGGCTTCAACAACACGGTTCGTCGTGCTGATGTTCACACTGTCGTTAAGTTGTTCAGCCGTGATTACTTTGAAACCGTATTGGTCGTAAGCATTGTATTTAATGTATGCTTTGTCGCCCTCTTCAGCTTTAATGTAATCGATTTTCTTGCCGTTTTTGTCTACGAGATCGCCAAACTCAATTTTTGTTACGCGAGCTTCATCACCAATGGTGAAGATCTTCGTCGCTTGAACACGGAACTCGTCGCTGTAAATGTTGATCGTAAAGCGATCACCAGCACGAAGAAGGTTTCTTTCATTTTTGCTGCTCGAATCTTCATCCGGAATGAAGGTATCGATCGTAAATGCCGACTCGTTCGCTTTCGGTTTGTACGTATCTTCAATATCTCTGTCGGAGATACGAATTTCAAAGTCGTTGCTTGTTTTGCTGGATTTTTTGCCGTATTGGTTGATCGCTTGGAATTCAATCGGCACTTTCTTGGCTTGAGCGATCGTGTCGCTAGCCGTCAAGAACTCGATTTTCGTAATTTTCTCTGCTTCAGCTTGCACTTCTGCAGAAGTTTTCGAGCTGTCCAGCTTCTCAATATCGCTAACCGTTACGGAATACTTAGCGTCAACAAGCTTGCTCTTCAGCGTGATGATCGCTTTCTTCTTGTCGTCGCTCAGCTTCACGCTGTCGATGTCAACGATCGTGCCGTCTCTCTTCACTTCGAAGTTGCTAGCTTTCACTTCGCCGGATACCGGAGCGGAGAAGTTCACCGTCAGCTCGCTAGCGTCCGTAGCTTCAACGCCAAGAACAGCTACAGCTTTGCCAACCGGAGGAACGTATTGCTTCTTCGCTTCGTAAGAAGACAGAACGAGCAGGTCGCGAGTCGCTGCGGAAGTACCGCCGAACTCACCGTTTTCGCCGGAGCTCAGGATACCTTTTTGGATAGCCAGCGCTACGTAGCCTTTAGCCCAGTCGGAAACCGTTTTGTCGCTTACGCCCGGAGTTGCTTTCGCTTGGGAATCAAGGCCAAGACCGCGGAGCAAGAATGCAGCGAGCTGCTCTTTCGTTACTTCGCCAGCCGGATTGAATTCGCCAGGAGCGTAGCCGTCCGTGATGCCTGCTTTCACAAGCGCTTCGATGTACGGCAGAGCGTAGCCGTTCGCAGGATCGTCTGCTTTCACATCGGAGAAGGAGGACGTCTTCAGGGAAGTATCAACATCCAGGTCGAAAATCAGAGCCGCAACTTTTGCGAATTGAGCGCGGTTCATTTTGTCTTTCAGACCGAATACTCCGTCTGCAACGCCGTCGAAAATGCCAGCGCCGATCATTTCATCGAAAATCTTTTTCTGTTCAGCAGTCAGATCTTTCAGATCGCTGAAGTCATCAGAAGTTTTCTTATCTTCTGCCGCCGATACTACGGAAGAAAACATCGAGAATGCCATAGCAAGGGACAGAATGGCAGATAAACTTTTCTTCATAACCTTTTTTTCTCCTCCTCGAATATCTTTCGGTTGTTGAGAGTTTTGTTTAGGATCAAAAAAGCTCGATTCCCTCATTAGCCGATTCACCCCCTTCCCAGAGTTGAGCGGTAATTTTATAAAATGTCTGCAACGATAGAATTGCAGAAACTAGTAAACCTTAAGTACTAGATGATAGAGACTTGCATGCCATTTAACATTATACACCGGCACTTGAGTCTGGTAAAGAGTTTATTTGAGAAATTTATCCATCCTCGCCGCTCTTTGCCCGGCTATCATCTTCACTGCGTTGTTGTCACTGTATTAAACGCAGCGTTCTTCAAAAAGTTGCGCTCTAGGAAAAAAACTTTTTGTATGTTTTTTTCGAGGACATCAACTCAGGGGTGTGCGCATTGCTATCTTGAACATTTGGATTCTTCCGTCATCGGCGTCTATCAACAAATGATGTATCGATTTGCTCACGAAGGTAAGTATACATCGATTCCATTACCATCGTCATCTATAATTATTTACCAATTGAGCCATGTTGCGGAAAGGCTGCCGATCCAGCGAACCGGCAGCCTGGTTTCCGTTATTTCTGCGCTTTTCCAAGCTTTTGCATCAAAGCCAGTGCAATCTCCGCTGCTTCCGCCCGGTTGAGCGTGCCATGCGGCTCGAAGCGATACGTTGCTTTCTTCTGACCCTGCAGCAGAACGTTCTGCTTGCCGTTGATATACCCTGCCTTGGTAGCCGCTTCTACCGCCGGCTTGGCGTAATCGTCGATGCTCGCGCCGTCCGTAAACTGCTTCGTCAGAGCAGCCGTGCTCTTGCTCAGATCGCTGCTCGTCTTGAGCTCCGCCGCACGGGCGATCATTACAGCGGCATCCTGCCGCTTGATCGGCGAATCATGATTGAAGTAGCTGTTTACTTCGCCACGAATGATGCCGACCCTGGCAGCGGCCTCAATATGCTGAAAATCATAGAGACCGTTATTGTTATACAATTCTTCGCCGCGCTGGACATCCAGGAACGATCCGTTATAGTTGCGGTTATCCGGGTCGTTGACGAAGGTGTCCTCGTTCTCAAGCGGAATGTCGAAAATGCGAACGAGCATAGACACGAACTCCCCGCGCGTCACCGGATTATTCACTCTAAACAGCGTCGTTTCGGAGTCCATCTTGTGCATTATCCCTTTGGAATACACGATGTTCAGCGCATTCTCCTGCGGATGGTTAGCAAAGTCGTTGAAGCTGTTGTCCATGTACATAACCTGATAATATCCAAAGGAATAGAACGGCACTTCAATCGTGTGGTTCTTCGTGTTAACTACTCCGCCCAGAATGCGCCACTCGCTCTCGCCCGGACGATTCGGGTCCCCCGTGCTGTCAGGGAAAATGCTGTAGTGGAACACGGTCAAATACTTCCACGCCTCGGCGCGAATGCTGTCATCATATTTCAGCGTCAGCTTGCCCCGCTTGGTCGGAACCACCATGTCCTTGAGCTGGCGCGTAAAGAACTCTCCGCCCCCGGCGTTGCCGTATTTCGGCGGTTCATAAGGCAGCCGGCCGGAACCGAACAACGCATCCCTCATTTCCTTCTCAAAATCCGGATGGCTCGGAGATTTGTTGATATCGGCGATCGTCCCCGCATCGATCCAGTAACGCTTGCTGGCCGGACGGAAGCGTCCCGTCGGCTCCAGCAGCTCCTGTTGGCCTCCATAGCGGACGTCCTCTTCGTTCTTATCGACAATGCCATCCGTATTGGTTGCGATCCCGAACAGGATCGAACGCGTATCCGAGACATACTGATTCTGGTTTTCGCGATCGTTGCGCATGAGCTTCGTATCCTTAGGGAAGGAAAGCTCGACTTCCTTATTGAACGCGGTCATCTTGTTCTTGAAAGGAGTCTTGAATTGCGCGCCTTCGATCGGGTTATTCACGTTATTGAGTATGATCTCGGCATCCAGTTCCGTATCGCCGCGAACAATCGTAAATTTCACCCGGTTATTGCCGGTTTTCAGATCGGTAACCGGAATTTCGAACAAATCCTGATTGTCCGACGTTTTGCCGATCGCCGTATACTGCACCTTGTTGTATAAAATATAGCTGGCGCGATCCGCGACAATTTGGACGTTCTCGAAGTTTTTGTTAATATTCGCCTGATCGATGCCATTGGTGTTTTTGATGACGGCCGGACGAATAATCCGGTAAGCCTGCTCTTCCTTGGTGACTTTGATCGTCTTGACGACGGTAGAGCCGCCCGCTGAAGCGCGAAGCTCGAAAATATAGTCTCCGTAATTCTGCAAATCAAAATCATGCGTGAACGTCACCGGATCGGAACCCGAGAAGGACGGCGACAACTCACGCACCGTGCTTTCGCCGGGTGCCTGGTAATACAGCTTGATGTTCGCCGAGCTTGCATTCACAACCGAGCCTTTGAGCGTAATCCGGTTGGAAGTCGTTACATATTCCGTATCCGATACTTTGTTATAATTCGGATCTCTCGAAGGGTAGCTTAACGAAAAGTCGGAAATAACCGGCAGATTCGTTTTGAACACGAAAATATCATAGTCCGTTTTCGTCACAATGCTGCCAACTCGCAGCGTAAAGCTTAACGTTTTCTGGCCTTCTTCATTGAATACCTGCTTGCCGTCGACTCTGACTGCAGCCGGATCAAGCTCGAAATTTTTGCCGGTAAAGCTCAGTACCGTAGGATCGTCCGGCACTTTGCCGTTGACGGTCCAGCTGACGAAGCTTGCATTGAAGTCGCTCGGCACATTGAAGACCGAACCGGTAATAACTTGCGGAAGCGTATTGGTTCCGCAGTTATACGTACCGCACACCTGCATATTATCGTAAATGTTGTTGGCGACCAAATAAGGCGAGCCCGAGATGAGCAGCTTGAAGATCGTACCGGGATAAACATCCGTTCCTCTGATCGGAATCAGCTCAAGATCGGTATCGCCATCAGGCAAACCGGAGAGCTCGATGCGGCTGCCAGCCGCATAATCGGCCTTCACCGTGCCGTTCACCTTCACGCGAATGTGGGTAGCGTTCGGAGCAGTCACTTGAAGCAGCGCTGGCATCTCATTAATTTGAGTCGCTCCCCGCTCATTCAGCGGAATCAAAATTTCCCCGGTACCGGTCGTAACGACGCGTTCTACCTTCTGGATATACGGCTCATTCGTGTTGACATAGTTAAACGAAAAACGGGAAATTTCCGGTTCCCTCGAATCATCCGAAGGAATGAACTTCACTTCGATCGATTGAGCGCGCGCCCCGCCGTTAATCGGCAGATCGACCTTCACCTCATGGACGGTATAACGGTTGTCAGGCGAGTCATACTTGCTGACTTGACTGTTATTCGCCGTTCCGCCGCCGTGAAGATATGCCGGGGACGTAACGGTGCCGCTTTGGTTGTACACGAAATCATTATCCGCAAAGGAATAACGAACCGTCTGCCCCGTTCCCGACACGGTAAAATCGGCATAGCTATAATCCAGCGTAGTACCGTTGTTCGATTTGGACGATTTCAGATAGCCGGTCAATGTGATATTTTTGTCCGCTGCGGTAATCGTCGGCTTATCCGCCCTATACATCACCTGGCCATTGGTATCTCCAAGCACGCCTACCTTCGCATTGAACGCGAACGCTTTGCCGTTATCATAGACAAAATGCTTGGTCAGCTCTGTCCGGTTCGTATTATTGTGCGAAACAAAGGTTACTTCGTTATCGCCGGGAACAAACGTCATATCGTTGCTCCGGCCTGTATTGGCGAAGAAGGTAAAGCGTCCATTCACATAGTTGCCCGCATTATACTGATTGCCGAGCAGCATCGAACGGATATAGTTGGCATTGGCTGCATTACCGGTGATCGTCACTTGGCTCGATTGCTGCTTCGGCAGCATGCCTGTGCCATTGAATGGGTAGCTTACGTCCTCCAACGGTTCGTTGTTGATCTTCAAGTTAGAGATGTTCGTGGAAGCCACGAAGCGCACCCAGACCGAAGGAAACGTCATGCTGTTTCCCATTTTGACGGTGATCTTGTTCAGACCGCTCGTCAAATGAATATTGTTGAACAACAGCTGGTTCGGATTGTCCGGATTGCGCACAGGATTGTTCGAAGCATCCGTGTCCTGCAGGCGCCCTGTCGTATGGTTGTATACTTGAACATACATCGAACGCAGGTCCGCATCCGTGAAATCATCCGAGATCAATGCGGTAAACGACAACGGATTCGTTGTAATTTGATCGACCGGCACATCATCTCCCGGAGGAGTGTCGCCGGTATACTGGAATCCCTCGATCGCAAAGCTGGCCGCCAATGCCGTCTTCGGCGGGAACAAGCTCACGAGCAGCGCGGCGATCAGCGCCAAACTGACCCATTGGCGAAACATTCGTTTCAAGTGGACTACCTCCCTATGCGAATTTGTTGCTTTGGAACTGATCCGGACGGATAGGCCCATCGTTTCGACAGACCTTCCCGTGACCATCAGCCCGTTTTTTAGTCACATATGCTTTTTTATCGGAAAGATCGACATGATTGTTTATACTCGGCAATAAAAAAATCCCAAGTCCGTCAAGGACCTGGGATGGGGTCGAACCGCACCGTTATTTCGACACGCGCGAGCGTGTGCCAAGTTGCAGCGTCTTGTCTCTGACTTTGTTCAGGAAGCGGATGACCGGCTTTCGCGTCTGGCTGATGATGCCGATTGCCTCTGCGCCGATCACGAGAGTACATACGAGTAAAATGATAAGAATGACGGCTGCCCATAAAATTTCGCGTTCAGACAAAATCGACAGAAGCACAGCGGAAGAACCGAAAACTAAGGCGATGCCATATATAATGAGAACGGTCGTCCGGTGGCTGAAGCCAAGCTGCAGCAAGCAATGGTGCAGATGGCTTTTGTCTGCGGCAGAGATCGGCAAATGATTCACCCAACGGCGCAAGATCGCGAAAAAGGTATCCGACAGCGGCACGCCAAGAATCATAATCGGAATAAGCAGCGATACGACCGTCGCCTGCTTGAAGCCGAGAATGGACAGCGTAGCCAGGCTAAAGCCGAGAAACAGCGCGCCGGAGTCGCCCATGAAAATTTTGGCCGGATGAAAATTATAGAATAAAAATCCAACGATGCTTCCAAGCAAAATGACACTGAGCAGAACGACGGTGATATTGCCCATCATCAAGGCGAGCACAAGCATGGTGGCTATGGCAATCGCCGAGACGCCGGCAGACAAACCGTCCAATCCGTCAATCAGGTTAATCGCATTGGTTACGCCGACGATCCAGAAGATCGTGAGCGGGATCGACAGCCACGTCAGCGAAATCGACAAGTCGCCGAACGGCACGCTGATAAAATCAATGACAACGCCCGCGTGAACGACCACTCCGGCGGCAATAATTTGCCCGAGCAGCTTGATCTTGGGCGACAAGTCGAACCGGTCGTCTAACGCGCCGACCAGCACAATAATGGACCCGCCAACGATAAGGCCGAAGACGACATCGGATTGCAGCGAATCAAGCGCCGGCGAAATAACGAAATAAGCGGCAATAAAGGCAGCGTAAATCGCCAGGCCACCGAGACGAGGCATAATGCGGGTATGTACTTTGCGATGATTCGGCGCATCCACCGCCCCGACGAGATGAGCAAATCGCTTCACGAGCGGCGTGAGCAAAAGCGCAATTAGCATGGCTGTAGCAAAGCCGATTCCGTAAAGTAGACTCATATAGTATGTTCCAGCCCCTTTGTTCTATGAAAACCCAAACACTCACATTATACTCTGTCGCCCATCGAAATACCATCATCGATTTTAAGCGATTTACAGGAGAATCCGGAAATTTTCATAGTAATAGTCAAGGTTTCTGTACATTTTCTTTTTCACGGATCACTTTCAAGGCGAATTTCGGCAGCTCAAGCATTCTTTTGTACCGCCATGGCTCCTGCAGCAATCGATAAAACCATTCCAGACGAAGCTTCTGCAGCAGGACTGGAGCCCGCTTCAGTTTCCCGGCCAGCACGTCGAAGCTGCCGCCGACTCCCATCATGACCGGCACGCCAAGCTGAGCCTTGTATTTCCCGATCCAGGGCTCCTGCTTGTCGGCCGACCGCCCAACGAGCAAAATATGCGGCCGCGCGGCGCGGATCTCCTCGATCACGGCGGCGTCTTCCTGATCGCCGAAATAACCGTTCCGGACTCCGGCCAGCGCAATCCCCGGGTAGGACTGCCGGAGCTTATCGGCTGCCGCCTGGATGACTTCGTCAGTGGCGCCGACCATGTACACCCGCCAGCCGCGCGCTTCTCCCTCGCGCATCAGCTCATGAAGCAGATCGATGCCCGGCACGCGCTCGGCGACCGGATTTCCCACATACCCTGAAGCCCAGACAACGCCGGCGCCGTCAGGTACAATGAGCTCCGCTTCCTTCATCATGCGCATGTACTGCGGATCCCTGAGCGCCGCCATAACCATGATCGGATTGGCCGTAATGACTTGATGAGGTACAGTGCCATCCTCGACAACCCGGCATAAATAATCGACCGTTTGCCTCATATTCCATTTCGCAACAGGTACCCCGAAAATCGTGACGACCGGTGCTTTCTGCAGGCTGCTTGCGTTTTCGTTCACTAACTATCCCGTCCTTTGCCATAGTAAGCCGCGATCCGCTCGGCCGGCGCCTGAGCTTCGCTTCTAAGACGGTCGATGACAGACCTCTTCTCGTCTCGCCAAGCCGGCGCTTTATCGTACAGCCGCAGCGCCTCGGCGGCCAGCGCCGCGGCATCGGGCGACGCTGTGCGGAAGCACGCCTTCATGCCAAGCCGGTTCAGGAACTGGTCAATCTTCGGATCGTAAGACACCCCGACCATGGGCACGAGCTGTCCCGCAGCATAGATCAAGGAATGCAGGCGCATGCCGATCAGCATGCGGCAGGCAGCAACCTCGGCCAGCATGTCCTGCGGATGAACGACGCCGGCAGCAACAGAAATCCGGTGATTGTAGCTTTCCCCCAGCCGTTCCTTCACATACATTGAAGCCGCTTCATCGGAAGGCAGATGGAACGGAAGGAAGCGGATGCTGGCGTCCGTCTGCTCCAGCAGCGCCTTCAGCCCGTCGGCGACGGCGTTGAGCTCGGAGCGGTCCTCGTTCCAATAACGGACGGAAACGCCTACTACAGTGTTCGGCGCTTCCGGGGTCTTTTGCGACGGTTGTCCGCTCCGCAGCGGAAGACCCATGACCGGATCGGGCACGACATGCACCTTCGCCCCGCTGATCCCCATTCGCTGCAGCAGTTCGGACGACTCTTGGTCTCGAACCGAGATCAAGGGACAGCGGTTAAATGCCGCACGAATCCAGCGGTAAAATATTTTGCGATGCACCGGCCCGATTCCTTGCGAATAAATGAATACCGGCTTGCCCATCCATTGGGCCAGCTTGATGACAGCCAAATAGTAAGGGATCGTCTTCGCGCTCGTCTCGTCCTGAAGCAGGCTGCCGCCGCCACTGATCAAACCGTCGGAGGTGCTGATCGCCCTCCATAATTCGGCCGGCCGCATGCGGTGAGCGGCTTCAACCCCGTAAGTGCGGCTCGTTTCCTCGGGATTGGCGGATAAGACGACCGGCACGAACTCGACGCCCTGCCGCTCCCCCTGCTCCTTAAGAGCCAGGAGTATGGACTGCAGGACCGCCTCGTCGCCGCTGTTGCGAAAGCCGTAGTAGCCGGACAGGACGATGCGCTTTACTTGAGAACCCATCGTCGCCAGCTCCTATCGACTATTTCCCAGGCAATGATCAGGACGAGGCCGATCGCGGTTCCCAGAAGCAGCCCGTACATAACCCGGATCGACGAAATGACCAAAGGCGTATGAAGATGGGCGAACGTATCGACAATCGACGCCTGCCCGATCACGCCGGCCAGAATGAGCAGCACGGCGCTGCGGTACTTCACGCAGAGGTAGGCTCCTAGCAGGAACAAAGGATGCGCCAGCAAAAACTCCTTGGTTCTTGGCCTTACTCCCATCGTATTTTCCAAATACGCCCGAAATACTCGCTCGATACCGGAAACTTGGCCCTCGTTGCCGGTCCGGGACAAATAATAGTAGCCGACTGCCGCCAGCACAGCGGCGACGACGACCCACAGCACGCTGATGTTCATCGCGAGCAGCTGCCGCGTTTTGCCGATGATGCCCGCATAGTTCGTCCGATCGCTGAACAGAAGCCAGAACAGAGCAACCAGCACGATCGGCGCCAAATGCAGCACGCTGACCCCCCGGAACTGATCCAGCACAAGCGAATACTGAATTTGATTGAGCAGGCCGACGATAAAGCAAATGCCGGTAGCCGAGACGACCGTTGCGCGCAGCAGCAGGAGGATCGCAAAAAACAGATTGGACCCGCCTCGTTGCTCCTCCTTCCGCCGCCTTGCCACTCGCACCGCCATCATCACCGCAATCGTCGGCGCGCAGGTACCGGCGCCTAAGGCGAGCGCCTGCGCGAATAAATGCGCGTTCATCGCATATAACCCGGCGGAACCGACCATACCGAGCAAAAACAGCGCCAGTACCGATTCGGGAACAAAGAATCCGACCGCGAGCGCAATCAAAGCAACGGCTCCGAGCCAAATGAACCCTTTGGCGATCGGCTGCCAGCCGGAATAAAGATCGTAGAAGCGCTCGGCAATGCCAAGCGTATAGCCGGCATGCTGGATGCGGTTCAGCGCACCGTCCGGCCCGTTCAACGCGTCGTAGATCGAATCGAGCGGATGGAGAATCATCGCTTTATCCGTGTTTTTCACGGCCCGCGCGTTCAAGAAAACCATCCGGATATTGCGGTCCTTCACCGCCAGCACCAGGCGGTCCGTCACACCTTGAATGCGCCCTTTCAGCTCTTCCTCGGTCAGGTTTTCGGTCAGCTTCTGGCCGTCTGCCTCCGTGAAGGAATGCAACCTCACGACATTATAATCGATTTTTTGCGCCAGCCGGTTGAAGCCGCGCTGAGGCGCCCGCTGCAGCTCGATCGCCGCCAGCCCGATGCCGTGTTTTTTCATCAGCTCGGCCATCTTGTCGATATTTTCCGGCTCGCTGTCGCTGACAAAGCCAGGCACCGTTTCGCCGTCGATGATAAACCGCTTGATGCCAAGCCGCTTGAATTCTCCGAGAAGGCGGTCCATTTGCGCTTCGTCGAAAGGACGGCGGTTGGACATGCGGACGACGAGATGGAAGCCCAGCTCCTTTAACTCCTGCATCGCGATCGGGTCCGGATCCATCGTCTTCATGAGCGCTTCGTCCATGGCCATCTCGATGATCATGCCAGGCTGATTTTTGTACGTCCATGGCCTGGTGCTCACATTCAAAGAAGTGAACGTCTGTTCAATCAGCGGCCGCAGCCTGGACTCCGTGCTTGCATCGGCAAACAGCAGATACGTATAGTTTTCGTTCGGAGAAACGGGAACCTGCGTCAAGGCTGTCGCTTCATGGCTCGTGTACAATTCGATGCGCCGGCTTTGCTTCAGCTCGTTCAGCGTCGATTCATAGACGGCCAAGGAGCGCACGCCGTTGTCTTTGATTTTCTTAAGGTGATCCAATATAAACTGCCGAGGATCGGTCTGCGTATCCGAAATTTCTATCAAATCGCGGTAGTCGAAAACAAATTCCACCTTGCGGGCAGTCTCGCTTTCCATTTGGTACCGCTCGAAAGCAATGGGCAGGGAGGCCAGCACACCGAGTATGACCAGCCCCCACAGCCATTTGATGGATCGTTGATTCCAACGCAAGTAACGGTTCCACACGATATAAAGTCACTCCCAGGCTTCGTTAAAATTGATCGACCCGGGACATGACGGTCTCGACGAGTCGGGTGAGAGCTGCGGCAGCTTCTTGACCGGTACGGGCGCGGACGGCAAAGTATACTTTGATTTTCGGCTCGGTACCCGAAGGGCGCAAGCAGAACCAGGATTCGTCCTCCAGCGTATATTTCAGCACATTTTCCTTCGGCAAGCCGTACAAGCCTTGCGAGAAGTCTTCGACCTTCGTAACGCGAAGACCATTCAGGTCGGCAGGAGGCTCGTTTCTCCAGGCCGTCATGATCGACTGAATTTTCTCCAGGCCGTCCTTGCCTTTCATCGTACGGGATTCCAGCTTTTCCAGGAAGTAGCCGTGCCGTTCATACAGCTCCTGCAGCACGTCATACAGCGTCTTGCCCTGGCTCTTGTAATAAGCGGCGGCTTCGCAAATGAGCATCGCGGCGACGACGGCGTCCTTATCGCGGGCATACGTTCCCGCCAGGTAACCGTAGCTCTCCTCGTAGCCGAACAGGAAGGAGCCTCCTCCTTCTCGCTCGTACTGCGTCATTTTCTCGCCGATATATTTAAAGCCTGTGAGGGTATTGACGACCCGCGCACCGTAGTGCTGAGCAATGACGGCCCCCATCTCGCTGGTCACGATCGTCTTGACCACGACGCCGTCGTTCGGAAGCTGTCCGCGCTCCTTGAGGCCGTTCAGCAAATAATCGACCATAATCGCACCGGATTGGTTCCCTGTCAGGACGAAATATTCGCCGCTCGCATCCTTCACGACAGCTCCCATCCGGTCGCAGTCCGGGTCGGTCCCGATAATTATATCGGCATCCCACGCCTTCGCCTCCTGAATGGCCAGGGCGAACGCGTCCTTCTCTTCGGGATTGGGCGACTTGACGGTAGAGAAATTGGCATCCGGCTTCTCCTGCGCCGCTACGGTCTTCACCTGGCTGAAACCGATCGTGGCAAGAGCCGCTCTGACCGGAAGATTGCCCGCTCCGTGCAGTGGAGTATACACAATCCGCATTTCGCTGCTCATGCGGGTGACGAGTTCTTGGTTTAAGCTGACAGCGGTGACGGCTTCAATGTAAGCTTTGTCCACGTTGTCGCCGATCCACTCTAGAAGCCCTTTCGCTTCGGCTTCTTCCCGGGACAGCTTCTTGACATCGGCAAAGCGCTGCACCCCGCGAATTTCGCCGATAACCCGCTCCGCTTCGTCCGGGACCAGCTGGCCGCCCGTCGCGTTGTACACTTTGTAGCCGTTGTATTCCGGAGGATTATGGCTGGCCGTGATGACGATCCCCGCGTCGGCCTGCAAATAGCGGACGGCAAACGACAGCTCGGGTGTCGGGCGCAGCGTCTCGAACACGTAAGCCTTGATCCCGTTGCCAGCCAATACTTTCGCCGTCTCCAGCGCAAATTCCGGCGACTGGTTCCGGGAGTCGTAAGCGATGACCACCGACAACGTCTCCTGCGGCTTGCCCAGCTTCAGCAAATATTGCGCCAACCCCTGCGTAGCCCGGCTGACCGTATAGACGTTCATCCGGTTGGTGCCGGCCCCGATGACTCCGCGCAAGCCTCCGGTTCCGAATTCCAAATCGCGGTAAAACCGGTCTTCGATCTCTTTCGGCTGATCGGCAATGGAACGAAGCTCGGCCTTCGTCGCCTCATCGACTGACGTATCGTTTAACCACAGCTCGTAATGCTCTTGCACGCGATTCATCGTCTCATCTCTCTCCTTCTCCTGCATTTTGTGTCTATAATATACGTATATACGATCCTGAATGGGGAAAAGCTCCGCGTCAGCGGATAGCCGGCAAGGATCAACTTTTCACTTATCCGGATCGGTGATCGCGAACATCAATTCTCCTTCCGCGACGACCCGGTCCCCGATCTTGGCCGTTGCCTGTCCTTTCCCGATCATGCCCTTCAGACGAGTGATTTCAACCTCTAAAGTCAGCGTATCCCCCGGGAAGACTTGCCCCCTAAATCGGGCATTGTCGATGCCGGCGAACAAAGCGAGCTTGCCTCTGAGCGCTTCCGATTGCAGCATGGCCACAGCGCCTACCTGGGCCAGCGCTTCAATGATCAAGACGCCCGGCATAACGGGATACTGCGGAAAATGTCCGGCAAAAAAAGGCTCGTTTATCGTAACATTCTTGATCCCTTTGGCGCGAACGCCCGCTTCGACCTCCTCAATGCGGTCGACCAGCAGGAAAGGATAGCGGTGGGGAATGATCTCTTGAATCTGCCTAGCGTTTAGCATAGAATTGTCTCCTCCCGGATGGTATAAAAACGAAGCCATCAACTTACAATAACGAATGTCCCTTCACGATCTGCAGTAGTGAAGGGTTGAGATAAGGGAGCTTATGGCTCAGCCGCCAAAACAATGCCGGTTGGGGCATAAGCTCTTTTCCCTTCACGAGTCGATCTGCTTGCTGTTCAAGTGGGCAAACTGCAAGATGTATATGGCCGAGGCCACAAAGGAAACCGTAATGACGAACCATAAATAATGCTGAGCATAAGGCATTTGAAAAACAAGCATCCACACGGCGATATAATAAAGAACGGTCGTGAGCTTCCCGAGCACATTGGCCGGTACGGTCTTTTTCCCGCGAAAATGAAAGAACGCCGAACCTACGATCATCCCCGCATC
This sequence comes from Paenibacillus ginsengihumi DSM 21568, assembly GCF_000380965.1. GTDB lineage: Bacteria > Bacillota > Bacilli > Paenibacillales > NBRC-103111 > Paenibacillus_G > Paenibacillus_G ginsengihumi. Next base: position 32,058 of record NZ_KB905579.1, on the reverse strand, counting down.
CCTTAAAAACATCGCCGCCGCCGCTTCCCACGAAATCAGACGAGAGATAACGAGCGATACGATGACGGTGATCATCATCATTTTATCTGCGAGCGGATCCAACATGCTGCCGAGGGAAGTCATCTGCCCCCGCTTTCTGGCGATATGTCCGTCCAGCACATCCGTCAAGCCTGCCAGCAGCAGGATGCAGAAAGCGCTTTTGATATAGCCGGCTGCGAACACGAACCAGTACACGGGAATTAGCAAAAATCGGCACATGGTCAGCATGTTGGGCACATTCCACATGTCTTTTCCCCCTTATAGCGTACCTCATGGAACGGTTCTTGCCAGGAGCGGGTTTCATCCATACATTATACCTTTATAAGGAAAAAAATAAAACTCCCTGTCCGGGAGTCCTTCTGTTCTACATGCAAAACAGCTTATGATTCCGCGAACACCAAATCCAGCAGATGCCGCCACGTATCAAGCCGCAGCAAGTCTCCCGCACTGGCATTCCCGAATTGGACGTATCCGATCGTCAGCCCCAGAGCCAGCGCCAGCAAACAAGAGAACGGAAACCACGTCCAACGGAATGTGCCGCGAACGATCCTCTTCCAACCGGCGCCGCCTTTCGGTGACGGCTTCTTTCCCTGCTGTCTGCCCATCCCGCTCACCTCTTCGGCTTCCTTAACAATCTTCATCGCTCCGCTTAGCCCCGCAAGCTGTTGGCGAGTCCCAGCATTTGGTCCGCCGAAGCAAGCGCTCGGGAATTCAATTGATAGGCGCGCTGAACCATGGACAGCTCGGTCAGCTCGTCCGCCAGAACGACGTTGGATTGCTCCAGATAGCCCTGCTGCACCGTAATGGGATCGATGGCGTTGTTATCCTCATTGACCGTCTGAAGAATAGTTTCGCGAATTTCAGGAGTAATGTCGGCCGGAAGCGTATATAAATTGTCGCCCAGCTGCTCCAGCAATTGCGGCCGCACGGCGCGAACCAGCTTAAGCTGCCCGACTTCGACCGGTTCCGCGAACTCGTCGGCATCGTCGTATGCCATAATCATCCCGTCTTCCCGAACCTGTATTCGGTGATTCGCCGGAATGCGCATCGGCTCGGAACCGTCGTTGAGGACGAAATGCCCGTCCTTCGTGAGCAAAAACATACTTTCCGGATCTTCCGGGTCTACTCCCAGTTTGAAAGAGCCGTCGCGAGTCCAACGGATCTGCTGAACAGGCTCGTCATTCTCGTTGAGCATCACGGCTGCAATCTCGAACAGGCCTGCCCCGTGAATGGCCAAATCAAGCGGATTATTCGTCTCTTTCAGCGTGCCTTGAGCCATGTTCAGCTCAGCCTGCACAAGCTTGGCGCCCCAACCGTAATTGTATCCGAGCGGAGTCATGCGGCCTTCCCGGGCGAAGCCCTGCGGCTGCTGCCTGACGCTGGTGAGCACGTCCTGAAAGGATGCTTCCTTCCTTTTATAGCCGGTTGTATTCGTATTGGCGATATTATTGGAGACGAGGTCCAGCTTCTGCTGCAGCGCCTGTATCGAAACCGCCGCGTTGATCATCGAATGGTTCATGAACGAATCCTCCTGGCTTTAACTTCCACGTCAAACCGGCAGCTATACGAATCAGACGCGGCCGACTTCGTTAACCGCCTTGTCCATGCTGCGGTCGTAGAACTGAATGACCTTCTGGTTGGCCTCATAAGCGCGAAGCGCCGACATCATATCGACCATCGATTGCGCCGCATCGACATTGGAGCGCTCCATAAAGCCCTGCCTAACCTCCACCCGGTCTTCCGCTTCAACCGGACGGGCCTGCCCGCCGTCATTCAGACGATACAGCCCGTTGCCTTCGCGCACCAATTGATTCGGATTCTCGATTCGGGTAAGCAGCAGGTTTACCGGCTCGCCGCTGGCGCCAATGATCGGTTCGCCGTCAGCGTCCACAAATAGCCCCGTATTCGTAATGCGGAAATTGACAATCGGCAGGTCCGTCCCCGGCTCAAGCAGAACGATCGGCTGCCCGTCCCGGCCAAGCACCGGATTGCCTTCCGAATCGATCATCTGACCTTGCGCGTTGACAGAAAACTTGCCGTTCAACGAATATCGCTGCTCTCCCTGAGCATTGAGCACCGTAAAGAACGCTTGCGGCCGAGCGATGCGCTGGCCGTCCTCGCCCACGTAATGGCCGGATGCGTCGAATACGGCTCCAGGCACCTCCATGTCGGAGAGGATGGCAAAATCAAACGGATTGTTCGTCTCCACAATGTCGCCGCGGGCATGCAGCGACACGTTCTCCTCCGCCATCACGCCGGTATGGATCCCTCCGATCGGCACGGACAAGGGATCGTGTTCGCCCCCTCGCGTACGAGCGATGAGCATCTCGGGGAACGAGCGGTTGATTGCGTTGCCCTGCTTGAAGCCCGGCGTATTGATGTTGGCAATATTGTTCGTGACGACATCGTGCCTTCGCTGCTGGGCAATCATCCCGGATGCAGCCGTGTACAGCCCTCTCAGCATGGTTATCCTCCCATTCCGGCTAGATTTTGATCTTCGATACTTTATCCAGGTTGTCCAACATAATACCTGTCCCGCGGACGACGCAGCTCATCGGATCCTCCGCGATCAAGACGGGAACCTTGAGCTCTTCGGCCAACAGCTGGTCGATGCCGTGCAGCAGCGCTCCGCCTCCCGTCAAAATGACGCCGCGATCGATAATATCGGCCGCCAGCTCCGGAGGAGTCCGCTCGAGCACACTCTTGGCGGCGGCTACGATCGCCGATACCGGCTCGGCGAGCGCCTCCTGAATTTCGCGGGAGTGAATCGTAATCGTGAGCGGCAGGCCGGTGACCATATCCCGCCCGCGAATATCCATCGTCTCATTCCGGTCGTCAAACACCGTTGCGATCTGAATTTTGATATTTTCGCTTGTCCGTTCGCCGATCAGCAGCTTATATTTGCTTTTGATATACTTCATGATAGCGGAGTCGAACTTGTCCCCCGCAATCTTGATGGAGGATGAAGTTACGATATCGCCCATCGACAATACCGCCACATCGGTCGTCCCCCCGCCGATATCGACGACCATGTTGCCGCTCGGCTGAAAAATATCCATACCGGCGCCGATCGCCGCCGCCTTCGGCTCTTCCTGGAGGTAGACATCGCGGGCGCCGCAGCGTTCCGCCGCTTCGCGAATCGCTTTTTGCTCGACGGAGGTAATGTTCGTCGGAGCGCAGATGAGCACGCGCGGGTGGTTGTACCACTTCTTCCCGCCCACTTTGTTTATGAAATACTTCAACATCATTTCGGTAATATCGAAGTCGGCGATAACCCCTTCCCTCAACGGGCGAATGGCAATGATATTGCCGGGGGTTCGGCCCACCATGCGGCGAGCCTCTTCGCCAACCGCAAGCACCTTCTTCGTTTCGCTCTCAATCGCGACGACGGACGGCTCATCCAAGACAACGCCGCGGCCCTTCACATGGATAAGGACGTTCGCTGTCCCGAGATCGATGCCAATGTCCTTGCTCAACATCTCGAATACATCCTCCCTAAACCTACCGTCCATGGCTGCTATGCTAGAAGCGGATTATTTCCATTATATCCATCGCTATAAACATTTCGCCATAAAAATAAAAATTCCTCTTTTTTCTGCTATATATTCGACAAGAATCGTTTCGTCCATCCGTTTCGGTCGGCGGGGTGATCGTACCGCGGGCGTTCCATCCGGCAGCCGCACGGTACGATAAGCGGGAAAGCGCTATCCGTTCGTCATTTCGTCCTAAGCTGAATTATTTTACGGTAACCAGCTTCTCCTGCGGTTTAGGATTCCGTGTCTTGCGGTACTTGATCTTCGTCGCTTCTCCTCCGCGCAGGTGACGAATCGATTTGTGATATTCCAAAATATGCTTTACCTGATTCGCAAGCTCCGGGTTGATTTCCGGCAGACGTTCCGTCAGATCCTTGTGCACCGTACTTTTGGAAACTCCGAATTCCTTAGCTATGGTGCGAACCGTATGCTTGGTCTCGACCAGGCAGCGGCCGATCTTGATGGTTCGCTCCTTGATGTAATCGTGCACTCCCCTCGCCTCCCTACTCGAGTTAGTTTGGTACATTATATGAGGGGGCTTTGCTTATATTCGCTGTAACCAAGCCTGACAAGCCCAAACGGACGATTTATTTTCACGGGACGAGCTGCCTAAAAAGGAGGAAAAGCAACAAAAAAGGCAGAAGCTTCAGCATATGCCTCGACTCTGCCTAGATTTAGACTAATTATATCTGTATGTTTATATTACTCCTGCCCCAAATACTGTTCGGGGTTGACGGCGGGGCCGTCTTGTCCTTGACGCAGCTCGAAGTGAAGGTGAACGCCCTGCTCCTTCTCCAGCTCGTTGCGTCCGGCCTTGGCGATTACATCGCCCTGCTTGACCTCGTCATCCTTGGCCACATGGACTTCGCCCAAGCTTTGATAGACCGATACCAGGCCGTTGCTGTGGGTGATTTCCACCAGATTGCCGACCAGCGGATGGTTCTTCTCGACTGCCGTTACTTTGCCGCTCATCACGGCCAACACATCGAACGGCTCATTGTCCGGGCGGGAGAAATCCATGCCCATGTGAGGCGTGAACTCGTCGCCGTATTCGACCAACGCCGCTTGTCTGGCTTCATTCGATGCGTTTTTGTCAAAATACTGCAGGACGACATCCAGCTCGTTCTTGTCGGCAAACGGCCACTGCATCTTCTCCGGCGCGGCGTTCGTCGGCAAGGACTCGGGACCGCTCACGTTGTCCGTTACTGCCTGGCTGTTTACGGCGAGATCATCTTTCGTCGATGTGCCATAATCCTGATACACCCACATTAACGTTAAGATGATTGCCGCTGCTGCCATGTACATCGCCGGGAATACCCATTTTTTGCCCAGGAGTCTCTTCCAGGTGAACGATGTGCTTTGCGGCGGATTTTTCGCTCCTTCGTTCGATTGAGGAGCTTGCTGTTCCTTCTGCAAATCTCTTTTTTGCTCTTCCATTTGTTATCACCTCGCTAACCATTGTTACCAGGTTAACGAGATTTATACGCGGGCAAACCTACTTTTTAGGGATTTTTTGCAAGCCGTAGAGTCATAACTTCGAAATCTTCACCCCGGTGTAATAATGCTTGACGATGTCCTCAGCCTTGCTCCCTTCCTTGGCCATTCCGTTGGCTCCGTATTGGCTCATGCCGACTCCGTGACCGTAGCCCGTCGTCGTAATATGCAGCTCGTCGCCCTGCCATTCCCATTGAAAATGAGCCGAATTCAGTCCCAACTTCTCGCGGAACTCCCGGCCGCTGAACGTTTTTCCTCCAACCGAAACGCTCTTGACCCGGCCGCTGGCCGTAAACCCCAGCACCTTGAGCCCCTTGGATGCCCCGGACGATACCGGCACGATGCCGCTGAGTCCAAGCCGGCGCTGCAGCTCCCGGTTGGAGAAGACGACCTTTTCCGTAAAGCGCGGCGACAATCCGGCATCCCAAGGGCTGGGAACGCTGCGCAAATACGGATAATACGTGCCCCAATAGTCCTCCGAGTTCTCCGTATATCCGTTGCTGGTCGAGAAAAAAACGGCTTCGATGGGCTGATCCTCGTACGTCAGAATAAGCCCCTCTGTTTCACGGACGACACGCCGCAGCTTGTCCATATTGCGCTCGAACGATGCGGCGGGCCAACGATTCTTCAGTTCGCTGTCGGTGACATACGCCTGGTGCGCCACCGTATCCGTCACCCAGGCGTTCGATGCCGCTTGACCTCCTGCGTCCGGGTTCAGCGAGCGGCGGATAATATACGTGCGGGCAGCTATTGCCTGCGCCTTCAGCGCTTCCAGCTCAAACTCGATCGGCATCTCCGCGGCGACGACCCCGCGCACATAATCTTCCAACGGCACCTCTTCTACCCGCTTCACTTGAGCGAGATACACCGGCACGATCCGTTGCTGCGGGGTGCTTCGTTCCGCGCCTTGGGGCGAGGGCATTTCGGAATAGCCGGGAACCGGAGAGTCCGGCTTCGTCTGAACCAGCAGGATCGGCGCCAGCACAACGACAGCGGCAAAGCTCGCAAACCATACGGCGAGCCAACGGATCCAGGGCTTGTGCTTCGAAGGCAAACGATACCTCATGCAGCGTTCCTCCATCGTTTCTGTTCAGGCGCTTCATTAAAGCCTCGGAACTGGAGCCTATTCCCGCGGGCGGTCTTCCGCCGGCCGCCTGTTCGGCAGCTACCATTATCTTATGAGCTAGACATATAGAATAGAACCGATGGAAGGCTCCCCAGGCAAGGGGCGGTGCAGCCGCCGGAGCTTTGCCCGTTCATGCCAAAAAAAGCTATCGTGCCAGAAGTCCGCTCTGGTACGATAGCTTTCGGATCGTATAACTTGGCTGTTACGCCAGACTTGGCTGTACGGCAAACAATGTCATCGGAGCTTCTTCCTCCTGCTCTTCCACAACCTCCGGCGTAATGCGCCGAATATCCGCGCCGAGCAGTTGAAGCTTGTCGGCGATGCCGACATAGCCGCGGTCAATGTGATGCACGCCGGTAATCACGGTCTCGCCTTCGGCGGCCAAAGCCGCCAGAATGAGGGCCGCTCCCGCCCGCAGATCGGTCGCGCACACGTTAGCGCCGCGAAGACGGCTCCCGCCGCTGATGATCGCCGTTCGCCCGTCCACTTTAATCTGCGCGTTCATGTTGAGGAATTGCTCCACATGCATGAAGCGGTTTTCAAACACCGTCTCGGTAACGACGCTGGTTCCATCCGCCTGCAGCAATAGCGCCATCATTTGCGACTGCATATCGGTCGGAAACCCCGGATAAGGCAGCGTCTTCACGTCCACCGCCTTGAGCGGGCTATCGCTATACACGCGCAGGCCGTTCTCGTCTTCCTCGAACTGAACGCCCATCTCCTGCATTTTGGAGATGACCGGCCTTAAGTGATCGGCGATAGCGCCTTCCACATACAAATCGCTCCGAGTAATTGCCGCCGCAATCATGTATGTACCCGCTTCAATGCGGTCCGGTATAACAGTATGTACGGCCCCGCTCAATCGCTCCACGCCATCGATGCGGATCAGTCCCGTCCCCGCACCGCGGATTTTCGCGCCCATCGCATTGAGATAGTTGGCCAAATCGACGATTTCCGGTTCCTTGGCGGCGTTCTCGATCAGCGTCGTTCCGTCCGCCAGCGCCGCAGCCATCATGATATTTTCCGTCGCTCCGACACTGGCCACGTCCAAGTAGATTTTGGCGCCTTTAAGCTTTCCGCGAACCTTGGCCTCGATATAACCTTGCCCAAGCTCGATCTCCGCGCCCATCGCTTCGAAGCCTTTGAGATGCTGGTCGATCGGCCTCGTTCCGATCGCACATCCGCCTGGCAAGGAAATGCGAGCATGTCCCATCCGGGCCAGTAAAGGTCCCATTACAAGAAAAGATGCCCTCATTTTGCGGACCAAATCGTAAGACGCCTCGCAGGTGGATATGCGCTCTGCCGTCACCCGCACCGTCTCGTTTTTATATTCGACCTCAACACCAAGACTTTGCAATACCTGATTCATCACCAGCACATCATCCAACGGAGGAGCGTCGTGGATGACGCTGGTTCCCTCGGCTCCAAGAAGGGATGCTGCAATAATCGGCAAAACGGCATTTTTGGCGCCGTGAATCCTGACTCTGCCGGATAGTCGTTTGCCGCCGCGGACGATTATTTTGCTCATCATGGTCCCCCTCCGCGCTTTTCTCGTCCTGTAACTTTACTAGTTTAACATTGAACATGGGGCTTTACAATCGTCAATCGTTCCGCCGGTTCGAGATATACTATTCGAAGTATATGCTGCCTTAACGGCGGTTGTACTATCCATTGTTGACAAAATTCCCCGCCATTATTCGAGTTTCTTCTTAAAACATCCCCGGCAGCCAGGAGGACCATTGGAAATAATCGATAATAAACCTGGCAATCTGATACCCGAGGGCAACGGACAAAAAAACCTGCAGCAGCTTCGCCTGCGCGCTCCTTGGATTTTTGAGCGCGGCCTCCAGGCGGAGCGACTGCAGCACCCACCAGGAGAAGCCGATGCATATCAATGAGACGACAATATTCAGCAAGCCGTTTAAGCCCATAGTGCTTTGCATTTGATCATAATAATCCATTTCGGTCGTTTCCCCCCGTTTTCGGCAATAGCTTGATTCGCCCGGCTCGCCATTTCTGCAGCATGCTCAAGGAAACGGCGGGATCCGCCTCATCCGAATGCGAACGGAACACTTTCGATGGGCGGACGGTCAGCCGCATTACCGCTTTCGAAGAATGTTGCTGAGCAGCACGACCAATTCGGCTCGGGTCGCCTGCTGATCCGGCCGGTACGAACCGTCCGGGTACCCCCCGATCCAGCCTTCCGCCTTCATCTGCTTGAGCAGCGGCGTACCCCAATAGTCATTGTCCACATCGTTAAAAGGCACGGCCCCCCGGCTCTTGCCCGACATATTCAGGCTGCGGGCCAGCATGGCGGTCATCTCCATCCGGGTCACCGGTTGATCCGGAGCAAAGGTGCCGTCCGGGTAACCATCAATAATTCCTGCATGCGAAGCTCTGGCGATAAAGGAATATGCCCAATGCCCGGCCGAAATGTCCCGGTAGCTGATTCCTCGTTCGTTCGTCAGCCCGAATGCCCGCGACAGCACAGCCGTCGTCTCGGCCCGGGTAATGGGGCGATCCGGCCGGAACGTATAATCGCCGTATCCTTCAAGCACCTTGCTCTCTCCCAGTTCGAGGATCGCCTTCTCCGCCCAGTGCCCCTTGATATCCGCATATCCGCCGACAAGCGGCCTGGCCTTAACCTTCAATTGGTACATCCGGTTGTCGAACGCCCGATCGGCATCGAGACGAATATAGTACGTGCCGGGGCTCAGCCGGTTGGACAGCTTTTGCGAGCTTGTGCCCGAAGCGTTCTTCGCGGCAGCGATCGGCTCCATGCTTCGATTGAGCAGCTGCATGTTCATCCGGACCGGTGAAGGAATATTGCTAAGCTGTACCTCCGCCAAACTCTCTTCCTCGAGGCTGAACTGGAACCAATCGATATCTCCCGCCGGATCGATCAGCCCTTCGTACGACGTGTCGAGCGTCATCGTCGTCGCCTGATACGAATGGTCGTTCGGCTCGTTCGGATCGGTCAGGCGGGCATCATATTCGATCTGCAGCGTATATTCCCCGACGATCGGGTTCGCATATTCCTTCACATTGCTGACCTTGATAAAATAACTTCCCGGGAACACTTCCGGCAAATAATAGGTCTCCGTCTTGCCATCGCCGACCGAATCGACGACAATCGCTTTGCCCCCTTGTTTTTGAATCGTCAGCACCGGATCGATCCGGGCCGTATCCACGCTGAGCCGAATCCGCAGCGACCCCGATTGAGGGACGGGAAATTCGAACCAATCGGCGTCATTGCTTTGATGGAATGTTCCGACATACGTCCCGGATCGGGACGGCAGCACGAACGCTTTATACTGCTTGTCGTTATTTTCGAACGGGTCGGCATAAATATTGAAGGACGTCGTTAGCGTGTAAGGAACTTCGCGCTGCACGTTGTGGTTGGCCAGCCTGAGCTGGACGTAGCCGCGCCCCTTCGTCGCCGCAAGCGCTACGCTTTGTCCGCCGGCGACGATGTGGCTGGTCAGCGTACCTGCGGCATCCGTATGCTGCAAGGAGAACCTCCCATCAGGAGAGGCATCCAGCTTGACGCGAATGGTGCCGTCATACGGCGCATCGATATAAAACCAATCCGTATCCGCACTTCCCGCGAGCGTGGCGTTCACCCTCTGGCTGATCGACAGCGCTTTGGCCAAATCCTTGCGGTCATTCGGTTCATACATATCCCGCACAAACGTTTCCTTCAGGGCCCGGTCCGCCTGCAGCAGACCGAAGCCGGTAGCCGGATTCCAAATCTCCTCGCCCAAACGTTGCGCCGACTGGCGAATCAATTGGCGAACTTCACCCGCTTTCAGCTGAGGGTTCTGGCTCCAGATCAGAGCGGCGACAGCCGCTACCTGAGGCGCCGCCATGGACGTGCCGTCCTTGTATTCGTAGTCGCCTCCCATGGCCGTCGTAAATACGTTCCACGGAGCGACCACGTCGACCTCCGGGCCGGAATTGGAGCGCGGATCGGCTTCCCCCGCGCGAGACAAGCCGCCGACCCCGAGGACGGTCGGATAGGCGGCCGGATACTGGACGCTGTTCCCGTCGTTGCCGGTCGCGGCAACAAGCAGCACATCGTTCGCTTCGGCGTAATCGACAATCTCCTGCATATAATCGGAATATTTGTTCAAGCCCAGCGACAATACGACGATCTTGGCACCGTTGTCGATCGCATAGCGGATGCCTTCGCCGAGCTTCTGCTCGCCGCCCGTGCCGTCTGCTTCCAACGCTTTGATCGGCATCATTTTGGCCTTCCAGAGAATCCCCGCGACCCCCCGGTCATTATTGCCGACCGCGGCGATGACTCCGGCGACATTCGTGCCGTGGCCGTTATCGTCCTCCGGCGGCGCCCCTTCCTGAATCAGATTTTTGCCGGCAACGAGATTCGGCTCCAGGTCGGGATGATCCAGATCGACACCCGTATCGACGATAGCGATAATCATATCCCGATTCTCGCGGGCGATATCCCATGCCTCCTGGGCGTGGATTGTACGAAGATAATCTTGTTTTTCCGCAAACGGGTCATTGGCTACCGCAGCATAAACAGGCGCCGCAAACGCTATCAGCAGAAGCAAGCCCGCCAGCGCCGCCAGCATGCTGTCCATCCTTTTGCTATATGTTGTCCCTGGAAGTTTCATAGCCCCTGCGCCTCGCTTGTGAATTAACATCTTCTCTCATTCTATAGGTTGGACCGGAACATGCGCAACTGGAATCCGCGCCCTCCCTTCCCATGAAGTAGATTGTTCGTGAAATTGTAATAATACCGTCTATGAAACCGGTAAACCGGCCTCAGCCTCGCAGATACGCAATGCGAAAAGCCCGGCACGCACGAATCGCGATCGCGCATGCCGAGCTCCCGCCGCCTTGGCTGATTAGCTGAACATGAACAAATCCTGGGTGAGCGTAAATATGCTTTCAATCCAGGCCAGCACCCAGTGCGGCACGAGACCGAGCACGAAGCTCGCCCCGGCGCAGATCCACACCGCGATGCCGAGCGGCAGCGCGACCTTCACCGGCCGCGACTCGAAATCGCTGCGCATGAACATTTGGCGGATCAGCCCGAAATAATAGTAAAACGAAATGACGCTGGTCACGATCAGCACCGCCCCGAGCCAATAATGCTGCGTCTGCATCGTGCCGAGCAAAATATACACTTTTCCGAAGAAGCCTCCGGAGATCGGCAGGCCGGCCAGCGACAGGATAAGCAGCACCGCCGCAGCGGCCGTCCACGGCGCGCGGTAGTACAGTCCGGCAAAGCCGCTCAGCTCCTCGTCGCCGGTAGACCGCTCAATGATCATCAGCACCGCAAACATGCCGATGTTCATGAACATGTAGGCGATCAGATAAAAGACGAACTCCGAAAAATTGCCGTAATGCACGAAGCCGAATTGTATCGCAATCGGCACAAGCAAGTAGCCGGAATTGGCGATGCCCGAATAGGCCAACAGACGCTTCGTGTGGGTTTGTTTCAAGGCGACCGTATTTCCGACGATCATCGCCGCGGCGGCAACGACCATCATCGCCGTGAGCACGTCGGCGTGAAAGGTGGTGCCCATCAGCTGGCCGACGCCGAATACGCCGTACATCACGCGGAACATCGCCGCGAACGCCGCCGCCTTCGAGACGGTCGCCAGGAAGGCCGTCACCGGCGTCGGTGCGCCTTGGTACACGTCAGGCGCCCACATATGGAACGGAGTCGCCGCGATCTTGAAGCTAAAGCCCGCAAGCATCAGGAAAAAGCTCAGGTACAGAAACGGCAGCATCGTGTCCGCATTTTGGCCCAGCTGCTGGTTGATCACAGGGATCGAGGTCGATCCCGTCATCCCGTACAGGAACGACATTCCGTATAGCAGAATCGCCGACGAAACGCCGCCCAGCACGACATATTTGAAGGCCCCTTCGCTAGATTGGATACGCTTCTTGCGCATCGCCGCCAAAATATAGGAAGTGATGCCAAGCAGCTCCAAGCCGACGAACAGCGTAATCAGATCGCCGGAGGATGCCATGATCATGCCGCCGAGCGTCGCGGGCAGAAGCAGATAATAATATTCCCCGACATGCGGTGTCTCCTCTTCCCGAATCGTGCCGATGCTCATGAATGTAATAAGCCCCGCTCCGGTCAGCAACACCAGCTTAAGGATATTGGCGAAATCGTCGACCCGGTAGCTGAACTGCAGCAACTGCTTCGGTTCAGCCGGATTCAACGCCGCAATCACGAATGCCGCCGATAAGGCGATGCTGACCAGCGACAGCCAGCCGAGCCACGAACGGCTAGCTTGCCGCGGCATCAACAGATCGATCAAGGACAGCGCGACAGCGGCAATGACCAGAGTCAGCTCCGGGGCCAGCAGTCCCAAATCACCAAGCCCAAGACGTAACGGTTCCACCGGTCTAACCCCCTATCTTCGCAAAGCTTCGAATAAATTGGTCAAAGCCGCTGACCGTATGATGCAACGACTCGCTCAGTACGGCAGGATAAATGCCCAGCACGACTATGAAAGCGACGAGCGCAATCATCGGAATCGCCTCGACCAGTCTCGCATCCCGCATTTCCTTGATTCCCTTCGCCGGCGGCCCGTACGTAATGGACAGCACCCCGCGCAGGACGTATACCGCGGCTAAAATGATGCCCAGCGCTCCGGCCGCAGTCACGATCGGCTTCGTCTCGAACAGCCCGAGGAAGGCGAGAAACTCGCTGACGAAGCCGGACAATCCCGGCAGGCCGAGCGAGGCCATCCCAGCGACCAGCAGCATGCCGGAGATGAACGGCACCGACTTCGCCATGCCCCCCAGTTCGTCCACTCTCGTCGTCTGGGTCCGTTCGTATATCGCTCCGACGAGCAGGAACATGAGCGCGGAGATCAAGCCGTGCGATACCAGTTGGAACACGGCGCCTTCCAGCCCGACCGTATTGAACGCCGCAATCCCGAGCAGCACGATGCCCATATGGCTGATGCTGGAATACGCGAGCACGAGCCGGAACTCCCTTTGCACAAAGGCGAGCACAGCCCCATACAAAATATTCACGACGCCAAGAAGCGCCAGCACCGTCGACCAAGCGACCGCCTGTTGCGGAAACAGCAGAATGCCGAAGCGAATCAGCCCGTATGCGCCCATTTTGAGCAGGATGCCGGAGTGGATCATGACGATGGACGGCGGCGCCTCCGTATGCACCTTCAGCATCCAGGTGTGGAACGGGAAGATGGGCAGCTTGATGCCAAAGGCCACCAGCAGCATGATGAATAGCGCCCACTGCAGCGTCCCGGACAAGAAGAAAAAGTTCCCCTCCAGATCGCCCCGGCTCACATACGACTGCGGATTATGAAACAGATTGTCTATGATAACGTTCAGGTCGCCGGTATACATAAGCGATATTCCGTTCTGCCCTTGCGTCTCGCTGAAGCCCGCCGTGCTGACGAGAATCAGGAATGCGATCAGCATAATGGCCGACCCGAGACCGTTATAGATCAGGAACTTGCTCGCGGCGCGCTCCCGCTCCATATACCCCCAGATACCGACCAGGAAGAACATCGGGATCAAGGTTACCTCGAAGAAGACGAAGAACAGGAACAGATCCTGCGCCATGAACACGCCGAGCATGCCGGTCTCCAGCAGCAAGAACAGAAGATAGTACGTTTTCCACCGCTTCTTGATATAGACCGAGGCCAGGGCAGCCATCGTGGCGACCAGCGCCGTCAGAAAGACGAGCGGCAGCGATAGGCCGTCAACCGCCAGCTTGTATTGAAACTGGATGAAAAATGACGTAACCTGCCCTTGCCCGAGCGTTTCTTTGTTAAGCGGAATCGTGATCCACGGCAGCTGCTCGGTGAACTGCGACCCCGGCAGCTGATCGTTGAACCGGTAGTACAGCCAGGCGGACAGCGCCAGCGGAATGAGCGTGACCGCTACAGCTGTCGTGCGAATCCAGTTCCCCCGCGCCGCGGGAAGACACAGGATGATCAGCACGCCCAGAAGCGGCGACAAGGCGATAAGCGATAAAATCGGCACATTATCCAAAATTGATGAACCTCCTTCCCGCCAGCGCCAGCACGAGGATAACAAGCCCCAGCAGCGTTGCCAGCCCATAGGTCTGCACTTGACCGTTCTGGAGCCTGGACCCGGCCCGGCCGAGGCCCGTCGCCGCATAGCTGGCAAGCCGCACCGCTCCGTCCACGACATATACGTCAAACAGCGTCAGGAGATGGCCAAGGCCCTGCAGCGGGCGTACAATGACGGTCTGGTACAATTCATCGATGTAAAATTTCCGCTCCAGCAGCCGGTACAGCCAGGGGGCTCTGGACGAAATGGCGTCCGCCGGCACGGTGCGCTTGACATAGACCAGGTAGCCAAGCCCGATCCCGAGCAGTCCGACGAGATTGGACAGCACGATGACGAGCCAATTCGCATGCTCTCCCTCCGTATGGCCGACCAGCCATTCGCCGAGCCACGGATTGAACGGCGTGAAGGCGAAGCCTGCCGCAACCGCCAGCACCGCAAGCACGATGAGCGGCAGCGTCATCGACATGGGCGATTCGTGCGCCTCTGCCGAACTCCGCGGCTTGCCGGCAAATACCAGGAAGAACAGCCGCGACATATAGAACGCAGTGAAGAAGGCGGCGATCAGGCCGATCCAGAACAGCGCCTGATTATGCCGGTAAGCTTCGCTCAAGATCGCATCCTTGGACCAGAACCCCGACAGAGGGAAGATGCCGGACAAAGCCAGCGCCCCGATGCCGAACGTCCACGCCGTTATTTTCATCCTGCCGCCGAGACCGCCCATTTCATGAATGTTCTGCGTATGTACGGCATGAATGACGCTGCCCGCCCCAAGGAACAGCAGCGCTTTGAAGAACGCATGCGTGAACAGATGAAAGATGCCGGCGGTCATGGCGGCGGCGGTGCCGATGCCGAGTGCCATCATCATATATCCGAGTTGGCTGACCGTAGAGTAAGCCAGCACGCGCTTGATATCGTTTTGAGCCGTGCCGATCGTCGCCGCGAAGATCGCCGTGAAAGCGCCGATGAAGGCGACCACCCCGAGCGCCGCAGGCGAAGCGGCAAAAATATCGAAGGTGCGGGCCACCAGATAAACGCCGGCGGCAACCATCGTCGCGGCATGGATCAATGCGCTGATCGGCGTCGGGCCTTCCATCGCGTCGGGCAGCCATGTATGCAGCGGGAATTGCCCGGACTTGCCGATGGCGCCGACGAAGATCAGGATGGCGATCAGCGTGGTCAGCCCTGCGGGCATTTCGCCGCCGCTGAAGGCGTTATGAATCGAGCTGAAATCGAGCGCATGGTTTGGCATAAACCAGAAAAGCAGCAGGATGGCGATGAACAAGCCGACATCCCCGATGCGCGTCACAATAAATGCTTTCCTGGCCGCCGCCCGCGCCTCCGGCTTGAAATACCAGAAGCCCACGAGCAGGAACGAACAGACGCCGACCAGTTCCCAGAAAATGTACAGCTCAAGCAAGTTGGCCGAAATGACGAGCCCGAGCATGGAGAAAGTGAACAGCGATATGTAAGCAAAAAATACGTTAATCCGCTCGTCGCCGTGCATATAACCGCTGGAGTAAATATTGACGAGCAGGCTGACCAATGTCACGATCACCAGCATGAGCGCATTGAGATTGGTCACTTCGAAGCCCATCGTGAGCGTGACGTCGCCCAGCCTGAGCCACTGCAGGTTATTCCAGGTGTAGTCCTCGACCTGTCCGCCCAGCCGCTCCCAAAATACAAGAAGCGAAAGGACGAACGAAACGAATACGCTCACGATGCTGATATAGGCACCCGCATCCCTCAGCTGCCGCCCTACCGCCGTTAAGATCAGGAACGACAGCAGCGGGAACAACGGGATGAGCCAGGCATATTGCGAGTAAGCCGATACCATGTTTGGACCATCCCCCTATCGCTTCATCGAATCCATCTCGTTGACATTCGTCGTTCCCCTGCTGCGGTAATACGCGATCAGGATCGCGATGCCTACCGCAACCTCTGCCGCCGCTACCGTAATCGTAAACAAGGAGAAGATTTGCCCGGTCAGCCCCGGATGAACCCCCAGCTTGGAGAAGGCCACCAGGTTCAAATTCACCGCATTGAGCATCAGTTCGACGGACAAGAGCACGATGACCGCATTTTTTTTGGACAGCGCGCCATATAGCCCGATGCAGAACAGTATGGCCGCCAGCGTCAAATAGGGCGTTGCCAATCCGCTCATGCCCTCAGTCCTCCTCTCTTTTGGCTACGATAATGGCTCCGATGAAAGCCACCGTCAGCAGCACCGACATCAGCTCGAACGGAATGACATGCAGCGTGAACAGCTGTTTGCCGATTTCCATCGTGTTGTCTCCGGCCGCCTGAAACTCCCCGGTCGGCAGGGCGGTCTGCTGAATCGCATAGAAGATGATCCCGAACAAAGCGAGGCAGCCGATGCCGAGCAGCCAGCTGTGCAGGGGCCGCTTCGGCTCAACCTCATCCCCCCGGTGCCTCGTCATCATGATGCCGAAGATCATCACGATCGACACCGCTCCGGCATAGATCAGCACTTGCACCACGGCGACGAATTCCGCCTCCAGCAGGACGTACAGGCCGGCCAGGCTGAGGAAGGTCAGGGCCATGGCCAACAGCATATGCACGACCTTCGTGAAGCTGATCATGAAGACCGCCCCGCCGATGGCCAGCAGCGCGCAGACGAAGAATGCGATATTGGCTCCGCTGGACAGAAAAGCGACGATATTTCCCAGCATCACTTCGCCCCGCCTTTCGACAGCGCCGAATTGGTATCCTTGCGGATATTCGTGTTGTTGTCGTTCAGCCACTGCAAGTTTTTGAACAGGTCGTCACGGCTGTAGGTGCTCAATTCGAAGTTGTTCGTCATGACGATCGCTTCCGTCGGACACACCTCGGTGCACAGATCGCACAAGATGCATATTTCAAAATTGATGTCGTACGTATCGATAACCTTCCCCTTTTTCTCCGGGTCCGGATTCGGCTTGCCAACCAAGTTGATGCACTCCGTCGGGCAAATGCGCGCGCATTGGTTGCACACGATGCATTTTTCGGGATCGAAGTGCTGAATGCCGCGAAAGCGGTCCGGCATCTCGAGCGGCACATCGGGATACGCGTAAGTGATCTTCTTCTTGGTCATGCTTTTCAGCGTGACGCCCATACCCTTGATGATCCCTTTCATTCGCTTGTTTCACCCTTTCCTTCTGACATCCTGCTTACCCTGTGATGCCCAGATAAATCGCCGTCACGAAAATGTTGGCCAGCGCCAGCGGCAAAAGCACCTTCCAGCCGAGTCCCATCAGCTGGTCGACGCGAATCCGCGGCATCGTCGCGCGCAGCCAGAACAAGAAGAAGACGACGAACGAAAATTTCAGCAGGAACCAGACGATACCCGGGATGAAGCTCAGGAACGGGAACGGCGCCTGCCAGCCGCCCAGGAAAAGCGAGGCGGTCAATCCCGCAATGGCGAAGACGTACACGTATTCGGCCAGCATGAAGAAGGCGAACCGGAAGCCGCTGTACTCCACGTGATACCCTGCGACCAGCTCGGATTCCGCCTCCGGCAAGTCGAACGGCGTCCGGTTCAGCTCGGATACGGCCGCGACGATAAAGACGGCAAAGCCGATGATTTGCGGCAGGAAGTTCCAGTGCCAAAATCCGCCGGCCTGCTGCTCCACAATGACCCGCAAATTCATGCTGCCCGTCATCATGACGACGCCGACGACGGAGATGACCAGCGGAATCTCGTAGCTGATCATTTGCGCCGCGGAGCGCATGCCGCCCAGCAGCGCGTACTTGTTGTTGGACGCCCAGCCGCCGAGCACGATGCCGATCGTCGAGATGCCCGACAGCGCCACATAATACAACACGCCGATGTTGAGGTCAGCGCTCATCAGCTGCGGCGCGAACGGAATGGCCGCGACGACGACAAACGACGGGATGAAGGCGATGACCGGAGCGAGAATGAACAGCTCGCGGTCCGCTTTTTTCGGTATCGTATCCTCTTTGATCAATAGCTTCGTCACGTCGGCTACCGTCTGCAACAGGCCGAGCGGACCGACCCGGTTCGGACCGATCCTAAGCTGCATCCAGCCGATAACCTTCCGTTCGAAATAGATCGCATACGTGACAAAGCCGAGAATCACGAGCAGCAGAACGACGCCCCAAGCCAAAAATATGGCCGCGTTCGTCCAGGTCAGCTGTTGCTGCAGCAAATCCAACATCAGCAGTCCACCTCCCCGACGACGATATCGACGCCGCCCAGTATGGTGATCAGGTTCGTCATCGTCTCGCCGACCAGCAGCTTCGGCAAGATTTGCAGGTTGACGAAGGACGGACGCCTGAATTTCAAGCGATAAGGCTTATCCTTGCCCTTGGAGACGATATAGCAGCCGATCTCGCCGCGCGGCGATTCGATTGCGGCGTATACCTCGCCCTCCGGCGGGCGGATGACTCTCGGCACTTTCCCCATGATCTCGCCTTCGGCCGGGAACTGCTCGACGGCCTGTTCGAGAATGCGCAGCGACTCGCGAATTTCCGCTATGCGGATAAGATAGCGATCGTAGCAATCCCCGTTCGTCGTCACCGGGACGTCGAACTCGAACCGGTCGTACAGGCTGTACGGCTGCGTTTTTCTTAAATCCCATGGAACCCCGGTACAGCGCAGGTTGGCCCCGCTTAGCCCGTAGGCGATGGCCGTCTCTGCGTCGTATTTGCCGATGCCCTTGATCCGCGCCAAAAAGATCTCGTTGCCGCTGACCAGGTTGTTGTATTCGTCCAGCTTATCCCGCATATAGGGGATGAACTGCCGAACCTTCTCGATCCAGCCTTCCGGGGCGTCCCATTTGACACCGCCCACGCGCATGTAATTATAAGTTAAGCGGGCGCCGCACAGCTCGTTGAACAGGTTGATGATGATCTCCCTGTCGCGGAACGCATACAGGAACGGGCTCATCGCCCCGATGTCAAGCAGGTAAGTGCCCCACCAGACAAGGTGGCTTGCCACCCGCTGCAGCTCCATGACGATCAGCCGAAGAAATTCGGCGCGCTCGGGAATCTCGATTCCCATCAGCTTCTCCACGGCATGAACGAGAACATAATTGTTCGTCATGGCGGAGACGTAATCCATCCGGTCGGTATAAGGAATGATTTGCGTATACGTTAAGTTCTCGGCCAGCTTCTCCGTGCCGCGATGCAGATAGCCCATCACCGGAGTGGCTTCCGTGATGATCTCGCCGTCCAGCTTAACCACAATCCGAAACACCCCGTGCGTGCTCGGGTGCTGCGGCCCTACGTTCAGCAGCAGTTCTTCCGTTCTGATCAAAGCGTCCTACACCTCCGGGTCGAGCGGTTCGTAATCTTTGCGCAGCGGGTGGCCGACCCAATCGTCGGCCATCATGATGCGGCGCAGATCGGGATGCCCGGGAAAGTCGATGCCTAACAGATCGTATATCTCTCTTTCGTTCCAGTTGGCCGTCGGATACAGCTCCGTAATCGACGGAATGGACGGGTTGTCGCGATCGGTCTTGACCTTGACGCCGTATTCGCGCTTCGTCTCGAGCGAGATGAAATGGTAAGCGACCTCCATATGCGTCTCCATATCGATTCCCGCCACATTGCGCAAATAATTGAGCTTCAGCTCCGGATCGTCTCTCAGCAGAGCAGCGGCCGCCTTCCAGCGCCCCGGCTTCACGTAAACACAGGGGCGATGCCCGTCCCTTTCATTAATGAACGCCTGCTCCACCGCGTCTTCCCCGACCTTCTGCTTCAGCAGCTCGACAAGCCGATCCAGCAGCGGCTGATTCGGCGACGGCTCCTTCGGCGCCTCCGGGTCGGCGCCGGCTTTGGCGGCTGCGCGCGCGCTTGCGCGGGCCGCTCTCGCTTCGGCGGCGGCTTTCGCCTTCGCCTCCTTCTCGGCGTCGCTCGGCGCCGCTCGCTCAGCCGCCGGCGCATCGCCCGGCTCCGCGGGCTTCGCCGGCCGCGCGGGCTTCGCCGCCGCGGCGCCTTGCGCGGCTGCGGCGCCTTGCGCGGCCGCGCGGGCGCGGGCTGGCGGCGCGGCCTCTGCCGGCTGGCCTGCGTCCGCGCCCGGCTTCGCCGCCGCATCGGCGCGCTCCGGCTCCGCGCTGCGGCCGGGCGCAGCGCCGTCGCCGCCGGCGGCCGCGTAGCCTCCCGGCGGCTCCCCCGCGCCGCCAGCCTTGGCGACGCTCGCGCCCGGCACTTCGGCCGGCTCGCCGCTCATCGGCGGCGCTTCGCCTGCGCCCGGCGTGCTGCGATCGGCATCGCCCGCAGCGGCTGCCGCTTTCGCCGCGGCGGCCTCCGCCGCGCGTTCGCCCGCGGGCGCCGTGCCGCCATCCTGCGGCGCTTTCGCCGCAGCGGTCGGCGCTTTCGCCGCGCCCGCACCTTCAGCGCCCGCTTGCGCCGGCGCTTCCTTATTCTCGGCTGGCGGCGATTGCCCCTCTTGCCGTTCCTTCTTCTGATCCTCGCTCATCGATTCGTCACCTGCTTACCGGTTTTCGCTTCGTAGCGGATTTTTTCCTGCAGTTTGTTGATGCCGTAGATCAAGGCCGCCGGATTCGGCGGACAGCCGGGAATGTATACATCGACGGGAACGATCTGGTCGACGCCTTTGACCACCGCGTACGATTTCACATACGGGCCGCCGGCCGTCGCACAGGATCCCATGGCGATCACCCATTTCGGCTCCGGCATTTGATCGTACAATCGGCGCAGCAGCGGCGCCATCTTCTTCGTCACCGTCCCGGCAACGATCATGACATCGGACTGGCGGGGGGACGTCCGGAAGATGACTCCGAAACGGTCCAAATCGTAATGCGACGCCCCGGTTCCCATCATCTCGATCGCACAGCAGGCGAGACCGAAGGTCAAAGGCCACAAGGAGTTGCTGCGCGCCCAAGCCTTCAGCTGCTCCAGCGTCGTCATAAAGACGTTGCGCTCCAGCTCCTGCCGTTCTTCTGGTGTTATGGATTCTAAATGGAGGACCATTGCAGCACCTTCTTCTTCCAGGCATAGATCAAACCGACCACCAGCAGGCTGACGAAGATGCACATCTCCACCAGGGCGAACAGGCCCAGATGGCCGTATGCGACGGCCCACGGATACAGAAATACCGTCTCCACGTCAAAAATAACAAACATCAGCGCAAACAGATAGTAGCGGATGTTAAAGCGAACCTGCCCTTCGCCAACCGGTTCGTTACCGCTTTCATAGGTGGTGTACTTCTCGTCGACCGGCTTATGGGGTCTAAGCCATCGCCCGATCGTGAGCGCAGCAATCGGAAGCATGACGCCCAGAAAAATAAAAATCGTTACAACCACGTAATTGTTCATGTACATCTGAACGAACCGCCCCCTTCGAGTGGTATAGAGTGGTATATACATGAAGGAACCGTTGACGGGCCGCCGGCACACCCCCGGTTCTCGCTTGCACGCCGCTGTCGCTCGATTGTATTAATGTATTGATTGAACCTAAAAAAATGTTTGACAATACGTTGACAATTGCTCATAACAGAAAGCGTATACGTTTATTATCGGACAAAGCGGCCCACTTTTAAAAAGTTTTGCCTTCATTTCACATTCCGGACACATCTCACGCAAGAAGTCCGCATGCGATTTGGCAGCACCCTTCCAATTATAGCAAACTGCCAGTCCCAGTGTCTAACATTTCTGCGAAACCTTTTCGCTCTTATTTGCGTCCATTAGGCCATTTGGGGAGGAATAGGATAGTTTTTCGTGCCTATGCTTAAAAAGGATGGTCGGATTGGCGCCGATCGGCGCGTGGGGCTCGGCTGACGCCCGGCTGGAGCGGTTTATTGTCCGAGGGAGTTCGCCCAGGCTAGTTCCGGATGGCCGCATGCCGTCATGGATACATGGATAGATCGCGGGACAAGTCAATCGCCGTCCTCCCGGAGCTTTTCCCTCAGCCGAATAGCTCGCCTCTCGCCCGGTTGATGAGCTCAAGCGCGAACTAAAAAACGAGGGAACCGATCACTCTCTCGGTTCCCCCGCTATATGCGATTCGTTATTATTTCCCGGTAACGTCAAGCCGGTTCATCGCCCGCTGCAGAGCCAGCTCGGCGCGCTTGAAATCGATGTCGTCCCGCTTGGCCTGCTTCAGCCGTTCTTCGGCGCGCTGTTTTGCCGATCTCGCACGCTCCACGTCGATCTGCTCCGGCAATTCGGCGCTCTCCGCCAAAATAACCACTTTATCCTTCCGCACTTCCATGAAGCCGCCGTGCACAGCGATCAACTGATCGGGTTGACCTTGCTTCTTCACCTTCAGCGGTGCAATCTTGAGCGGAGTAACGAGCGGGATGTGATTCGGCAGAATTCCAAGCTCTCCTTCGATACCTTTGGCGATGATCATGTTCACCGTTTCGGCGTACACTTTGCGCTCCGGAGTGACCACTTCCAGCACAAATGTGCTCACTTGGATTCCCCCCTTGATGAGAGCTTCCTATGGAAAAAGCCCTGTATCGATCGAAGCCGGGCTTTCCGCAGAAAGCCGGGCCTTCTTATACTGCTGGATTACAGCGTCTTCGCCTTCTCGATCGCATCCTCGATCGTCCCCACGTTGTGGAACGCCGGTTCCGGAAGATCGTCGTGCTTGCCTTCGAGAATTTCCTTGAAGCTGCGCACCGTTTCTTTAACCGGCACGTATACGCCCGGAATGCCGTTGAACGCCTCGGCAACGTGCAGCGGCTGAGACAGGAACAGCTGAACGCGGCGCGCGCGGTGTACGACCAGCTTATCCTCATCGGACAATTCGTCCATCCCGAGGATCGCGATGATATCAAGCAGCTCTTTGTAGCGCTGCAGCAGCTTTTTGACGCCTTGAGCGACGTTGTAGTGCTCTTCGCCCAATACTTCCGGCGTCAGAATCCGGGAAGACGAAGCCAGCGGGTCAACCGCAGGGAAAATACCCATGGCCGCGATGTTCCGCTCCAGGTTCGTCGTTGCGTCCAAGTGAGCGAACGCCGTTGCCGGAGCCGGGTCCGTATAGTCGTCCGCCGGAACGTAGATCGCTTGAATCGACGTAACGGAGCCTTTCTTCGTGGATGTGATCCGCTCTTGCAATTGGCCCATTTCCGTTGCGAGGGTCGGCTGGTAACCAACCGCGGAAGGCATCCGGCCGAGCAGCGCCGAAACCTCGGAACCCGCCTGCGTGAAACGGAAGATGTTGTCGATGAACAGCAGCACGTCCCGACCTTCTACGTCACGGAAATATTCCGCCATGGTGAGGCCTGTCAGCGCAACGCGGAGACGGGCGCCCGGCGGCTCGTTCATCTGGCCGAATACCATCGCCGTCTTGGAAATAACGCCGGAATCCGACATCTCGTGATAAAGGTCGTTCCCTTCGCGCGTTCTTTCGCCGACGCCGGCGAATACGGAAATACCGCCGTGCTCCTGCGCGATGTTATGAATAAGCTCCTGCATCGTAACCGTCTTGCCTACGCCCGCACCGCCGAAGAGGCCGATCTTGCCGCCCTTGGCGTACGGAGCCATCAGATCGATAACCTTGATGCCTGTTTCGAGAATTTCCGCTTGCGTGGACAACTCTTCGAACGGCGGCGCCGATTTGTGAATCGGGCTCGTTAACGAACGGTCTACGTTCGGATCATGGTCGATCGGATCGCCCAAAACGTTGAATACGCGTCCGAGCGTCGCCGCGCCGACCGGCACCGTAATCGGAGCGCCCGTATCCACTGCCTCCATGCCGCGGACAAGGCCGTCGGTGGAGGACATGGCGATCGTACGAACCATATTGTCGCCGAGGTGTACCGCCGTTTCCACCGTCAGATTGATATCCTGCTCGCCAGGATTTTGCGCTTTTCTTTCAATCTTGATGGCGTTCATAATTTCAGGAAGGTGTCCGCGTTCGAACTCGATGTCGACAACCGGCCCTGTAATGTTGACAATGCGCCCTTTCTTCATGGTTTCCCTCCTAAGAGCATCTAGTAAATCCGTATCTTAAGCCTGTGCGTTCGCACCGGCGACAATCTCCGAAATCTCCTGCGTAATCGCTGCCTGACGGGCACGGTTATACTGCAGGGTATAGGTGCTGATCATCTTCGTCGCGTTCTTCGTCGCATTGTTCATTGCCGTCATCCGCGCGCCGAATTCGCTGGCTTTGCCGTCGAGCACCGCGCTGTAGATGAGCGTTTCCGCATATCTCGGCAGGAGCGCTTCGAGGACGCCTTCGGGAGAAGGCTCGTACTCGTAACTCGATACAGTGCCGCCGGATACTTCTTCAAGCGGGAGAAGACGCTTCATCACCGGAATTTGCGAAATGGCATTTTTGTACTCGTTATAAACAAGGTACAGCTCGTCATAAGATCCGTTCTCGAAATTGTTCACCGCTGCATTCGCGATGTTCTTGATGTCCGAGAATGCCGGCTTGTCGGGCAGCCCGGTCACTTCCTGAACGATCGGAATGTTGCGCTTCTTGAAGAAGTCGCGGCCTTTGCGCCCGACGACAAAAATCGAATACTCGTCCGTGGAACGATGCTTTTCCTTGATCACGTTCATGACCTTCCGGAGCACGTTGGCGTTATAACCGCCGGCCAAACCGCGGTCGGAGGTGATGACGAGATACCCGGTCTTCTTGATCTCGCGGCTTTGCAGCATCGGGTGCTTCACGCCCTTCGTGCCTGCGGCAATGCTCGCGATAACTTCCTTCATCTTCTCTGCATACGGACGGGCGGATTGGGCGGCCTGCTCCGCTCTCTTCAAGTTAGCGGCCGCGACCATTTCCATCGCCCGGGTAATTTGCTTCGTGCTTTGAGTTGATTTGATCTGACGCTTAATTTCGCGCATCCCTTTGGCCATGCCTGTTCACCTCTCTCTCGCTACCGTCATTCGGAATGTACGGAATGCAGCCTAACTCGGGACCCTCATCCTGCTGCGAAAGCATGGAACAACCGCTGCAAATGGAACACCGAGCTTCCCGAAAGCGAGAAGCTCAGGCCTTCATTCTTTATTCAGAAGGAGCGAAGCTCTTCTTGAACTGTCCGATCGCTTCTTTCAGCGCTTCTTCGTTCTCGGACGTCAGGTCGTTCGTATCACGGATGCTTTGCAGAATTTCCGGACGGTTCGATTCGACATAAGCGAGGAATTCGGTTTCGAATCGGCGAACGTCTTGAACCGGAAGGTCGTCGACAAAGCCTCTGACGACCGCATAGATGGCAACGACCTGCTTCTCGACAGGCATCGGCTGGTTCACGCCCTGCTTGAGCAGCTCGAGCGTACGAATGCCGCGGTTCAGGCGAGACTGGGTCGCCTTGTCCAGATCGGAGCCGAACGCTGCGAATGCAGCCAGCTCGCGATACTGCGCCAGGTCGGTTTTGAGTGTACCGGCGACCTTCTTCATCGCCTTGATTTGCGCGGAGCTGCCGACCCGGGATACGGAGATACCGACGTTCACCGCCGGACGCTGTCCGGAATAGAACAGGTCGGACTCCAGGAAGATCTGACCGTCCGTAATCGAGATGACGTTCGTCGGGATGTATGCCGATACGTCGCCAGCTTGCGTCTCGATGAACGGCAGGGCTGTCATCGATCCCCCGCCGAGGGCGTCGCTCAGCTTGGCCGCGCGCTCGAGCAGGCGGGAGTGCAGATAGAAGACGTCACCCGGATAAGCCTCGCGGCCCGGAGGACGGCGAAGCAGCAAGGACATCTCGCGGTAAGCGGCCGCCTGCTTGCTCAGGTCGTCATAAACGATCAGCACATGCTCGCCTTTGTACATGAAGTATTCGCCCATGGCACAGCCGGCGTATGGAGCCAGCCACAACAGCGGAGCCGGCTCGGAAGCGCTGGCGGTGACGACGATCGTATAATCGAGCGCACCATGGCGACGCAGCGTTTCCACTACGTTAACGACCGTGGATTGCTTCTGGCCGATAGCAACATAGATACATTTTACGCCGTTGCCCTTCTGGTTGACGATCGTATCGATCGCAATCGACGTTTTACCGGTCTGGCGGTCGCCGATGATCAGCTCGCGCTGTCCGCGGCCGATCGGGATCATCGCGTCGATCGCCTTGATACCGGTCTGCATCGGCTCGTGAACCGATTTACGAGCCATAACGCCAGGAGCCGGAGATTCGACCGCACGGAATTGCGTCGTGTTGATCGGGCCTTTGCCGTCCACCGGCTGGCCGAGCGGGTTCACGACGCGGCCGAGCAGCTCTTCGCCTACGGGCACCTCCATGATGCGGCCCGTACGCTTCACTTGGTCACCTTCGCGGATATCCGAGTAAGGTCCCAGAATAACGATACCGACGTTGCTTTCCTCCAGGTTGAACGCATAACCGAGCACGCCATTCGGGAACTCCAGCAGCTCGCCTGCCATGACATTCTCCAAGCCATGCGCGCGGGCGATACCGTCACCGACCGTGATAACCGTACCTACGTCAACCACTTGAATGTCAGACTTGTATTTCTCGATCTGTTGTTTAATCAATGTGCTGATTTCTTCAGGTTTGATACTCAACGACCTCACCCCTATCTACAGTGCTTGAGACTCATTCAACATTTTTTGCAGACGATTGAGCTTGCCCGCCAGACTGCCGTCGTACAGACGGTCGCCGATGCGAACCTGAATGCCGCCCAGCAAGCTTTTATCGATAACCGATTTCACACGGATTTGTTTGCCTGTCAATTCGCCGAACGCTGCTGCGATCGAACTGAGCTCCGCTTCGGACAATTCGACGGGAGTAAAGACGGTTCCGTCGGCTTGTCCCAGTGCTTCGCCCGCAATCTTCACGTAATCCAGAACTACGAATTCGAGCGCTTCTTCCCTGCGCCGGTCGATCAGCAGATTCAGCATGTTCAGCACCGGCTCCGATACGGCCGCCTCAAAGCACTGCTTCAGGATGTCCTTCTTGGCAGACGCCTCGACCGTAGGGTTCTTGATCACCTTGTATATATCAGGGTTTGCCTTAAGCGCTTCGACCACGGCTTTCAGCTCCGCCTCTACCTCGGAGATCCGGCCTTGCTCGCTGGCGATCTCGAATAAGGCTTTGGCGTATCTTTTAGCTACCACGGCGTCGCTCATCGGTTGCCTCCTACCTCTTTCAGGTATTGGTCAACCAGCTCTTGTTGCGACTTCTCGTCGATCTGCTTCTCGATAATCTTCGAAGCGATCATAACGGACATCGCGCTGACCTGCGCCTTGAGCGCAGTAACCGCTTTGTTCTTCTCGTTCTCGATATCGCGGAGCGCTTCTTCTTTCATGCGCGAAGCTTCGGATTTGGCCTGCTCCAAAATATCGTCGGCCTGCTTGGCGCTGGTCGTCCTTGCCTGCTCGATAATTTCGTAAGCTTCCTGACGGGCCGCCTGGAGCGCCTTCTTCTGCTCTTCCAGCTGCTGCTCCGCCTGTTTACGGCTGCTCTCAGCCGTGTTCATCTGTTCTTTGATCAATTCTCTGCGTTTCTCCATCACCGCAATCAGCGGGCCGAACGCATACTTACTCAACAGCCAATATAATAATGCAAAGGCCAAAATCGCAATGACCGTCGATGTCCATACAAACTCCACAGCTTACACTCCTTTCTGCGAATGGTTCCTGATCGGTGCCCTAGCCGTTCCAATCATAACGAAGGCGTGGAGACTTACGTCATCCGCGCCTCACGGGTGGAGCTCATGTTCAGTTATTAGCCACCGAAGAAGATCAGGAATCCGAGAACGACGCCGATGATCGGCACGACCTCGACGATACCTACACCGATAAACATCGTCGTTTGCAGAGCGGATTTTGCTTCCGGCTGACGAGCGATACCTTCAACTGTCTTACTTACGATCATACCGTTACCGAAACCGGCGCCGATGGCACCCAAACCGATTGCAATTGCTGCTGCCAATACATCCATTGTTTTATTCCTCCCAGAATGGTAAATGATGTTGTGTATGCATCCCGCTGCACGGCCGTGCCGGCGATCGGGTTCATAAGGTGGTTAATGCTCCTCGTGCACAGTCGCTTGCCCGATATACACCATCGTCAGGATAGTGAACAGGAACGCCTGAATTGCACCGACGAAAATACTGAAGCCTTGCCATACCGCCAAGAGCGGAATTCCTACCCAACCCAGCATTAGGATCGTCGCGATCAAAACTTCCCCTGCGAAAATATTGGCATACAGACGAAGAGCCAGCGTGAGCGGCTTTGCCACTTCCTTAAGCAGGTTGAGCGGAAGGAAGAACCAGAACGGTTCGAAGTAATGCTTCAAATAATGCTTCGTGTTCATGATCAAGCCAAGAATATGCGTAAGCAGGAACACGACAATCGCAAGCCCCGCCGTAACCGCGATATCCGCCGTCGGCGATTTCCAGAAGGCCACATGCGCATGGCCGCCGTGAGCATCAATCGTCTCCTGGGAGATGATCGTCAGCCCGAACAGCCTAACTTCCTCGCTTGCATTGAACACGATACCGAAAGGCAAGCCCAGAAGGTTCGAGATGAAGATAAACGTTATCAGCGATGTGCCGAGCACGACAAAATGCTTGGCGCGATGCAAAGGCATCGTGCTTGCGATCGTATTGTGCACGAATTCGATGACCCATTCGAAGAAGTTTTGCAGCTTCGACGGATTCTCCACCGACAAATTTCTCACGGCGAGTCTGGCCAGAATGAACACAATGACACAAGACACCAAGATCGCAATGATCGACGAAAGGTCGAATTTCAAGCCTCCCAACTCAAAGATGGGGAATATATGCATGCTGTAATTTCACCCCTTTCCGTCAGAGCGCTTAAGGTTAAGGATAAAAGCAATAACTAATGAAACCATCTGCACCAAAAAACATGCAGCGAGTGTAGCGATCAGATGGAAATGCCAAGGGAACCGATAGGCCACCATCACAGCGAGCAAAACCATCGCCAACCGGGATCCCAGGCCTAGGCTCATCCGTTTCGCTCCCTGCCCTTCGGCCACAGCCCGGCTGATCAGGTCGACTCTGCGGCGCAGCAAAAGCGCATTCATCACACTGGTCAAGGTGCCCAGAATGAGGCCTGCCGCCAGCGTCTTCCAAGCGGGGAATAGCGCCCACACGAGCAGACAGGATGCTACAAAGAAAAGGGCAACGCGCAAGGCTCGATTCAAGACATCATCCATCGGCATCCTCCATAATTCTCTTAAGCAGCATGACGCAGGTAAGTATGCCGACGGCCAAACCGACAATGAGCCCGAATACGAGCCACCCCCGCGTCCCGGCAAGCCGGTCTGCGATGAAGTAGCCCAAATACATACAGACCGCGACGTCGATTCCCATGACGCCTACAAGTCCTGCGGCCCGCCATGGATTGTCTCCATTGCCCCTTTTATTCATAACCGCATAACCCCTGTCAATCCTCATATATTTTACCGAAGCGACGCAAGGTTTGTCAATTCAAATAAAATCAAACTTTTAGTGAACGTTTCGCCAAAAATCCTTGATATTACTGGATTTTTTCGTTTCCATTACCATACAGTATAACTGTATACTGTCCTGTTTTCCCGATTGTCCGGGGCCCAGACTCAGCACCGGTATCACGGACAGGAAACGGCGCGTTCTCAGCGGAACGATTCCGGCCTTTCCGACCTGTGGCCAAAATGGTACAAAATCGCATCGACGATCCGTCTGGAGGCTTGCCCGTCGCCGTAAGGATTCGCAGACCGGTGCATCCTGTCATACAGCGCCTCGTCGGTCAGCAGCGCCTTCGCCCTTTCATAGACGCGCTGCTCGTCGGTGCCCACCAGCTCAAGCGTTCCCGCCTCGATGCCTTCCGGCCGCTCCGTCGTCTCCCTCAGCACCAGCACCGGCACGCCAAAGGACGGCGCTTCTTCCTGCAGCCCTCCCGAATCGGTCAAAATCATATAAGTATGAGGATAAAAATTGTGAAACTCGGAAACGTCCAGCGGATCGATCAGCTTGATGCGGTCGTGTCCGCCGAGCATTTCGTAGGCCGGTCCCTTCACCGCAGGGCTCAAATGAACCGGGTATACGATAGCGATATCCTCGAACTCGTCTGCCAGACGGCGCACGGCGCGGAAAATGTTGCGGTGCGGCTCCCCTTGCGATTCGCGGCGGTGGGCGGTCATCAGCACGAGGCGTTTCCCCTCAGCCCACTCGAGCGCCGGGTGACGGAAATCCTTTTTCACCGTATATTGGAAGACATCCGTCACGGTGTTGCCTGTGACAAAGATCCGCTCCTCGGGCTTGTTCTCCTTGCGCAAATTGCCCGCCGACCACTTGGTAGGCGCAAAATGCAGATCGGAGAGCACGCCGGTGAGCTGGCGGTTCATCTCTTCGGGATAAGGCGACAGCTTGTTCCAGGTACGCAGCCCCGCCTCGACGTGGCCGACCTGAATCTGCTGCATGAAGGCCGCGTAGCTGGCCAAAAAGGTGGTCGACGTATCCCCGTGCACCAGGATCAGATCCGGCTTTGCCTCCCTGAGCACAGGATCGAGGCCCTGCAGCACACGGATCGCGACATCGCTCAGCGATTGCCCTTGCTTCATGACGTCCAGATCGTAATCGGGCCGAATCTTGAATATATCCAGCACCTGATCGAGCATTTCGCGATGCTGCGCCGTCACGCATACGAGCGATTCGATCTCTGCCCGCTTCTCCAGCTCCTTAACCAGCGGCGCCATCTTGACCGCTTCCGGGCGCGTCCCGAAAATCGTAATCACCTTTGTTTTTCTCATCGGACTTGCTTCTCCCCTCTCTCCCTGGATTCCTGGACCATGATTATTTCGTGCCGAAAAGACGGTCTCCTGCATCGCCGAGCCCCGGAACGATGTATCCGTGATCGTTCAGGCATTCGTCAACGGCCGCCACATAAATATCGATATCGGGATGCTCCTTCTGCACCGCTTCGACCCCTTCCGGCGCGGCAATCAGGCACATGAGCTTGATCTGCCGGCAGCCGCGCTGCTTCAGTGCGGTGATCGCCGCGTTGGCCGATCCGCCCGTAGCCAGCATCGGATCGATCACGATCAGCTCCCGCTCCTGCACATCCGTCGGCAGCTTGGCGTAATATTCGACCGGCTTCAGCGTCTCCGGATCGCGGTACAAGCCGATGTGCCCGACCTTCGCCGCCGGCACCAGCTTCAAGATGCCGTCGACCATGCCGAGGCCCGCCCGCAAAATCGGAATCAACCCGAGCATTCGCCCGGAAATGATCCGGCATTCCGCCGTCGTAACGGGCGTGCGCACCTGCACCGTCTCAAGCGGAATTTCCCTCGTTATTTCATAAGCCATCAGCGTAGCTACTTCATCTACCAATTCGCGAAAATCTTTCGTCGTCGTGTTCTCATCCCTAATGAACGTCAGCTTATGCTGAATAAGCGGATGATCGCATATGTACACTTTGCCCATGAACCGGCTAGTCCCCCCTGTAAAACCACATCTTGTCTATTATACCACAACCCATGCGTGTTATCCTACTGCCAATCTGCAAAACCCGATTTTGCCTGACATTCCCGCCGCAGCCGCCGCGAAGCTATCCCCGTCTGCATTCCGCCGGTTCAAGGATAGCCGCAGGTGGCAGCAACGAAGGAAACATTTTTTTCTTATATAGTACATGACCTATGCACTTCAATCCAGTAACTGGTAATCATTCAGCGTGTCATAAATGTTGAAAAATGTTCAAAAAGCATTGAAAAAATCCCTTGACTTTTCGAAATCGACCCCATAATCGCGAAGGATACCTTTATTTCCAAGGTATATCTTCTAGATTATAGGTGGTCTTCCAATGTCAGCGTTGCAGAAACCGAGATTCAAAGCATTAAATCACAGCGAATGCGCCGGAGCCCCCATATTAAAGAATCTGTGGAATCGATTCGACTTTTCTTTG
>NZ_KB905578.1 GCF_000380965.1 Paenibacillus ginsengihumi DSM 21568 | reverse complement strand
TTGGCTCCCCCATGCGAAGAAGCCACCTATCCGGTATTAGCTACCGTTTCCGGTAGTTATCCCGGTCTTCCGGGCAGGTTGCCTACGTGTTACTCACCCGTCCGCCGCTCCGGATAATTCCCCGAAGGAAACCATCCAGCGCTCGACTTGCATGTATTAGGCACGCCGCCAGCGTTCGTCCTGAGCCAGGATCAAACTCTCCAAAAAGGATGTTGATTTAGCTCATTGCATTGACTTGCTTCAAGTCGCACAAACACTTGCTCGTTGTTCAGTTTTCAAAGGACAAGTTCTACAACGAAGCCAGTCGCATCACTGCTTTCCAGCTTCTCACTTCATCGTCACCTTGTTTAGCGGCGACTTTCTTAATATACCACATCCGCCTAACAAAGTGCAAGTATTAATTTCAAACTTTTTATTTCCAGTTCGCCTTTCGACTTCCTATCTCTCAAGCGAACGAATACTAAAATATCATAGTTGATCGTTAGAAGTCAAGAGACAATTTTGATTTTACTCGTTAATTTCGATGGCGGGCATATTTAGATATTTCTTTAGGGGAAGCTAAACGGGCATACATCCGAAAAATCACCTTGTACCTGGATTCGATGGCCTCTTTAATATGGGCGTCGATTCGTTTGTCATTCAGATCGAACAGCATCTCATCGAGCTCTTTGCGCAGCACATAATCCAGTTCTCTGCATTCGCGGTCGTTAAATAAAAAACCGAGCATCCCACAAGCCGCTCCTTTCAAAGTCGCGTACAAGAACGAGTATGCGCCTTAAGCTAAAAGCGCGCTTATCGTCTGCATACTCTATCCTTGCATATACATGCTTATGTTATGCACAGTTTTTTACATTTTTATGACTCGAAATTTTATTTTCGGACAAGCCAAAACGTAATGGTGCTCTCGATCGCCGCCGCGGCCAGCAATACGAGCAAAAGAAGAACGCATACCGGAACAAGCGAGCGCATGAACAGCCGAAACTCCTCGCGTACGGCAGCCGACCGTTTGGGGACGACCATCGACACGAGCAGCTGAAGCACGAGCACGCCAAGCCTCAAGCCAAAGGCCGCCGCGACAATAATCGCCGGCAGTTCGAGTATACCGTGCGGGATGACCGACTTGAGCATGTAGCCTAGCGAATTTTTCTCAGCCGATGCGGAGGCGACATAACCAAGCAGCAAACCGTTGGATATTAAGGCGAACAGCGGAAATACGCCGAAAAAGATGCCCATAGCGATAATGAGCAGAGCAACCGTCGCATTGTTCCAGAAGATTACCCAAAATAACGCCCATTCCCGGCTTTTCGCGTGCTCCGTCGAGCGTATCAGCTCGTCCAGCGCCCTCATCTGAGCATTCAAAAACATTTGAAACTGCTCCGAATACATGCTGCCCAGCACAATCCCCAGCAAAAAGACCAGTGCCGATGCAAAAATATAATGCTTGATCCGCCTAAGCTGATACCAGGCCAAACTCCATTTCATTTTCCGAAATCCCTCCAATACTTAAAAGCATATCTCATGTGTACATGCATACATTTAGAAACAAACGGTATTATACAAGCCTTGCGTAAAGAAAAGGAGGCAATCCAGTGAATTACTTTTATGTCATGAACGGCAAAAAACTGAAGCAAGGGCTGATCATCTTCGTAGCGGTCCTATTTGCGGCGGGCATCATTTATTCCGAAAGAGAGAACGTATCGGTCTTCTCTTTGAATGAGCCTGCTGCTGTATACAACGTGCCAACTGACCAAAAAGTGCTCGCACTGACATTCGATATCAGCTGGGGGGACAAGCGGGCGGAACCGATCCTCAAAATTTTGGAAGAAAAAAAGGTGAAGAACGCCACCTTCTTCATCTCATCGCCCTGGGCGCAAACCCATACCGAGCTGGTGCAGCAAATTGCCAAAGGCGGTTGGGAGATCGGAAGCCACGGACATAAGCATACCAATTACAGCGGGTTGAGCGATGAAGAAATTCGCACCCAAATCCAGACTGCTCACCGCATCATAACGGAGACGAGCGGCAAAACTCCGCGCCTGCTGCGGTTGCCGAACGGCGATTTCGACAAAAGAGTGCTGCGCATTGCAAACGAGCTGCATTATACCGTCATCCAGTGGCACACCGATTCCATGGATTGGAAAAATCCCGGCACGGAAGAGATCGTTAACCGCGTCGTTTCCCAAGCTCATCCCGGCGATATCGTTCTGCTTCATGCGAGCGATTCCGTCAAACAGACGCACGAGGCTTTGCCGGTCATTATCGACAAGCTGCGCGAACAAGGCTACGAATTCGTCACGGTGAGCGATCTGCTCAAGCAGACCAAGGTCAGCGACAAGCAGCATGTGGAGGATCAATAAGCTTGCCAAGCCGCTAAAGCTAATTCCCTGCAAAAAGAAATACGAAAAAGCGGAAGAGCCGTTACAACGGCTCTTTGTCTGTTTGCAGCACTTTGGATAAGATCAAGATCTGCCATGCATTGCAAGCGAGAAGCGGCACCATCATATAAAAAGTGGACGCCGGATTGTTCAAGCGAATGGACGGAACCGCCTCGATGGCAGTGACTACAATCATAAAAAATAAAGTCGGAATGCGCGCCGAAGCGTTCGTGAGCTTAACTTTCCACCAGGCTACGCCCCAGGCGACCGCGAGCATCACCATCGGCAGAATAAAAAAGGCCGCCCAGCCGCTATCGGGAGTTCGTCTCAAATAAACGAGGTCGAATAGAACGATCACGATCATAATGACTTGTACCGCATCTTCCACCCACCGCTTGCGAAGAAACCCTTTGAACAAATAACGCGCGATCAAATAAGCGAAAAACCCCATTTGGCTGAGTACGCTAATCGTTGCGCCCCCAAGCAGCATGGTTATGATACTAAAGCCGATCGCCTTGCCGGCCAAAGGAACTTCATGGTCCGTCCATTGAAGCAGCAAGCCCCCCGCCAGCCCAGCGATGCTGCCGACGACAAGCGTCGTCCAGAACAAATAATACCATTTTCTCAGCGTCACTTTGCAATTACCTCCAAGGCTCATTAACGTCTCGTCTCAACAGTTAATTGTACCAACGTTCTCAACAAAAAGCCAACCCCCGGCGTGTTAAATCGCTCTTCGGCTACAGATACTACCCGTAAAAAGAGAAGGGAGCCTTTAGCGCCATGCGATTGAACTGGACAGGACTTTTGCCGGCTGTAGCGATCGTTGGCTTGCTGGCAGGCTGCGGTTCGGACACCAACGCTTCCAGCTCCAATGCCCTCATGAGCTACAAGGACACCAAATCGATGGTCCTTGACATATTGAAATCGGAAGACGGACGCAAAGCGGTGCAAGAGGCGACTTACGCCGCAAGCGGCACGGGCGCCGACAGGCTGCAATTGCTCGCTTCCGGCGATCCGCAGCAGCTGCAGCTGGCTGTCAAGGATGTGCTTACCGATACGACGAACAATCGTTTTTTGCAAAAAATGATTACCGACCCCCGGTTTGCCGGTCAGTTCGCCCAGGCCGTGCAAAAGGATACGAAGCAAATTTATAAAGATCTGATGAAGGACCCCGAGTATCAAAAGCAGCTAATGGACGCCATGAAAAGTCCCGAATTTGAACGCATGCTGCTCGAAACGATGAAAACTACTCCATACCGCACCCAAATGAAGGCCGTCATTCAAGAATCGCTGCAAAGCCCGCTGTTTCGCCTGGAGATGATGAATTTGATGAAAAAAGTGCTGGAAGAGGAATCCATGCCGAAAGAGGGCGGACAGCAAGGTAAACAAGGCAAGGAAGGCCAAGGCGGCGGCTCCCAGGGTGGCGACGGCGGAGGCGGAGGCGGCGAAGGCGGCAGCGACAGCGGCGGAAACAGTTAAGCCTTAAGTTTTCAGGCGGGCCGGAGACGCGAACTAAAAAACACCGGAAGAGAGCCTTCCGGTGTTTGGTATTTATTGCGCAGGAGCCGCATCGATAAGCTGACGCGCCACGTCGAGATAAATGCGGCCCGTCTCGGTATCCGCTTTGTACACGGATGGAGAATAATCCGGCTCTGCGACGTGATTGTCCGGTACGCCGAGCGGAATTTGCGCCAGCAGCTTCGTGTGCAGCTCTTCCGCCAGCTTCGCTCCGCCGCCGCGGCCGAATATGTAATCTTTGTTGCCGCACTTGCTGCAGGCATAATAGGACATATTCTCTACGACGCCGATAATCTCATGCTCGGTGTGCAGCGCCATGGCGCCCGCACGGGCCGCTACAAAAGCAGCAGTCGCATGAGGCGTCGTAACGATGATTTCTTTGCTCTGCGGGATCATCTGGTGAACGTCCAGCGCAACGTCCCCCGTTCCCGGCGGCAGGTCGAGCAAAATATAGTCGAGCTCGCCCCACTCCACCTCATGAAAGAAGTTTCGGAGCATTTTTCCAAGCATCGGCCCGCGCCAAATCACCGGGGTGTTGTCTTGAACGAAGAAGCCCATGGAAATCACTTTGACGCCGAAACGCTCAACAGGAATAATCCGGTTGCCGACCACCTCCGGCCGCTCCTCGATTCCCATCATATCCGGCACGCTAAAGCCGTATATATCCGCGTCCACCAGCCCGACTCTCTTGCCGAGCCGGGCCAAGGCTACGGCCAAATTGACCGTTACCGTCGATTTGCCGACGCCGCCCTTGCCGCTGGCGATGGCGATAAACTGCACGTTCGATTGCGGATCAAGCACGTTCACAGCGCTCCCCTCAGCGGTTCCCTCGCCGCCGCTCACCCCCTGTTCCTGCAGCTTGCGCGCGGCCTCGTTCCGTTCATAATCGGAGATCGCTCTCAGCCGAAGATGCACATCCTTGGCGCCGGCATTTCGAAAAGCGGCTGCGAGCCGCTCTTGAAGCTGGTTTCTGTAGGCCTCGTCTTCGCGGGATACGACAACTGTCGCCGAGATCTTCTCCTCCTTGATCACGATATCCCGTATAAAATTCAATTCCGTAAGCGGAAGGTTATATTCCGGATCAAGCACATCGCGGATCGCTTCCAGCAGCTGCTCTTTCGTTATCACGGTTGCTCACCTCGGCCTCTTGAGTTTCGTGCTGAGGCTTATTATACCATAAAAACGTCAGAGGCTTGCCCTCTCCCCCGCATAATAACGAAGAATTCCTTGATAAATCGCGGCCGCGACCTTTTTCTGATACGCCGGATCGCTGAGCAGACGCGCTTCCTCGGGATTGGACAAGAATCCGACCTCAACGAGCGCCCCGGGCATCTTCAGCGTCTTTAGCAGATAAACCTCCTTATCCACCTGCATGGCCACACGGTCTGTATTTTTCAAGCTTTTCTTGATTTCTTCCTGAATCAAGGCAGCCAGATTCGGGCTGTCCTGATGGTTCGGATAATAGAAGGTTTGCGCTCCGCGCCATCTTGCCGACGGAATGCTGTTTAAGTGAATCGACACATACATATCGGGATTTTGCTTTGCAATGAGCTCTGCCCGGTTCAGCAAATCCTCCGTTTTTCTCCGGCTGTAGCCCTTGGTCTCGGGGGCGGCCAAATCCTTATCCTCCTCCCGGGTCATCGTGACGAGCGCTCCGGCCTGCTGCAAATAATCTCTCAGATGCTTTGCGATCGCCAGATTGATGTCCTTTTCAGCGATGCCTTCCCGGCTCGAGGCGCCGCCGTCCGGTCCGCCGTGGCCTGCGTCCAGCGCGATCATCTTGCCGGAGAGAGGCATCGTCCAATAGGTCCATGTTTTCGTTGCGGGCAACTCGTAAGTGAACATGAATAAGGTCAATGCGACGAGCAGGGCGGACATTGCAAGCTTGAGGACACTGTTTCTGGACAGCCAGACGACGACCCGCTTTCGCTTCCCGAACATGAAAAAACCACCTCGTATCCCATAAGATTCTTGTTCATCTTATGGGACAGGGTGGACAATTATACCTACTGCTTGGCTGCCTCCAGCTGCTCAGCCATGCCTTCGATCAAGATTTTAGCCACTTCCGGACGGGAGAACTGCGGCGGCGGGCACTCGCCGTTGCGAAGCATCGCGCGCACCTTCGTGCCGGAAAGATGGAGATGGTCTTCTTTGCCGTGCGGGCATGTTTTGCTGGATGCCATGTTGCCGCACTTCGTGCAGAAGAAGCTATGTTCGAAGAACAACGGGGTGATGCCCAGCTCTTCCGCCGTAAAGTTGCGGAAAATTTCCTGGGCCTCGTATGTGCCGTAATAATCGCCTACGCCGGCATGGTCGCGCCCGACGATAAAATGAGTGCAGCCGTAATTTTTGCGCACCATGGCATGGAAGATCGCCTCACGCGGTCCAGCATAGCGCATTGCTGCCGGGAATACGCCGAAAAACACGCGATCCTTCGGATAATAGTTATTAAGGAGCACCTGGTAGCTGCGCATCCGGATATCGGCGGAAATATCGTCCGATTTCGTCTCGCCGACCAGCGGATTCAGGAACAGGGCATCGACAATCTCCAAGGCGCATTTTTGGATATATTCATGCGCCCGGTGAACCGGATTGCGGGTCTGGAAGCCGACTACGGTTCTCCAGCCTTTTTCCGCGAAAATTTGTCTTGTTTGGGCCGGGTCAAAATAAAATTCGCCGAATTTCTCCGGCTTCGGACGATTAAGCACCTGTACCGGTCCGCCAATGTATGTCGACGGCCTGGAGAACAGTTTCTGTACGCCGGGATGTGCCGTATCGTCGGTCTTGAACACCTTCACGGCCTCATTCTTCTGATCGACGTTATAGATGCTCTGCACCTCGATGACACCGTACAGGACGCCGTCTTGCTCTCCCACAAGCGCGACCTTCTGCCCTTGCTTGAAGCCTTCCGCGATGTGCGGCTGGACAGCCAGCGTAATCGGAATGCTCCACACGGTGCCGTCGGCCAGGCGCATCCGCTCGACGACGGAATGGTAGTCCTCCTCGTTCATGAACCCGGTTAGCGGCGAGAATGCGCCGACGCCGATCAGGTCGAGATCGGACACCGTCCAGGCGTTGATTTTCAGCTGATCGTACGACTTCGCTTCCGCAAGCAGTCGCTCGCGCTCCTCCCCCTGGACCAAACGGTTGATGAGTGTGCCGCCATGCGGCGCGATTGTTGCAGTCATCTCATTTCGCTCCTTCTACGAATATTTCCGAACGATCGGATTACTTGTGAAGCCCGCACTCCGTCTTCTGGAAACCGGCCCAGCGGCCCGCGCGCGGGTCCTCTCCCGGCATGACTTGACGGGTGCAGTGCTCACAGCCGATACTCGGATAATGATTGTCGTGAAGCGGGTTATAAATGACCCCGTTGGAGCGGATATAGTTCCAGACGTCATCATTCGTCCAGCTAGCCAGCGGATTGAACTTGACCAGGCCGAATTTGACGTCGTACTCCACTTTCTTGGCGTTAGCGCGCGTCGGCGCTTGGTCACGGCGAATCCCGGTAATCCACGCATCGTAGTTTTTAAGAATATCCGTCAGCGGATCGACCTTGCGCAAATTGCAGCACTGATTCGGATCTTTCTTCCACAGCTCAGGGCCGTACTGCTCGGCCTGCTCCTCAAGCGTCAGCTTGGGCAGCACTTGAACGAATTCGACGCCGTAATGCTGCTGCAGGCGGTCGCGCGTTTCGTACGTTTCCTTGAAGTGAACGTTCGTATCCAGGTAAAAAATATCCGTCTGGGGGCTGATCTTTTGCAGCATGTCAACGAGCACGACATCCTCAGCCCCGAAGCTACAGGCAAGCGTAATGTTGGGAAACCTTTCTACCGCCCAGGCTAAAAGTTTCTCCGGAGACTGGTTCTCGAAATCTTCGGCCGCTTGACGAATCAGCTCTTCCTTTTCAAATAAATTCATGAATTATACCTCCTGCCCAGATTAATCCGACTATGCAAATATGATTTGTTGTTATTGTCTCATATTATAGTCATCCAGGACTTTTTGTCAATTTAAAATTTTTGCGCTAGGTGACGACCGCTGACGAAGGATTCGTTCGTCAGCGGCGTCTTTCATATTTTATTGCCTGAACTGGGCGTTGGTGTATAAATAAAAAAAAACCTTCCCAAACAATGTTTGAGAAGGTTTCTGAAGCGCATATTAACGCTTGGAGAATTGAGGCGCGCGACGAGCGGCCTTCAAGCCGTACTTCTTCCGTTCCTTCATGCGCGGATCGCGCGTCAGGAAGCCGGCTTTCTTCAGGGGACCGCGGAATTCCGGATCAGCCTTGAGCAGCGCACGGGAAATGCCGTGGCGAATCGCGCCGGCTTGTCCTGTTACGCCTCCGCCATGGGCGTTAACGAGAACATCGTATTGACCGAGCGTTTCCGTCAAGTTGAGCGGTTGCTTCACGATCAGCTTCAGCGTCTCCAAACCGAAGTAGTCGTCCAAATCTCTCTTATTGATTACAATGCGTCCTTCGCCTGGTACAAGACGAACGCGTGCTACCGAATGCTTACGACGGCCGGTGCCGTAGTATTGTACTTGTGCCACAATACAGTCCTCCCTTTATATTAACCGCGAAGTTCCCAAACTTCAGGTTTTTGTGCTTGATGCGGATGTTCAGCGCCTGCATATACTTTCAGCTTCGTCTTCATGCTGTTGCCGAGGCGGTTTTTCGGGAGCATACCGTGAATAGCAAGCTCGACCATACGCTCGGGCTTGTTCTTCAGCATGTCCGCAGCGGTCGTCACCTTCAGGCCGCCCGGATACATGGAGTGACGGTAGTATTTCTTGTTTTGAAGCTTCTTGCCGGTAAGTACAACCTTGTCCGCGTTGATGACGATCACGAAATCGCCCATATCCACGTGCGGAGTGAATTGCGGCTTGTGCTTGCCGCGAATAATGCTTGCCGCTTCGCTGGCCAGACGGCCGAGCGTCTTATCGGCAGCGTCGATGATGTACCATTTGCGTTCTACTTCATTGGGCTTAGCCATATATGTGGTACGCATTTCATTATCCTCCTAGAAATCTATCTCATCCGTAGTTCGAATTCATTAGCCGGACGCCCATGACAAGCGATTCTTCGCCATCGGCCGTCACCTTAGGTACTGAAAACTCGCGATCACTGCATCGAGTTTCCAGGTTCATTCATAGTTGTTGCTGTACGGCTTTCTTGACCCGGGGCCGTGGGATAGCCAATCAAGAAACACCAAGTGATATTTTACAACATTTCCACACAGCAAGCAACTCTTTTTCTGCTAATGAACGAATTAAAAATAAGCCTGCTGCCCTACCTCGTCAAGCAGCTCGTACTCGACGTCCCAAAGCATCAACCCGTGGGCCATCGCAGTCGGACCGGCCAGCAGGCGGCTTCTGCCCTCGAGAATATGAACGATCTCCTCGCTCTTCCGCTTCCCCATGCCGACTTCCAGCAGCGTTCCGACGATAATCCGCACCATGTTGTACAAAAAGCCGTTTCCCGTCAAATACACATAGAGGGGGTACGATTCCAGCTGGGCGTCCCATTCGCCGCATTCCAGCCTGGCCGAATAGATCGTGCGCACGTTCGATTTTTTGTCCGTTCTCGTGGAGCAAAACGAGGTGAAGTCATGCTCTCCCACCAAGTACCGCAGCCCGTCCCTCATCGCGTCCGCATCGAGCGGCGTATAATGATGGTACTCCTGATGGCGTTTGAATACATCGGGGTGCTTGCCGCAGCGGATCGTATAACGGTACGTTTTGCATTTGGCTGAGCGCCTGGCATGGAACGTCTCCGGCACCTCCCGCGCCTGCCACACCAGAATATCGTCCGGCAGACGGGAATTGATGGCCAGGCACCAGCGATTGAGCGGAATCTTCGACGCCGTGAAAAAATTGAACACTTGCCCCCGGGCATGGACGCCGGCATCGGTTC
This sequence comes from Paenibacillus ginsengihumi DSM 21568, assembly GCF_000380965.1. Taxonomy (GTDB): domain Bacteria; phylum Bacillota; class Bacilli; order Paenibacillales; family NBRC-103111; genus Paenibacillus_G; species Paenibacillus_G ginsengihumi. The sequence continues at coordinate 50,810 of NZ_KB905578.1, read as the reverse complement.
GTCCGGAACCGGTTATTTTCACCGTCTCTCCCGTCAATTGCGCCAGCGCCTCTTCAATCACATCCTGAATCGTATTGCCATCCGGCTGGGTCTGAAAGCCGTTGTAAGCCGTACCGTCGTAACTTACCTTCATGCACAAATTTCTCAAGCGTCATCCCCCGAGTACAAAAAAAAGGGTTTCATCAGAATCAAAAGATCCCGTCCACCCTTTCCATCCGAAATTAAGCTCGGTCAACCAATTCTAAATATACCATAGGCGCTGCGTCACCGCGACGAGGACCCAGCTTCAGGATCCGCGTGTATCCGCCATTGCGCTCGGAATAACGGGGAGCAATGTCGGAGAACAGCTTTTGAATCACATCCTGGTTCTCGTTCGCAGCTTCGCGGCGTACGAAGGAAGCCACTTGACGGCGCGCATGCAGGTCGCCGCGCTTCGCCAACGTAATGAGTTTCTCTGCGATAGAACGCAATTCCTTGGCTTTCGCTTCGGTTGTTTGAATGCGCTCGTGAATGAACAGGTCGGTTACCAGATCGCGGAACAATGCTTTCCGCGCGCTGGAGTCGCGACCCAGCTTTTGATATGCCATGAGGTGCAACCTCCTTTTAACTAGATGTAGACGATGAACTTCCGTTCATCAGAGACGATCAATCTTCCGTACGGAGGCCGAGGCCCAGCTCTTCCAGCTTCTCCTGCACTTCCTCCAATGATTTGCGTCCCAGGTTCCGGACCTTCATCATGTCTTCTTCGGTCTTTGTAATGAGCTCCTGCACCGTATTGATGCCGGCACGCTTCAGGCAGTTATAAGAACGAACCGAAAGATCCAGCTCCTCGATCGTCATCTCGAGCACTTTCTCCTTCTTGTCCTCTTCTTTCTCCACCATGATCTCCGCGTCCTTCGCTTCATCGGTCAGGCCTACGAAGAGCATCAGATGCTCTGTCAAAATTTTCGCGCCTAAGCTTACAGCTTCTTCCGGTCGAATACTGCCATTGGTCCAGACTTCGAGGGTTAGCTTGTCGTAGTTGGTCACTTGACCGACGCGAGTATTTTCCACGCTGTAGTTGACGCGGGTGATCGGAGTGTAGATCGAGTCGATCGGAATGACGCCGATCGGTTGATCCTCCCGTTTGTTCTTGTCGGCGGCAACGTAGCCGCGCCCTCTGTTGGCATGAATGCGCATGTGCAGACGGGCATCGGAAGACAGCGTGGCAATATGCAAATCCGGATTCAGGATTTCCACGTCGCTGTCTCCGCGAATATCCCCGGCGGTAACGACGCCTTCTCCCTCAGCATCAATCTCCAACACTTTCTCTTCGTCGGAGTGAATTTTGAGCGATAGCCCTTTGAGGTTCAGAATGATCTCCGTGACATCCTCGACAACACCAGGAACGGTGGAAAACTCGTGCAGAACGCCGTCAATCTGGACGGAAGTGACAGCCGCTCCCGGCAGAGAGGACAGCAAAATTCTGCGAAGCGAGTTGCCGAGCGTAGTTCCGTAGCCACGCTCCAACGGCTCCACGACAAACTTGCCGTAAGTGCCGTCTTCACTGGAGTGTACGGTCTCTATTTTCGGCTTTTCGATTTCGATCATGGATAAACCCTCCTTCAAACGTCGTTTCCCTCTGGATAACTTAAGACGCTTAGAACGTGTAATATGCCTATCCAATCAGTATTCACAACTTTTGGATAAATATACCACACACGTTCCCGTAATCCTTAATTAGACACGACGACGTTTCGGAGGACGGCAGCCGTTGTGAGGAATCGGCGTAACGTCTTTAATCAGGTTAACTTCAAGACCTGCGGCTTGAAGCGAACGGATCGCTGCTTCACGGCCGGAGCCCGGGCCTTTAACCATAACCTCGACCGACTTCAGGCCATGCTCCATAGCAGCCTTCGCAGCGGACTCTGCCGCCATCTGGGCAGCGAACGGCGTGCTCTTGCGGGAGCCCTTAAAGCCGAGGTTCCCGGAGCTCGACCAGGAGATCGCATTGCCGTGCGGGTCAGTAATCGTAACGATCGTATTGTTGAACGTGGAACGGATATGAGCGACGCCGGATTCGATATTTTTACGGTCGCGGCGCTTCGTGCGAGTCACTTTATTTTTCGGTTTAGCCATGGATGTTTACCCCCCTTTACTTCTTCTTGTTAGCTACCGTACGACGAGGACCTTTGCGCGTACGAGCGTTCGTTTTCGTGCGTTGGCCGCGAACCGGCAGGCCGCGACGGTGACGAATACCGCGGTAGCAACCGATCTCGATCAGCCGCTTGATGTTCAGAGCAATTTCGCGGCGAAGATCGCCTTCGACCTTGATCGTCTTGTCGATGACTTCGCGAATTTTGCTTACCTCGTCTTCCGTGAGGTCGCGAACGCGAGTGTCCGGGTTAACGCCGGTTTGGGCGATGATCTTCTGAGCTGTCGTTTTACCGATGCCGAAAATGTACGTCAGCGCAATCTCTACACGCTTGTCACGGGGCAAGTCTACACCAGCAATACGTGCCATCTATGCGGGCACCTCCTTAACCTTGTTTTTGTTTGTGCTTCGGATTTTCGCAAATTACCATAATGTTGCCTTTGCGACGAATGATTTTGCATTTTTCGCAAATCGGCTTGACCGACGGTCTTACCTTCATTGTTTTAACCTCCTGAAGTTATTCGTTAGCACGCGCTCCGTCTTCGATAAACACAGGATACACCGACAATTTTATTTAAAGCGATAGGTTATACGGCCTCTGGTCAAATCATACGGCGACAGTTCAACCGTCACTTTATCCCCGGGCAAAATGCGGATAAAGTGCATTCTGATTTTTCCGGATACGACAGCGAGTATTTTATGACCGTTCTCCAGCTCAACTCTAAACATGGCATTCGGAAGAGGTTCAATCACTGTACCTTCGACTTCAATCACATCTTCTTTGGCCACAGTCATTCTCCTTTCTCTTGCGCTTCCAACATGGATTCGTCCACATACTTCTTCAGTGCAAACCGCAGCTTGCCGTTGGTGACCCGACCAGACTCCGCCATACTGTCAGCTACTTCGCTGCTAATCGCCGGCAGGAGCTCGAGATGAATGAGGTTCTTCTTCTTGGGCTGCTCGAACTTCCGTTTGTCGCCGTCCGCTATCCATACGTGCCGTTGGTCTGCGACGCCGATGGCGACGGCGAACTTCCCGGAATCCCGACCTTGCTTCACCCTGACGATCTGACCGATCTGCGGTACCTTCGACATGTCCATAAGGCTTCACCTATTATGCACTGGGCAGTGTCAATATTTCAAACCCGTCCTGCGTAATGGCGATGGTATGTTCGAAATGGGCGCACAGTGTGCCATCCACTGTCACCACGGTCCAATTGTCTTCGAGGGTCTTGACATAACGCTCGCCCACGTTGACCATCGGTTCGATCGCAAGGACCATGCCCGGCTTCAAGCGCGGCCCGCGTCCGGGAATGCCGTAGTTGGGAATTTGCGGCTCCTCGTGAAGCTGGGTGCCGATCCCGTGGCCTACATACTCCCGAACGATCGAGAATCCTTCGTCTTCGACGACTCGCTGAATCGCATGCGATATCGTGTACAACCGCTCATCCGGCTTCGCTTCCGCCAACCCGGCATACAGCGACCGTTCCGTCACTTCGAGCAGCTTGCGGGCCGTATCCGAAATCGTGCCGACCGGGTACGTCCACGCCGAGTCTCCGTGATAGCCCTTATATTGAGCCCCGATGTCGATGCTGATGATGTCACCTTCCTGCAGCGTTCTGCCGCTGGGAATGCCGTGAACCAATTCGTCATTCACGGAAGCACAAATACTTCCCGGAAAACCGTTGTAGCCTTTAAAAGATGGGATTGCGCCTTGGCTGCGAATAAAGTCTTCTGCGATTTGATCGAGTTCCTTCGTTGTAATACCGGGCCGAACCGCTTGGCTCATCAGCTTATGGGTTTCGGCAACGATGCGTCCCGCCTCCCGCATGATCGCCAGTTCGGCTTCAGACTTACAAATGATCATTACGCTTGCCCTCGCAATAGTGAACTGATTTGTGCAGTTACCGTATTGATCTCTTGCTCACCGTTAACCTCACGCAGTATTCCCTTGTTACGATAGTACTCCAGAAGCGGAGCCGTCTTATTGGTGTACTCGTCGAGCCGAGTGCCCACCTTTTCTTCCGTATCGTCCGAACGTTGGTACAATTCACCGGAACATTTGTCGCAAACATTGTCACGTGCAGGAGGGTTAAACAAGATGTGATACGTTGCTCCGCAAGATTTGCAGATTCTGCGACCCGTCAAACGCGCAAGCAGTAAATCGCGATCCACCTTCAGGTTAATCACATGATCGATCGTTTTGCCAACAGCCTCCATCATCCCGTCAAGCGCTTCGGCCTGAGAGATCGTTCTCGGGAAACCGTCCAGCAGAAAACCTTTGCTGCAATCCGGCTGCTGAAGTCTTTCGCGGACGATGCCGTTCGTGATCTCGTCCGGTACGAGAAGTCCCTGATCTACATATTTCTTGGCTTCCAATCCGAGCGGCGTTTCTTGCTTCATGGCCAGACGGAAGGCATCACCGGTAGAGATATGCGGAATTTGGAACTCGCTCACGATTCTCTCCGCCTGAGTACCTTTTCCTGCACCAGGAGGCCCCATAAAGATGATATTCATCTAACTTCCTCCCTTAATGCATCTATTGATGCTAACAGCACAATAGGTGCCGATAGTCCTTGAAGCCTGGGCTACCAGTACCTATGTGCTATTTGTTAATAAAGCCTTTGTAATGGCGCTTGATCAACTGGCTTTCGATCTGCTTCATCGTCTCCAGCGCGACGCCGACGACAATGAGCAGGGAAGTTCCGCCGATGGTCACGGTATTGGGCAAGCCTGCCACGCTGCCGAGAATCATCGGAATAATGGAGATCGCGGCCAGGAAAAGAGCACCAGACAAAGTGATCCGCGTCATGACTTTGGTCAAGTAAACGGAAGTTGCCTTGCCGGGACGAATCCCGGGGATGTAGCCGCCGTTCTTCTTCATTTGATCCGCCATCTGCTCCGGATTCATCTGTACGAACGTATAGAAGAACGTGAAGCCGATGATCAGCAGCACATAAAGCACCATGCCGAGCGGCGCCGTGTAGCTCATGTGCTTGATAATCCAGTCAGCCACCGAATTGCCGGCCCAGAAGCTGGCAATCGTCGGCGGGAATACGAGAAGCGACAGGGCGAAAATGACCGGGATAACGCCGGCCGCATTCACTTTGAGCGGAATGTGGGTCGACTGGCCGCCGAACATTTTGCGTCCTACGACACGCTTCGCGTACTGCACCGGAATTTTCCGAATCCCTTGTTGAACGTAAATGATGCCCACGATGAGCGCAACGACAACAAGGAGAAGAATGACCACTTTCACGATATTCAGGAACAGCGCACCTTGGGCGTCGACAAACTGCGTCGTGTAGATTTGTCCGATCGCCGTCGGGATACCAGCTATAATTCCTGCGAAGATGATAATGGATATCCCATTTCCAATGCCGTGCTCGGTGATTTGCTCTCCCAACCACATCAAGAAGGCCGTGCCTGCCGTAAGCACGATCGCGATGAGGGCGTAGGTCGTAAAGCACGGCGCAAGAACGAGACCGGTGAACATCCGGTTAAATCCAATCGCCAGGCCGAACGCCTGAATGATCCCCAGCACGATAGTGCCGTAACGGGTAATCTGACTCAGCTTCTTTCTGCCGACCTCGCCTTCCTTGGCCCACCGCGTGAACGCCGGAATGACGTCCATCGACAGCAGCTGCACGATAATCGAGGCTGTAATATACGGCATAATCCCCATCGCGAAGATGGAGAATTGGAACAATGCGCCGCCGGAGAAAGTATTGAGCAAGCCGAACACACTGGCTGTGCTGGCTTGATCCTGAAGCTTGAGAATATCCGTATTGATGTTAGGCACCGGGATGAAAGCACCAATTCTGTAGACGATCAGCACAAGCAACGTGAAGATGATCCGTTTTCTGAGCTCGTCTACTTTCATTATATTGGATATGGTGCGAAACATTAAATCACCTCGGTTTTACCGCCGGCAGCCTGAATTTTCTCTACCGCAGATTGGGAGAACTTGTTGGCTTTTACGTTCAATTGTACAGTAATTTCGCCATTACCCAAAATTTTAATGCCATCCAGCGGGTTCTTGACCATGCCGGATTCGATCAAAAGCTCGGGAGTCACTTCCGTGCCTGCTGCGAATTTGTTCAGGTCCTCCACGTTGACAACAGCATATTCCGTGCGGAATCTGTTGTTGAACCCACGCTTTGGCAAGCGACGATACAACGGGTTTTGACCGCCTTCGAAACCGGGCCGCACTCCACCACCGGAACGTGCGTTTTGACCTTTGTGACCGCGGGTCGACGTTTTCCCCATGCCGGAACCGATACCGCGGCCAACGCGCTTGCTGGATTTGCGGGAACCGGGAGCAGAAGTAAGTTCATGCAATTTCATCGTTTGCACACCTCCTCTAATTTAGATGTATGATTGTTACGCTTCGATTTCTTTGACTTCAACCAGGTGGCTGACTTGGTTAACCATACCGCGGATCGCGGCATTGTCCGGTTGGTTTACGGATTGGTGCAGCTTGCGCAGGCCCAGAGCGGCAACCGTGCGACGCTGCGTTTCAGGACGACCAATCAGGCTGCGCTTGAGGGTAATCTGCAATTGCTTAGCCATGGTATCCCTCCTTATCCTAACAGTTCTTCGACGGTTTTGCCGCGAAGCTTTGCAACATCTTCCGCACGCTTCAAGCGTTGCAAGCCTTCCAGCGTTGCATTCACCATGTTGATGGAATTGGAAGAACCAAGGGACTTCGTCAAGATGTCGCCTACGCCTGCCAGTTCGAGCACTGCGCGAACAGGGCCGCCGGCGATAACGCCCGTACCTTCGGATGCCGGCTTCAGCAGCACCTTGCCTGCTCCGAAATGGCCGATGACCAAGTGAGGAATCGTTGTCCCAACGAGCGGAACGTGGATCATGTTCTTCTTCGCGTCTTCAATGCCTTTGCGAATCGCGTCCGGAACCTCGGCCGCCTTGCCGATGCCGGCGCCTACCCAGCCCTTGCCGTCGCCAACAACGACCAGCGCGCTGAAGCTGAAGCGGCGTCCGCCTTTAACGACCTTTGCCACGCGATTGATATGAACGACTTTTTCTGTCAGTTCTAAAGTATTGGGGTCAATACGCAAGTGCTTTTACCTCCTTGTTTGTAGATTCGATATCAGAATTCCAGACCTGCCTCGCGGGCAGCGTCAGCCAGTGCTTTGACACGGCCATGATACAGATAACCGCCGCGGTCGAATACGACTTTGGTGATGCCAGCTTTCTTCGCGCGCTCTGCGATCAGCGCTCCGACTTTGCCGGCTGCCTCGACATTGCCGCCGTTGCTGACCTGGCCGCGCAGCTCCTTGTCCACCGTCGATGCCGATGCGATCGTAACGCCCTTCACATCATCGATCAATTGAGCATACATGTGCTTGGAGGAGCGGAAAATGTTCAGACGAGGACGCTCCGTCGTACCCGTAATTTTCTTCCGGACACGAAGATGTCTTCTCAAACGGGCTTTGTTCTTATCGGTTTTAGTGATCATGTGCGGGATTCACTCCTTTCGACTCGGATCCGTTCATCTTCATCTATGAAGCAAGCGGTTCAAGCCGCCTTATTTCTTCTTGCCGGCCTTGCCTTCTTTGCGCAGGATGCGCTCGTCTTCGTACTTGATGCCTTTGCCTTTGTACGGCTCCGGCTCGCGGACGGAACGAACTTTAGCGGCAGTGGCGCCAACCAGCTCTTTGTCGATGCCTTTAACGATGATCTTGTTGTTCGCCGGCACTTCGAATTCGATGCCTTGCTCCGGCTCGATCTCTACCGGGTGGGAGTAGCCCACGTTCAGGACAAGCTTGTTGCCGGATTTGTTGGCGCGGTATCCGACGCCTACCAGCTCCAGCGCCTTGGAGAAGCCTTCGGTTACACCGCTGACCATATTTTGAACGACGCTGCGGGTCGTCCCGTGCAGGGAGCGGTGCAGTTTATTGTCAGAAGGGCGCTCGACGCTAATCACATTGTCTTGAACGCTGACCTTCATATCCTTGTGAAGCTCGCGGCTCAAAGTGCCTTTCGGCCCCTTGACCGTAATGACTGTATTATTGATGGTCACATCGACTCCGTTCGGAATCGCGATAGGTTTACGACCAATACGGGACATAGTTTGCACCTCCGTTCATTCAAGAGTGAAAATTACCAAACGTAGCAGAGAACCTCTCCGCCGGATTTCGATTGACGCGCTTCTTTATCGGTCATCACGCCTTTGGACGTGGAGATGATCGCGATGCCAAGACCGCCGAGTACGCGCGGAACTTCCTGGCTCTTCGTGTACACGCGCAGACCGGGCTTGCTGATCCGTTTCAGGCCTGTGATAACGCGCTCTTGGTTCGGACCGTATTTCAGGAACAAGCGAATGATTCCTTGCTTGTTGTCCTCGATATATTCAGCGTCACGAATGAATCCTTCACGCTTGAGAATTTCAGCGATTTCGCGCTTAATCTTCGATGCCGGCAATTCCACCGTTTCGTGACGAACAAGATTGGCATTGCGAATGCGTGTAAGCATATCTGCAATAGGATCGGACATGACCATGTGATGTTACCTCCTTCCCGATACTTGGATATTACCAGCTGGCTTTCTTCACGCCAGGAATTTGACCTTTGTATGCTAATTCGCGGAAGCAAATTCTGCAAATCTTGAATTTGCGCAGCACGGAATGTGGGCGACCGCAGCGTTCGCAGCGCGTGTAGGCCTGCACTTTAAATTTCGGAGGACGCTGCTGTTTAACCTTCATCGAAGTTTTTGCCACTTACTTTTACACCTCCTATGTGTATCCGAGACGCTTGCAGCGATGCGCAAGCCGATTACTTCGCGAACGGCATTCCCAGTTGAGCGAGCAGTTCGCGCGATTCTTCGTCCGTCTTAGCCGTCGTTACGATAACGATGTCCATACCGCGCACTTTATCCACTTTATCGTACTCGATCTCCGGGAAGATCAGCTGTTCCTTCAAGCCGAGCGTATAGTTGCCGCGGCCGTCGAACGCCTTCGTCGATACGCCCCGGAAGTCGCGAACGCGCGGAAGCGAAATGTTGAACAGCTTGTCGAGGAAGTGGTACATGCGCTCGCCGCGCAGCGTTACTTTCGCGCCGATCGGCATGCCTTCACGCAGTCGGAAGCCGGCGATCGACTTCTTCGCTTTGGTGATGACAGGCTTTTGACCGGAGATAAGCTGCAGGTCTTGTACGGCGCTGTCCATGACTTTGGAGTTAGCGACCGCTTCGCCAACGCCCATATTGATGACGACCTTCTCCACTTTCGGAACCTGCATTACCGTGCTGTAATTGAACTTCTGCATCAGCGCAGGAGTAATTTCATTCAAAAAACGATCCTTCAATCTTGCTGCCATGAGAACAATGACCTCCTTTCTTGCTCAGTCGATTAATCGATGATCTCGCCGGATTTTTTCGCTACACGCACTTTTTTGCCGTTCTCAAGCACTTTGTAACCGACACGCGTCGCTTGGCCCGTTTTCGGATCAACCAGCATGACGTTCGATACGTGGATCGGCGCCTCCTTGGTGATGATGCCGCCTTGCGGGTTTTGCTGCGTCGGCTTGCTGTGCTTCTTCACCAGATTCACGCCTTCGACCAGCACGCGGTTTTCGCGGGGGTAAGCGGCGATCACGCGACCTTTTTTACCCTTGTCCTTGCCGGTGATGACGATGACCGTATCTTCTTTCTTCACGTGCAATTTATTATTGTGAGACTCGAGCTTCTTCGCTTGTTTAGCCATTGGGAATGTTCCACCTCCTGAACCGTTCGTCGTCCGAACGTCCACATTGCGAAATGAATTAGATTACTTCCGGAGCCAGAGACACGATCTTCATGAAATCGCGGTCGCGAAGCTCACGAGCTACCGGTCCGAAGATACGAGTACCGCGCGGGCTCTTATCCTCTTTCACAATAACCGCCGCATTCTCGTCGAAGCTGATGTAGGAACCGTCTTTCCGGCGAGCGCCGCGGCGCGTACGCACGATAACAGCTTTCACCACATCGCCTTTCTTGACAACGCCACCTGGTGTTGCTTCTTTGACCGAGCATACGATGAGATCTCCGATATTGGCCGAACGACGTCCCGTACCACCCAACACACGGATACACATCAGTTGTTTTGCCCCAGAGTTGTCAGCGACTTTCAAGCGAGTAAAAGGTTGAATCATTGTGTATTCCCTCCTTCCGGCATTAATGCACGAGGCTTATATTAAACGATAACCGCTTTTTCAACGATTTCGACCAGTCTCCAGCGCTTGTCTTTGGAGAGCGGACGAGTTTCCATGATGCGAACCGTGTCGCCGATTTTGGCCTCGTTGTTCTCGTCATGGGCTTTGAACTTCTTCGTATACTTGATGCGCTTATGGTACAGGTCGTGCTTCTTGTATGTTTCAACGGCGACGACGATCGTTTTGTCCATCTTGTCGCTCACGACTTTACCCAATTGCGTCTTGCGCTCATTGCGTTCAGCCATCAGAGATCCTCCTCTCTCAATCATTAACTAGTGATTCCCAATTCTCTTTGGCGCAAAACCGTCTTGGCTCTGGCAATGTCCTTGCGGATCTTTTGGATCTGCACCGGATTGTCGAGCTGACCGGTAGCCAGTTGAAAACGGAGGTTGAAGAGCTGCTCTTTATATCCTGCAATTTTTTGTTCGATCTCAGCAGTGGTCAAGTTGCGCAGTTCACTGGCTTTCATTTGCTTCACCACCCACTTCTTCTCTTTTCACAAACTTCGTCTTGATCGGCAGCTTGTGGGAAGCAAGGCGCATCGCTTCGCGAGCGATCTCTTCGCTGACACCGGAAAGCTCGAACAGAACTTTGCCCGGCTTCACGACAGCGACCCATTTCTCCACGTTACCTTTACCGCTACCCATCCGAACTTCAAGAGGCTTTTGCGTAATCGGCTTCGCAGGGAAAATCTTGATCCATACTTTACCGCCCCGTCTGATGTAACGGGTCATTGCAATACGTGCTGCCTCGATCTGGCGGTTGGTGATCCATGCCGGCTCCAGCGCCTGCAGGCCATACTCGCCGAAATGCACTTCCGTACCGCCTTTGGCGCGACCGCGCATTTTACCGCGGTGCTCTTTGCGGTGTTTCACGCGCTTAGGTATAAGCATGATTAGTTGCCTCCTTCCGTTGCAGCCTTTTCTCTTTTCTTAGCCGTCGGAAGAACCTCGCCGCGGTAGATCCATACTTTCACGCCGATTCGACCGTAAGTGGTATGAGCTTCTGCCGTACCGTAGTCGATGTCCGCACGCAGCGTGTGAAGCGGAACCGTACCTTCGCTATAGCCTTCCGTTCTGGCGATCTCCGCACCGCCCAGACGGCCGCTAACCGATGTTTTAATCCCTTTCGCTCCGGCTCTCATCGTTCTTTGAATCGCTTGTTTGAGAGCGCGGCGGAACGATACGCGACGTTCCAGCTGCTGAGCGATGCTTTCCGCAACGAGAATCGCGTCAAGCTCCGGGTTTTTCACTTCGGAGATGTTGATGTGCACTTTCTTGCCCTTCGTCAGCTTCGTGAGGTGAGTACGCAGCACTTCTACCTCGGAGCCGCCCTTACCGATAACCATACCGGGCTTAGCTGTATGGATCGTCACGTTGACGCGGTTAGCCGCACGCTCGATCTCAATTTTGGATACCGCGGATTCCTTCAGCTTTCCCTTCAGGTATTCGCGAATTTTTACGTCCTCCATCAGCAGATCGCCGAAATCTTTGCCGGCGTACCACTTGGATTCCCAGTCACGGATAATGCCGATTCGAAGTCCTACCGGGTTTACTTTTTGACCCACACGTTATCCCTCCTTATTGTTCAGATACCACAACGGTAATGTGGCTGGTGCGTTTGTTGATTCTCATGGCGCGGCCTTGCGCGCGCGGACGGAACCGTTTCAGCGTCGGGCCCTGGTCAACGTACACCTTGGAAATCACCAGGCTGTTCGGATCCATGGAGTAATTGTGCTCCGCATTCGCAATCGCCGAGTTGAGCAGTTTCTCAACGACCGGAGATGCCGCCTTGGGAGTATGGCGCAGAATGGCGATCGCCTCGCCCACCTGCTTGCCGCGAATCAGATCCACTACGAGTCTGACCTTGCGGGGAGCGATGCGAACATAGCGAGCAATAGCTTTAGATTCTTGCATGGATGTACCTCCTCTCAATCAGCGTCGCTTTCGGCAAACCGATTAACGTCTCGTTTTCTTGTCGTCGTCCGTATGTCCCTTGTACGTGCGCGTCGGAGCAAACTCGCCGAGCTTATGTCCGACCATGTCTTCCGTTACATAAACCGGCACATGCTTTCTGCCGTCATATACGGCGAACGTGTTGCCGACGAATTGCGGGAAAATGGTGGAGCGACGGGACCAGGTTTTAATCACCTGCTTCTTGTTGCTCGCGTTCATTTCCTCGACTTTCTTCAACAGATACCCGTCGACGAAAGGTCCTTTTTTCAAGCTGCGACCCATTCTTCGTTCCTCCCTTCTGAATCCAATGCCGCTACACGATCATTACTTCGTGCGGCTGCGAACAATGTATTTGTTGGAAGCTTTGTTCTTCTTCCGGGTCTTGTATCCGAGCGTCGGCTTGCCCCAAGGAGACATCGGGGATTTGCGTCCGATCGGGGAACGGCCTTCGCCACCGCCGTGCGGGTGATCGTTCGGGTTCATGACGGAACCGCGAACTTCCGGTCTCTTGCCGAGCCAGCGGGAACGTCCGGCTTTACCGATGCTGATCAGCTCATGGTCTTCGTTGCCTACCGAACCGATCGTCGCGCGGCAAACCTTGAGGATTTTCCTCATTTCGCCAGAGGTCAGACGAACGATAACGTATTGGCCTTCTTTACCGAGCAATTGAGCTTCGGTACCGGCTGCGCGAACCAATTGGCCGCCTTTGCCAGGCTTCAGCTCAATGTTGTGGATAACCGAACCTACCGGAATGTTGTCCAGCGGAAGGGCGTTGCCCACTTTGATGTCGGCCTCGGGACCGGACATGATTTGATCGCCTACTTTAAGGCCTTTCGGAGCGAGAATGTAGCGTTTTTCGCCATCCACGTAATGGATCAGCGCGATGTTCGCCGTACGGTTCGGATCGTATTCGATCGTAGCAACACGTCCGGGTATTCCATCTTTGTTCCGTTTGAAATCGATGATGCGGTATTTGCGCTTATGACCGCCGCCATGGTGACGCGTCGTAATTTTGCCCTGGTTGTTGCGGCCGGCTTTCTTGTGAAGAGGCGCCAGAAGCGTCTTCTCCGGCGTCGATGTCGTGATTTCCTCAAACGTGGAAACCGTCATCTGACGACGACCAGGGGAAGTCGGTTTGAAAGATTTGATAGGCACGTGGATTCCCTCCTTATCTCACAGATTTACATTATACGGACTCGAAAAACTCGAGCTCTTTGCTATCCGGGCTGAGCGTAACGATCGCTTTCTTCCATTCGGACGTATAACCGAAATAACGGCCATAGCGTTTCGGCTTCGCCGGCATTCTGGACGTGTTCACGTTCGTCACTTTCACCTTGAAAATTTGCTCGATCGCTTGCTTGATCTCCGTCTTGTTGGCGCGAATGTCCACTTCAAACGCGTACTTGCGATCAGCCATCAGCTCGCTTGTACGTTCAGTAATGACTGGGCGCTTAATAATATCGTGAGGGTTCTTCATTACGCAAACACCTCCTCTACCTTTTGCACCGCATCCTTCGTAATGATGAGCTTGTCGTAAACCATAACATCAAGCACGTTGATTCCTTCGGCGGATACGAACTTCACGCCAGGAATGTTGCGTGCAGACAATGCCACGTTCTCGTCATAAGCTGCCGTTACAACCAGCGCTTTGCGGCTAACCTTCAGGTTGTTCAAGATACCGACGAATTCCTTCGTCTTCGGCTGTGCCAGCGCCAGCTGATCCAGCACGATAATTTCGTTGCCCTTCACCTTGGAAGACAACGCGGATTTGATCGCCAGACGGCGTACTTTCTTAGGAAGCTTGTAGGCATAGCTGCGCGGAGTCGGACCGAACACGGTGCCGCCGCCCTTCCATTGAGGCGCACGGATGCTCCCTTGACGGGCGCGACCTGTCCCTTTTTGCTTCCACGGTTTACGGCCGCCGCCACGAACCTCGGAACGGCCTTTCGTTTTATGAGTACCGGCGCGAAGAGAAGCACGCTGCATCAATACCGCTTCATTCAGCACGTGAATATGCGGTTCGATTCCGAAGACGCTATCCGCCAATTCAACTTCTCCTACTTGAGCGCCACTGACGTTATATAATGCTACTTTTGGCATGGGTTATCCTCCTTTCCTGCTTACTTCTTTACAGCGCCCTTAACGGTAACGTAGCTGTTTTTCGGACCCGGAATGGAGCCTTTGACAAGCAGTACGTTGCGTTCGGCGTCGACTTTTACGATTTCGAGGTTTTGAATAGTAATCGTCTCATTGCCCATATGACCCGGCAGCGGCTTGCCTTTCATGACGCGGTTCGCCTGGATGGAGCCCATCGAACCCGGGCCGCGGTGGTACTTGGAGCCGTGAGTCATCGGTCCGCGGGATTGGTTATGTCTCTTGATGTTACCTTGGAAGCCTTTCCCCTTGGACGTGCCCGTTACATCAACGAATTCGCCTTCTGCGAAAATATCCGCTTTAATCTCCTGCCCTACTTCGTAGTCAGCGAGTTGAACGCCGCGGATTTCCCGAATGTAGCGCTTAGGCGTCGTGTTTGCTTTTTTCGCATGACCCGACTCAGGTTTGTTGGCGTTCTTTTCTTTCTTATTGTCAAAACCGATCTGGATGGCTTCGTAACCATCGTTCTCGATATCTTTCTTCTGCAGTACCGTACAAGGACCTGCTTGGATGACCGTGACCGGCACAACATTGCCTTCAGCGGTGAACACTTGGGTCATCCCCAGTTTCTTACCTAAGATACCTTTAGCCATCGTTGACACCTCTTTTCCTCTCTTAGCTAAACTCTATCTACTCCATGCGATCATGGATTACAGTTTGATTTCAATGTCTACGCCGGACGGCAGATCGAGTCGCATCAGCGCATCAACCGTTTGCGGCGTCGGATTCACGATATCGATCAAACGCTTGTGCGTACGCATCTCGAATTGCTCGCGAGAATCTTTGTACTTGTGCACAGCGCGCAAAATCGTGATGATCTGCTTCTCGGTCGGCAGCGGGATCGGACCCGACACTCCTGCACCGGAACGCTTGGCGGTCTCCACGATTTTCTCGGCGGATTGATCCAAAATTCTGTGATCATAAGCCTTCAAACGAATACGAATCTTTTGCTTTGCCATAGTATTCCCTCCTTCTTTCGCCCAATTTTGGAATCGGACATACTCCGTGAAAATCTCCTGACATCCTGCCCTATGGCAAAGGGGCCGGGTGTGTCAGCAACCTCTCACATCATCGCGACGTCACAGACCAACGTTCACTATTATATTAAAAATACAATGAAAAAGCAAGAAAAAGCTCCACTCTTGTCATGGAAAATTTTTTTCTTCAATAATATAGCGCGTGATTAGAATACAAAATCTCCTCAAGCGATCTGCTTGAGGAGATTCTCTTCAGCCCGAGAGCTATTATTTTTGGATCGTCGCAACAGCGCCGGCGCCAACCGTACGGCCGCCTTCGCGAATCGCGAAGCGAGTACCTTCTTCGATAGCGATCGGAGCGATCAGTTCAACCGTAACGGTGATGTTGTCGCCAGGCATAACCATCTCGGTGCCTTCCGGCAGGTTGATGATGCCCGTAACGTCCGTCGTACGGAAATAGAACTGCGGACGGTAACCTGTGAAGAACGGCTTGTGACGGCCACCCTCTTCTTTGGTCAGGACGTAGATTTGAGCCGTGAAGTTCGTGTGCGGCTTAACGGAAGCCGGTTTTGCCAGAACTTGACCGCGCTCGATGTCTTTACGGTCAACGCCGCGGAGCAGTGCGCCGATGTTGTCGCCAGCTTGAGCGGAGTCAAGCAGTTTGCGGAACATTTCAACGCCCGTAACGACCGTTTTGCGAGTTTCGTCAGTCAGACCGACGATTTCAACCTCGTCGCCGACTTTAACCGTACCACGCTCTACGCGGCCCGTAGCAACCGTACCGCGGCCAGTGATCGTGAATACGTCCTCGACCGGCATAAGGAACGGCTTGTCCGTATCGCGCTCCGGCGTCGGAATGTAGTTGTCGATTTGCTCGAACAGCTCGACGATTTTGTCGGCCCAAGGACCGTCCGGGTTTTGCAGAGCTTCACGAGCAGCGCCGCGGATGATCGGCGTGTCGTCGCCCGGGAACTCGTACTCGTTGAGCAGGTCGCGAACTTCCATTTCAACCAGTTCAAGCAGTTCTTCGTCTTCAACCATGTCACATTTGTTCAGGAATACGACGATGTAAGGAACGCCTACCTGACGGGAGAGCAGGATGTGCTCGCGCGTTTGCGGCATCGGACCGTCAGCAGCGGATACGACGAGAATCGCGCCGTCCATTTGAGCTGCGCCGGTGATCATGTTTTTAACATAGTCGGCGTGGCCCGGGCAGTCAACGTGTGCATAGTGGCGGTTCGGCGTTTCGTATTCAACGTGAGCGGTGGAGATCGTAATACCGCGCTCGCGCTCTTCCGGCGCTTTGTCGATTTGGTCGAATGCTACAGCGGCACCGCCGTATTTTTTGGAAAGAACCGTCGTAATAGCCGCTGTCAGCGTCGTTTTACCGTGGTCGACGTGACCGATCGTACCGATGTTAACGTGCGGCTTCGTGCGTTCAAATTTCGCTTTTGCCATGGTTAGATAGCCTCCTCAATTAAACAATATATATTAGGCGCCTTTGTTCTTTGCGACGATTTCGTCGGCAATGGACTTCGGCACTTCTTCATAATGAGAGATTTCCATCGAGTATACGCCCCGGCCTTGCGTACGGGAGCGCAGCGTCGTGGAGTAACCGAACATTTCCGAAAGCGGCACTTTCGCACGAATGATTTGGGCACCATGACGGCTGTCCATCCCTTCGATGCGGCCGCGGCGGGAGTTCAGGTCGCCCATAACGTCGCCCATGTACTCTTCCGGCACGGTAACTTCGACTTTCATGATCGGCTCGAGCAGTACCGGATGGCACTTCTCGGCAGCAGCTTTCAGAGCCATGGAGCCGGCGATCTTGAACGCCATCTCGGAGGAGTCGACATCGTGGTAGGAACCGTCTACGACAGTAGCCTTGATGTCTACGACCGGATAGCCCGCGTATACGCCGTTCTTC
The DNA here is from genome assembly GCF_000380965.1 of Paenibacillus ginsengihumi DSM 21568. GTDB lineage: Bacteria > Bacillota > Bacilli > Paenibacillales > NBRC-103111 > Paenibacillus_G > Paenibacillus_G ginsengihumi. Next base: position 33,451 of record NZ_KB905578.1, on the reverse strand, counting down.
ATCGCTTCTTCAATACCTGCCTGGATCGGCGCGATGTATTCTTTCGGAATCGCACCGCCGACAATCTTGCTCTCGAACTGGAAGCCAGTGCCCGGCTCAAGCGGTTCGAACTCAACCCAGCAGTGGCCGTATTGGCCGCGACCGCCGGATTGGCGAACGAATTTGCCTTCGACGCGAGCCGGTTGACGGAACGTCTCGCGATAAGCAACTTGCGGCTTACCGACGTTCGTCTCGACTTTGAACTCGCGGCGCATCCGGTCAACGATGATCTCCAGGTGCAGCTCACCCATACCGGCGATAATCGTTTGGCCTGTCTCTTCGTTCGTATGAGCGCGGAACGTCGGGTCTTCCTCGGACAGCTTGGACAAGGCGACGCCCATCTTGTCCTGGTCGGCCTTCGTCTTCGGCTCGACAGCCAGCTCGATGACCGGTTCCGGGAAGTTCATCGACTCCAGAATAACCGGATGTTTCTCGTCGCACAGCGTGTCGCCCGTAACCGTATCCTTGAGGCCTACCGCTGCAGCGATATCGCCCGCATAAACCTCGCTGATCTCCTGACGGCTGTTGGCATGCATCTGAAGGATGCGGCCGATTCTCTCGCGTTTGCCCTTCGTTGCGTTAAGCACGTAGGAGCCGGAATGCAGAATACCGGAGTAAACGCGAATGAAAGTCAGACGTCCGACGAACGGGTCGGTCATAATTTTGAACGCAAGTGCGGCGAACGGCTCGTCGTCCGACGATTTGCGCGTAACCTCAGTGCCGTCATCGAGCGTGCCCTTGATATCCGGCACGTCAATCGGCGAAGGCAAGTAGTCCACAACAGCGTCGAGCATCAGCTGCACGCCCTTGTTTCTGTAGGACGATCCGCAAATGACCGGGAAGATCTTCACTTCGACGGTTCCTTTGCGAAGAGCCGCTTTGATCTCCTCGACGGTCAGTTCTTCGCCTTCAAGGTATTTCATGGTCAAGTCTTCATCGAGCTCGGCGACCTTCTCAACGAGTTCCATCCGCAACTCTTCGACTTTGTCCTTGTACTCTGCCGGAATTTCCGTCCGCTCGATGTCTTTGCCCAAATCATCCTTATAGATGTAGGCAATCTGCTCGACTAGATCGATAATCCCGACGAATTCGCTCTCCGCGCCGATCGGAAGCTGAATCGGCACGGCATTGGCGCCAAGCTTGTCGCGCATTTGCTGAACCGCGCCCAAGAAATCGGCACCGATGATGTCCATCTTGTTGACGTAGGCGATCCGCGGTACGCCGTACTTGTCCGCTTGTCTCCAAACGGTCTCGGACTGCGGCTCGACGCCTTCTTTAGCGCTGAATACGCCTACGGCCCCGTCCAATACGCGAAGGGAACGTTCAACCTCAACCGTGAAGTCGACGTGTCCCGGGGTATCGATGATATTGATGCGGTGATTTTTCCACTGAGCGGTCGTAGCGGCGGAAGTAATCGTAATTCCGCGCTCCTGCTCCTGCTCCATCCAGTCCATCGTCGCGGCGCCTTCGTGCACCTCGCCGATTTTGTGCGTACGGCCCGTATAGAACAGAATGCGCTCGGTCGTGGTCGTCTTACCGGCATCGATATGCGCCATGATCCCGATATTGCGCGTATCTTTCAAGGAGAACTCTCTTGCCATTCAGGTATTCTCCTTCCTAAAAGTAGGGTTACTATCTTACCAACGATAATGCGCGAACGCCTTGTTGGCTTCTGCCATCTTGTGCGTGTCTTCGCGCTTCTTCACGGAAGCGCCGGTGCTGTTGCTGGCATCGATGATTTCTTGAGCGAGACGCTCTTCCATCGTCTTCTCGCCGCGCAGACGGGAGTAGTTGACGAGCCAACGCAGACCAAGGGAAGTCCGGCGCTCCGGCTTCACCTCAACCGGAACTTGGTAGTTGGCGCCGCCGACACGACGGGCTTTGACCTCCAGAACCGGCATGATGTTCTTGATCGCTTGTTCGAACACTTCCATCGGATCTTTGCCTGTACGCTCTTGGATGATGTTGAAAGCATTGTACAGAATCGATTGGGCCACGCCTTTCTTACCGTCGATCATAAGGCGGTTGATGAGGCGGGTAACCAGCTTGCTGTTATAAATCGGATCGGGCAACACGTCTCTTTTAGGAACTGGACCTTTACGAGGCATAGTTATCCCCCTTTCTCAAAAGATTCGATCTTGAAACGAAAAATCCTTCTATCGCGATTAGCTCTTCGCAGCCTTCGGACGCTTCGCGCCGTACTTGGAACGAGCTTGCTTGCGGTTGTTCACGCCGGCTGTATCGAGCGCGCCGCGAACGATATGGTAACGAACACCCGGAAGGTCCTTAACACGACCGCCGCGGATCAACACGACGCTGTGCTCCTGCAGGTTGTGTCCGATACCCGGGATGTAAGCCGTCACCTCAACGCGGTTGGACAAGCGCACACGAGCATATTTCCGAAGCGCGGAGTTCGGCTTCTTCGGAGTCATCGTGCCTACACGAGTGCAGACGCCGCGTTTTTGCGGGGAGCTCTGATCCGTTTGCTCTCTTTTCAGAGCGTTGTAGCCCTTTTGCAGAGCAGGGGACTTGGACTTCACCACTTTGTCTTGCCGTCCTTTGCGGACGAGCTGGTTAATTGTTGGCATGAGGCCACCTCCTTCTTATAATGAATCGCTGTTGCTTCAAGCCCACAGATCCAGGCGAATCGCAAATGAACAAAGAGAAAGTTTTTGCCGTCCGATCGCCTGAGCAATCTTGCTGCAAAAACGTCTTCTATTTATTCATTTACCGCGGCTGCCATAGCAGCACCCACTTCAATACCACACGCTTTACCGAGGGACTTCATGGATTCTACGTATGTTACCTTAACCCCCATCTTCTTGCAGAGGTTAACCATCTTCGTCGTTATTCGCGGATCTGCATCTTTCGCAATAAATACTTCAGCGGCTTTACCGAGCTCTACCGCTCTCGTCGCTTGCTTGGTGCCTATTGTAAGCTTCTCCGCTTGAATGACTATTTCATTCGACATGAAACCATCCTCCAACGCTGCTGGTGAAACATCCAAATTGGCACACTTTGATATATTAGCATCTCGACTATGCGGTGTCAAGAATAGCGGCTTGCCTTCACAAACAATTTACCTGGTCGTTTCTGGATCGGCATATTCCTATGAAGACAAGCCGCCGCTTTCCTGTTAACCGCTAGCTTACTCGACCGGTACGGCTTCCATTTCCTGTACCGCCTCTTCCGCCTCTTCGGCGTTCGGGTCGATGATTCGCAGGTTCCGGTATCGGGACATTCCCGTTCCGGCCGGAATCAGCTTGCCGATAATGACGTTCTCCTTCAGGCCGAGCAGCTGGTCGACCTTGCCCTTGATGGCCGCATCCGTCAGGACGCGCGTCGTCTCCTGGAACGAGGCTGCAGACAGGAAGGAGTCGGTCTCCAGCGAAGCCTTCGTAATACCGAGCAGCACCGGCTTGGCGACGGCCGGCTCCTTGCCTGCGAACAGAGCCGCCTTGTTGGCTTCCTCGTATTCATGGATATCCACGAACGAGCCCGGAAGCAGCGACGTGTCGCCGGCGTCGACGATGCGAATTTTCCGCAGCATCTGACGGATCATGACCTCGACGTGCTTGTCGTTGATCTCCACGCCCTGGTTCCGGTATACCCGCTGCACTTCCTGCAGAATATAGTTCTGCACGCCGCGGATCCCCTTGATGCGCAGCATCTCTTTCGGGTCGATGGAACCTTCGGTGAGCTCGTCGCCCGCCTCGACCGTCTGTCCCACGGTGACGCGAATCCGGGAACCGAAAGGAACGGAATAGACCTTGTTCTCCGCTTCGCCTTCGACCTCGATTTCGCGGCGGTCCTTGGCCTCGCGAATTTCCTTGATCGTGCCGTCGATCTCGGAGATGATCGCCTGCCCTTTCGGGTTGCGGGCCTCGAACAACTCCTGAATCCGCGGCAAACCTTGCGTAATATCGTCGCCGGCAACGCCGCCCGTATGGAACGTCCGCATCGTCAGCTGCGTGCCCGGCTCGCCAATCGATTGCGCGGCGATAATGCCGACCGCTTCGCCGATCTCGACATGCTGGCCTGTCGCCAGGTTCCGTCCGTAGCACTTGTTGCACACGCCATGACGCGAACGGCAGCTGAGCACGGAGCGAATCTGCAGCTTCTCGATGCCGGCCTTCACGATCTCGTTGGCGATCGTCGCGTCGATCAGCTGGTTTCGGGAGACGATCACTTCGCCCGTTTGCGGATGGCGCACGGTCTCGAAGCAGTAGCGCCCTTCGATCCGGTCGAACAGATCCTCGATGACCTCTTTGCCGTCCTGAATTTTGCTGACGACGAAGCCTTTGTCGGTGCCGCAATCTTCCTCGCGGACGATCACGTCCTGGGCAACGTCGACCAGACGGCGGGTCAAGTAACCGGAGTCGGCCGTCCGCAGCGCCGTATCCGCAAGACCTTTCCGCGCGCCGTGCGTGGAGATAAAGTACTCCAATACCGTAAGACCTTCGCGGAAGTTCGACTTGATCGGGAGCTCGATGATTTTACCGGCCGGGTTCGCCATCAGGCCGCGCATCCCGCCAAGCTGCGTAATCTGCGATTTGTTACCCCGCGCCTTCGATTCCACCATCATGTTGATGGAATTGAATTTGTCGAGCGACTTCATCAAAATGTCGGTAATCTCGTCCTTCGCCTTGGACCAGATCGAGATGATGCGGTCATACCGCTCGTCGTCGGTGATCAGACCGCGGCGGTATTGGTTCGTAACAACCCGCACTTTCTCCTCGGACTCCTTAAGAATGCGCTCCTTCTCGCTGGGCACCGTAACGTCAGCCACCGCGATCGTAATGCCGGCGCGAGTCGAGTAGGTGAAGCCGAGCTGCTTGATGTTGTCGAGAATGATCGACGTTTGCGTCGTCTGGTAAATGCGGAAGCATTCGCCGATAATGGCGCCGAGGTAGTCTTTGCCTACCGCTTTTTTGTCCGGCATATTCATGAGCGCCTCGCGAATGTTCGCGCCCTTGTCATATACGAACGAATCCTCCGGCGTTCCGTTCAGCAGGTTGGCTTTGGTCGCCTCGTTGATGTACGGGAAATCGCTCGGGAAAATTTCGTTGAAAATAATTTTGCCGACGGTCGTCAGCAGCATCGCATTTTGCTGCTTCTCGGTGAAGCTCGTTTTGCCGAGCGCCTTGACCGGAATAGCCACGCGCGCGTGAAGCGCAGCTTCGCCGCGATGATACAGCGAGATCGCTTCGGAAACAGAACGGACGATCGCGCCGCTGCCCTTGGCGTGCTTGTTGTCCATCGTCAAATAGAAGCTGCCGAGAACCATGTCCTGAGAAGGCGTAACGACCGGCTTGCCGTCCTTCGGGTTCAGGATGTTGCCCGAAGCCAGCATCAGAATGCGGGCTTCCGCCTGCGCCTCGGCGGACAGCGGCACGTGAACGGCCATCTGGTCGCCGTCGAAGTCGGCGTTGTACGCCGTACATACGAGCGGATGCAGCTTGATCGCGCGGCCCTCCACCAGGATTGGCTCGAACGCCTGAATGCCGAGGCGGTGCAGCGTGGGGGCACGGTTGAGCAGCACCGGATGCTCCTTGATCACTTCCTCGAGAACGTCCCATACTTCCGGGCTGACGCGCTCGACTTTGCGCTTGGCGCTTTTGATGTTATGAGCCAGTCCTTTGTTGACGAGCTCCTTCATCACGAAAGGCTTGAACAGCTCCAGGGCCATTTCCTTCGGCAGGCCGCACTGGTACATCTTCAGGCTCGGGCCGACGACGATAACGGAACGGCCGGAGTAGTCGACGCGCTTGCCAAGCAGGTTTTGCCGGAAACGGCCCTGCTTGCCCTTGAGCATATGGCTGAGCGACTTGAGCGGGCGGTTGCCCGGTCCGGTGACCGGACGGCCGCGGCGGCCGTTGTCGATCAGCGCGTCGACGGCTTCCTGCAGCATCCGCTTCTCGTTCTGAACGATGATGTCCGGCGCGCCGAGATCGAGCAGCCGCTTCAGGCGGTTGTTCCGGTTGATGACGCGGCGGTACAGGTCGTTCAGGTCGGAGGTCGCGAAGCGGCCGCCGTCAAGCTGAACCATCGGGCGAAGCTCCGGCGGAATGACCGGCAGCACGTCGAGCACCATCCATTCCGGACGGTTCTTGGAATTGCGGAATGCTTCCATCACTTCAAGACGCTTGATCGCGCGGTTGCGGCGCTGGCCTTGAGCGGTTTTCAGCTCTTCCTTGAGGATCTCGACTTCTTTGTCCAGGTCGATATCCTGCAGAAGCTTCTTCACCGCTTCCGCACCCATGCCTGCCTGGAACGCGTAGCCGTACTTTTCGCGGTAGCTGCGGTATTCCTTCTCGGAAAGCAGCTGTTTTTTCTCCAAAGGCGTATCGCCAGGGTCCGTGACGACATAAGATGCAAAGTAAATGATCTCTTCGAGCGAACGCGGCGACATGTCGAGCGCCAGCCCCATCCGGCTCGGGATGCCCTTGAAGTACCAGATGTGCGATACCGGCGCAGCCAGCTCGATATGCCCCATGCGCTCGCGGCGCACCTTCTGGCGCGTAACCTCGACGCCGCAGCGGTCGCAGACGACGCCTTTGTAGCGAACGCGCTTGTACTTGCCGCAGTGGCATTCCCAGTCCTTGGTCGGACCGAATATTTTCTCGCAGAACAAGCCTTCTTTCTCCGGCTTCAACGTCCTATAGTTGATCGTCTCCGGCTTCTTCACTTCGCCGCGGGACCAAGAACGGATCTTTTCGGGAGAGGCCAAACCGATCTTCATAAACTCAAAATTGTTGACGTCCATCAAGGAGCAACCCCCCTCAAGATTGTGCTTTATATCGCTTCATCGTCCGGTCGTCTTGCAAGGGGCGATTATTCTACGCCCATCTCCGAGCCTTCCAGATTCAGGTTGAGCTTGTCGCCGGCCACATCGTCCTCGTCGTCGATTTCCTTCAGTTCGATCTCTTCCTCGTTGTCGGACAAGATCTTGACGTCCATGCCCAAGCTTTGCAGCTCCTTGATCAATACCTTGAACGATTCCGGAACGCCCGGCTCCGGTACGTTCTCGCCCTTCACGATCGACTCGTACGTCTTCACGCGGCCGACCACGTCGTCAGACTTGACCGTGAGAATCTCTTGAAGCGTATAGGCTGCGCCGTATGCCTCGAGCGCCCACACCTCCATCTCCCCGAAGCGCTGTCCGCCGAACTGCGCTTTACCGCCCAGCGGCTGCTGCGTAACGAGGGAGTACGGGCCTGTGGAACGGGCATGAATTTTATCGTCAACCATGTGGGCAAGCTTAATCATATACATGACGCCAACCGTCACTTCCCGTTCGAACGGTTCGCCTGTCCGGCCGTCATACAGCAGCGTCTTGCCGTTGCGCTGCATGCCGGCTTCCTCCATCGTGTCGAATACGTCGTATTCGGTCGCGCCGTCGAACACCGGCGAGGCGACGTGAATGCCGAGCTTGAGGGCGGCCATGCCGATGTGAACCTCCAGCACCTGGCCGATATTCATCCGCGACGGAACGCCGAGCGGGTTCAGCACGACCTGAACCGGCGTGCCGTCCGGCAGGAACGGCATGTCTTCCTCCGGCAAAATCCGCGCGATGACGCCCTTGTTGCCGTGACGTCCGGCCATCTTGTCGCCCTCGGAGATTTTCCGCTTCTGGGCGATGTATACGCGCACGAGCTGATTGACGCCCGGCGGCAGCTCGTCGCCGTTCTCGCGGGTGAAGACTTTGACGTCCACGACGATTCCGTCCGTACCGTGAGGAACGCGCAGCGACGTGTCGCGCACTTCGCGGGCCTTCTCGCCAAAAATCGCATGCAGCAGCCGCTCTTCGGCCGTCAGCTCGGTGACGCCCTTCGGCGTAACCTTGCCGACAAGAATGTCGCCTGCGGCGATTTCCGCGCCGACCCGAATGATTCCGCGTTCGTCGAGATTTTTGAGCGCATCTTCGCCGACGTTCGGAATGTCGCGCGTAATTTCCTCCGGACCGAGCTTCGTATCCCGCGCCTCGGATTCGTATTCTTCAATGTGAATGGACGTATAGACGTCTTCCTTCACCAATTTCTCGCTGAGCAAGATCGCGTCCTCGTAGTTGTAGCCTTCCCAGGTCATGAACGCAACGACGACGTTGCGTCCGAGCGCCAATTCGCCCTGCTCCGTGGACGGGCCGTCGGCGAGGATGTCGCCTACCCGCACCTGCTCGCCCTTGCGGCAGATCGGACGCTGGTTGATGCATGTGCCCTGGTTGGAGCGAAGGAACTTGTGCAGCTTGTGCTTGACGAGATCGCCGGTTACGACCTTGCCGTCGACAACCTCCTGGCGGCGCACCCACACCTCGTTGGCCGTCACCCGCTCGACGACGCCGTTCACCTTGGATACGACGCACACGCCCGAGTCCTTGGCCGCCTTATGCTCCATGCCCGTACCGACGAGCGGAGCCTTCGGAATGAGCAGCGGAACCGCCTGCCGCTGCATGTTCGAACCCATGAGCGCACGGTTCGAGTCGTCGTTCTCCAGGAACGGGATGAGCGCCGTCGCCACGGAAACCACCTGCTTCGGCGATACGTCCATGTAATCGACGCGGTCCTTCGGCAGCGTCAAAATCTCGTCCTTGTAGCGCACGATAACCGTATCGTTCGCGAAGCGGCCGTCCTCCGTCAGCTCTGCGTTCGCCTGAGCGACGACATAGTTGTCCTCCTCGTCGGCCGTCAAATACGAAATTTCGTCGGTCACGATGCCCGTATTCGGGTCTACGCGCCGGTACGGCGCTTCGATAAAGCCGAATTCGTTCACCCGCGCGAAGGTCGAGAGCGAGTTGATCAGACCGATGTTCGGACCTTCCGGCGTCTCGATCGGACACATCCGCCCGTAGTGGGAGTGGTGAACGTCCCGCACCTCGAAGCCGGCGCGCTCCCGGGTCAGACCGCCCGGTCCGAGCGCCGACAGCCGGCGCTTATGCGTAAGCTCCGCGAGCGGGTTCGTCTGGTCCATGAACTGGGACAGCTGCGAGCTGCCGAAAAACTCCTTGATGGCCGCAATGACCGGCCGGATGTTAATAAGCTGCTGCGGCGTAATCGTATTGACGTCCTGAATCGACATCCGCTCGCGCACGACGCGCTCCATCCGGGACAATCCGATCCGGAACTGGTTCTGCAGCAGCTCGCCGACGGAACGCAGACGGCGGTTGCCGAGATGGTCGATATCGTCCGTGCTGCCGATGCCGTGCAGCAGATCGATGAAATAGTTGATCGAGGCGATGATATCCGCCGGCGTGATGTGCTTGACCGTCTTGTCGATCTTGCCGTTGGCGATCACCTTGACGATCTTGCCGTCCTCCTGCGGGGAGTAGACGCTGACGCTCTGCAGCTGAATTTTATCCGAATCGGTCACTCCGCCGGCAACCGAATATTCCTTGAAGCCGACATTGGACTCCAGATGCGGAAGAATGGTATCGAGCAGTCGGCGATCGATCAATTGGCCTGCTTCGGCAATGATCTCCCCGGTATCCGGATCGACCAGCGTTTCGGCCAGCCGCTGATTGAACAGGCGGTTCTTGATGTGCAGCTTCTTATTGATCTTGTAGCGTCCGACATTCGCCAGATCGTAGCGCTTCGGGTCGAAAAAGCGGGCGACCAGCAAGCTCTTGGCGTTATCGAGCGTCGGAGGCTCGCCCGGGCGCAGGCGCTCGTAAATTTCGATCAGCGCCTTGTCGGTCGAATCCGTGTTGTCTTTGTCCAGCGTATTGCGGATAAATTCATCGTCCCCGAGCAGATCGATGATTTCCGCGTCCGTACCGAAGCCAAGCGCGCGCAAAAGCACCGTGACCGGAATTTTACGCGTGCGGTCGATCCGAACATAGATGATATCTTTCGCATCCGTCTCGAGCTCCAGCCATGCGCCGCGATTCGGAATGACGGTTGCGGTATATGCTTTTTTGCCGTTCTTGTCGGTTTTTGTGCTGAAATAGACACTGGGAGAGCGAACGAGCTGGCTGACGATGACCCGTTCGGCGCCGTTGATAATGAAAGTCCCCGTCTCGGTCATCAGCGGGAAATCGCCCATGAACACTTCCTGTTCCTTGACCTCGCCGGTTTCTTTATTGATGAGGCGGACCTTCACGCGAAGCGGCGCTGCGTAGGTGACGTCGCGTTCCTTGGCTTCATCGACGGAATACTTGGGCTCGCCCAGACTGTAGTCGATAAATTCCAACACCAAATTCCCCGTGAAGTCTTGGATCGGGGAAATATCCTGAAACATCTCGCGCAACCCTTCGTCCAAAAACCATTCGTACGATTTTTGTTGGATTTCAATGAGGTTCGGAACTTCCAACACTTCATGAATCCGCGCGTAAGACCTGCGTTTGCGTCGACCGTATTGTACCAAATGACCCGCCAACTTCATTCACCTCTCAAGTCTACTCAATAGGACTAAACACAAGCCTGCCCGAACGCTTCCACTCCGCACTGCATCGCCGTAGAAGTGAAAACTCCGCTCAGAAGCGATGTGCTACTTGCGGCCGTTTGTCCTTCGCCATACTCACTTTTCCACATACTTACTAGGGTTCACGGAAAATTTTAACATTATACGCGACATGTCAAAATTTTATTCATCCCCCGATAAAAAATTCTTGACATTTTAGCTCACTAAAGACATTTAACCCAATCTTAATACTGACATTATATAATAATATCATATCGCAACTTTCAAGTCAAACAATATTTCCAGCCCTTCCATCTCATTGACCCCCTTCATTTCACGGCTTTGAAAATGCGGTATCCCTTGTCTTTACGCACTTCCTCTACGGAAGCAAAAAGCTCCTCCAGCTTGGCGAAGGCCGACGGCGCTCCCTGCTTCTTTTGAATGACGACCCAGAGCGCTCCCCCGGGAACAAGCACTTCGGCCGCTTGCTCGAAAATGCCGTGAACGACGTCCTTGCCGGCCCGGATAGGCGGATTGGTCAGCACGGCGTCAAACCGCTCCTGAAGCACCTCGCTTAAGCGGTCGCTTTGCAGAATGCGCACATTCGCTATGCCGTTGCGCCGGGCATTCCTCTTCGCCAGCTCGATAGCCCTTTCGTTAATATCGATCATGGTCACCGTACCCCGGTGGGCCAGCGCCGCCGCCGCGAGCCCGATCGGTCCGTAGCCGCAGCCCACATCCAGCACCCGCGCATCGCTCGCGAGCTCCATCGTCTCGATCAACAGACGCGAGCCGAAGTCGATCCCTTTCCTGGAGAAGACGCCGGCATCGCTTTGAAAAGAATACGCCCTCCCCCTCAGCGTCGCTTCGATCGTATAAAGATCGTGTCCAGCCGTCGGCTTTTGCGAATAATAATGCTCCGCCACCTTGATGAACCGCCCTTTCTATATCGTTTCCGATTCCAGCAGCTTCCCGTCAAATGCAAAACCCCTTGAAGAGAGGGTCTCTGCAAGGGGTATCGTTCCTTTCGGAAATTACTTCACTTCTACAGTAGCGCCAGCTTCTTCGAGCTTCGCTTTGATGCTGTCCGCTTCTTCTTTGGACACTTTCTCTTTCAGCGGCTTCGGAGCGTTGTCTACCAGGTCTTTCGCTTCTTTCAGGCCGAGACCCGTAATTTCGCGAACGACTTTGATGACGTTGATTTTGGAACCGCCAGGGTTAGCCAGGATAACGTCGAATTCGGATTGCTCAGCCGCTTCGGTTCCGCCGCCGCCGCCAGCTACAACGGCAACCGGCGCTGCCGCCGTTACGCCGAATTCCTCTTCGATTGCTTTTACGAGATCGTTCAGTTCCAGTACAGACATGCCTTTAATGGCTTCCAGGATTTGCTCTTTGCTCATGGTTAAACCTCCATTATCTTAATTGATCGATATCTTAATAGATCGATGATCGAACCGTCTCGCGCGTGACCGAGCAGCGATTACGCCTCTGCAGCGCCTTCGTTCTTCTGGTCCGCAACAGCTTTGACTGCAAGGGCGAAGTTGCGCATCGGCGCTTGCAGCACGCTAAGCAGCATGGACAGAAGGCCTTCGCGGGAAGGCAGAGCCGCCAGCGCCTTGATTTGGGCTACGTCTACGATTTTGCCTTCAACAACGCCCGCTTTCACGGACAGACTCTCGTTAGCTTTGGCGAACTCCGTCAAAATTTTGGCCGGAGTCACCACATCGTCTTTGCTGAATGCAATGGCCGTCGGCCCTGTCAAGTATGCGTCCAATTCGGACAGCTCGGCATTCGCTGTCGCGCGGCGAACCAGGGTGTTCTTCAGAACCTGGAACTCGATGCCCGCTTCACGCAGCTGCTTGCGAAGCTCCGTTACTTGAGCCACGTTCAAACCGCGGTAATCGGTAACGATCGTGCAGGAGCTTTCTTTCAGCTTCTCCGCCAAAACCGCAACCTGTTGAGCTTTCTGCTCAATGATTTTCGCGTTTGCCATGGGTGCACCTCCTATTGATTTCTACAAACAAACCGCAGCTTGCTCTCGTTCAACTTACCGTGAATACAACCTTCGTCGAGGCACGCTGTTCCCGGCGCGTAGCCTGGAACAACGAAAATGCCTTCGCAGACATGAGCGAAGGCATGATCATTCCGGGTATCTTCAGGCGTCATTCTCGTTCTGGGAACGGGCTGACGGGCATGCAGAATTCCGATACTGTATCATAACACCTCGGCAGGAAATTAAGCTTCAGGGCACTCTCTTCCCTTCCGCACCTGCTGTCTACGGTAAGCATATTCACATGTTATTGATAACCTAAATCAGGTTATCACGTCGACTCGCAAAAGTCAACGTCAAAGCTCATCCATTAACGGTATGCCGCCGGGTTGACGCGAACGCCAGGGCCCATCGTGGAGGATACCGAAATGTTTTTCAGGTATACGCCTTTGGCAGCAGCCGGCTTCGCACGAACGAGCGCCTCCACAAGCGCGCGGAAGTTCTCATTCAGCTTCTCGGCATCGAAAGACACTTTGCCGATCGGCGCGTGAATTTGTCCGGCTTTGTCCAGACGATACTCGATTTTACCTGCTTTGATCTCCTGCACGGCTTTGGCTACGTCGAGCGTTACCGTGCCGGCCTTCGGGTTCGGCATCAACCCTTTGCCGCCGAGAATACGGCCGAGTTTACCGACTTCGCCCATCATGTCCGGCGTCGCCACGCAGACATCGAAGTCGAGCCAGCCTTGCTGGATTTTGTTGATCATGTCTTGATCGCCGACGAAATCGGCGCCTGCCGCTTCCGCTTCCTTGGCTTTCTCGCCTTTGGCGAATACAAGAACGCGCTTGGTCTTACCAGTGCCGTGAGGCAGTACAACGACGCCGCGAACGGCTTGGTCTTGCTTTCTCGGGTCAACGCCCAGGCGTACGGCCACTTCGACGGTCTCGTCGAATTTGGCAGTAGCCGCTTTTTTCACAAGCTCAATCGCTTCAAGGGACTCATAAAGAGCTTCGGAATCGATCAGCTTGGCAGCTTCTGTATACTTCTTGCCATGTTTAGCCATCTGGCCATTCCTCCTATGGTGGTGTTAGCGGAAAGAAAATCCTCCCACATGAGGCCTGCGGCCGCATGCCGCAAACCGATAAACGCCTTAGTCCTCGATCGCAACGCCCATGCTGCGGGCCGTACCTTCGATCATACGCATAGCAGCCTCGACGGATGCCGCGTTCAGGTCAGGCATTTTTTGCTCGGCGATTTCACGCACCTTCGCACGTTTGACCGTAGCGACTTTCTTCTTGTTCGGCTCGCCGGAACCTTTCTCGATTCCCGCAGCGACGCGAAGCAGGACAGCCGCCGGCGGCGTTTTGGTGATGAAGGTGAAGGAACGGTCCTCGAATACCGAAATTTCAACAGGAATGATCAGACCTGCTTGATCCGCGGTACGCGCGTTGAATTCCTTACAAAACGCCATGATGTTAACCCCTGCTTGACCGAGTGCGGGACCGATCGGCGGAGCCGGATTCGCTTTGCCCGCAGGCACTTGCAGCTTAACGATTTTGATGACCTTTTTTGCCATTGTGTAGCACCTCCTTGTCCGTAATCTGACAGGGTTCCCCTCGTTACAGCTTCTCTACCTGATGGTAGTCCAGCTCGAGCGGCGTTTCCCGGCCAAACATATTGACGTGAACCTTCAGCTTGCTTTTGTCGACGAGAATGTCTTCCACGGTACCGACAAAATTGGCAAAGGGTCCGACCTTCACGCGCACCGAGTCCTTCAGCTCGAAGTCGATCTTCGGCTTCGGCTCTTCGATGCCCATGTGCTTCAGGATGGCGTCGACTTCCTCAGGCAGCAGCGCCGTCGGCTTCGACCCTGAACCGGTCGATCCTACGAATCCGGTAACGCCGGGCGTATTGCGCACCACGTACCACGAATCGTCCGTCTGGATCATCTCCACGAGCACGTATCCGGGATACACCTTGCGCATGACCGTCTTCCTCTTGCCGTCCTTGTTCACGACTTCTTCTTCCATGGGTACGAGCACACGAAAAATCTTGTCCTTCATATCCATGGATTCGACGCGCTTCTCCAAATTGGCCTTAACCTTGTTCTCATACCCGGAATAGGTATGTACGACGTACCATCTCTTCTCCATTCCTATCGCCACCCGTCAGCTCATATTATTGGAACACGAGGCGAAGCAGCTCGGAAATTCCCAAATCCAGAACGTAGAAGTACACCGTGACGAAGGCGATCGTAAACAGCACGACCAGCGTGTAGCTTGTCAACTCTTTACGAGTAGGCCATTTGACCTTCTTCAATTCGGACCAGCTGTCCGCGAAGTAGCCGAATGTGCGCCCGAAACCCTGCTTCATCCTTGCCAAAAAGGACACAACTACACCCCCAAAGCTTAGCGAGTCTCGCGATGCACGGTCTGTTCGTTGCAGTACTTGCAGTATTTCTTGAACTCCATGCGGTCCGGATGGTTGCGCTTGTTCTTAGTGGATGTATAGTTTCTTTGCTTGCAGTTCGTACACGCTAACGTGATGATCACCCGCATGATGTACACCTCCTACGGTTCCAGCCTTAATGATTCGCCTTTAAATGATCAGCACAAAAACGCCTCAATTTAAAGGCCACCCAAACAATGTATCATACGGCCTATCCGATGTCAAGGAAATAGGATTAACATTGAACCGCTCCATTGTAACCATTATCGACCATTCGATGCGCGGTTAAACGGGACGGTAACAAAAAAAGCACCTTACGACCGTCGGCATAGGCGCTTCAAAAATCATCCGTCTCTCACTTCCAAATATCGTTCCAGCTTTCGCTTCACCCGCTGCAGCGCATTGTCGATCGACTTCACATGCCGATCCAGATCCACAGCGATCTCCTGATACGATCTGCCGTCCAAATACAGCATCAGCACTCGCCGTTCCAGATCGCTCAATATTTCTCCCATCTTGTCTTCCAGACCGCTGAATTCTTCCTGGTTGATAATTAACTCCTCGGGGTCGGATACGCGGGAGCCGCAGATCACGTCGAGCAGCGTGCGGTCGGAATCTTCATCGTAGATGGGCTTGTCCAGCGATACGTAGGAATTGAGAGGAATATGCTTCTGACGGGTGGCCGTCTTGATGGCCGTTATGATTTGGCGGGTAATGCACAGCTCGGCAAAGGCCTTGAAGGACGCCAGCTTGTCGCCGCGAAAATCGCGGATCGACTTGTACAGGCCGATCATTCCTTCCTGGACGATATCTTCCCGGTCGGCGCCGATCAAAAAATAGGATCGCGCCTTTGCGCGAACGAAGTTCTTATACTTGTTGATCAAATATTCCAGCGCGTCGCTGTCTCCCAAGCGCACTGCTTCGACCAGATCCTCGTCGGCCTTGAGATCGTACTCAAGCTTTCTCAATTCTTTGAGGTCGACACCCACTACAATCCCTCCGGCCCAGCGCATGAAAGATAGGATTAGTATACATTATGTAATCTGTTACCGTCAACCGAATTCCCGAACGAAAGCCGCCGCCCGCGATCCCGGCAAGCCGTCCGCCGGCCGGACCGGCCCTTCCCGCCGGCCTTCACTGCTCTCCCCTGCGCCACTTTTCGAACAAATCCCGCTGCTCGCCGGTCAGCTTGCTGTCAAGCGTATTGTTTCTGCGGGACGCCGTCTCCTGGATTTTCTTCCGGATATCATGCCGCGACTGACGGACCTTGACGAGCAGCTCTCTGGCCGATATGCGAAAAGCTCCAAGCCCGAATATGACGTGCTGCTCCGTCATATCGGAGGTGGCGACATAGATTTGCTTACGCCTGCCGATATGTTCCCTGACCAGGCGCTCGACCAGCTCGTCCGCCGTCTCCTTCTCCTTCGTAAAAAAAACCGCCAGCTTGCTCTGCATATATTTTTTGCCAATCCCGGGCACATAGTACGCATCGAACACGAGAATGACCTTCATGCCGGAGTACGACTGATATTCGGCCAAAATCTGGATCAGCTGGTCGCGCGCCTCTTCCAGACTGATCTCCTTCAGCTTCTGCAGCTCAGGCCATGCGCCGATGATATTGTAGCCGTCTACGATGAGAATTTCCTGAATCATATTCACCCGCAGGCCCAAGGCCGCCCGACTAGCGGGCGGCCATACGCTGGCGCACGACCTCGTACATGAATACCGATGCGGCCACGGAGGCATTCAGCGAATTGATGCTCCCGAACATCGGCAGCTTCAGCAGAAAATCGCATTTTTCCTTAATCAGGCGCCCGATCCCTTTCGCTTCGTTGCCGATCACGACCGCCAGAGGCACATTCAAATTTTCCTGAAATACCGTCCGCTCGGCCGCCGCATCGGCCCCGGCGATCCAGATGCCGCGGCGCTTCAAATCCTCCATCGTCTGCGCAATGTTGGTCACGCGGGCGACCGGCACGTATTCGACCGCTCCCGCCGACGTTTTGGATACGGTCGCGGTCAAGCCGACGGAGCGCCGCTTCGGGATAATGACGCCGTGCGCCCCGGTGCAGTCGGCCGTGCGCAGAATCGAGCCGAGATTGTGAGGGTCCTCGATCTCGTCCAATATGAGCACGAACGGCTGCTCGCCCCGCACTTTTGCACGCTGCAAAATGTCGTCAACTTCGGCATATTCATAAGCTGCCGCCTGGGCGACGACCCCTTGGTGCTGCACGCCTGCGGCCATCTGGTCGAGCCTGCGCTTGTCCGCCGGCTGAATGATCACGCCGCGACGCTTGGCCTCGGCCACAATGGGCTGAACCGCCTGCTTCTGCGCCTGCTCGGATATCCATATTTTATGAACGGTTCTCCCCGAGCGAAGCGCCTCTAATACCGAATGCTTGCCGACAATAAATTCTTCCATAGTCGTTCCTGCTACCCCTTCCCTTGGTCCTTGTCCTGGCGCTCGCCCAAGATTAGCTCGATCAGCCCGCGAAGCCGTTCCCACCGCTGCATGTAGTACAAATATCCGATCAGGCACTCGAAGGCCGTGCTGTGCCGATACTCGAGCACGTCGGCGCTTTTGGGGACGCTCCCCGATTTGGCGTTGCGCCCCCTTCTCACGATCTCGAGCTCCTCCTCCGACAATTCCGGCATCCACAGCTCCAAGGCGCGCGACTGCGCCTTGGCCGAGACGTACCGGACCGAGGAACGGTGCAGATGATGAGGGCGGTGGTTTGCCTGAGAAACGACGTATTGCCGTACGAACATCTCGAACACCGCGTCGCCGACATAAGCCAGCACGAGCGGATTCAGCAGCTTCGGGTCCCGCGCCGGCGGGTACAAGAGCAGCTCCGGACCGAACGCTGCTGCGGCGGTATCCTTGCCCGCTGCCTGCGGCAGGCTGCCGGGGGGATCGCCATGGCCGCACTCCGTCCCCGCCGGCGCCGCCGCTTGCCCTTCTTGCGGAGGCCCGGACCATTTCGCGCCTCCGGCCTCCTGCTCCGCAGCCAGGAACAAGCGTTCTCCTCCTTGCGCTCCGCTCATTTGCGCCGCCAGCGGATGCCTTGCGGCGTATCTTCGAGCACGATGCCGCGTTCCATCAGCAAATCGCGGATTTCGTCCGCCCTTGCCCAGTTTTTGGCCTTGCGCGCTTCCGTCCGCTCGGCGATGAGCCGGTCGATCTCGTCGCCCGGCAGCTCGTCCTCGGCTTTAGCTAGTATGCCCAGCACGCGATCCATCGCCTCGAACTGCGCGAGGAACGCTTCGATGGAGCCGGCGACGACGCGCGCCCCGGCCAGATAGGCATTGGCCGCCTGCACCAGCTCGAAGATGGCCGTAATGGCGTCCGGCGTATTGAAATCGTCGTCCATCTTCGCCTTGAACTGCTTCCGGACCGATTCGATCGTCTCCCTGACGGAAGCCTCCGCTTCCCCGGGCTCGGCGGAACCGAGCCTGTGCCGCAGATTCGCCAGGCAGTTCTCGATCCGCTGCAAGCTGTTCTTCGCCTGCTCGACGGCATCGTCGCTGAAGTTGAGCGGATTGCGGTAATGCCCCGACAGCATGAAATAGCGGATCGCTTCCGCCGGTATCGATTGCAGCAGCCGGTTCACGTTAATGCCGTTGCCGAGCGACTTGGACATTTTCTCGTTGTTGATATTGACGAAGCCGTTATGCATCCAGTACCGGGCCATCGGATGGCCGGTGAGTCCTTCCGACTGCGCGATCTCGCATTCATGATGAGGAAAGGTCAAATCTTGCCCACCGCCGTGGATGTCGATCGTATCGCCCAAATATTTGCGCACCATCGCCGAGCATTCGATATGCCAGCCCGGCCGTCCCTCGCCCCACGGGCTGGACCAGCTGATCTCCCCGGGCTTGGCCGCCTTCCAGAGCACGAAATCCTGCGGATTCTCCTTGCGTTCGTCCACCTCGATCCGGATGCCGAATTGCAGCTCCTCCAGATTTTGATGCGACAGCTTGCCGTAATCCGGGAATTTCGACGTGCGGTAATAGACGTCGCCTCCGCTTTCGTAAGCGAGCCCTTTATCGACGAGTCCGGCAATGAAAGCGATGATCTCCTCCATATTTTGCGTCACGCGCGGATGCAGCGACGCCTCGCGCACCCCAAGACCGCCGGCGTCCTCATGGTACTGGGCAATGAAACGCTCGGCCACCTCCGGCACCGAGCTTCCCGCTTCGTTCGCTTTCTTGATCAGCTTATCGTCCACATCGGTGAAGTTGACGACGTAGCTGACCTCGTAGCCTTCCGACTCCAGATATCTGCGGACCACATCGAAGAAAATAAGCGGCCGCGCGTTGCCGATATGAATGTAGTCGTATACGGTCGGGCCGCAGACATACATCTTCACTTTGCCCGGCGTCAGAGGCACGAAGCTTTCCTTCGTTCGGCTCATCGTGTTATAAATTTTCAGCGCCATATGTTAAACCCTTTCTCTGCTATCGGAATTTTGCTTGACTTTCTCCAGCTCCGCCTTCAGCTCGTCGATCTGCTGCTGCATCTGACGGAACGTATCGACGATCGGGTCGGGCAGCTTGTCGTGCTCCAGCCGCCCGACGCGGACGCCGTCCCGCTTCACGACGCGGCCGGGAATGCCGACGACCGTGCTGTTCGGCGGCACCTCGCTCAGTACGACCGCATTCGTCCCGATCCGGGAATTATCCCCTATCTTGAACGAACCGGTCACCTTCGCTCCAGCCGATATGACCACATTGTTGCCGATCGTCGGATGCCGCTTCCCCTTCTCCTTGCCGGTGCCGCCGAGCGTTACGCCGTGATACAGCAGCACGTTGTCGCCGATCTCGCACGTTTCGCCGATGACGACGCCCATCCCGTGATCGATGAAAAAGCGGCGGCCGATCACTGCGCCGGGATGGATCTCGATCCCCGTCATGAAGCGGCTGAACTGCGAAATGATGCGCGCCAGTGTATACCACTTTTTCTTGTAGAACCAATGAGCTATCCGATGCGCCCAGAGCGCATGCAGTCCCGAGTAAGTGAACACGACCTCGAACCAGTTGCGGGCCGCCGGGTCATTCTCGAAGACGGTCTCGATATCTTCTTTCATTCGCTTGAACATCCGAAGCCACCACTTTCCTAGCTTAAGCTCCATCACTCCATAAATTAAAAAAGCCTCCGCAGCCTGTCAAGGCTGCAGAGGCGTGCAATAACGCGGTTCCACTCTGCTTGGGGAATCCAGGCGCGAGAGAACAAGCCCGCTCCCCATCTCATGCGTTCTTAACGTGAACGTTCCGGCGCAAGGCTGCCCGCTCTCCGGCCGCCCTATCGCGCGGCAAAGAACGTTCGCCTTCGCGGCTCCCGGGTGCACTTCCGTCTGCATGGGACTGGACGACTTCCAGCCGGACTCGCATCCGGTCGTCCTCTCTGGAAATCCGTTAATGCAGCGTACTCTCCCGTTCTCAGCCTGATTCGAATATCGGCGCGGGCGACCTGCGATGCTTGCCGCTCCCCGCTCGTCGCCTGCGCCCCCGAACGATTGGCGGCCAGCGCCGCCCCATGTTCGGGATTATTGATGCCAATAGTATAGCGGAAATGACGGCGGTTTACAATAACTTCTTCAGCCTCGCCATCACCGTCTCCCGGCCCAGCAGATGCAGCGTCATGTTCAGATCCGGGCCGTGCATTTGTCCGGTCAACGCCACGCGGACGGTCATGAAAAGTTGCTTGCCCTTGTAGCCGGTCTCCTTCTGTACGGCCTTCAGCAAATCTTTCCAGCCTTCGGCGGCAATCTCTCCCGCCTGCTCCACCTGGCGAAGGAAGCTGCTTAGCACGACGGGCGCATGCTCTTCAGCCAGCAGCGCCTTCGCTTCCTCCTCGAAGCTGATTTCCTCGCGGAAGAACAGCTCGGACAGCGGAACGATCTCGGCGACGAAGCGAAGCTGCTCCTGATACAGACGAATCAAATCCTCCGCCCAGCTCCGCTGCTGCGCCGTCAGTTCGGAAGGCAGTCTCCCCGCCTTTTGCAGATGAGGAATCGCCAGCTCCACGATGCGGGCCGGGTCCGCTTTTTTGATATACAGATTGTTCATCCAATTCAGCTTGTCCATGTCGAAGACGGCAGGACTCTTCGATACCCGGTCCAGATCGAACTGCGCTACCAGCTCCTCCAGGCTGAAAATCTCCTCCTCGCCTTTCGGCGCCCAGCCGAGCAGCGCGATGAAGTTGACGACCGCCTCCGGCAAATAGCCGAGCTCCTTGTACTGCTCGACGAATTGGATGATCGATTCGTCGCGCTTGCTCATCTTTTTGCGGTCCTGATTCAAAATCAGGGACAGATGAGCGAATTCCGGCACCTCGACGCCCAGCGCTTCGTATATCATGATTTGCCGCGGCGTATTGGTCAGATGCTCTTCTCCCCGGATCACGAGATTGATCTTCATCAGATGATCGTCCAGGACAACGGCGAAGTTGTACGTAGGAATGCCGTCCGGACGCACGATGATGAAATCTCCGATGCCGCTTGTCTCGAATTCGACCCGCTCCCGAATCCGGTCGTCGAAAGCGATGATCCGGTCTTGCGGCACGCGAAAACGGATGGACGGCCGGCGTCCCTCAGCCCGGTACCGCTCCTCCTGCTCGGCCGTCAAATGACGGCATTTGCCGGAATACATCGGCGTTTCCCCGCGAGCCTCCTGCTCCGCCCGCTCTTGCTCCAGCTCCGCCTCCGTGCAATAACAGCGGTAAGCGTGGCCGCTCTGCAGCAGCTGATCGGTGAACGGACGATACAGCTCGAGCCGCTCCGTCTGCCTGTAAGGGCCGTAAGGTCCTCCGATATCGACGCTTTCGTCCCACTGGATGCCGAGCCAGCGCAATCCGTCCAGCTGGTTGTCGATTCCCGATTCGATGTGGCGCGTCTGGTCGGTATCCTCGAAGCGAATAATAAATTGCCCCCCCATTTTGCGGGCGACCAAATAATCGAACAAGGCGGTTCTTGCCCCGCCGATATGCAGATGCCCCGTCGGACTGGGGGCGTATCTTACGCGAAGGTTGCTCATCGTCATGTCTCCCCGGAAAATATTATGAGTTATGATAGCACATCTTTGACAAGACAAACAACCGCTTGTGCGGCAATGCCTTCGCCTCGGCCGGTGAATCCGAGCTGTTCGGTCGTCGTGGCCTTGACGTTAACCTGCGACGGCTCCGCCTCCAGGGCAGCGGCAATGCGTTCAACCATCGCCGGAATGTACGGCGCCATCTTCGGCTTCTGGGCGATGATCGTCGCATCGGCATTGCCGAGGCGGTACCCCGCTTCCTTGGCAAGCTGCCATACGCGAACGAGCAGCTTGTAGCTGTCCGCGTCTTTGTACTCCTCGTCCGTATCCGGGAAATGCTTGCCGATATCGCCCAGCGCCAGCGCCCCCAGAATCGCGTCGCTGACGGCGTGCAGCAGCACATCCGCATCGGAATGGCCGAGAAGGCCTTTCTCGTACGGGATTTCCACCCCGCCGATGATGCACTTGCGTCCTTCCGTCAATTGATGCACGTCAAACCCTTGTCCTATCCGTATCATCGTTCTCCCCCAATTCCCGCATTCGGCGCCGAGGCTTACCTCACATGCCGATAGATCCATTCCGCCCAAGGCAAATCCTCGGGCGTCGTAATTTTAATATTGTAATAGTCCGCTTCGACGACACGCACCTTCACGCCAAGCCGCTCGACCAGCATCGCATCGTCCGTGCCCGCAAAGCCATCCCTGGCGGCCTGCTCGTGGGCTTCCCGCAGCAAGGAAAGACGAAAAGCCTGCGGGGTCTGAATCGCCCACAAGCTTCGACGGTCCGGTGTCGACTGGATGACGCCATCCGCGTCCACCACCTTGATCGTGTCCTTGACGGGAACCGCCAGCACGGCCGCCTCCGTTTCCCGCGCCGTCTCGTAGCAGCGCCGCACATGCGCCTCGGCCGGAAACGGGCGGACGCCGTCATGAACCATCACCCATTCAACGGCGTCTCCCAGCGCTTCGATTCCGGCACGGACGGAATCCTGGCGTTCTCTTCCGCCAGGGACGATCTGCGCGATCTTCTTCAGCCCGTAGCGGCCGATATAGGATTCGCACCGCGCAATATGCTCCGCCGCTGTCACGACGACGATGCGCTCCACAATATCCACCCGCCCGAGCCGTTCCAATGTATGTACAAGGATCGGCTTGCCGCCCAATGTCAAAAACTGCTTGCTATCCTGAGTCCCCATCCGCGTGCCTTTGCCCGCGGCGACGACGATTACGCCAAGCTTGTCCTTCACGGCCGTCCTCCTGCAACAAGTATGCGCACCCTGACAGGCGACAGGGGCGTCCCTATAATCATACCTTGTTACAGCGCTTTTTCCAATAGCTTCGGCTTGGCGAAAATCATTCGTCCCGCCGAAGTTTGCAGCACGCTCGTGACCAGCACGTCCAGCGTCGTGCCGATAAAGTCCCGGCCGCCTTCGACCACGATCATCGTGCCGTCGTCCAGATAAGCGACCCCTTGGCCGTGCTCCTTGCCGTCCTTGATGACCTGAACGACAATTTCTTCTCCGGGAAGCACGACCGGCTTCACGGCATTGGCCAAATCGTTGATGTTCAGCACGGATACACCCTGCAGCTCGCACACTTTGTTCAAGTTGAAATCGTTCGTGATGACTTTGCCGCCGAGCACCTTGGCCAGCTTCACCAGCTTGCTGTCTACTTCGGAGATTTCGTCGAAATCCCCTTCGTAGATTAGCACCTTCACATCCAGTTCTTTCTGGATCTTGTTCAGGATGTCCAATCCGCGGCGGCCGCGGTTGCGCTTAAGCAAATCCGACGAATCGGCGATATGCTGCAGCTCCTCCAGCACGAATTCGGGGATGACGAGCGTTCCTTCAATGAAGCCTGTCTTGCAAATATCGGCGATCCGCCCGTCGATGATCACGCTGGTATCCAAAATTTTGTGCTCTTCGAAGCCTTTGACTTCCTTCTCCGCCTTGCCTGCGCGGGCGCCAAGCGCTGCCGGCAGTTCCTCCCGCTTCGTCCTCCCGAGCCGGTAGCCCGCGTAAGCGAACAGCGCGACCAACAACACATGCAGCAGCGGAGGGGATAACCCGGCCCGTTCGAACGGGTTCAGCAGCAACGTCGCCAAGAGCAGTCCGACGGCCATCCCCAGCGTGCCGGACAATAGGTCGGTGACGGGCACGCGCGCCACCCTCTCTTCTCCTTCGCGAATGAGGCGAAGCCCCGCGTCGATAGCCCATGCACTGCATGCATAGACGAATAATGCACCGAGTCCAAACATCCAATAAGCCAGCCATTCCGTTTCCTGAATTCCCAGTACAGGAGCTATGACTTCGATTAACGGCTTCCCGATTCGATCGCTCCATTCCGCCGCGAGCAATCCGCCGATCACGGCCAATAGAACTTGAAACCACTTTTTCATCATAGATTTCACCTCCAGCCTCTCCTGTTTCCTTCACTCACCTTACCATTATGAACCAAAAGCTCGCTTTCTAATCCACTTCAAGCGGCGGATGCACAAAAAAAAGCATTATTTTCCACATCCTTGCGGCAGGAAAATAAATGCTTTTCATTCTTCCTCGTTTTGATTATTCGATTAATCGCTGGTCCAGGCAAGCCGTCACAACGGCGTGCTGTTGGATTCCATCTCTTCCAGCGACTGCTCCTTGCGTCTTCTCCTTCTGCGGGAAAGACGGTCAACGTTTTTTTTTAGTCCGTACAGCGCATAGAGCACCAGGGGAATGAAAATCATCTTGGACAGCGTGCCCGGGAAAATGACGGCCAGCACAACCGCCGCGATGACGACGAATGGCGTGACCCAGATCGCCGCCTTCGGAATGCCGACCCGCTTGAAATTCGGGTATTTGACCGTGCTGATCATCAAATAAGACAAGAGCAGCGTGGCAAACACCAGAACGTATGGATTCAGTTCCCTATGGAACAACGCTAGCGTGCAGAGCATGCCGCCGGCCGCCGGAATCGGCAGGCCGATGAAATAACCCGGCACCCCGGCTACGACATTGAAGCGGGCCAGACGAAGCGCTCCGCAGATCGGGAAGATGGCGGTCACGATCCAGGCTGCCGCCGCATTCAGCTCGGTGAAAGCCGTGACATACATGATGAACGCTGGCGCCACGCCAAAGGAAATGACATCCGACAAGGAATCCAGCTCTTTGCCGAACTCGCTCTGCGCGTTGAGCGCCCGGGCCACCCGTCCGTCCAGGCCGTCGAGCAGCATCGCTACGATGACCATAATAGCCGCCAGTTCTTGATTATTGTTAAACACGAGAATAATTGAGATGATACCGAGGAACAGATTGCCTATCGTAAATATATTCGGAAGGGATTTGGTTATCATTTAAGAATCCACCTCTGGTTATACTGTACCCTAAATCCGATTACTTATTTAGGCTACCCTCTGATTGTATGCAAGTTAGATATGTCTGTCAATGAGCACCTGATCTTGGATTCGCTTCAAACCTTCCTTGATCGTGCGAGCTCGCACTTCCCCGATGCCGTCCACGTCGTCGAGCTCTTCGATCGTCGCCATCATCAGATGCGGCAAGTCTTGAAAGCGCTCCACAAGATTTTGAATAATGACGGAAGGCAGCCGCGGGATCTTGTGCAGCACCCGATAACCGCGCGGGGCAATCGTTTCCTCGGTGCTTCCAGAGGCGTTCGGGTATCCGAGCAGCCGGGCAATGTGAGGGTGGTCGAGCATATCGTCAGATGCCAGCCGCTTGAGCGCTCCCATCAGCTCCCTGATCTTCTCCTCGTTCAGCTCGCGCATGTAGTCCTTGATCAGCAGCAGCGCTTCCTGCTCCGTGTTGCCGACAAGCTCCTCCAGCTGCATGCTGATCAGGCGCCCTTCGTTGCCGAGCTCGTTAATGTACCGTTTGATTTCCGCCTTGACCCGCAGCACCATCTCGATGCGCATCATCACGCCGGTGACGTCATGAAGCGTTACCAGCTCCTCGAATTCGGAAGCTCCCAGATTGGTGAGCGCTTGATCCAGCACCGACTTGTACTTCTCCAGCGTCTGAATCGCCTGGTTCGCTTTCGTCAGAATAACGCCGATATCTTTCAGCGCATACCGCAAATTGCCTTGATACAGGGTGATGACGTTGCGCCGCTGGGAAATGGATACGACCAGCTTCCCCGTCTGCTTGGCCACGCGCTCCGCCGTCCGGTGACGGATGCCTGTCTCGGTTGAAGGGATCGTCGAATCGGGCACGAGCTGCGTATTGGCATATAGAATGCTGCGCAGATCCTCGCTCAAGATGATGGCGCCGTCCATTTTGGCCAATTCATATAAATAATTCGGAGTAAACTCGCAGTTGATCGAGAATCCTCCGTCCACAATCTCCATGACCTCGGGACTATAGCCTACGACAATCAGCCCGCCGGTCTTGGCCCGCAACACATTCTCCAGCCCTTCGCGGAAAGGGGTTCCGGGAGCGACCAGCTGAAGCAGCTGGCTTAGCGTAACCTCCCGTTTGGCTTCATCCTTGCTCATGCTGTGCCTCCAGTCGGATGTTTGCAGACCAAGCGTTCCTCAGGAGACGGCCTGATCGCTATCGTTCGGCCGCTCTGTATGCACCTTGTCTGAAAACCTTGTGTTGTTGATACGTACTATCCTAATGCGGCAGTCAGCGCCTCGGCGACCGTGTTCACGCCGATCAGCTCGATGCCCTGGGGAGGATTCCAGCCCTTCATGCTCTTGGCAGGAAGGATGACCCTTTGGAAGCCAAGCTTCTCCGCCTCCCGCACGCGCTGGTCGGCGCGCGAGACGCCGCGAACCTCGCCGGTCAGCCCGACCTCCCCGAAGACGACATCGAAAGGTCTGGTCGGATGCTCTCGGAAGCTGGAGGCGATGCTGACTGCCACCGCCAGGTCGACAGCAGGCTCATCAAGCTTGACGCCGCCCGCCACATTCAAGTAAGCGTCTTGATTTTGCAGGAACATGCCCATTCGTTTCTCCAGCACCGCGATGATCAGCGACAAGCGGTTGTGGTCGAAGCCTGTCGCCATGCGGCGGGGAGACGGAAAATTCGTCTGGGAGACGAGCGCCTGCAGCTCGACCAGCACGGGCCGGGTTCCTTCCATGCTGGCCACGACCGTCGATCCGGCCACGCCGAGCGGCCTTTCGGACAAGAACAGCTCGGACGGATTGGTGACCTCTGTCAAACCGCTTTCGCGCATCTCGAAAATGCCGATTTCGTTGGTCGAGCCGAACCGGTTCTTCACCGCTCTCAGCAGCCGGTACGAATGATGCCGTTCTCCTTCGAAATACAGCACGCAATCGACCATATGCTCAAGCAGCCGCGGTCCGGCAATCGCTCCTTCTTTAGTAACATGGCCAACTAGGACCGTTGCAATTCCCTTTATTTTGGCTAAGCGCATAAAATGCCCCGTGCACTCGCGCACCTGCGATACGCTGCCCGGCGCGGAAGCAACGGCTGAATGATATACGGTCTGAATCGAGTCGATGACCAAAAAGTCGGGCTCGATCTCATCAATCGCCGCTTCGATATGCTCCAGGTTCGTCTCGCACAGCACGAACAGGAGCGGCGATACCGCCTGGAGCCGGTCGGCGCGCAGCTTCGTCTGGCGAACCGATTCCTCTCCGGAAATATACAGCACCTTGAGGCCGCGCTTGGTCAGCTCGTGAGACGTTTGCAGCAGCAGCGTCGATTTGCCGATTCCCGGATCGCCGCCGACAAGAATGAGCGAACCCGGCACGATGCCGCCGCCCAGCACCCGGTTCAGTTCCCTGATACTGGTCTCAATTCGCTCTTCTTCTCCGCCTTTTATATGTATGATGGAAACCGCTTTTTCTTTCGTCCTCACAAGAGAAGAATGGTATCCATTAGACTTGCCGCCCGTATCCAATTCTTCCACGAACGTATTCCAAGCCTGGCAGCCCGGACACTTCCCCAACCATTTGGGAGCCTCGTATCCGCACTCCTGGCAAAAAAACTTCGTTTTCGTCCTGGCCATGCGTCTTTCTCCTGACTTGTCATAGACATCTATACTAAAGTTTACCATGTCCCCTTCGTCTTGAAAACCTCTTTGTGCGGCGATTTCCGCCTTCCCCTTGCTTGGCACGGCAAAGACGGCAAAAAGGAGGCCTCATCGGCCTCCTTCTTATATTTCAACTGATTTATTCAACTGACCCTGCCGGCACTTCCTCCGTTCGTTTGACGGTCAGCTCGCCATCCTGCTCGTCGATGATCAGATGGTCTCCCTTGGAAATGTTGCCGCGCAGCAGCTCTTCGGACAAGCGGTCCTCGATATGCTTCTGGATCGCCCGGCGCAGCGGTCTGGCCCCGAAGGTCGGATCGAAGCCCTCTTTCGCCAGGAAGGCCTTCGCTTTGTCCGTCAGGATGAAATCGACGTTTTGGTCCTTCAGCCGCTTGCGCAGCTCGTCGGCCATCAGCGCGACGATCTCGGCGATGTGCTTCTCCTCCAGCGAGTGGAAGACGATGATTTCATCGATCCGGTTCAGGAACTCCGGACGGAAGCTCTTCTTGAGCTCGCCCATCACTTTATCCTTCATGTTGTTGTAGTCGCGCTCGGAATCATTCGAAGCGGTGAAGCCCAGCGTCGAATTTTTCTTGATCGTATCCGCGCCGACGTTCGACGTCATAATGATCAGCGTGTTGCGGAAGTCGACGGTGCGGCCTTTGGAATCGGTCAGCCGGCCGTCCTCCAGCACTTGAAGCAAAATGTTGAACACTTCCGGATGCGCCTTCTCGATCTCGTCCAGCAGCACGACGGAGTATGGCTTGCGGCGAACCTTCTCGGTGAGCTGGCCGCCTTCTTCGTATCCGACGTATCCGGGAGGCGCCCCGACAAGCCGCGAAGTCGAATGCTTCTCCATATATTCCGACATGTCGATGCGGACGACGGAGTTTTCGTCTCCAAACATCGCCTCGGCCAGCGCGCGGGCCAATTCCGTCTTACCGACGCCCGTCGGACCAAGGAAGATGAACGAGCCCATCGGGCGCTTCGGATCTTTCAGGCCGGCTCTCGCCCGACGAATCGCCCGGCTGACCGCCTTGACGGCTTCTTCCTGGCCGATGACGCGGTCATGCAAAATTTCTTCCATCTTCAGCAAGCGGTCGGTCTCTTCCTCGACCAGCTTCACCACCGGAATGCCGGTCCAGCTCGTCACGATTTGTGCGATATCGTCCGGCGTCACCTCGGAATCGGTGCGCCCCTGCTTTTCCTTCCATTCGTTGCGCGTCGATTCCAATTCTTCGCGAATCTTCTGCTCGGTGTCGCGCAGCGATGCCGCCTTCTCGAATTCCTGGCTTTGGACGGCCGCATCCTTCTCTTTGCGGATATCCTCCAGCCGGCTTTCGAGCTTCTTCAGATCCGGCGGCACCGTATACGAGCGAAGCCTTACCTTGGAGCTGGCCTCGTCGATCAGGTCGATCGCCTTATCCGGCAGGAACCGGTCGGTAATGTAGCGGTCCGACAGCCGCACCGCCTGCTCGATCGCTTCGTCTGTAATTTTGACGCGGTGATGCGCCTCGTAGCGGTCGCGCAGCCCCATCAAAATTTGGATCGCCTCTTCCGGCGTCGGCTGATCGACCGTAATCGGCTGGAAGCGGCGTTCCAGCGCAGCGTCTTTTTCGATATATTTGCGGTACTCGTCAAGCGTCGTCGCCCCGATGCACTGCAGCTCGCCGCGAGCCAAGGCCGGCTTCAAAATGTTGGAGGCGTCGATTGCCCCTTCCGCGCCGCCGGCGCCGATCAGCGTATGCAGCTCGTCGATGAACAGAATGATATTGCCGGCTTGACGAATTTCATCCATAATTTTTTTCAGGCGGTCTTCAAATTCGCCGCGATACTTCGTGCCCGCCACGACCGAGCCCATATCGAGCGTCATGACGCGCTTGTCGCGAAGCGTCTCGGGAATTTCGTTGGCGATAATTTTTTGCGCCAGTCCTTCGGCGATCGCCGTCTTGCCGACGCCAGGCTCGCCGATGAGCACCGGGTTGTTTTTGGTGCGGCGGCTGAGCACTTGAATGACACGCTCGATCTCTTTGCTGCGCCCGATCACCGGATCGAGGTTGCCCTCTTTGGCGATGGCCGTCAAATCGCGGGCCAGGCTGTCCAGTGTCGGCGTGCTGACATTGGCGGTGTTACCATGATTGCTGGACACCACCTCGCTGCTGCCAAGCAGCTGCAGCACTTGCTGCCGCGCCTTATTCAGGCTTACGCCCAGGTTGTTCAGGACGCGGGCCGCAACCCCTTCGCCTTCGCGAATCAATCCGAGCAAAATATGCTCTGTGCCTACATAAGTATGTCCAAGCTTGCGCGCCTCGTCCATAGACAGCTCAATGACCTTTTTTGCGCGCGGCGTATATGCGATATTCGTTGGCTGCTCTTGTCCGCGGCCGATCAGCGATTCGACCTCGTCCTGAATTTTCTCCAGGCCCAGTCCCAGCGCAATCAGCGCTTTGGCGGCAATTCCTTCGCCTTCGCGAATCAATCCGAGCAAAATATGCTCTGTGCCGATATTGTTATGTCCCAGCCTTACGGCTTCCTCTTGAGCGAGTGACAGCACTTTTTGCGCGCGTTCCGTAAATCTGCCAAACATCATGAGTAACACCTCCAAAGTGGATTAATGTTCGTTGCCGGTAGGACGAGACAGCTTTTCTCGAATGAGCTGCGCTCTCCTTATGTCTCTTTCTTCGGGCGTCAGCTTATCTCCTGCCGACTGCTGCAAAAATCCGGGCTGCGTCATCACCAGCAGCTCGTTAAGCGTCCGGGTGCTCACATTGCGAATAAAGCCCAGATCGATGCCCAAGCGCACGTCGGACAGACGCTGGGCCGCTTCCTTGGAATCCATGATTCCCGCGTAGGAAAGCGTGCCGTATGAGCGGCTGACCCGGTCGAAAATTTTGACCTTGGTCTCTTGAATGAGCCGCTGCCGCGCCGCCCTTTCGTGCCCGATAATTTGCCGGACGACGCTGTACAGATTGTCGATAATCTCATCCTCGGACTGCCCAAGCGTGATTTGGTTGGAAATTTGAAACAGATTGCCCAGCGCCTCGCTGCCTTCTCCGTAAATTCCTCTGACCGTCAGGCCCACTTGCGTGATAGCCGACAAAATGCGGTTAATTTGCTGCGTCAATACGAGCGCCGGCAGATGCAGCATCACCGAGGCTCGAATGCCTGTGCCCACATTCGTCGGGCAGCTGGTCAAATACCCTCTCTTTTCGTCAAAGGCATAATCAAGCTGCGTTTCAAAAATGTCGTCGATCCGGCTGGCCAAATCCCACGCTTCTTTAATTTGAAAGCCAGGGCACAAGCATTGTATTCGCAAATGGTCTTCTTCATTCACCATAATGCCAATCGACTCATTATCGCTGAGGATAATAGCCCCGTTGCGCGATTCGTTGGCCAGCGCCGGACTGATCAGATGCTTCTCGACAAGCACTTTCTTCTCCAGCTCGCTCAGCTCGCTCAGCGGCAGCAGCGTAAACCGGCTGATTTCCGACAAATCCTCATTCGATAACAGGTTCGCAACTTTGGCAAGCACTTCCTTCGACTGTTGATTGGTCGCCAGCATCGGAAACGGATATGATTGCAAATTGCGGGCAATGCGGATTCTGCTGCTAATGACGATATCGGATTCGGGACCTTCGCCCTTCATCCAGTCGCTTAACGCATTTCTTGTAAAACGATCCGTTTCTGCCATATGCCTACTCCTCCCTCGCGAACATCCGGGTTTGCCTAACGCCTTCGCTTTTCCAGGCTATCCTTCGGAAACTTTCCTCTCTATCTCCCTGATGCGGTCTCTGAGCAGCGCGGCTTGTTCAAACTCTTCATTTTCGATGCGCCGCTGAAGCTCTTTCTTCAAATCATCCAGCTCCCGCTTGAATTTGAT
Organism: Paenibacillus ginsengihumi DSM 21568; assembly: GCF_000380965.1. GTDB lineage: Bacteria > Bacillota > Bacilli > Paenibacillales > NBRC-103111 > Paenibacillus_G > Paenibacillus_G ginsengihumi. The sequence goes on along the minus strand of NZ_KB905578.1, from coordinate 1,668 downwards.
CATCCCGCCGGAGCGCTTCGGCACCTTCCCGACATGTACGGTATTGCCGTGCACTCTTTTGAACAAAGGGTCCAGCCTTTCCCCGAAATACTGGTAACAATGGCTGCAGCCAAACCGCCCTACTTTGCTGAACTGCGTATACGTTAATCCGCAATGCTCGCAGCGCGTCGGCTGTACTTTGTTGGCAACGGAGCTATGCGCGGCCGGATCGAAATCAAGCAGTCCCGAGAGCAGGTTGTGAATGGAAAAGCCGTTGGGTGTTCCCGGTATCAGTTCTCCCTTCTCTCTGGCGCAGCTTTCGCAAATGTGGAACTCCGTTTTCTCTCCATTGAGAATCTTGGTAAAATGAAGCGTTGCCTGCTTCTTGCCGCATTCTTGACAGAGCATTCGTGTCCCTCCTTATGGCCCTTTGGGAATGAGCCCTTTGTTGACGCTGTGAGCCATGACCCGCGGTTTACGCGGTTTATTTGGTAAGCAATGAGACCAGCATCGCCTTGAGCAGGCCGGCTCTGACCTCGTCGCGGAGCGGCAATTTGAGCTTCAGCACGTCGCGGGATACCGCGGCTTTCATCAGGGCTGCTTCCCTGGCGCTCAAATATCCTCTTTCCTTGAGCGAATAAATCAAGCCTTCGGAAGTGTTCTGATCGATATTATTGCCAATCGTCTGAAAGATGTGATCCAATACCGCTTTGTGAGAATTCAGCTCAATCTTTTGAATGCGGATATATCCGCCGCCGCCTCGTTTGCTCTCTACAACGTATCCCTTCTCCAGCGTAAACCTAGTGCTGATCACGTAATTGATCTGGGAAGGCACACAGTTGAATTGATCGGCCAACTCATTGCGCTGAATTTCAATGATACCATCGGGACTATGCTGCAAAATCTGCTTCAGATACTGCTCGATGATTTCTGAAACATTGCGCATCAAGGACCCTCCAATTGCTTAAACGAATTGATGACCGATGAAATGGATTCTTGTTCGAAGGCTCTTTACATTCCGCGTATGGCAATGCCAAGTGCTGTATCCATCCATCATTCTCGCTATAAGGCGAAATAACCAGTATGATCGTCAAAAGACGAAACTATCCGATTATCGTCAAATGGCGCAACTACCCGTATTATCGTCAAATGACGAAACAATCAGTCAAATTGACTTTGACTTTCTTTGACTTTAAGTTCATTATAGCAAATTTGCTTAGAAATGCAAGTGGGTCGCAAAACGTTTGTTTAAGCTGTCCATATTATGCGTCGAAGCCGCTGGATTCATGTAATGGCGAGGAACTTTCAAGCGCCCTGTCTTGAAAAATTCGCCGAAGATGAAGACCGATGACGAAAGCGCTCGTCATCGGTTAGCCGCCGAACCTCGCCTGACCGTGCAAACTTCTCTTTAGCCGCTGAAACTCCCCTGACCATGCAAACTTCATATTAGGGCTGACCTTCCCGGGCACAACCGAGCATTGGGCGACGAATGTTGCAAAAAATGCAACATTTCCCTCATCCTACGTACAGGAGGCAGAGAAATATTGCACTTTGTGCAACAATTTGGGCGCGTTTGGCTGCAAACCCGGGAACATCGCCCGAAATGTTGCACTTTCTACAACATTAGGCCGCTAGAGCGGTATATTTCCCCGTTTTTGTTGTACAAAATACAACATTTGCTGATTCACT
>NZ_KB905577.1 GCF_000380965.1 Paenibacillus ginsengihumi DSM 21568 | reverse complement strand
ACATCGAATTGTTCTTCAAATGGATGAAGCAATATTTGCGTTTGGCTAAACTGTACAGCAACAAGCCTTGTGCCGTATGGAATCAGATTTACATGACACTGATCGCTCACGCATTGTGTGTTCTCGTAAAGCTCCAAACGGGGACGGAGCATGGGCTGTGCAAAGTGTTGAAAAGGATGCGTCAGTATATGGACAAGAGTTGGGAAAAGCTGCTTGGCTCTTTGTTCCGGAAACCGACGAAAACTTCAAAAGGCCGTCAGAAGAAGCCGAAGCGAGGACGCCCAAGGAAACACCCTAAGAAGTACGTGGCGCAGAAATTGGTTTTGGCAAACGAATTCAACCAATAAAAAGGATATTGTAAATAAATGGTAACCCCCCTCGCTCTATGGAGCCGCCACTTTTTAGCCTATTCGCCGGAAAATTAAACTGGGAAAATAAGTTTCTGTTTGTCCAAAAAGTAATTTACCCATTTAAATCCAAATGATGTCAACTTCTTTGCAAAGCTAGTGTGAAATCCGCCTAAAATTATGCACATTGTACAACATTCTCTCAAGAAAACGGCTGGAGTCCCCGATTTTGTTGTACAAAATACATCATTCGCGACGCAATGCTTCCAAATGAAACAATAGGGGGCCTAGAAGAAAAGAAATCAGCTGCTTCGGATTCCATCCAGTTTCGTCGACGTAACCGGGAAGCTTTAAGCTCAAGCTAAACGCTGGAAGCAGCGAGCCGCCCCCGCTTCACGGGGGCCGGCTCGGAGTTTATGTTTTTTTGGCAGGGGGAGATATCGCCGCCCCGGCGGTAGGGAGCTCGAGCTCCGCCTGCATTCCTTGGGCGATGCCGCTGGTCAGCCGCAGCGCGCCGCCATGCGCCTTGGCGATGCGGGCTACCATCGGCAGCCCGAGGCCGCGGCCGCTCGCCGCGGGACGCCGCCGCTTCCCGGCGTACGGCAGCTCCAGCAGGTCGGGCAGCTCGCCGCTGGCGATGCCTTTGCCGTCGTCGGCCACAATGAGGGAGCACGTGCCGCGCTCCGGCGACTCGCTCGTCTTAAGCCAAATCCGGCATCCTTGCGGATTGTGGTCGATGCTGTTGTGCAGCAGATTGAGCACGGCGCGCAGCAGCAGCTTCTCGTCTCCGGTCACGGCGAGCTTCTCGCTTGGAATCTCCAGTTCCACCGCGAACCGATCGTCCAGCCCGTTGTTCAGCACATCCGACGCCACCCTGCGCGCCAGCGCCGCGAGCCGGATCGGCTTGACGTCGAGCGGCTGCATCTCGTACTCCAGCATCGATACGAGATTCAGATCGCTTACGAGCGAGCGGAGCTTCTCCCCCTGCTGCCGGATAATGCCGGCCTTGCGCCTCTGCTCGGGGGACAGCTCTTCGCTGTCCTCCAGCTCGCTGGCATAGCCGAGCACCATCGAGAGCGGAGTGCGAATGTCGTGGGAGATGCCGGCGATCCAGTTGGAGCGCGCCTCGTCCCGCTTCTTGAGCGCTTCGTTCTTCTTCTGCAGCAGTGAGGAGATGGCGTTGATGCTTTGTGCGAGCGGAGCGAGCACGCCCCGCGGTTCGACCTCCACATGCCGATCGTTCGGCAGCGCATGAATGCCGCGGATCAGCGGGCGTAGCGAGCGAATGAGCAGGGCGCCGATCGCGATCGACAGCAGAAGCGCCAGCGCAAGATTGCCGATCGCGAGTCCGGCCAAGCGAGAGGGCAGGCCTCTTACCCATTCAGTCGAAAAACTCAAAGTGTATTTGGCGAAGCTGGTCTTGGGATAACCGACGACGACCAGCCCGTTCCGGTGCTCCCAGATGAATACGGGATAATCCATGAAATAATGGCGCGACAGCTTCGCGACGTCGGTCAGCGAGTAGGCGCGGGGCAGCTCGTCCGGCAGCGCATAGCTCCAGACCGCCGTCCCGCTTGCGTCAAGAAGCATCGCCCAGGCGCCGCTTTGCGCCAGCCGCCGCTCCGCCTCCTCGCCGAGCGCGTACCCGCCGTCCCCCGCGGCCAGTCCTTCCGCCGTCTGCCGGACTGTATCGATCGGGGCTTGATCGCTGCCCATCCCCTTGAATACCCATGCGCCGAGCAGTACGAAATTGATGACGAGCAGCGAGACGGAGATCATGATGGTAGTGCCGACGAACCGTCTTAATATCGGCATCGCTCCGTCCATGGTCATTCCTCCTTCGCCAGCTTGTAGCCAAGCCCTCTGACCGTCAGCAAATAGCGGGGAGTCGAGGGCTCCGCCTCGATCTTCTCCCGGATGCGGCGAATATGCACCATGAGCGTATTTTCATAGCCGTCATCATCGTCTCCCCATACCGCCTGGCACAGCGCGTCGCTTGTGACGATGCGTCCCCGATTCTCATATAGCTTGAGCAGGAGCGCCAGCTCTTTGGCCGTCAGCGGCTGCTCGCCGCCCGGGCCGCGCACGGCGGCGCTGCCCAGATCGACCGTATAGTCGCCGATTCGAAAAACCGGGAGCCGTTCTTCCGTCTGCGGCGCGTACACCCGGCGCAAAACGGCAGACAGCCGAAGGACCAGCTCCCGCGGCAGAAACGGCTTGACGATATAATCGTCCGCGCCCAGCCCGAGCCCGAGCAGCCGGTCTTCATCCTCGCCTCTCGCCGACAGGAACAGAACCGGCATCGGCGATATACGCCGAATCGACGATAAGAGAGCAAACCCGTCTCCATCCGGCAGCATGACGTCCAGTATGGCGATGTCCGGCTTCTGCGACCGGCACAGAGCGAGCGCTTCCTGACAGTTCGCCGCATGATAGATGCGGGTGAACCCGTCCTTGCGCAAAAAATCGTCGATCATTTGCCGAATTTCCGGCTCGTCGTCCACGAGCAAAATTTTTTTCCATTTCCAATCGTTCATTTCGCGGCCACCCTTTCTTTCTTCTATTATACTAGGACGAATTTGCTGTGGGCCACGCTTCAAGACGGATTTAAGATTGGCGTAAGGTTCGCTTCAGCCTGGCGTTGGATTGGGCTGTCATACTTGGTTCGAAACATGATGCGTCCATGCAGACGGGAGTGAACAAGCTTGAATGCCATTATTTCCACACACAGCTTATCCAAACGATACGGCGACGTTTACCGGGTCAATCAGGTCAATCTGACCGTGTACGAAGGCGAAATTTACGGTTTTCTCGGGCCGAACGGGGCGGGCAAGTCCACTACGCTGAAAATGCTGCTCGGCCTCGCGCAGCCGACGTCCGGCCGGATCGTCGTCTTCGGCCAAGATTTGCGCAAACACCGCCGTTCTATTCTGGCTCGGACGGGCTCGCTCATCGAATCGCCTTCCGCTTACCAGCATTTGACCGGCCTTGAAAATATGCGGGTCATGCAGCGGCTGCGCGGCGTGCCGGAAGCCAATGTGATGGAGGCGCTGCGGATTGTCCGCCTTGAAAATCAAAAGGACAAAAAAGTCGCTCAATATTCGCTTGGCATGAAGCAGCGGCTCGGCATCGCCATGGCGCTGATGTCGTTCCCGCCATTGCTCGTGCTCGACGAGCCGACGAACGGTCTCGATCCGGCGGGCATCGGCGAAATTCGCGAGCTGATCCGTTCCTTGCCGCAGCGGTACGGCATGACCGTGCTGCTGTCGAGCCATTTGCTGTCGGAGATCGAGCAGGTGGCGACATCGGTCGGCATTATCAGCGACGGGCAGCTTGTTTTTCAGGGGAGTCTGGATGAGCTGAAAGGCCGGAGCCGATCCCATATTGCCCTGCGCACGCAGGACAACGAAGCGGCCGCGCGGCTGCTCGGCGCGAACGGCATGACGCCGCAGGTCGGCGGCGACGGTTATTTGACGCTCCGGGACGGGGACGACGCGCAGGTCGCGCGCTGCAATCGGACGCTCGTCGCCGCTGGGATCGATGTCCTTCGCATCGAGGAGCGCAGGCGCAGTCTGGAGAGCATCTTCCTGGAGCTGACGGGGAAGGAGAGCAGTCTGTAATGAATGCGCTGTGGCTTGAATTATACAAACTGCGCCGCAAACGTCTGGCGCTGATGATCGCGCTGTTTCTGGCTGTCGAGCTCGCTTGGGCATATATGTCGCTGAGCATGTCCATAGCCCGCAATCCGGATAACGCCGGGTGGCCTGCCGCGCTGCTGCTGGTCGCTTCGATGAACAGACTGTTTTTGCCGATTTTGTCGGCCGTGATCGTCTCGCGCATCTGCGATATGGAGCACAAGGGCCAAACCTGGAAGCTGCTGATGGCCGCCTCTGTCAGACGGAGCCGCATTTACGCCGCCAAATACGCCGCCGCGTGTCTGCTCCTGGCATCGGCTGTCGCGCTGCAGACGGCAGGCATTGCGGCAATCGGTCTGGCGAGCGGATTCCGCGAGGCGGTGCCGCTCATGCTGCTGATCCGGCTCGCCGCCGGGACGCTGCTCACTACGGCAGCGGTCGTCGCGCTGCAGCAATGGGTGTCGCTTGCCGTCAAAAACCAGGCGTTCAGTCTGGCGCTCGGCATGCTCGGCAGCTTCGTCGGCTTGACGGCGATGTTGTTCCCGGCTCCGGTGCGTCTATGGTTCATCTGGTCTTATTATATGGACTTAAGTCCCGTGACTTACGGCTACGCAAGCGGAGCGCTCAGCTATGCGCATAACGAATTCGGCTTCCAGCTTCCGCTTTTGGCGCTCGCGATGGGGGCGGCGGCCTATATTGCCGGATGCGTTCACGTCTCCAGGCAGGAGATATGACGGCAAGCGGCGCGTAAGGCCATGTCGGCGATGCACGCTGCCGCTTTATTTTTCCAAACAGGAGGTTTCCTATGCTCATAAGATGCATCGGGGCGGAATGGCTCAAGCTGCGCCGCTCCCGCCTATGGCTCATCCTCGTTTCGCTGCCGGCCTTCAGCATGATGATCGGCTGCGCGAACTTCGCGAACAACCTCGGCGTTTTGCAGAACGAATGGTACAGTCTATGGACGCAGGTCAGCCTGTTTTACGGGGAATTTTTCCTGCCGATCCTGATCGCGATTTGCTGCGCGTATTTATGCAGACTCGAGCATTTGAACAAAAACTGGCATCTGCTGCTGACCGCCCCTGTGCCGGTCGCTTATACGTTCATTGCCAAGCTAACGATAACGGCTGTGCTGCTCGGCTTCGTGCAAGGGATGTTCGCGCTGCTCTTCATTGGCGCGGGTGTTGCCTTCGGATTCGGGTACGAGCCGCCTGCCGAGCTTGCCGGCTGGATCGTTCGCGGCTGGTTCGCGGCCGTCGCCATCGGGGCCGTCCAGCTCTTGCTCTCCATGCGGATGCAAAGCTTCGCGGCGCCGATCGGCATCGGCTTGTGCGCCGTATTTGTCGGATTCGGCTTGTATGTGGCGAAGCTCGGCCTGCTTTTTCCGCATTCGCTGCTGACGCTCGGGATGGGCGTTCTCGACCAGCAGGCATTGCCGGCCGCCAAGCTCGGCCTATTTTATGCGATGACCAGCGCGTACATTATCCTCGTCTCGGCGCTCGCCATCCGGCGGCTGCGAACGGCCGATGCGGCGGCTTAACATAACCGTTAGTGAAATGTCTATTAACAGAAGGGAGTCAACACTCATGCGAAAAGCGACAAAAATAATGCTGATTGCCGGCCTGCTGGCCGCGGTCGCCATCGGATGCATTTTTGTATTATTCAGTCCGGAACGGCTGACGCCGGAAAACCCTAAAGGCAAGACGATCTATTATACCGTGGTCGACGACGATAAAGCCCAAAGCGGCGAGAACAACCGGTATACTTATACGTTGGAATGCGTGGATGGCAAGGGGAAAAAGAAAACCGTCACGTTCAGCGCCGGCAAACGGTTGAAGGACGGCGCTTATCTGATGCTGTACGAGGCTCCGCTGCGCGGCGTGACGTTTTGGCAGGAGGTGCAGCACAGCGATCTTCCCGACAAAGTCAAAGCCGCGTATCCTGCCGCGGGCTGAGCAGCTTGCTCGGGCGGGCTGGACGGAAACCCGCAGCAAGGGGCAAACTTTGCGGTTAAGGCCGGGGATGTTCCCGCGCGAAAAGGCCGAGATGCGAAAGAGCATCTCGGCCTTTTGCGTATATGGGGACTGCAAAGTCGGCAGAGGGAAGAACAATGTCACACGGCGGCCCTGGCTGAAACATTTGTTCAACTTATATAGATTCTTGACGGCTCTCGCTTTACGGGAGCAGCCGTATCGCCCGCCGATAGCTTGAATGCCGCGCATTCTCGAAAAGCCGCATGGCGGCAGCCCAGGCATTGCTTGCGGTCCAATCGGGCCAAAGCGCATTCGATCGCATCGCCGGTATGCTCATAGAACCGGTCGGCTCCGATTCGCTCGTACAGCCCTGTCCGCTTCAATACCTCCAGGGGCTGCGGCTGAATGCCCGAGATAAGCACCGTTCCGCCGTGCTTCTGAAAATCGTTCACGAGGCTGGTCAGATTGGCCTCGCCCGTCGTGTCGATGAACGGCACTTTGCCCATGCGCAGAAGCAGCACCTTGGGCCGCTGATGAATCGCGTCCAGGATCGACTGCTCGAACAAGGTCGCCGCCCCGAAGAAGAGCGGGCCTTCGATCGTATAAATCCCGATTTGCGGACAATCGTGGCCCCGGGCGACCATATGCTCCTTCACCTTGGCATGCTTGGCCGCCGGATCGGGCAGCACCTTCGCGACCTTCAAGCCATCGCTCATCCGTTTGACGAACAGGACGACGGCCAATAATAACCCGGCTTCGACGGCAATCGTCAAGTCGGTAAATACGGTGAGCAGGAAGGTGATCAGCAGGACGAGCGAATCGCCCGTTTTCGTCCGCAAGACATGGAGGAACTGCTTTCTTTCGCTCATATTCCAGGCGACCATCATCAGGATGGGAGCCATGCTGGCCAGCGGAATTTCCGAGGCGAACGGCGCGAACAGCAGCAGCACCGCCAGCACGACGAGCCCGTGAATGACGCCGGACAGCGGCGAGACCGCCCCGCTCTTAATATTGGTCGCCGTCCGGGCGATCGCGCCCGTCGCCGGTATACCGCCAAATAGCGGGGTCACGATATTGGCGATGCCTTGGCCGATCAGCTCGCGGTTGCTTCGGTGACGGCTGCCCGTCATGCCGTCGGCAACGACCGCCGACAGCAGCGATTCGATGCCGCCAAGCATGGCAATCACCAGAGCCGGGCGGATCAGGTGCTGAATGCGTTCCCAGGTGATCTCGGGAAAATGCAGCTGCGGCAGCGCGCTCGGAATCGCCCCGAACGCCGAGCCGATCGTCGCCACCTGCCCCTTGAAGAAGACGGCCGCCACGATGCTCGATACGATCAGCCCGATCAGGGCCCCCGGCACCTTCTTCATCATTTTGGGAGTCAGGACGATCACCGCCCAGCAGATCGCCGCCGTGATGACGCTGTATATATTCGTCGAAGGCAGATGCGACGCGATTTCCTTCATATTCGGCCAAAACCGCTCATGCTTCTCCACGTCCGCAAGGCCCAGAAAGTTAGGAATCTGCCCGGTAAAAATAATGACGGCGATGCCTGCGGTAAAGCCGATGGTGACGGGGCGGGGGATATACTTGATCAGCGAGCCGAGCTTAAGGAGCCCCATCAGCACGAGCAGAATGCCGGCCATGAGTCCGGCGATCAGCAAATTTTCGTAGCCGTATTGAAGGACGATCGCGAACAGGATCGGAATAAACGCTCCTGTCGGCCCGCCGATCTGATATTTCGAGCCGCCGAGCAAGGAAATCAGAATGCCGGCAATGATCGTCGTATAAAGGCCGTATTCGGGCCGGACGCCGGACGCAATAGCAAACGCCATTCCCAGGGGAATGGCGATAATGCCTACAATGAGGCCGGATACGAGATCTTTGCGAATATCGGAAGCGCGGTATCCCGCGAATCTTCCCGTCCATTTCATCGGACATACCTTCTTTTCTTCATATATTTGATTATTTGAATATATAGGAGATGGTACTCCCGCCGCTTGGCAATGTCAAACGCGAATAACCGGCCTGCAGCCGGCGTGAACAGAAAAAAACAAGGTCATCCTTGATTTTGCTCGCGGATACCCTTGTTTTTTCGGTTAAGGTTCGTTGCGAATCACTTCCAGCAAGGAAATGGCGTCGACAAGATGATTGTCGAAGATTTGCCTGGCGATGGCCAGCAGATCCTTAATGAGCGGATCGCGCAGCGAATAAATGACCGAGGTGCCGTCCTTGACGCCCGTGACCACATTTTTGCTGCGCAGCACCGCCAGCTGCTGAGACACGGCCGAGCCTTCCGAGCCCAGGATGCTCTGGATTTCGTTCACGTTCTTATCGCCCTCGCACAGCACCTCCAAAATGCGAATCCGCATCGGATGCGCCAGCGCCTTAAAAAAATCGGCCTTAAACTGCTGAATATTTTGATTCATCTTGTCCGCTCCCTCAAATGGTTAAAGCTTGATAAATATATAATAACACAACCGGCCTGACCCCATCGAATCGTATATCATCGTATATATAAGGAAGACGTCGATATTTCAGGCAGATACGAGGGGCTGCTTCGCCGCTTTTTCGCGGATCGCCCTGATGAAAATTTGCAGAAAAGCTTCAGCGATCAGCGCAAGTTTCCGATATATGCTATATGTTGGATTTCAAGGAGATGATTAGAAAGGTGAAAGACAAGCATCAGCTGGAAGATACGCCAATGCCGTCATCCATGTCCCGGAGAAAGTTCATCTCGTATTTGGGGGCAGTCGGCATGAGCGCTGCCGCGGGCACAACGCTGTCGGCAGGGGCGGTTCTGGGCAGCCCGCTGCGCGAGCCGTCGGTTACGGGGAACGTCTACGGGTTAGAAGCCAATCCGGCTGCCGCGGGAACGGCCGGGGCATCGACCTGCTACGTGATCGATCCGGCGGAATGGGGCATTTCGACCGACGGCACCCATGCGGCGCAGACGACGGACGGCCTTAATGCCGCGATCGCCTACGCCAAAAGCGCTGGATATGCCGAAGCGTTTATTCCCAAAGGCCTCTATTTGATCCGTGCCGTCGGGACAAGCTCACGCAACCCGGAGAAAGGCGGGGGCATTACGGTTCCTTCCCGTTTCAGGCTGACGCTGGACGCGGAGGCGGAACTGAAGGTACAGCCGAACAATGCGATCGGCTATTCCTGCATTTATTTGCGCGAAGTGCAGGACGTCACCATCTCGGGCGGCATCATTACCGGGGACCTCGATCAGCACGATTTCTCGGCGCATCCCGGCTCTACGCAGGAGTGGGGATTCGGCATTTATGTGCATGGCGGCAAGAACGTGACGATCGAAAATGTAAAAATCAGCAAGTGCACCGGCGACTGCATCTATGTCGGCTCTGTCGGCATGATCGGCGTCGGGGACAAATACGCGCCTCCGGAGATGGTGTATATCCGGCGCTGTTTCCTTGACGGGGCGCGGCGGAACAATATCTCGATTACGGCTGGAGAAGGCGTGTTCGTGGAGTATAATGAGATTACGAATGCGGGGACGGTCAAAGGTACCCGCCCGCAATCGGGGATTGACATCGAAGGATATGGCGAAGGCAGTATCGACTACGAGGTGCCGAAAGAAATTACGGTCAGGAACAATGTGTTCCGCGGCAATTATTTGACATCGGTGCTCAATTTTAACGGCTACGGAGTCATCATCGAAGGCAACCATTCCGACAATACATTGTCTTACGGCAACGGAATGGATACCGCCATTATCGGCAACGTGCTCGTTCGTTCGGACAGCAGCAATATTGCCATTGCAGGGCAGAAAGTATCGAACGGCAAGGACGGAAACAACGTGACCATTGCCGGCAATGTGATCAAGGGCTTCAGCAGCGGCATCGACGCCCGCGGGAAGGACGTCGTCGTTACGGGCAATACGCTCTCCCACCTCGGGAACGTCGGCATTGGCGTTTGGGAAGCGGAAAATGTGCTGGTGTCGGATAATGCCGTTCAGCGCGCTGCAGCGGCGGCGTACAATGTGGACAGCAGCAAGGACGTTCTGCTGATGAACAACAAGGCCTACAAGGCGGGCTCGTATGGAATGCAGGTGAACAAATCGACCGGCGTCGTGCTGCGCGGCAATACAGTCACGCAATCCAGCGCAGGCATCCGCATCACGAACATGGCGGCCGAGGGAGGCGACTGTGAGGTCACGGCGGAAGGGAATATGATCGATTTGAGCGGCTTCGAGGGCCAGCAGTCGTACGCCATCAACATTGGCAGCAAATGCGAGGCGACGATTCAATCGAACACGATCCGCGGCGTGAAAAATGTCGCTATTTATGGGGAAAACCGTCTCGGCCACAAGGTGAAAATCATAAACAACGACATTCCGGACGCTACCGGCGCGACAGCTTCGATCCAGCTTGTCGGCGAGCATCGCTTCGAGGTCGTAGGCAACCGCATCACCTTCAACCGGACGTCCGGCGGAGGTTACGGCATTCTGCTCCAGAGAGCGAAGAACTCCCTGGTGGCGCAAAATACGATTTACTCCAATTCCAACTACTCCTTGAGCGCTGCGATCAGCACGGAAGCGGCGACCGAATCGCAGGTGATCCACAATTTGGCGATCAAAGGAAGCATTCGGCTGAACGCTTCGGATACGGACATCGGGAATACGATCGTGCCGTAATTCATGATCAACATTAACCGAAACGGCAGGTGCTTGATATGATCGGACCCTTATGGCTGCGCGGAGCCCTTGTCGCGAAATTTCAGGAGCATTTGCAGCAGGTGCCGTATGCTCATGTCGTTTGCGAGGGGAGAAGCCTGCTTTCGAACGAAAGCAGGCTTTTCTCCGCAAGCGAGGCTCAAGCGATCGTCAATCGCTTTGTGCAATCGAATTTCCCTATCGTTTGCTTTGCCGGCAGCAAAAGCCGCGTTCCTTTCTTCGACTACCATATTGCAGTAAACTACGGGAATCCGAAGCACGAGCTTGCCGTATGCGAGTTGCTGGCGCGCGAGCCGGTGCAGGACAATGCCGTGAAAGCGGTCCTGATGGCCTTTTATAGGCTGGTTAACGAAAAATACGGCGCGGACAGGCTGCATGTTCCATTCCGGCTGGCGGATGCTGCGGACGGGGAGATAGGCATGGAAGCTTCCGGCGACGGCATGACGATTTTATACAGAAAAAAATAAATGGCCCGTTTAGTCAAGGGACGCTGCATGGCGAATGATGAATGCAAGTAGTCGCTTGCATTGTTCGCTGCGCGCGGGCTCCTGGCGCGGTTTGCGCCTGGCGGCGGTCAACCACATAGATGCGAGGGGAATGATGAGCGTGCGTACGGCGACGGGCGACAAAATATGGCTGGTTGCCGTCGACCTGATGGCGGAAAAGGGCTGCGACGGCACGACGACGAAGGAAATCGCCCAGGCTGGCCCTCGGCGGCGCGCTCGCCCCCGCCATCTCGGCGCTTACCTCAAAATTTTCAAAAGGGCGTTTGTCACTGGCGTTAGAGAGAGATAGGGTGACTCATGACTCGCTTGTTATAATAGGAGAATGTATGCCGACGGTAGAGGAGGAGAGGCGCTTGTCCGTCGCCGCGATAATTCTTGAACCTGAAAACCGCTCGTTTTATGTGCCTGTCGCAACGGAGGCGTTCTTTCGGAAATGCTGGATTCCAGCTATCCGCCAGCTGAACTTGGCCATCGTTTCATTGTTTGACCCTGGCGTCGATTTGCGCAAGGACGATTTTCCCCTGCTCTGCGAGGAGCTGGACCGAATAAAGACTTGGGCCGACAAACAGCTTACCGAGGAAGAGCACGCCCATATATGCTCGCGAATCGATGGACTGATCGCCAGGCTGAAGGAAGCCTTCGCCGAAGAAGGGGTTGTCATCTTTATCGGATAGTGGAGGGACGATGAATAGAAAATATTCGCCGCTGCCAGAGTGCCCGAATGAGGAAACCGATGCGTTCCTGCAGAGAGAAGCTCCGAACGAATGGGCCTGTTATCTTTATCGGTCGGGCAGTTCCATCCTCATTGGTAAACGGCGCAAGATCTATGCGCGAAATTGTCGGAGCACCCCGATCCCAGAGTACGTGCCAACGCTGTCCTGGACCTCGCCTATATCGCCAGAACGAAGCGAAAGCTGGAAAAGCATATCGTGAAGCCGATTGTGCTGAGAGCATTGAAACAGAATTAGCAGTTGACTTCACGTTAGCGTTCGAACTTCGCATTGCCCCCCGAACTCCGCGTTAACGCTGCCCCTCCCCAGGAACCCCCATGCACATGAAGTGACAAATCCTGCGAAAAATGCAATATTTTGTGCTTTAAGGCTATGCCTGATGATGAATGAAAAAAAGTTAATGATTATTATTTTATAACATGTTACATTCGGAATGGATCAACGATTACTAGAGAAAGGAACATGAAACGATGGAAATGACAATCGAAACGCTGCCCCAATACCGCATAGCTTATGTGCGGCAAGTCGGTCCATACGGTCCCGCGAATATTCAGGCCATGGAGAAGCTAAAAGGATGGGCCAGAAGCAAAAATTTGCTCACTGAATCGGCCATCCTATTCGGAATTCCACAGGATAACCCGGAAACTACGCCGCCTGAAACATGCAGGTACGATGCGTGCATCGTCATTTCGCAAGATGTTGTGCTTGACGATGCAATCAGCGAAGGGATGATGTCAGGGGGAGAATATGCTGTTTTCAAGGTGAAGCATACGGCAGAAGACGTGCAGAAAGCATGGGCAGATTGTTTTCCGGCTTTGCAACGCAAGGGATATCAGATGGACAAGAGGCCTGTGATGGAAAGATACGTTGGCGAGTTGGTAAAAAATCATTTGTGCGAAATATGCGTACCTGTTAGACCGTTGCCGTCGTTATAGCGCTCAAGCCAATCTGCTGACGCCTTTCATAAAGGACACATCCGCCTGTTGCCGGGGGATGTGTCATCTATACATATTCAATAATTACAAATAATATTGAGTTCCTCTATAGAGACTGAAAGCGCATTAATTCTATAATAAATGTGTGTTCATCGGCTTGATTGACATCACGGTTGGGCGAAAGCCTGAAGCGGGCCGGGCCGAGCGGGCTCATGAAATTCGGAATAAAAAGGAGAAATCGGATATGACGAAAATCGCCAAGCCTAACGAGCCTTTAGTCACACATATGTATACGGCAGACCCGTCCGCCCATGTATTTGACGGGAAAATTTACATCTATCCTTCGCACGACCTGGATCATGACGGACCTTCCAACGATAACGGCGATCAATATATCATGGAAGATTATCATGTTCTGTCCATGGACCATATTCATGCTCCCTGCATCGATCACGGCGAAGCGCTGCATCTGAGAGATATTCCGTGGGCGAGCAAGCAGTTGTGGGCTCCGGATGCCGCTTATAAAAACGATACTTACTATTTGTATTTCCCGGCGAAGGATAAGGAAGGGATTTTCAGACTGGGCGTAGCGACCAGCTCCAGGCCTTACGGCCCTTTTGCGGCTCAGGAGCATTATATTCCCGGAAGCTTCAGCATCGACCCTGCCGTATTCATCGACGACGATAACAAGGCGTACATTTATTTTGGCGGTCTGTGGGGAGGGCAGCTGGAGAAATGGCAGACGGGGACGTACGACCCGAATGCGGAAGGGCCTGCGCCGCATGAGCCGGCGCTCGGACCGAGAGTGGCTGAATTATCCGATGATATGCTCACTTTCAAAGAAACGCCTCAGGAAGTTTCGATTGTGGGCGAAGATGGCAGACCGATCCTTGCTTCCGAAGAGGATAAGCGCTTTTTTGAAGGCCCGTGGCTTCATAAATATAACGGCTATTACTATCTTTCCTACTCGACCGGCACGACGCACTGCCTGGTTTATGCGATCAGCGAGCATCCCAAAGGCCCGTTTGTGTTCAAAGGCACGATCCTGACCCCCGTCATCGGCTGGACTACGCATCATTCGATCGTTCAGGTGGAGGATAAATGGTATTTGTTTTATCATGACAGCTCCTTATCGGGAGGCGTTAACCACAAGCGCTGCATCAAATATACCGAGCTGACCTATAACAGCGACGGGACGATTCAAACGATTGACCCTTATAAACAGGATGAAGTCATGCAGTCGATCAAGAGATGATGCCGGCTATTCCAGGCTAAAATGCTTTATCCAAGGTCTTGTACAGGATATAATGGAAACGGGCTGAGCGATAGGCAATGCTCGTTGCAGCCTCTGCTGAAGGCAAAGCAGAGGTTTTTTTGCTTTGACCTTTGGCCGGGAAGGAGGAGAGAGTCGGAGTGGAAAGGAAGTTTTGGTTTTATATCGAAAAGGAATTAAGCGACGTCGTCGCGAAGCTGCAACCGATCCTGCCATTCGATGAATCGGATCGCGATTACGAGGATACGTGGGAATGGTACGAAACGGGTGCTGCCGATACGGTGGACAGCGGCTGTTATGCCAATTTGTCGCGGGAGCATGACTGGGAACAAGGCTGTTACGACTGCCCGGTCATTCTGATCGTACGCCATCCGGAGATGGACATAGAAGCGGTCGGCTCTTGGCTGGCGGAGCGGTTAGGCGTAACCGTGCATTATGGCGAGGTTCATATTGACCATCGGACCGGTTATCAATTCCGAACGATATTATCCTGGGGGTAAGCAGCATGGGAAAAGCCGATGAAATCCAGGCATTTGAAAGCCGCTTCGCGGATGAAGTGGTAGAAATTGCGGCGGTTACCGGACCAGCCGGGATCGGCGCGGGAAGAGCGGGCAGCAGCGCCCTGTGGACGGTTTTCATCCCGCTAATCGCGTGGAAAGAGCTGGGCGGCGGCGGTTCTGCCGTTCAGGAAGCGCTGCGGCTGCAATGGGTCGCCGACGATAAAGAATGGCAGAAGACGAGGAATATTTTGGCAGCGAATACGGTTGTACGTCTTGAGGTGCGCAGAGGAGTGCAGCACAAGGAAATGATGCTGGTCAAGGTAGTGGACGCGGCCTATCGGGACGACGAAATGGAAAGGATTTTGCAGGAAGCGCTGCAGCCGGTGTATTACGAGGACGAGCTATTGGGAACCTTTGAGCTGAACAAGACGGTCAAAACGTTCGAGAAGGATATCGTCTGGGGCGATCAGGAAGGCACGCTCTATTTTGACTGGGATGAAGACGAAGGGAAAATGAAGGCTTCTCTGGAGACGGCATACGAGCTTATTCGGAATCAGACGGAGTGGGATGCGCGAATGCGGGCGTACGCTGCGGAGAAGCTGGTCGAGCTGGCCAACGAGTGGCTGCCGGACGATGATGAAGCCGGGATCGACGAGATCACCGAGGAAATGTTCGTTAAGCTGATGGCATTTAGCAGCATCAGCGTAAATCCCGAGGGAGATTTTGAAGTGTATTTCGACGACGGCGATCTATTCGGGGGACACGCGATTATCGTGAGCGGACATACGAACGGCACGTTCAAATCGGCGCAAATCGCCGGATAAGCCGCATGGCATCGGGCAGCCGTATCATCAGCCCGGCTTGGCGGGCGCAGCATGCGGCAAGAGAAGCGAATCGTTCGCCTCTGCCTTACGTATTTCTGCCTTGACGACTGGAATCAGGAAAAGCGAATGAACACAGAGACAAGGCTAGGTATTCACCCATGCCGGCCTAAGTGAGTATGCTGTTTGTAAGATACTTCGCAAGGCAGGTGATCGGTGTGGGATACCGTGTGCAAGTGGAGCAGGGCGTTCATTTGTATGTGGAGGATGTCAATCCGAGGGGCAGCAAAACGATCGTTTTTTTGCACGGCTGGCCGCTCAGCCATACACAGTTTGAGTACCAGTTCGATGTTCTTGCGGCCAAGGGATACCGCTGCATTGGCATCGATTGGAGGGGGTTTGGCCAATCGGATAAGCCGATCGACGGCTATCGTTATGACCGGTTGGCGGACGATGTGCGCGCCGTCGTCGCTGCGCTGCAGCTGCGCGATTTTACGCTCGTCGGCCACTCTACGGGCGGATCGATCGCTATTCGCTATGTTTCCCGTCACAGCGGTTACGGCGTTACGAAGCTCGTGCTGATCGCCGCCGCCGCTCCTGTCGGTTTTACAGCGGAAACAGCGAATCATTTTATTCATGAAGCGCTTAACGACCGTCCTAAAATGATGAGGGAAGTGACGGAGAGCTTTTTCTTTCAATATATCAGCCCTCCGTTCTCGGATTGGTTTTTCCAAATGGGGCTGCAGGCGGCTGGCTGGTCAACTGCGGCCATTGCCGCGATGTTAAGGGATGAGAAGCTGGATGCGGATCTGCCCAAAATCGCCGTGCCTACATTAATCGTTCACGGCATTCACGATCAAGTGATTCCGTTCTCCCAAGCGCAGGAGCTGAATCGGCAAATCAGAAATTCCATGCTCGTTCCGTTTCATTACAGCGGCCACGGCCTGTTCTTGGAAGAACGCGGAAAGTTTAACGAGCTGTTGAGGCAATTTGTCGGATAGCCCCGATGACAAGCAGATTCTTCGCGCGTGCCGTGATCGATGGGAATGGGCATTCCGCTTACGAAGCTGCGAAGGGCGGTATGTCGAGGCGCCAGGGGCAGGGGATTGGAGAAAAGTGGATATCCGTTGCGGCGAATCATCATACCAAGCGATCGTTTCAGCCGGGCGAGCAGTCGCTCCCGGCTGTTTTTTTATCGCTACAGAAAGTTAAACTTCGCGAAAGGGTTAAGGCGGAGTGCGACTTTCTGTACCAAGAAAAACAACCGCTAAGCCGCGGTCGCTCATCCTTGCATAGGCATCGATAAACGTTTTTCCTATGCAATTTTTTTACATCCCGAAAACAATCTATTAACTTTGAGATAATATAGGAGATTTATGATGAGGAGGTAATTCGGCATCTGACTGCCAATTGCGACAGGTGGCGACCGATGACGAAGGAATGACTCGTCGCCATTTTATCAAATGGGAGTGGGGGATGTGCAAGTGAAGAAGATCCAATCGCTGTTCATGATCGCTTTCGCGCTTGTTATCGCGTTCGTTGCAGGCTGCGGAACCGGCGGCAATGCCGCTTCGAGCGGCGGCTCGCCGTCCGGGACGTCGGAAGCGGGCAACGCGCCTCAGACGCAGGCGGCTCCGGAGAAGAAGGAAATCCAAACCTTGCGCGTCAGCTTCGTGCCCTCGAAGGACCCGGACGAAATTATTACGAAGACGGCGCCGCTCAAAGAGCTGCTCATCAAGCAGCTGGGCTCGCAGGGCTACCAGGTCGGCAATGTCGAGATCAGCGTCGGCACGACGTACGAGGCGGTCGGCGAAGCGCTGGGCGCAGGCACGGCGGATATCGGCCTCATTCCCGGCGGCACCTATGCGCTCTACAGCAACGAAGCGGACGTCATTCTGACCGCCACCCGCAAAGCGCTGTCCATCGATTCGGATCATCCGAAGGACTGGAACGACAACAAGCCGACCCAAGGCGTGGACGACAAGCAGGCGACCTACTACCGTGCCTTGCTCATCGCAGGCCCTTCGGCCAAAGGCCAGGAGCTCGCCAGGAAAGTCAACGAAGGCCAGGAGCTGACCTGGGAAGATTTGAACAGCGCCAACTGGGCGGTCATGTCGTCCTCTTCGCCTGCCGGCTACATTTATCCGTCGTTGTGGCTGCAGGATAAGTACGGCAAAGGCTTGACCGATCTGGCTCACGTCTCCCAGTCCGACTCCTACGGCAGCTCGTTCGCCCGGCTGGCGGCAGGGCAGGTCGACATCGTCGTCGCTTTCGCCGATGCGAGAAGAGACAACGAAGCGAACTGGACGGCCAAATACGGCCGGAAGGCATCCATCTGGGACGAAACGAACGTCATCGGCGTGACGCAGCCGATCTACAACGATACGGTCAGCGTCAGCAAGAACAGTGCCGTCATGACGGACGAGCTGAAGAAGGCGCTGCAGGAAGCGTTCATCGCGATAGCCAAGACCGAAGAGGGCAAGGGCGTGATCGCGATTTATTCCCACGAAGGGTACCAGGTCGCCCAAGCCTCCGATTACGACGGCGAGCGCAAAGCGCAGGAGCTGCTTCGCAGCTTGAAAAAATAACCGACGATGCCAAGGCGAAAAGAGATGAGTGAGCGGATATGATCCAGTTTATTCAGGCGTCCAAAACGTACGCGGGCGGCACGACCGCCCTGCGCAACGTCAATCTGACGATCAAGCAGGGCGAATTCGTGGCGGTCATCGGTCTGTCGGGGGCCGGCAAATCGACGCTGATTCGCTGCATTAACCGCATGCACGAGCTGACGGAGGGCAAGCTGCTCGTCGATAACGTCGACATCGCCAAGCTGAAAGGAAAGCAGATTCGCCAATTCCGCAGAAGAATCGGCATGATCTTCCAATCGTTCAACCTGGTTACCCGGACGACCGTCATCAACAATGTGCTGGTGTCGTTCGTGCCCGAGCTTCCGATGTGGCGCAAGCTGACCGGCATGTTTACGCGAGAACAGAAAATAAAAGCGCTCGAGGCGCTCGACAAGGTCGGCATTCTCGACAAGGCGTATACCCGCGTGGACCAGCTGTCCGGGGGCCAGCAGCAGCGCGTCGCCTTGGCGAGGACGCTGGCCCAGCAGCCCGACATTATTTTGGCCGACGAGCCGATCGCCTCCCTCGATCCCGTAACGGCGCGAGCCGTGATGGACGATTTCAGGAACATCAACAAGCAGATGAACATTTCGGTCATCATGAACATTCACCATGTGGACATTGCATTGGAATATGCGGACCGCATTCTCGGAGTTCGCAAAGGAGAGATTGTCTTTGACGGCCCGTCCTCGCAGGTGACAGCCGAGATGCTTCGGCATATTTACGGCGGCGAGTGGGAAGCGGAGAGCTCCTGGGAAGCGAGTGCGGCCTATGCTTGACAGGCTGTTTCCGCCAAAGCGAATCGCGCTGCCGAACGGCAAGGCCGTTATGGAGAAAAGAAGCCGGATACCGCTCATTGGTGCGGGACTCGCGCTTTGTACGATCGCATCCGTCTATTTTACGGATTTCCGGCTGCAAACGTTGATCGGCCGAATCGATCAGTTCTGGGTCATCGTTTCCGATATGCTGCCGCCGGAT
Source organism: Paenibacillus ginsengihumi DSM 21568 (assembly GCF_000380965.1). Classification (GTDB taxonomy): domain Bacteria; phylum Bacillota; class Bacilli; order Paenibacillales; family NBRC-103111; genus Paenibacillus_G; species Paenibacillus_G ginsengihumi. The sequence continues at coordinate 42,827 of NZ_KB905577.1, read as the reverse complement.
TGGAGCAGCCTGGGACAGCTGTGGCCGCCGCTGCTCGACACCGTCAAGATGTCCTTGCTCGGCTCGATTGCCGGAGCGCTGCTTGCTCTCCCGGCTGCGGTCATGGCCGCCTCCAATATCGTCCGCAGCAAGCCGGTTGCGGCGGCCGGCAAAGCGGCGCTCAGCCTGCTGAGAACGCTGCCTACGCTCGTCACGGCCTTGATCGCGACGTTCGTCTTCGGACTCGGCCCGCTGGCGGGCACCGCCGCGATCATGCTGTTTACGTTGTCGTATGTCGGGAAACTGCTCTGCGAGCAGATCGAGAACGCCGACATGGGGCCCTTCGAAGCGATGGAATCGCTCGGCATGACCCGCATGCAGGCGTTTCGCTTTGCGGTGCTGCCGCAGGTGCTGCCCGGCTACATATCGACATCGCTGTTTTGTTTTGAAGGAAATGTCCGTTATGCGGCCATTCTCGGTTATGTGGGAGCAGGGGGCATCGGCCTGCTGATCAACGAAAATCTGGCATGGCGCGATTACCCCCGCGTCGGCATGATCATCGTGGCCCTCATCGTCACCGTCTATCTCATTGAAACGGTCAGCGAGCATTTCCGAAAAAAGCTCATTTAAAGGAGAAGCGCGACCTATGACACCGCTCGAAAAGCAGCTTCTCGCTGCGCCTCGCCGCCATCGCTACATCCTGACGGTTGCGGCGATCGTTCTTCTTCTTGCGATATGGTCGTTCACCGCCTTCGACTTGAAGGACATCGACCCCAGCGGACTGACGATTGCGTGGACGATCTTCCAGGGCATTATTCGTCCGGATACCGGGCTGCTGCTGGGCTTCTCCGAGCAAAGCGTCGGGTATTTGCTGCTGGAGACGCTGGCCATCGCCTTTCTGGGCACGCTCGTCGGGGCTGTATTGGCCGTGCCGCTAGCCTTCCTGGCGGCATCGAACATCGTGCCGAAGCCTGTGGCCTGGCTGACCCGGCTCGCGTTGATCGTCATCCGCACCGTGCCTGCCCTCGTGTACGGTCTGATGCTGATCCGCGTCACGGGGCCGGGGCCGTTCGCCGGCGTGCTGACGATCGGCCTGACGTCGATCGGGATGCTGGCGAAGCTGTACGTCGATGCGATCGAGGAGCTGGACACCCGCGTGCTGGAGTCGATGACGTCCATCGGCTGCAGCACGCTGGAGAACATCCGCTACGGCATCGTTCCCCAGCTGTCGGCCGTGTTTTTGTCGATCATCATTTATCGTTTCGACATGAACATGCGCGAGGCTTCGATTCTCGGTCTGGTAGCGGCCGGGGGGATCGGAGCGCCGCTGATTTTCGCCATGCGAAGCTACAAATGGGAGCAGGTCGGAGCTATTCTGATCGGCATGGTGATCCTTATTCTGCTCATCGAGATTGTTTCGAGCAAGTTGCGCATGAAGCTGATCCGGGGCTGAGAAAAATATCGCCCATTATGCCGATCGCTGGCATCTGGCCTCCTGTCGGCTCATTCCTTCCTTCTCGGCGAACCTGGTGCTGACGTGCGAGTCTGCGTGTTTTGGCAGCGCGGTGCTCAAGATCGGCAAGCCGGGTTCCCAAGCGCTGATCTGCGAATGGAACGCTTTGCGCGAAGATGACGGCAGGCGGTTTTGCCGCGTTTTCGACGCGACCTTTAAAGATGGGATTGCAAGAAGTGAAGCGGGTATGGTAAATGTACCCGGAAGGAGGATCTGCCTTGTCGCTCATTCATGGTTCAAGGGGCCAGCTTGCTGTACGCCTATGCATTAGGGCGCGGTTCAATTGCCTGCGGGCCTGGAACACGGCGATGGGACGACGGGTCGAACCGCTTCATTTCATTGATGTCATATCCCGCATGCAGATCGAGGAGCTGCTGCCGGAGCAAGCGCAGGCGATGCCTAATGCGGAGCATGACCGCGAATTTTGCAGGAAGATCGCGGCCTAGGGCCGTTCAGCTTTGACGCTTGTTCGGAATCGCCGCATACGGCGGTTCAAGCTTAAATCATACCATTCCAGGAGGATGAAAAACGATGCTGCTAGACACGAATGCGATTGCTGTAGATGATCAAGTGAACCGGTCCATCGTCACAGATACGGTTCAATCCCATACGAAAAGACTGCCGGAGCTTTACCCATCTATCGATCGATGCACGTAGCGATCCGGGCGAATCCGGGCATCAGCGGAGGATTCGCCCGGCAAGCGACTTACGTGCTATCGGACATAGTTGGTGAATGCACGCGCTTCGGGCGCCGGCGCTTGCAGCGCGGTTCTCCGGCTTAAAGGAGAATCCATGAAACCAACATCGAAATATATAACGATCCGCCGCCTGCTGGCGGACATGAATCAGCCTGCATACCGTTACCGACAAATCGCGGAGGCGATCTTCAAGCATCGCATCTCCGAGTTCGAGCGCATGACGATGCTGCCCATGGCCGTGCGCGAAGCCTTGATCGAGACGCTTGGCCGCCGCGTCTGCAGCGTAACGCCGGTATTGGAAAAAGCGTCGCGGCAGGTCAGCAAGGTGCTGTTTGCCGCTGCGGACGGCGAGCGCGTGGAAGCCGTTCGCTTGAGCTACCGCGGCGGGTGGGCGTCGTACTGCGTCTCCACCCAGTGCGGCTGCGGCTTCGGGTGCCGCTTCTGCGCGACGGGCACGATTGGCCTGAAGCGGAATTTGACCGCCGAGGAATCCGCGTCACCGTCCGCACCCAGTTCGGGTCGGACATCCAGGCGGCCTGCGGCCAGCTGTACGGGAGAGAATAGACGGCGTGAGCAGGACGGCGGGTTTGCTGCGAAAGAGCGGCAGACCCGTCTTCGCTGTTGCGATGCATGGCCTGGGCCGAGCAGCCGGCTGCGAGGCTTACGGCACTTAAAATCATTTTGGGCAAAACGGAAAAACCGGTTGACACCATCACCGGAGTTGACATATACTTTCAGCAATATATCCGATAAAACCAATAGGAATTATAAGTGGCATTTGTCCACCGGATAACCGGAGACTTTTCTTGACCGACCTTACGCGTCGGCGACGAAAAGTCTCTTTTCTTTTACAGTCCATGAAAGGAGATGAAGTACCATGAACGCCATTTTGCAGATCGATCATCTGAACAAAACGTTCGACACGCCGCAGGGCAGGATGCAGGCGCTGCGCAGCATTAAGCTGAATGTGCGGCGCGGCGAGTTCGTGACGATCATCGGGCCGAGCGGCTGCGGCAAGAGCACCTTGCTCAAAATTATCGCCGGGCTGGACACGGACCATGACGGCCAGGTGCTGCTGGATAACGAACAGGTCACGAAGCCGAGCATCGACAAAGGCTTCGTCTTCCAGGAGCATCGGCTGTTTCCGTGGCTTACCGTGGAGAGGAACATCGCCGTCGATTGGCCCTTGCGGGACCCGGACGTTCGCCGCAAGGTGGACGAGATGATCGCCATCGTCCGGCTGAAGGGCTTCGAGAAGGCGTATCCGCGGGAGCTGTCAGGCGGCATGTCGCAGCGGGTGGCGATCGCCCGCGCGCTGCTGCGCAAGCCGAAGGTGATGCTGCTCGACGAGCCGTTCGGCGCGCTCGACGCTTTCACCCGCAGCCATATGCAGGAGGTGTTGCTTGACATTTGGCAGCAAAATCAGACGACGATGATCCTCGTTACGCACGATATCGACGAGGCCGTGTTCCTGGCTAACCGGGTCGTCATTATGGACGCCAGGCCGGGCACGATTCGCAACATGGTGCCGGTCGATCTGCCGTATCCGCGCAAAAAATCGAGCAGCTCGTTCCAGGAGCTGCGCAGGATTGTTTTGTCGGAATTCGAGCGGGTCGAAGAGCTGGAGCTGATGGACAGCTCCGGCATCTGAATCATTGGAGAAGAAAGAGGTGACGCGCAATGAGCGTTAGCACAACTAAGCCGCTGCTCTCTCCCGCGCCGGGAGAAGAGAGCCGGGCGGCAGCTCAAGCGACAGCGAAGCAGCCCCGGAAGGAACGCTGGGCGGTCCTGTGGAGGGGGGCGGCGCTTCCGGTTACGGTGCTTGCGGCGTGGCAGCTGGCCGCCATGCTGGGGCTGATCTCCCCGACGCTGCTGCCCGCCCCCAGCGCCATCGCCTCCGCCGCATGGGAGCTGGCGGTTTCCGGCGAGCTGTTCGAACATATGCATATCAGCGTCTATCGGGCCGTCGTCGGCTTTGCGCTGGGCGGGGGATTGGGGCTAGTGTTCGGAGTCTTGTCGGGCTTGTTCCGAAGCTTCGAGCAATCGGTCGATCCGACGGTCCAAATGTTCCGCATGGTGCCGCATCTGGCGATTACGCCGCTGTTCATATTATGGTTCGGCTTCGGGGAGCTGTCGAAATTTTTGCTTATTGCCAAAGGGGCGTTTTTTCCGCTATATGTCAATACGTTTCTCGGCATACGCAATGCCGACTCGAAGCTGTTCGACGTCGCCCGCATTCTGGAGCTCAGCCGCTGGAAGCAGATTACGCTGCTGGTCATTCCGGCCGCACTGCCCAATGTGCTGCTTGGACTTCGGCTTTCGCTCGGCGTCGCCTGGCTCGGGCTTGTCGTCGCCGAGCTGATGGGCTCCAGCGAAGGCATCGGCTACCTCATCATGGATGCCAGACAATTTACGCAGACGTCGATCGTCTTTGTCGGCATTATCATTTTCGCCATCGTAGGGAAGGCGGCCGACTCTTTCGTTCGCTATTTGGAAAAAACGCTGTTGAAATGGCGCGACACATACAGCGGATAACGCGGAGTCAGGAGGGAAAATGATCATGAACGCTCTTCGCCAGATGCATTTGAATTTATTCGTCCAGCCGTTCGGCCACCATGAAGCCGCCTGGCGCCATCCGGATACGGACGTGAACGGGCTGCTGGATTTTTCGTTCTTCCGGCGGCTGGCGCACAAAGCGGAGGCCGCCAAGCTGGATTCGCTGTTTTTTGCCGACAGGCTCTCCACCTCGCGCGACGCCGTTCGTTACGGCGCAAGCGGCGGCTACGAGCCGCTGACGCTGCTGACGGCGCTCGCTGTCGTCACGAAGCGGATCGGGCTGATCGGGACGGTCTCGACGAGCTTTAACGAGCCGTTCAATCTGGCCAGACGCTTCGCTTCTCTGGATCATCTGAGCGGAGGGCGCGCCGGCTGGAATATCATTACGTCGGGGACGGACGCGGAAGCGAGGAACTTTAACCTGGAGCATATTCCCGAGCATGCGGCAAGGTACGAACGGGCCCGCGAATTTGTGGATGCGGCGATCAAGCTTTGGGACAGCTGGGAGGACGGGGCGCTCGTCCGCGATAAAGGGAAGGGCATTTACGCAGACAGCGACAAGGTTCACGAATGCAATCACCGGGGGCCGCATTTTGCCATCAAAGGGCCGCTCAACGTATCGCGTTCCCCGCAAGGCCGGCCTCTGCTCGTACAGGCGGGCTCCTCGGAGAACGGGAAGGAGTTTGCCGCCGAATTCGCGGAAGCTATCTTCACCGCCCAACAGACGTTCGAGGAAGCGCGCTCCTTTTACGCCGACCTGAAGAGAAGAGCTGCGGCAAGGGGCCGCCGTCCGGAGCATATTCTCATCTTGCCGGGACTCTGCCCGATTATCGGCCGTACGGAGGAAGAGGCCAGACAGAAGGAAGAAGAGCTGGCCGAGTTGCTCAATCCGGAATACAGCCTGATCATGCTGTCCCAGCGCGTCGGCTTCGACCTGACCGGCTGCAAGCTGGACGAACCGCTGCCTCCGCTGCCGGTCGGCGAGGTCAGGGGGCATCGAAGCCGCACCGAGCTGATCGTGGAGCTTGCCCGGAGGGAGCGGCTTACGGTAAGGCAGCTGCTCCACAGGCTGGCCGGGGGCCGGGGGCATCGGACGGTTACGGGAACGCCGGAGCACATCGCCGACATGATGGAGCATTGGTTCCGAAGCGGCGCAGCCGACGGCTTCAACATTATGCCGCAGCTTACGGCCGGCGGCCTCGACGACTTCCTGGAGCTCGTCGTGCCCGAGCTAAAGCGCAGAGGCTTGTTCCGGACGGAGTATTCCGGCACGACGCTGCGGGAGCATTACGGGCTGCCGCAGCCGGAGAACGTATTCGCCGCGGGCCGCGCGGACCGGCAGCGCAGCTCCGTCTAGCCGGAGCGTTGGCATTGCGGCGCTATCTCTATCGTATCGAAAATCCGCGGGAAACCGCGTTTTTTTCTTTTGGCTGGGGGAGGGGAGAGGAGAATTGACACAAGGGTTTCATTCATTGTTCCAGCCGTGGAAACCAAGTATAATTAAGACAGGTACGACAGGAGTTGCCGCCAGTGGACTCAAGTACGAATTCCGAAACGGTACATCAGCGTCATGACACGTCGTATCGTTTCCTGCTTTCCAGTAAAAAATTATTTGTGGAATTGCTCCGTTCCTTTATCGATAAGGGGTGGGTGCAAGCGGTAGATGAAGAGCATGTGCAGGAAATTCCGCATTCTTTTGTCCTTCAGGACTTCAAGCGTCAGGAAGCAGACTTGGTTTATCGGGTGAAATTGAACGGGCAGGATGTTGTCTTTTACTTACTTCTGGAGATGCAATCCAGTGTTGATTTTCGAATGCCATATCGGCTGTTGCTTTACCAAGTGGAGATTTGGCGGTATTGGTTACAGAATGAGGAAGAGGCATTATCCAACCGGAAATCCTTTCAATTACCTCCTATTATTCCGATTGTGCTGTATAATGGGAAGGAGAAATGGACGGCTGAGCGACAGTTTCGCAAGCTGTTATCCAACGAAGAGATGTTCGATTCGGAATTGTTGAACTTTGAATATTTGCTCATAGATGTAGCACGATATACAGAAGAAGAATTATTGTCATTATCGAATACCATTGGCTCTGTCTTTCTTCTTGACCAGACGGAAGATCAGGAGCATTTGCTGAACCGGCTTGGCAAGTTGATGAATACGATTCAGCAAATGCCGGAGGACAATCAGCAGAAATTTGTGGCGTGGATGGCAAATATCCTGTTGCAGAAGTTGCCGGAAAATGAACCGAGCTTGCAGCAGTTTATCCAAAGCGTGAAAGGAGATGCAGCGTTTATGGGCCTGGAAAAGATATTGGATGATATTGAGCGTAAAGGAGAACAAAAAGGCAAAGAACAAGTAGTGAAGCAGATGATTGCTGAGCAGTTGGACCCGGATCTGATTTCCAGAGTGACCGGATTTTCACTAGATAAGATTAATCAATTGCGCAAAGAAACCCATTAATACATGCGGCCGTTCACAGAGCGGTCTTTTTTATTGGCAATTACTTTCTATCCAAAATCAATATATCTTTCTCATAGCTGTGGTGATGAACTCAACTTCCTAAAAAGCTAGTTCTCCCATTTCCACTTTCCCATATTCCAACTTTTGATGGATCAATTGGTTCTTGTGTTTATCCAAATTCATCAACCTCTCCATAGTAACTTTTGCAAATATCTAATCTTATACCCTAGTATGTTCGAATATGGCTTTGAGCTTAACTTAATGACATTGGCCCCAGGCCCCGTTTTGTTGTACTAAATACAACAATGAGCTGCGACACAGCGCAGATTTCGTCTGCACCAATCGAGCCGTGGAATCCGATAAGCCGTGCCCGAGCGAAAGCAAGTGAAATCAAGCAAAGGAAAGCGAAATCTGGCAGAAAACAGGGCGACTTCGCGGAGCTGAATTCAGGCATCGAAAAAAACTGCGATTCGCTATGAGAGTGAGAGAGTTCCGGTTCCCCATACTGCTCCCGGCACGCGGTGGTCCGCTGCATGACGGCGTCGGTCGCGGAGGCAATAGCACCTAAGGGGAACAGCGGTTGACGAATGCAAAAAAGTAAGATATAATCATTTAGTAAATTAGTAATTTAGTAAATGGAGAACGGAGATATCGACGATGAAAATTCCTACAACATTAAAGCATAAACCCGTTATCATATCGGAAAATTACGAGCAGGTCGACGGCCGTTACGCAGGAAATACGGATGCGAAGGGGCTGTCCTTGGGGCTGGCCCAGTGGAACGACCGGGGCAAGGTCGATATTTCGGCTAAAGTATGGCGGTATACAGGAGAGAAGTGGTCCCGGCAATCGGAGGAGCTGCCACTGCACCGCGTACTGGATCTGTCTATTCTCATCTGCCGGGCGATGGCCCATTTTCGCGAAGCGTACCGGTACGAACATCTGTATGATCCAAAGTCGCCGGTGATCGACCGGGTCGGCCTGCAGGGGGACGCGATGACCGTCGCCGTTTGCACGGACAACGACAAAATCAACGAGGACATCAAGCTGTTCAGCCAGTCGCTGAGCGATAATGACGAGCTGATCGGAGAGAGGTTGCGCACGCTGGCGCGCATTTTAAAGGATATGGGATATTAATTCGATCCGGCTACCCTGGCAGGCGGTAAAGCACGATTATGCCCGACTGTTTGTTCGCTCTGCCAAGGATGAACCCGCTCAAGCCACTGACACCTGGCACGGGGATAACAGGAGTGAAAAGATACAATGGACAAGGCCAAGCGCAAGGAGCTGCTGGAGCAGTACAAGCAGATCAAGACATATATGGGCGTCATTCAGGTAAAGAATAAGACGAACGGCAAAATCTACATTGACAGCTATCCGAACCTGAAAAACAAATGGTTTACGATTCGCACTCAGCTGGAGATGGGCAGGTTTGTCAACAGCGAGCTGCAGAAAGACTGGAACGAGCTGGGGCCGGGGGCATTCGACTACGAAGTATTGGAGCAGAAGGAAGCAGATAAGGTCGCCGATATGCGATGGGAGCTGAAGCAGATGTTGAAGTCGTGGCTTGCCAGGCTGCAGCCTTACGGCGATAAAGGCTATAACAGGCCGCCGCGCGATTGACAGACCGCTAAAGCGCCCCGACCACAAATCTCCTCTTGAATGAGGGGATTTTTTTGCTGCTGGAAAATTCATCTATGACAATAGCTGTCGCTATTAGCCGATATAATGAAACTGGACCTGAGGATAATAAACCCGAGGAAATGAAACCATAGGAGATGGTAACGATGAGTTTGCAGCTTACCCCTTTTATCTTGCTGGATGGAACCGCCGCCGAAGCGATTGCTTTCTACGAGCATGCACTAAGTGCAGTCGTCGTCTTCAAGCAGACGTTCGGCGAGGCGCCGGAAGATCACGCATTTTCGTTCCCGGATGAAGCCAGGGATCGGATCGCCCATTCCGTATTGAAAATAGGCGATGCCGAACTGTTCGTAGCCGATAGCGAACCTGGCCAGCCTCTTCAGCAGGGCAATCTGATCAGCATCTGCATTTCGGTAGAGAACGTCGAGCAGGCGAAACGGCTGTTCGATGCTTTGAAGGAAGGCGGTCAAGTCAACATGCCGCTGCAGGAGGTTTACTTCAGCCCCGGCTACGGCGTAGTAACGGACAAGTTCGGCGCCGTGTTCCAAATTTTCACCAAGCGGGGATAAAACCTAAGGTATGCTCGCAAAGCGGGATAATTCCTCGGATGCAGGGTTATCCTGCTTTTCTTTTTGCGCTGCATTGGTCGGTAAAAATGTTCTCCAAAACTTGATTGACATGATGAGCCGCCTGAACTAATATCAGGGATAATACGATATTCAGTTTGAACAGGTACCTGCATCGCGAAGCGATCAGGTTTAATAGGGAAGTCCGGTGCAAAACCGGCGCGGTCCCGCCACTGTAACGGAGAATACCGCATGGAGAGCCACTGGCCGGCAGGCTGGGAAGGGAATGCGGCTGCTCGACTCCGGAGCCAGGAGACCTGCCTGTTCATGAACAACCATGGCCTACGGGGAGATAGGGAGGTGTTCGATACAGCCGTTTGTTCGCATTATGCGTATAAATCCGGATTACTGTTCGTGCGTCTTCTGTGTCCCTTCAAGGGGAGAGGAGGCGCTTTTTATGTTGTTAAAAAAGGAAGGATAAGCAAGTTTTCGCGAAAATACGAATGGCTTATCGGCAATCGCTCGTAGACTTGACAACTGCTTGTGATTATAATAGTAATTATTACGAACAAGAATAGGCAGGAGGACTACATAAGTATGCTGTTGAACGGATGGAAAAAAGGCTGGATCGCCATGCTGCTCGCGATCTGTATTACGGCGGCGGGCTGCCAGCCGGCCAAGGAAGCCGGCCCGGCCGCGCTGCCCGAAGCGAATCAGGCGGAGCAGCCGCAGGAAATTGTGCTTGCCGCGCCGCGCGATTTGGCCCCGGGACCGAAGGACGCTTATTACACGAGCTTGATCCTTTATGTATGGGAGCCGCTGATCGCCGGAGGCGAGGACGGGGAGCCGGCGCCGAAGCTGGCCGAATCGTGGGAGATGTCGGAGGACGGACGGGAGTGGACGTTCAAGCTGCGCGATAACGTCCGTTTTCACGACGGGGAGAAGCTGACGGCGGATGCGGTCATCGCCAATTTTGCACGGTATAGGAAGGTGAGTCCGAAGAGCTCTCCGTTTTATACGCTGAATATCGATACAAGCTACCCCGGCCTGCAAAATATCGCCAAGGTGGACGAGCTGACGTTACGGCTCAGCTTCAAGGACCCGCAGCCGACGCTCCCTTATGCGATGGCCAATTTCGCAAGCCCGATCTACAGCCCGAACAGCTTCGACGAGAACGGAGATTTCAAGGGGCTGCCTCAAGGAACGGGGCCGTTCAAGCTGATCGAGCATCAGAAGGATGCTTTCGCGTTGCTTGAGGCGAACCCGGATTATTACGGTCCGAAGGCGAAGACAGGCAAAATCCGCGTGCGGGTCATCCCCGACCCGGATACGCGGCTCGCCGCGCTCAAGGCCGGGGAAATCGCCGGCGTCATGGACCTGGGGGCGCTGCCGCCGGAACAGGCCCGGGAGCTGTTGAAGGATGAGCGGTTCGGCGTATCGCATACCGCTTCGACGATCTCGCATTACCTGCATCCAAACGGCAAGGAGGGGCCGCTCCGCGATGTCAGGCTGCGCCGGGCCGTCAGTCTGGCTATCGACCGGGAGATGATCGTGCGTGAGCTGTACCGGGGCTATCCGACGGCAACGGTCAATATTCTGAATGCCACCTCTCCTTTCCATAAGGAGCTGAAAGTCAGCTACGACCCGGCCGAAGCGAAGCGGCTTGCAGGGGAAGTGCTGGGGGACAAGCGGCAGCCTGTCCGGTTGATCGTGCCATCCTACGGAATCGATCGTTATCCTTACAAGGCGCAGGCGGAGCTGATTCAGCATCAGCTGAAGGACATCGGCCTGGACGTGGAAATCCGCATTTTGGACGGAGCGGCATTCAAGGAAGCGCAGGCGAAGGGCGACTACGATCTGGCGCTGGCGACACAGGGCTTGCCGAATGCCGAGCCTTTTACGATTCTGAACCAGTATATGGCAAGCAGCGGCTCGGCAAACAAAAACTACAGCCTCGGCTACAGCAGCGAGCGAGTTGACAGTCTGCTCAAGGAGGCGGCAGGCTTGCTGGACGTCGAGGAGCGCCGGCGCATTTATGACGAGCTGCAGGATATCGCTGCCGCCGAGCTGCCGACGATCCCGCTGTTCAACGACGCCAGCCTGATCGCTTACGACAAGCGGATCCAAGGCTACAAGGCGCTGCTGTACGGCACGAGCTTGTCTGAGCTGGAATGGGCTCCTTAACCCGCTATTTATGCCGACGCTTGCTGGCGGCTGTTCCGCTGCTGGTCGGGGCGACGCTGATCGCCTTTCTGCTGGGCGTGGCCGCGCCCGGCGACCCGGCGCGGGAAGCGCTCGGCATGAGCGGCGTTCGCGAGCCGACGGAGCAGGAGCTGCAGGCGATGCGGGAGCAGCTCGGGCTGCACCGTCCGCTGGCCGTTCAATACGGACTGTGGCTCATCAAGGCCGCGCAGGGCGATCTTGGCGTCTCCTATATCACGAAGGAGCCGGTCGCGAAGGAGTTGCTGCGCCGGCTGCCCCATACGCTTGCGCTTGCCATCGGCGCCGTGCTGATCGCCGCCATGACCGGCATTCCGCTCGGCATCTGGATGGCGGCGCGGCGCAACCGGTGGGAGGATCATCTGGGGAGGACGGTTGCGCTGCTGCTCGTCTCGGTTCCCGGCTTTTGGCTGGCCATTCTGTTCATCCTGCTGTTCTCCGAAACATGGGGGCTGCTGCCGACGAGCGGCTTCGGCGGCTGGCGGGAGCTGCTGATGCCGTCGGCTGTGCTCGCTTCCGGAACCGGGGCTGTGCTGATGCGGCTGTCGCGCGCCGCCATGCTTGAGGTGATGAGCCAAAACTACATGCTTACCGCCAAAGCGAAAGGGCTGGGGGAGCTGGGCGTGCTGATCGGGCACGGGCTTAAAAATATGCTGATCCCGGTCGTTACCGTCCTCGGCTCCTCGTTCGGGGGCATTGTCGGAGGAGCGGTGATCGTGGAAGTGATTTTCGCCATACCGGGGATCGGGCGCTATGCGGTTGAAGCGATATACCGCCGGGATTATCCCGTCATTCAAGGCTATGTTCTGTTTACTTCCATTGTCTATGTGCTGTTCAATCTGCTGGTCGATCTTGTGTATACATGGGTGCAGCCGCAAATTCGCCTGGGGGGTGCGGTGCGATGAACCGAACATCGCTGCTTGATGCCTTCCGTTCCCCCATGGCTGCAGCCGCCTTGTCGTTTCTGGCGGTCGTTGCGGCGATCAGCGCTTTCGCGCCGCTGCTTGCCCCCTGCGATCCGGAGGCGGTCGATATGGGCAACCGGCTGGCGCCTTTCAGCTTAAGCCATCCGCTCGGCACCGACCATCTGGGCCGGGACGTGCTCAGCCGCTTGCTGCACGGCGGCCGGCATACGCTGCTGCTGGCGCTGGCGGCTTCCGCTGCGACGATGGCGATCGGTCTTGCGCTCGGCATCGTTTCCGGGTATTTCGGCGGCTTCGCGGATGATGCGATTCAGTGGTTCGTGCAGCTGTTTCAAGGCTTGCCCGGGCTCAGCTTTATGCTGGCGATCGCGGGAACGCTCGGGCCCGGAGCCGCCAGCTTGTTTATCGCGGTCGTCATCACCTCCTGGGCGGACTTCTCCCGCATCGTCCGCGGCGAGACGCTCAAGCTGCGCGAGGAGCATTACGTTGAAGCGGTGCGCGCGATGGGCTCCGGCCATGGACGGATCATGCTCCGGCACCTCATGCCCAATCTGCTCGGGCCGATCGTCGTCCTCTTCACCGTGCGGATCGGCAGGACGATGCTGGCGATCGCCTCGCTTAGCTTCCTCGGCCTGGGGCTGCAGCCGCCGCTGCCCGATTGGGGCGTGATGGTGAGCGACGCCAGGACGTATTTTCGCAGCTATCCTCATCTGATGATCCTGCCGGGAATGTGCATTGCCGCGGTCTCCCTCGCGATCAATCTGCTCGGCGATGCGCTGCGCGACGGCTGGGATGCGAGAACGGAACGAAACGGGGAGGAATGGCGATGAGCGGAACAAAGCCTTTGCTGGAAATCCGCAATCTGCATATCAGGTTTCGCCAGCGGGCCGGCGGCGAGCCGTTGACTGTGGTCGACGGCGTCAGCTTGAGTGTATCGGGGCGCGAGACGTTCGGATTGATCGGGGAGAGCGGCAGCGGCAAGTCTGTGCTTGGCATGAGCATCCTGCGGCTGCTGCCGGGCAGCGCCGTCGTCGAAGGGACGATCCTGTATGACGGCGACGATCTGATGCAGCTGCCCAAGAAGCGGCTGCGCCGCCTGCGGGGCGGAAGCATCGGACTCGTGCCGCAAAATCCGGCGACGTCGCTCAATCCCGTCCTGCGGATCGGCCGCCAGGTGATCGAGCCGCTTCGACTGCATCGGCGCCTGTCCCGCCAGCAAGCGGCGGCGCAGCTGCTGGAGCTGCTGGAGCGGCTCGGCCTGCCCGAGCCTGAGCGGACGAGCCGGCAGTATCCCTGGCAGCTGAGTGGCGGCATGAAGCAGCGCGTGCTCACCGCCATCGGGATCGCCGGCAGGCCCCGGCTGCTGATCGCCGACGAGCCGACGAAAGGGCTGGACGCGATTGTGCGCAAGCAGGTCGTCGATCTGCTGGCGAATGCGGCGCGGGAGAGCGGCGCAGCCATGCTCGTCATTACCCACGATCTGCAGGTGGCGGCGAAGCTGTGCGACAGGGTCGGCGTCATTTATGCCGGGCAGCTGGTCGAGGCGGGCCCGGCCGCGGAGCTCTTCGCCCGCCCGCTGCATCCGTATACGGCCGCCCTGCTGGCGGCGGCCCCGAACAAGGAGCTGAAGCCGATTCCCGGCCTCAGCCCCGCTCCCGGCCTCCGGCCGCAAGGCTGCGCGTTCCATCCGCGCTGTCCCCACGCCATGGACCGTTGCCGCCGCGAGCGCCCGGTCTCGGCTGCGGGCGAACAGGCGCCGGGCCGCGAAGTGAGGTGCTGGCTGTATGAATGAAGGTGTTAACCGCCCGACGGCGGAAGTGGTCCGGGTCACGAGCCGCTATGCCGCTGCGCGAAGGAATCGCCCGGCAGAGCCGGTGCTGAAGCAAGTATCGTTGGCGGTTCATCCGCTGCGCACCGTCGGCCTGGTCGGCGAGAGCGGCTGCGGGAAATCGACGCTGGGCCGCGTTATGCTGAAGCTGCTTCCGGTGGAAGCGGGGCAGGTCCGCTTCGAGGGCCGGGACATCACCGGATTATCGCTGCGGGAAATGCGGCCGCTTCGCAGGCGGATGCAGATCGTGTTCCAGCATCCCGATTCCTCCTTCAACCCTAGAGCGGTGCTGCTCGACAGCCTCGTTGAGCCGACGGCGATTCACCGGTCGATGTCCCGCTCGGACGCCGCCGACCGGGCCCGGCAGCTGCTGGACGTCGTCGGGCTGCATCCCGAGCTTCTGAGCCGCTACCCGCACCAGGTCAGCGGAGGGCAGCTGCAGCGGATGGCGCTCGTGCGCATCTTGATGCTTGAGCCCAAATTCATCGTGTTGGATGAGCCGACCTCGATGCTGGACGTTTCGGTGCAGGCGCAGCTGGTGGAATGTCTGCGGCGCGTGCAGCAGGAGTTCGGCATCGCGTACCTGTTCATTTCTCATGATCTTGATCTGATTCGGAGAGTGAGCGACGACATTGCGGTGATGCAGGGCGGGCGCATTGTGGAGCAGGGGACGCCCGAACAAATCTGGGAAGCGCCCCGCGAAGCGTATACTCGCGCGCTGGTGGAGGCGTTCCGATTTTAGAAGACCAAGAAGGGGACATAACGATATGAAAAGCGCCGTAATCAAGATCAAAGCGCCGGGCTTGCGCCCATCCGAGCTGTGGGAGGCGGCATGGGAATACGCCTCGCGCACGAACCCGAGGACAGCCGACGATGGGGAAGAGGAACGGTTTTGGCAGGAATATGCCCCTCATTACGACGAACGGAGCCCGCTGGCTGCGCTGGCAGGGGAGCTGATGGAGGACGTCTGTTCGCTGCTGGATAAGAAGGACCGGCTGCTGGAGGTCGGCGCCGGCACCGGCGCGTTTACGAAGCGTCTGGCGCCGCGTGTCGGACATGTGACGATCGTGGAGCCGTCGCGCTCGATGTACGCCCAATTGTTAGCGTCCTGGCCGCAGGCGATGCCGCTGCCGGAGGCGATCCTTGCCAAGTGGGAGGACGCGCCGGTCCATCCCGGGCAGGCGGACGTCCTGTTCAGCGCCAACGCCGTATACCGGATTCGCGATATGAAGCGGTGCCTGCAGCGGATGGACATGGCGGCGGCGCGCCGCGTCATTCTGGTGCAATCGGTCGGCAGGCCGTACGCCAATCCGCTGGCGCTGGATGCGGACGGACAATCCATGGAAAAGGAGAGGGCGGATGCCATATCCGACATTTTGCACGAGCTTGGCATCCCCCACGTATACAAAGCGTTTCCGGTGAAGCGCAAGGAGGGCGTCGTCCACGACGTTGCCTTGATTCACTGGCGCACCCGGCGGTGACAGCCGGTCGGGAAGCGGCCCGGCAGCCTATTGCTTCAAGGCCTCAAGCTCGGCATAGAGCTGGCGGGTCTTCTCCGGGTCTTTATCATTATAGTAGATGACGACGTCATCCAGCTTGAGCCGGATATAGGGCGGATTGTCTCTGAACACATACAATCTCGCTTTGCCTTCTCCCTCCAGGCGAAAATGGCCGCGGGCGAACTTGCCCGTCGCCTCGCCGCTCGTCTTGACGCCGGCAGGGACGGTGTCCGCCAGCGTCAGCTCGCGAATCTCGTCGCTCCGGAAGCTGAAGGAATACATCGGGTAGTCGATGTGAACGTGACGGTCGGACGTTATGGCCATGCTCGGTGATGTCAGCTCGGAGCGAATCAGCAGGAACGACACGCCAATGATCACGACAGCCATCAGCCCGATCTTGCCTCCGAAGAGCAGCTTGCCGGCCAGCGTTCCCGTATTGATCGTTTCCCCCACGCCCACCCGCTTGGGGACGAAGAGGCTGGTGTCCTGAGGGTTGTGGTACGTGAAGCCGTTGGCCCAATATTCGTCGTCGTCGGTATAAATTTTTCGCCCATCGTTCGCCACGATTTCCCTTTCCCGCGCCTGAAGGCTTCGATAGACGTATACCACGAGCGCTGCCGGAAAAGCCGCAAAGAGAAGGATAACGGTCATCCAAATGCCGTTTAAGTCATAGCGCTCGCTCGACAGATGGAGGAAAATAAGCAGGAAATGCACATTTTCAATGATGGCGACCGCCAGCCACAAATACGAAAGCGCCCTGCGCCTTGCCTGATTCAAGACTAGGTTGATCTCCGAATTTTCGCTGAATACAATCGCTTTGCTTCTGCGCATCAGGATCGAGGTCAATAGCAGCGCCGCGGTAACGGCTATCCCTCCGACGAAGATGCCGTAAAACGGCGAATCCTTCAGCCAAGCCCAGATCGCAAGCCCTCCGGCTACAGCAAACGGAACGGCAAACAGCCACAGCGATGCCGCGCGCTTGTTCTTCAGCATGGATACGCGCAGATCGCCGATAATGACCCGCTTCGCTCCCACGAACCATTCCTTCTCGCGCTTCAACTCCAATGTATCGCGGAAGGCGCGCCGGAACGGCAACACCGTCACGACTGTCAGAAGCAGCAGCCAGAGGAACAAATATAGCAGTTGAAAAGCGGACCACTGCCGGAGCAGCACAAAAGGGACGAAAGCGGCCGCCATGCCGACGGCCGTCCGCAGCATCCTGCGGTTAAAGGCGCTGCGGATCGACTGTATATCCGGATGGTCCGCGGCATGCTCGGGCAAAGTCACGGCAAACAGCATGCCGTTTTTAAATTTGGTTTGCGCCTTGTACGTTGCGAACATGGCAATGTAGCAAATCAGCGCTACAATGGATAATACGGCGGTTATCAAATACGCTCAACTCCTGTGTGTAGACTTAAGAATGCCGATAACTCATTTTGGAAAAAATACGCGAGCACACCTCCTGGAACCGGGACGAATCGACGCCATGGATGACCGCTTCCGCAATGATCAGCTCGAGCCGCTCCTCGATCTGCCACATGGAAGCCGGATCGCCGGGGAGAGCCGGGCTGACTTTGGCTCCGTGCCGCCGGTCGATCGCGATGTAGCCTTCCTGCTTCAGGAGCGCGTACGCCTTGTTGACGGTCATCGTATTGATGCCGAGATCTTCGGCCAGCTGGCGGACGGTGGGAAGCTTTTCCTGCGGCGCCAGCGCGCCGGTAGCGATGCCGATCACAATCTGATTGCGCAGCTGCTCGTAAAGCGGGACATCGCTGTCCAACTGAAGCGAGATGAGCAAATGACAGGCCTCCTTTCATTTTCATTAAGTATTACTCATAATAATACAAATAATACTTAGTGTCAATGGGCCAATGTTCGCGGGAGCGCAAAAGGGGATGAGGAGTCTATGACGAAGACACGAGCACGGGCGATTCCTTTGCGCCGGCCGGCCGCCTGCGGTACTGAATCTTCGTCGGCGGACTTCGCCGAATGATCCAGATGTGCCTATGACAATTGCCCCGGCCCGTGCCTCAGGCAGCGTCCTGTGTCCGCTGGTGCCCTAAGCCCGTGTCGCAAACAGGGGGCATTTGGGGTTTGAGCTTACGTGCTCCAATATGAGCCGGGCCCACGTGCTCCCATCGGTGGATCGAACAGGCGCCGAATGCATTCCGCTGGGCGTAAGGCTGGTTCAGGTCCCATAGGGAAAGACGCTTTTTGCAATCGCTTCCATTTATTATCGGTCGCCACCTTCGGTGCTGAACACTCGCCAACGACCTTCGTCGAATGTTCAGGATAGACACCTATGACGAACAATCCACCCTCATCGCACGTCGCCAGCGGCCCGGAAGCCGCCATGTGCGCGCTCAAGCAGCGGGGCGAGGGGATCATTGCTCGTTTAAGACGTCATATATTCGGATCGTGTCGCTATTTTGCGCGATAAATCATTTTTATAACGACATAGTTCATTTATATATTGCGCATCAAACAATCATTACGTATAATTATGACATAATAAATATAAATAGTATGTCATATTAAATGAGAGGGGCGTTAGGTGTTGCGGGTTGCTCTAAGCGGTACAGGGAGGATCGGCAGGCTATGCCTGCGCAAAGCCTTGTCGGAGGAATGCGGCGATTTGGAGATCAGCGTCGTCAATTCGACCTGCTCTGCGCGCGTGCTGGCCCATTTGCTCCAATACGATACGGTACACGGCAAATGGGATGCGGTAATCGAGGTTGAAGACCGGGCGTTGACGATTAACGGCCGGCGGATCACGCTCATTTCCGGGCGGCATTCCCCCGATGCGCTGCCTTGGCGCGAATTTGGCGTGGAGCTGGCCATTGATGCGACAGGGAAGTTTACCGATCGATCGGGCATGGAAAAGCACTTGGCGGCCGGAGCCGAAAAAGTGCTTATCACCTCGCCGGGGAAGGATGTCGATTTGACCGTCGTCATGGGCGTTAACGAACGGCGGTATGATGCGAGGCGGCATCGCCTCCTGTCTGCGGCCTCGTGCACGACGAATTGTTTGGCGCCGGTTCTGTATATCCTGGACGAAGCTTTTGGCGTGAAGCGAGGGTGGATGACGACCGTCCATGCGTATACGAACGATCAGAAGCATCTGGATAATCCGCATCAAGACCTTCGCCGCGCCCGATCGTGCACGAGCTCCATCATTCCGACATCGACGGGGGCGGGCAAAGCTTTGGCCGACGTGCTTCCGCATCTTGCTCCGCATATTCGCGGCGTCTCCCTGCGCGTGCCGACGCAGGACGTTTCGCTGCTGGATGTGCAGCTGCAGCTTCATGGAGCGGTGAAGACACAGGACGTCAAAACGGCTTTTGAGCAGGCGATCGCCGGCAGCTTAGGGGCTTATGTCGATTATAACGAGCTGCCGCTGGTGTCTTCGGATTATATAGGAAACGCGAAATCAGCGGTCGTCGATGGACTTAGCATCATGACGGATGGAGATCAAGTCAAGCTGCTGGCGTGGTACGACAATGAATGGGCGTACGCCTGCCGGGTCATCGATTTTGCCCGTTATATCGCCCAAGAATCGCAAATGCACAAGGAGGAGAGCGGTTATGACAAGCTTCAACAATCCTCATGCTGAGGTCAGCTTACACAGCGACATTCATGATCAGGTTGAACAGCAGTGCGAGTTGGGCATTCTCATTTGCAAAATATGCGGTCAAGTGATCGATACGCTGCCAACGAATGGTGTGAAAAAAATATACGGCGTGTGCAGCGGGACCGATTGCAGGAATATAAACAGGGGAGAGAAACAAACACAATGAGATGGGTTTATGCATTTACGGAAGGCAATGCGCAGATGAGAGCTTTATTGGGCGGCAAAGGCGCGAACCTGGCGGAGATGACGCGGGCGGGCCTGCCCGTTCCGCCGGGATTTACGATTACGACCGAGGCGTGCCGCGCCTTCTTTCAAGCTGGCCGCCGGATTTCGGACGAAGTGCGGCAGCAGATCGCGGCCGCTTTGAAGCAGCTCGAACGCGACAAGGAACAAGTGTTCGGTTCCGCGCAACAGCCGCTGCTCGTGTCGGTAAGATCGGGTTCGGTGACGTCGATGCCCGGCATGATGGACACGATTCTCAACATCGGTCTCAACGACGATACGGTCGAAGGCTTGGCGGCGCTCACGAACAATCCCCGTTTCGCTTACGACTGCTACCGCCGATTGATCCAAATGTTCGGCAATGTCGTGATGGGCATTGAGCCCATCCATTTCGAACGGCTGCTGCAGCGATTGAAACAGCAGCTCGGCGTACAGGAGGACCGGGAAGTGCCGGCCGACGGATGGAAACGATTGATCGTCGATTACAAAGAATGCATTCAAGCCAAGGCCGGCCGGGATTTCCCGCAGCAGGTGCACGAACAGCTGCTGCTCGCCGTGGAGGCGGTATTTGCGTCGTGGCATAACCCGAGGGCTGAGGTGTACCGCCGCCTGAACGGCATTCCCGACGATCAGGGAACTGCCGTCAACGTGCAAAGCATGGTTTTCGGCAATCGGGGGGACGACTGCGGCACCGGCGTCGTCTTCACCCGCAACCCCTCAACGGGAGAAAACCGTTTGTTCGGCGAGTATCTGATCAATGCGCAGGGCGAAGATGTGGTGTCCGGCGCAAGAACGCCGCTGGCTATTGCCGCGCTTCGGGATCAGTGGCCGGATATTTACCGTCAGCTGGAACAAGTATGCAGACAGCTGGAGGCCCATTACAAGGATATGCAGGATATCGAGTTTACGGTGGAGAACGGCAAGCTGTACGTGCTGCAGACGAGAAGCGGCAAGCGCAACGCCCAGGCGGCCTTAACCATCGCGGTCGACCTCGTTCGGGAGGGGACGCTTGACAAACAGGAGGCGCTGCTTCGCATCGAAGCGCTGCATTTGGACCAGCTGCTTCACACGAGGCTCGACGAAGACGCCGCAACCGATGTGCTGGCCGTCGGATTGCCCGCTTCGCCGGGTGCGGCCGCAGGCATCGCGGCATTGGATGCGGATACGGCCGCCGCATGGAGCAAGGAAGGCAAACGGGTCATTCTTGTGCGGCCGGAGACGACGCCGGAAGATATTCATGGCGTGCTCGAATCGGAAGGCGTGCTGACTAGCCGCGGCGGCATGACGAGCCACGCCGCCGTAGTGGCAAGGGGGATGGGGAAGCCGTGCGTCTGCGGCTGCGAAGAGCTGCATATCGATCTGGAGCAAAGATGCATCGCTGTCGGGAATCGAACGATTGCCGAGGGAGAATGGATCACGCTGGACGGAGCGAGCGGCCGGGTTATTGCCGGCGAGGTGCCGCTGAAAGAAGCGGCGATGACCGATGAGCTGCGGCAAATGCTGCAGTGGGCTGACGAAGTCCGCACCTTGCAAGTATTCGCCAACGCCGACAATCCCGAAGACGCGCAGATCGCCCGGCGCTTCGGCGCGCAAGGCATCGGGCTGTGCCGGACGGAGCATATGTTCTTCGCGCCTGAGCGGCTGGCTGTCATGCAGCGGATGATTATGGCCGATACGCCCGGGGAGCGGGCAGAGGCGCTTAAGCGGCTGCTGCCGATGCAGCAGGCGGATTTTGCAGGCATGTTCGCGGCGATGGAGGGGCTTCCCGTGGCGATCCGGCTGCTCGATCCGCCATTGCACGAGTTTTTGCCGAAGGTCGGCGAGCTTCAGCAAAAGCTGCAGCAGGCGATTGGCGACACGGACAAGGAAGCGCTGCGGCGCATGATCCGCAAGGTGCATGAGCTGCACGAAGCGAATCCGATGCTCGGCCAAAGAGGCTGCCGCCTGGGCATTGTGTTCCCGGAAATATACGAAATGCAGATCGAGGCGATTTTCTGCGCAGCCTCCGATTGCATGGACAAGGGCATTCGGGTCCTGCCGGAAATTATGATTCCGCTCGTCGGCCACGTCAGCGAGCTGAAGGCGCTGCGCGAGCTTGTCGATCAGACGGCGGAGCGCGTGCTGGGAGCGGAGCGGAAGAGGGCGTGTCCGTACAAGGTAGGCACGATGATCGAGGTGCCCCGCGCGGCCTTGACGGCCGGACAAATCGCCGAATATGCCGATTTTTTCTCCTTCGGCACCAACGATTTGACGCAGCTGACATTCGGATACAGCAGGGACGACGCCGAGGGCAAGTTTTTGACGCGTTATATCGATGGCAAGCTGCTGCCGCACAATCCGTTTCAGGTGCTCGATACGGAAGGGGTAGGGCAGTTGATCGAGCTTGCGGCAAGCTCGGGGCGCAGCGTGCGGCCTTCCTTGAAGACCGGCGTCTGCGGCGAGCATGGCGGAGACAAGGAATCGATCGCCTTTTGCCATCGCGCGGGGCTCGACTATGTCAGCTGCTCGCCGTACCGCATTCCGATGGCCATCATCGCCGCCGCCCAAGCGGCTATCCAGCATCAAGCCGAGCGATTGGTCACGGCCGCCCATAAAGACGCGAGCTGAAAATAACGAAAAACTGCCGTCCGAACGGATAAGGATCGGACGGCTGTTTCGTCGTACGCCCAGCATGGGCGTCATCTCCAGGGTGAAAGTCCCGAACGGGGGCTAGCGAGCGCCTGCCGTTAGCTGAGGGCAAGGGTGTCCGCCGCGAGGCGGAATCTGAAGGAAGCCGGAGGCAAACGCACGGGCCAAGGTACACGAACTGGATTTGAGGCAGGGTTAGTCGGATGAGTTGCCCAAACACAACGAAATCCAAAGCCGTCAAAGGCTAGACCTGTATACTCCCGGCTAAACCGTTATCTGATGGGATGACTGGGCTACTTCGACTGGCCTCCGCGAAGAAGCACTGCGAAATGTTCGACCAGTGCATTCGCAGAAGAAGCGCCGTATGCGGACTCGCATGTACGGTGGTGTGAGAGGACGGGGGCTAGCCGCCCCCATACTCGATTGCCGCGCTTACGAGCTTGGCCTGCGGCGCGCCACGCCGCTTGCGATTGCCGCCTGGATGACCGCTTCCCGCACTTTATCGGCGACGCTCTGATTGAACACGCTCGGAATGATGTAAGATTCGTTCAATTCGTCGTCGCTGATGACGGAAGCGATTGCGCGGGCGGCGGCCAGCTTCATCTCCTCCGTAATGCGCGACGCCCGGCAGTCGAGCACGCCGCGGAACAGGCCGGGGAAGCAGAGCACGTTGTTGATCTGGTTCGGGTAGTCCGACCGTCCGGTCGCCATCACGCGCACGATTCCTTCCGCTTCCTCGGGAGCGATCTCCGGCGTCGGGTTGGCCATCGCGAACACGATCGGGTCGTGGGCCATCTTCCGCACGTCGGCCGGCTTCAGCACGCCGGGGCCCGACACGCCGATAAAAATGTCCGCGCCGGCGATCACGTCGCTCAGCGTTCCTTGCTCGAGGCCCGGATTCGTATGCTCCGCGTACCAGTTCCATGCCTCATGCGTATACGTCGTGCCGCGTACGAGAGCGCCTTCACGATCGACGCCGACAATGTTGGTCGCACCGGCTGCCAGCAATATTTTGGTGCAGGCGATGCCGGCGGCGCCGACGCCGCAGAGCACGATTTTGCAATCCTCGAGCCGCTTGCCGACCAGCTTGAGGGCGTTGAAAATGCCCGCCAGCAGCACGACGGCGGTGCCGTGCTGATCATCATGGAACACGGGAATGTCCAGCTCCTCGATCAGCCTGCGCTCGATCTCAAAGCAGCGCGGCGAGGAAATATCCTCCAGGTTAATGCCTCCGAAAGCGGGGGCGATCAGCTTGATCGTGCGGATGATTTCTTCCGTGTCCTGCGTATCCAGGCAGATCGGGAACGCATCGACTCCGGCCAGCTGCTTGAACAGCATCGCTTTGCCTTCCATCACGGGCATCGCCGCTTCCGGTCCGATGTTGCCGAGTCCGAGCACGGCGCTGCCGTCGGAGATGACCGCGACGGTGTTGCGCTTGATCGTCAAGGAATAGGCGCGGCTCGGCTCTTCGTGGATCGCCATGCACACGCTGGCCACGCCGGGCGTGTACACGCGCGACAAGTCGTCCCGCGTCTTGATCGCCAGCTTCGGCGTCACTTCGATTTTCCCGCCGAGGTGGGCCAGGAACGTCTGGTCCGACACCTGCAGCACCTTCACGCCGTCCAGGTTTTGCAATACGGTTACAATTTTCTCTTTGCTCAAGGTGTCCAGGATGTTGACCGTAATGTCGCGAACGGCGGTCGTTTTGCCCGTGCGGTTCAGGTCGACCGCGACGATGTCTCCGCCGGCGTCGCCGATGGCGGTGGCGATTTGTCCGAAGGTCATCTTTGCTTTATCGATTTCGAGGCGAAGCACGATGTTCGTGCTGGCTGCCGCTGGCATCGCCATGTTGTCCACGCTCCCCATGTCGCAATATTTGCTGATTTTAGCGCATAGCTAACTTGAAAATTCGACGAAGCTTATCGGCGAATTTTCAACACCGAAGGTGACGACCGATGACGAAAGAGTTCGCCATGTCATAGGCGTCTACCACAACGTATCCGATTTCATGGGGGCGCGTAAACCTTTTGTCCATTTTATTATTTTTGTTTATTTTGTTCATCGGGAAGGCCGTACCGGTTCACTGGCCGGCCGACGCCGCCGTAATGCATATCGAGCGCGATCCGGCCCTGCTTGGCCAAATAATCGAGGTAGCGGCGCGCCGTCACCCGGGCGATGCCGACGCCGTCCGCCACTTCTTCCGCCGACAGCATGCCGCTCTGCTTCGTCATAAATAGAATGATCTGCCTTAATGTCAGCGCATTCAATCCTTTCGGCAGCTCGTCCTGCGGGATCGCCAGGCTGGCAAGGGCGCCCGCATCGCCGGGGGACGGGGCTTGCGCCGCCGTTTCCGCGGAAGAGCGGCGAAGCAGCCGGTCCAGCTCTTCCTGCGTCCACTGCCGGTCCGTGCGGTATGCCTCATAGTTCGCGCGGAACCGCTCCAGCGTGTCCCGCACCCGCTCAAATTTGAACGGCTTGATGATATAATCGATGGCGCCGCTGCGCATCATCGTGCGCACCGTATCCGTTTCGCGCGCGGCGGTCACCACAATGACATCGACCGGCGCCTGAGCGGAGCGCAGCTTGCGGATCGTCTCGATCCCGTCCAATACAGGCATGAAAATATCGAGCAGCACCAAATCCGGCTGCAGCTTCTCCACGAGCTTGATCCCTTCGGCGCCGCTTGCGGCCATGCCGACGACCTGAAAGCCTTCCACCCGTTCCACGAACATGCGGTTTACTTCCTGCACCATCGGATCGTCCTCGATGAGCACAACCCGAATCGTCCGCCATTCGCTCACTTTGTATTCCTCCTCTGCCGCGCTTCATCGCCGCCGCGGCTCCCTTCAGTAGTTTCATCCATCGGAAAACTGACGATAAACGACGCGCCCGCCCCCGGCGACGACTGACAGGACAGCTCGCCGCCCGCCTTGTGCACAATGCGGCTGACAAGATGCAGCCCGACGCCGCGGTTGGCCGATTGCTTGGTCGTATAGCCTTGCTCCAGCATCCTCGCTTTCGTCTCTTCCGTCATCCCCGTCCCGTTGTCCTCTACCAAAATGGAGAGCACCTCATCGTCCTGTTCGATGCTGATATACACTTCCTTGCGCTCCCGCTCCGCCGCTGCGAGCGCGTCGAACGCATTTTCGATCAAATTGCCGATAACGATGACCAGATCGTGGTGGTCGAGTGCGGAGGGGAAGCGCTCAATGCCGCTGCGGCGGTCCAGCTCCACCTCGATGCCCAGCTCCCTGCCTCTCCTGATCTTGCTGAGCAGCAGGCCGGCAATGCTATCGCTTCCGAACCGTTCCTGCAAAAATCCCGACAGCTCCTCCTGGTATTCGGACGCCTCAAACACATATTGCAGCGCCTGTTCCTTCTTGTCCAGCTGAATCAAGCCCGCGATCGTATGCAGCTTGTTCATGTATTCGTGGTTTTGCACGCGAAGCGCATCGACGAAAGCGCGCACCCCGGTCAGCTCCTCCGCCATGCGGGTCACTTCCGTCCGGTCCTGGAAAATGGCGATCGCCCCGATCGTCTGCTGCCGATCGACGATCGGAATCCGGTTGCTCCAGATCCGCGCGTTGCCGACGCGCAGCTCCTGGTTGTAGATCGGCTTGCCGAGCTCCAAAATTTCCGGCAGTCGGGTATCGGGCAGCACGCTGCGGATCGGAAGTCCGACGACATCGCCGGAGATGCCGAACAATTGCTTGGCGCGGTCGTTGAATATCGTAATGATCTCCCGGGTGTCGATCGCCACGACGCCCTCGTGCATCGCTTCGTAGGCGGCGCTGCGCTCGCGGAACATGCGCGCGATTTCCTGCGGCTCGAGATTGAACATCTGCCGCTTGATATGGCGGGCGAGCTGCCACGAGCCCCAGATGCCGAAGGAAAGCGACAGCAGCATGGTGACGATAATGAACTGCCGCTGCTCCTTGATCATTTCGCCGAGGCTCGGCAGCAGCCTGCCGGCGACGACGACGCCGACCTGCCGGTGCTCCTTGTCCATCACCGGCACGTACGCGCGCACCGCGGTGCCGGCTTCTCCGCTCGCTCTGGACAAATAAGTATGCTCGGCGAACGCCGCGTCGGCGTCGGCATCCTCGAACGTCCCGCCGATGCGGGATGAGATCGGATGGGACAGCCGCTTCCGGTTCATATCGAGCACGACGATATAGGTGACGTCGTTGGTGATGCGAATATGATCGGCGATCGGCGCGATCTGCTTCCAGCCGTCCGGCGAGGCGATCGATTGCTGCACTTCCGGCAGCCCCGCCATCGTGCGGGCGGTGATCATCACCCGCTGGCCGATCTCGTCTTCCCTCAGCCGGGCCACGCTGCCGAGCAGGATGATGCCGCCGATGACCAGGGAGAACAGCACGAGGCCGAACGAGAGGAGCGTGATTTTCCAATGAATCCGCAGCTTGTCCAAATGCATGCTATTCCTCCGGCGACCGAGTTTACGTTGTGATAGTATTGTGCAATAATAAGCGTTAAATATCAACTGGGGGAGGGGATGACGTGAGACCGGTGTACGGCATGCTCTTGTTCGTTCTGTTCGGTCTGGTCACCGCGGTGATCATCGGTTTTCGGCCGGGCTTGTCGAAGCCGCTTCCCGAAGATCATGAGCAGACCGGCCTGCGCGACCGCATCGTCATCAAATTCAGCCACGTTGTCGCCGAGAATACGCCGAAGGGCCTGGCAGCTGAGCATTTCGCAAGCCTGGTCAAGCAAAAAACGAACGACAGGGTCGAGATCCAGGTGTTCCCGAACGGCATGCTGCATTCGGAAAATACCGAAGCGGAGGCGCTAAGGCGCGGCGAGATCCAGATGATCGCACCGTCCTTCTCGAATATGAGCAATATCGATCCCGCGTGGTTCGTCATGGATCTTCCGTTCGCTTTTCCGGACCAGGATGCTGTCGACGAAGCGCTGAACGGCCGCGTCGGCGCCGCGCTGTTCCGAACCGTGGAGAAGCAGAACATGCACGGCCTCGCCTTTTGGAGCAACGGCTTCAAGCAGATGGGCAGCAACCGCCATCCGCTGATCGAACCGGAAGATTTCCGCAATCAGACGTTTCGCATATTGCCGAGCAAGGTGCTGGCCAGCCAGTTCAGCGCTCTGGGCGCGGCAACGATCAGCACGCCGTTTAACGAGGTATACCGCCATCTTCAGCAGGGCATCGTCGACGGTCAGGAGAATACGATTTCCAACATTTACACGAAGCGGCTGTACCTTGTGCAAAAATATATGACGATCAGCAATCACGGCTATCTCGGCTATGCGGTCATCGTGAACAAGCCTTTCTGGGAACGGATGCCCGAGGAGCTGCGGCTTGCCGTTCAAGAAGCGATGGCGGAGACGACGGCCTGGATGAGACAGGAAACGAAAGCGATGCACGAGCATCAGCTGGAACAAATCCGCGCATCGGGAGCGATCGAGATTCACGAGCTGACAGGCGAGCAGCGGCGGAGATGGGAGGAGGCCATGCGCCCGGTGTACGAGCAGTATCGCAGCGTGATCGGCGGCGGGCTGGTCGAAGAGATCGAGCGGCTCCGGGAGCGCCGCGCCTCGTGACCGAAATGACCAAAACAACCAGTATGACCGAATACTTTTATAAATCGCTTTCTTTTTTTACAATGGGGTCACCTTAAGGGCTTCAACGTGAGAAGAGAGGTTGATTCCATGAAACTGAATTTTAAAAACTTGACCGTTCAGGTAGTTATCGCCATTATTCTCGGCATTCTGCTCGGTCATTTCTTTCCGGCAACCGGAGAGAAGCTGAAGGTGCTCGGCGACATCTTCATCAAGCTGATCAAGATGGTCATCGCGCCGATCGTGTTCTTTACCGTCGTGAACGGCATCGCCAACATGGGCGATATGAAGAAGGTAGGACGCATCGGCGGGAAGGCGCTGTTATACTTTGAAATCGTTACCACCGCGGCGCTGGCGATCGGACTCGTCGTCGTCAATCTGGTCAAGCCGGGCTCCGGTATCGATATGTCTGGCGCGACCGGCGATATTTCCAAGTATACGAAAGCTGCCGCGGAATCGGAGCACAGCATCGTGGACTTTATTCTCGGCATCGTGCCTGAAAGCGTTGTCGGCGCGATGGCCGGCGGCGATCTGCTGCCGATTCTGCTGTTTGCGATCTTGTTCGGACTGTCGCTGACAGCGATGGGGCAAAGCGCCAAGCCGGTGATTGAGCTGTTCGACAAGCTGGCTCATGCGTTCTTCGGCCTCGTCAATATGATCATGAAGGTTTCGCCGCTCGCCGCATTCGGCGCGATGTCCTATACGATCGGCAAATTCGGCATCGACTCCCTGTTCTCGCTCGGCAAGCTGATGGGCTCGGTGTACATTACGATGGCGCTGTTTATTTTTGTCGTGCTGGGGACGATTGCCAGGTTTTACGGATTCAGCATTATTCGATTTATTCGTTACATCAAGGACGAGATTTTGCTCGTGCTCGGAACGTCTTCCTCCGAATCCGCACTGCCGAAGATGATGGAGAAGCTGGAGAAATACGGTTGTTCCAAGTCGGTCGTCGGACTGGTCGTGCCCACCGGATATTCGTTCAACCTCGACGGAACGTCCATCTATTTGTCGATGGCCGCGGTGTTCGTCGCACAGGTCGCCGGCGTCGATATGACGATTTGGCAGCAGCTGACGCTGCTCGGCATCCTGATGCTGACGTCGAAAGGCGCCGCCGGCGTAACCGGCTCCGGCTTCATCACATTGGCTGCCACGCTGGCCGCGTTTCCGTCGATTCCGATCGCCGGGATGGCGCTGCTGCTCGGCGTCGACCGCTTCATGTCCGAGGCCCGCGCCATTACGAACCTGATCGGCAACGGCGTCGCCACTGTCGTCATCGCCAAGATGGAAGGCGAATTTCATCCCGAGTCCGCTGCGGGAGAGGGAGCGGCGGCCGCTCCGGCTGAAGCTGCCGAAGCGGGCTCCGAAGGCGCCAAGCTGCAGTACGGGGTCGATCGGGCGTAACACTTCTCTGCGTGAGGGCAACACTTGCAGCAAATTCCGCGTGCAGCTCATCGCACATTCCAACCCATACCTCCGTCGGCTCAACCGATGAGACAAAAGCCGATCTTCCCCCGGGGAGATCGGCTTTTGCTTTTGATAGAAGAGTTTATCGATCTTTCGGGCCGTGGAGCTCGAGGATTTCTCACCCGGCTTGCGGCAGGCGGACGGTGAAGGTGGTCGTATCCTTGACGATGCTCTTCGCGTAGATTTTCCCTTTATGCTGCTCCACGATCGCCTTGGCGATAGCGAGGCCGAGGCCGTACCCGCCAAGCGCCCTTGACCGCGATCGATCCGTCCGGTAAAACCGGTCGAAGATACGCTCGAGATGCTCCGGCGCAATCCCTTCGCCAATGTTGGCGACCGTCAGCACGATCTCGTGATGGTGGCGTTTGAGCTTGATGCGGATCGTTCCCTGCGGGCTCGAATATTTGATCGCGTTATCCAGCAAAATCATGACGACCTGCTTGAATTGCTCGCTGCTGCCAAGCGCCGCAAGGCCTGGCTCGATATCGTACTCCAGCGCCAGCCTGCGCTCGAAGACGACCGCTTCCATGGTCAAAATGACGCTTTCCGTCGCGTCGCTCACCGAGAACGGCGCGTACATCACCTCTTCCCGGGCATCCTCCATCCGCGTCAAATAAAGCAGGTCCTCCGTCAGCCTGGACATCCGCTCCGTCTCCGCTTGAATCACCCGCACCCACTTCGCCTGGTTGCGGATCGTATCGTCTTCGTTCTCCAGCAGCACATCCGCGTTCGTATGAATGACGGCCAGCGGCGTCTTCAGCTCGTGCGAGGCGTCGGCGATGAACTGCTGCTGCTTCTCGAACGCTTCCTTGACCGGCGCGATGGAGCGATTGGCGAAAAATCGGCTGATGAAAAAGATGGCGACGAGCATCAGCGAGCCGACGGCCAGAAACGTATAGACGAGATTGGTCAAAATCTCTTGCCGGGCGGTCACGTCGAGAAAGACGATCCGGTATCCGGCCGGAATGGCGTGAATCTCGTAAGCCCAATCATAGCCGTCCAGCCGGATTTGGCCGTTCGCCGCCCCTTCCGCGCGCGCCGCCTGCAGCGCTTCGTCGTAAAGGGTCTCGTCCATCGAGAAGATCGAGGCGACCGCTTGCCGTTCCCATGCTTCATTCGTCTCGATCGCGAACGTCAGCAGCCGGGCGCGCGGCGGCTGTCCGTTCGGATCGTCGCGCGGTGCGGCGCCGTCATCCGGGGGCAGCGGCTTGCCCGGTCCCCGTTCCCGCGGACCAGTCGCTCCCCTGTTGTAAAAATCCGCTGTCTTGTGCAATTCCGCCCCGATGTCGGCGCGAACGTCCCGGTAGGTGATCGTATAGATCGCGGCGAAGGCGACGAGCATCATGAAGGAGATGATCACAAGGTTAAGCAGCAGGAACCGGTTGCGCAGCTGCTTGAACATCAGCCCGTCACCTCCAGCACGTACCCGACGCCGCGAATCGTGCTGATGCGAACGCCGGATTGCAGGAAGGCGAGTTTTTTTCGCAGAAAGGATATATACACTTCCACGTTGTTGTTTTCCGCTTCGGAATCAAATCCCCACAGCTTCTCGATGATCTGGTCTTTGGATGTCACCGCCTGCTTGCGCGTCATGAGCAGTTCCATCAATTCGCATTCCTTCAAAATCAGCTTGATTTCTTTCCCGCCGGACGACAGCTTCAAGGTCGATGGGTTCAGTTCGAGATCGCCGAACGTCAAGGCGTCGTCCTGCAGCGTCTCGCCCTTGCGGCGCAGCGCGGCGCGAATGCGTGCCAAGAGCACGTCCGTCGAGAACGGCTTGGCGATATAATCGTCGGCGCCCTGGTCGAGCCCCGCGACCGTAGCGGCATTGTCGCCCTTGGCGGTCAGCATGATGACGGGCGTCGACATGCCTTCCGCGCGAATCGAGCGGAGCAGGCTCATGCCGTCCATCCCGGGCAGCATGATGTCGAGCAGCAGCAGGTCGTAGATGCCGCTTAAGGCGTTATCCAGCCCTGCTATGCCGTCATAGGCGACGTCTACGGAATAATGATGCTTCTTTAAAATTTGAGCCAGCGCATCGGCCAGACGAGCTTCATCTTCCACAATCAATATGCGCATTGACAGTGCCTTCTTTCGTATCGGTTTTGCTGAAACCTCGCATGCGTATGTACGGATCATTATAGCAGCAAACCCTTTAACGAACCTTAAAGACCGGCCTCATTCGCCGCTCATCCCGAAATGTGAAGCGAATGTAAAGCATTTAAGATTCATTAAAGGTTGCGGCCGTAATATAGGGCTCAGCAAGGGAACGTCAAGCACAACGGATGGGGAAGGTGAAGCGTATGGCAATCGAAGTATTCAACCGATACGAGAACAAATATTTGCTGGACGATGCGGCTTGCATTCGTTTCTATGAACGGCTGCTCGATTATATGGAGCTTGACGATTACAACAAGGCGCATCCGTTCTATTCGATCTGCAACCTTTATTTCGATACGCATGACGATGCGCTGATCCGCAAAAGCATCGCCAAGCCGAAGTACAAGGAGAAACTGCGGCTGAGAGCGTACGGCGTGCCGAAGCCCGGAGCGAAGGGTTATCTGGAGCTGAAGAAAAAGGTGTACGGCCTGGTGAACAAGCGCCGAACGGCGCTGCGCCTCGATGAAGCGTACGAATTCGTCCGGACGGGCGAGCTTCCTCCGCTTCAGGAATATATGAACCGGCAGGTGCTTCGCGAGATTCATTATTTCCGGCAGCGGTACGCGCTTCAGCCGAAGGTGTACCTGGCCTACGAGCGGCGCGCGCTGTTCAGCAAGGAAAGCCGCGATCTGCGCATCACATTCGACACGAATATCCGGTCCCGGCGGTATGATCTGAGGCTTGAGTGCGGAGATTACGGCGAGCCGCTTCTGGAGCGCGGCCGCTGGTTGATGGAGGTCAAGGCGGAGAAGACGATACCGCTGTGGCTGTCCCGGCTGCTCTCGGAGCACCGGCTGTTCCGGACGAGCTTCTCCAAATACGGCAACGAGTACAAAAATTACGTCAAAGCCGGCAAACCGGCCAAGGAGGCTATGCTTTATGCTTGAATTCATCGACACGATATTCCGTTCATCGACCGCTACGGAACCCGCGCTTACTTTGTCGCATGCGCTGATTACTGTCCTGGTGTCGGTGCTGCTTGGAGGCATGATCAGCTTTACATACATGCGGACAAGCAGCCGCGCCGGGTACTCGCCGAATTTTACGCTGACGATGATGCTGCTGCCGGCCATCGTCGCGGTCATCATTTTGCTGATCGGCAGCAATATCGCCAGAGCGTTCAGCCTGGCGGGCGCTTTCTCGATCATCCGCTTCCGCAGCGCGCCGGGAGACCCGAAGGACATCGCCTACGTGCTGTTTACGATGGCCGCGGGCCTTGCGGTCGGCGTCGGCTCGTTCGGGTATGCCATCCTGTTCACCGTATTGCTGTGCCTGCTGATGTTCGTCTTGAACCGCTTGAAGTTCGGGCAGCAAAAGACGGCGCAGCGTCTGCTTAAGGTGACGATTCCCGAAGATCTCAGCTATGAGGAAGCGTTCGCCGAAGTGTTTCGCAGCTTCGGCATCGCCTACGAGCTGAAGAAAGTGCGCACGACCGAGCTCGGCAGTCTCTACGAGCTGGTCTACGCCGTCACGATGGACAATGGGACGAATCAGAAGGCGCTGCTGGACGCCATCCGCTGCCGGAACGGCAATCTGGACATTACGCTGACGATGACGCCAACGGCTGCCGACGATTAAAAGCCGATGATTAAAAACGGGTAACGAAAGGAAGATGATTACGATGAAAAAGCGATATGCTGCGCAGCTGTCCGCCGTTCTGTTAAGCATCGCCTTGATGATGGGCTGCACTGACGCCGGCACGACTGCACATTCCGCAGCGAACGACACGACCGGGGCCGCCGATACAATAGCTGCCGATGCCGCAAGCCTCGAGATTCCCGAGCAGGCGGCCTTTGACGAGGAGGAGCTCGCGGCGGACTGGCAAGCGGAGACTGCGGCGACGATCGCGCTGGACGGGGCATCCGCAGCTGTCGAAGGGGAGGGGGTTACCGCCGCCAGCGGCACCGTGACGATTACGAAGGCCGGCACTTATGTGCTCAGCGGGAAGCTGGACGGTCAAGTCGTCGTAGACGTCGCGAAGGAAGACAAGGTGCGCCTCGTGCTAAATGGCGCGGAAATCACGAACGCCAGCGGGCCGGCGGTGGACGTCAAGGAGGCGGACAAGGTCATCGTGACGCTGGCGGAAGGCACGCGGAACGTCATAACGGATGGCGAAGCTTATGCGGATACGTCGGAAGACGCGCCGAACGCGGCCTTTTACAGCAAAGCTGATCTGGCCGTCAACGGCCAAGGAACCTTGATCGTGAACGGCAACTACAACGACGGGCTGGCGAGCAAGGACGATCTGAAAATCGTCGAAGGAACGATCGAGGTGCATGCCGCGGACGACGGTCTGTTAGGACGCGACCTGGTCGCGGTCAAAGGCGGGACGCTGACCATTGAGGCGGGCGGCGACGGCATCAAGACGACGAACGAGGAAGAAGCCGGCAAAGGAAATGTCGTCATCGCGGGCGGCAGCTTCGCCATCAAGGCCGGCAGCGACGGCGTGCAGTCCGCCGTATCCGTACGGATCGACGGCGGTTCGTTCGACATCGTATCCGGCGGCGGCAGCGCGAACGGCGAAGCTCATGCCGAGCAGCGGCCGATGTGGGGAATGCGTCCCGGCGCCGCTCCGGAGCAGGCGGGGGCCGCTGCGGAGGCTGCTGCAGCGGAGCAGGGCGCCGAGACGACTGGCGACACGCCGAGCCGAAAGGGGCTGAAAGCGGCGGCTGTCCTTGCGGTTTACGGCGGAACGTTGGCGATCGACGCCGCAGACGATGCGCTTCATTCCAACGGATCGGTGCTCGTTCAAGCGGGCGAGCTGAAGCTGTCCAGCGGCGACGACGGCATCCATGCCGACATGTCGGTGATCGTCGAAGGCGGCAAAATCGACATTTTGAAAAGTTATGAAGGGATAGAAGGCTCTGTCGTGACGATTGCAGACGGCGAGTTGAATATCGTCGCGGACGACGACGGCATCAATGTGGCGGGCGGCAACGACGGTTCGGCCGCACAAGGAGGTCCCGGCGATCGATTCGCCGCATCCGGCAGCTATCTGCTGGCGATCAAAGGCGGGAATATGACGGTAAATGCGGCAGGGGACGGCCTCGACTCCAACGGCGCGATCGAGATGAGCGGCGGCCATGTCCTGGTCTATGGCCCGACCATGAACGGCAACGGCGCGCTCGATTATGACGGCACGTTCAACATCACGGGCGGCTTCCTGGCAGCCGCGGGCAGCGCGGGAATGGCGGCGGCGCCTTCGGATGCCTCGCGCCAATACTCGCTCCTGATGACCTACCCCGAGGTTCAGGCCGCCGGAACGACGGTCGTTCTGAAGGACAGCGAGGGCAGGGCGGTCGCGACCGTAACGCCGCCCAAAGCGTATCAGACGATCGTTATCAGCTCGCCGGATCTGAAGCAGGGCGCAGCCTATACCCTCTATACGGGCGATACGAAGATCGTCGATTTCGAAATCGCCAGCGCCGTGACTTGGCTGAACGAGTCGGGCGTCACCGCCGCGGGCTCCGGCGGCCGGGGCATGGGCGGCGGCATGCGCCCGGGCCGGGGCGACCGGCCGATGTCCGGCAGCCCGCAGGGCGATGGGATGATGCCGGGCGGCGCCCCGCAAAGCGGCCAGTAGGCCGCCGGGGAGCGGCCCGCAGAGCGGCCAGGCGGCGCCGGGGAGCGCCCCGCAAAGCGGCCAGTAGGCCGCCGGGGAGCGCCCCGCAAAGCGGCCAGGCGGCGCCGGGGAGCGGCCCGCGAAGGGGCCAGGCGGCGCCGGGGAGCGCCCCGCAAAGCGGCCAGTAGGCGCCGGGGAGCGGCCCGCGAAGGGGCCAGGCGGCGCCGGGGAGCGCCCCGCAAGGAGACGTTACCGCATAACGTTGCCACCGCAGCTGCGATCGCGGCTGCGGCCGGCTTCTCCCGTGCGAGCTTCGTTGACTGTACCTCATCAAGCGTGTCGAGCGCTTTCTAACGCAAGTGACAAACGCTATTTTGCTGAATCGAGCACTTTTTAAAATGTAACGAAACGTAGTAACGCTATTTGGTCTGAAACGCTGAATCTGCTAGCCCTAAATGCCCAATAAGGCTGCTCACTTGCGTTACAATTTCAAATTCGCTGTTTCGAGTGAAATAAGCTCTGTGGCTAGCGTTAGCCCGAGCAAACCAGCGCCCTAGGCCAGCGGGCAAGAAGAGAAGCTTCTATCGAAGCACATTCTCCGGATGAGCAGGGCCGCGCTTGAGCAGCGGTTTTGCCTGGTGCACTTTTAAGGCGCGAACTCCATGTTCGTGTTCGGACTCCATGTTAGCGTGCGAACTCCGTGTTAGCGTTCGGACTCCACGTAAGCCTCGAAACTCTGCGTTAGCGCGGGCTCTCCCCGGGCACATGAGGCGACGAATCCTGCAAAAAATGCAACATTTTCGGCCCCCTTCGCACCAGAAGGAGGGTAATGTTGCATTTTATGCAACAATTTGGAGTGGATTGGCACTAAACCCGGGAACATCGCCCAAAATGTTGCACAAAGTGCAACATTGAGCGGCAAGTGAGGCTGATCCCTTCGTTTTTGTTGTACAAAATACAACATTTGCTGACTATCGGTGGAGATAGCCGGCCTGGGGCGCCGCCGTAATTCTAACGCTGGTCACAAACGCCATTTGTATGAATCAAACGCTGCTAAAATGTGCCGAAACGGAGAAGCTCTATTTGGTCAACAATCCCGATATAGAATGGTGTAAGGCGAAACAAGGCGGTTGGCAAGCGTTAAAATCCGTAATCGATCGAAATCGATGATTTTGCGGAGATTCAGCTATGCAGCAAGCGTTAGCGGGGTACGGGGCTTCGCCGGCCGACACAGCCGATGCGGCCTACCGGGACTGTTCACATTTTGAAAATGGTTGTTTTACCGAATAACGGCGTTCCGGATGGGGAGCAAAATTGCCTTTACATACGAACATATGTGCTGTAAACTGGTAAAACAAGTGGCAAATGTTAGAAGACAAAGCGCGGAAAACAAGGAGGCCGGGGCGTGCAAGGTTATAACGTCATTATGATCTACAATAAAGCGATGGACCGGTTGCTGATGTGCAAGCGATCCAAGGATCCTTATAAAGGATTGAGCAATCTTGTCGGCGGCAAAATCGAGGAGGGCGAAGCGGGGGCAGAGGCGGCTTACCGGGAGCTTTGGGAGGAAACCGGCATTTCCAGGGCGGATGTCGTGCTGCATCATTTAATGGATTTTACTTATTATTACCAAAATTGCTATGTTGAAGTATATGTTGGGCGTTTGAAGCGGGACGTCGCCCTCTCCGGGGAGGAGAATGAATTGTACTGGTCCGACTTGAACCGGAATTTCTTCGACATGTCTCTGTACGCCGGTGAAGGGAATATCGGGCATATGATCGAACAGGCGAAGATGGTGATAAATAAATTGTAAGCGGATGATGCAGCTGCCCTGTGGCCGGCCGAAGCCGGATCGGCAGGCCCGGGTCCTGGGGAGCGTCCAGGCCCCCGACCCCTTGGGCAAGCATCTGGCCCCCCGGCCCCTAGGATAGCGTCTGATCCCCCGTGTCCTGGGGGGCGTCCAGGCCCCCGACCCCTGGGCAAGCAGTTGGCCCCCCGGCCCCTGGGCTAGCGTCTGATCCCCCGTGTCCTGGGGGGCGTCCAGGCCCCCGACCCCTGGGCTAGCGTCTGGAGCCGATCCGTAAGTCCTGAAGGCCCGGCTTGACCAGGGGCCGGAGATCCGCATGCCGACATGGAGGCGCAGATTGCGGGAATGGCGAGCGCCCTGCACTGACAGTATTCGCCCCTTGCAGGCCGATAGCCCTTACAGGCCGATAGCCCTTACAGGCCGATAGCCCTTACAGGCTGATAGCCCTTGCAAGCCGATTGCCCCTTGCAGCACTCCTCTTCCAACCGAAAACCCCGGCTATAGCTTCGCTTTACTTCTTCGCCAGCCCAGTCGATGCGAGAGTCGGGGAAAGCTGCACGACGTTCGGCGGGAAGGCGTTAACGGTCAAATCATTGATGTAATACTCAATGTTCGTATAACCGAGTCCGCAGTAATCTCCGCTCGATTCCGGGGTGCCGTCGGCTGCGGTGCTGCTGTAAGGATTCAGCCCCCGCGCAATCTCCCAATCATCAGGCATCCCGTCGCCATCCGAATCGGTCGGCGCGCCGGTGAGCACAGGGCTCGGGTATTGAAATAGTACGCCGGTGGCCATCTGGTATGCATCGATGGTCGCTTTTTGCTCGGCTGTCGCTTCCGAATAGGGTCTTGCGCCTACCAGCGTTCCTGTGCCGGTCCTCGTTTCATGCGCGACCTGCTGATCGATGGCGGGCCTTTGGGACGGGCTGATCCCCGCGCCGGCATAATCAAGCACATGGTTATAGGCATCCTCGGCGCTTTCCGCATTGGCAACGGTGGAGACGTTGACGCCGTTCACCATCATGGCAAAGGGCGTATCGGAACGGGTATTCGCTTCCGTCTTTCCGCTCGACGCTTTATAGGTAATGCCTGACCAGTTGTCAGTTGTGAAGGTGCTGTAATTGGTGTTATCCTGATTAAGAAAACGGTTACCAGTCAAGTATATGGAATAATTGTGCGGATCTGTGCCGCTGTCGCCGACGCTTACGTAATTTTTGCCGCTTACGGTGGAGACGCCCATTTTCAACGTATTATTGACATAATTGACATGGCCGATCGTGCCATAGGCGGTTTGGGAAGCCCAATTGTAAATCACATTATTGGTAAAATCGATCGTATTCGTGCCCACGACTTTGCCTCTGAAATTCCTGGATACGTTGTGAACGATGAGATTATGGTGCCAGGAAGCGTTCGCCCGGCCGAGCATGATGCCGAATCCGTGTATGCCTTTGGAATGGTAGGAGAATGAATTGGACGGACCGATGACGGAGTACTGCACGGTGTAATTATCGTTCTTGGAATACAGCCCCCATTGCTCGTCGTTGGCCCAACCGATGGACACATGGTCAATGATGGAATTGCTGCCGTTGGCGCCGCCGAAGGCGTCGTAATCGGCGTTCGTCCCGCGTTCGCCGGGCCTCGAACTGATAAAGCGAAGAATGACATTGCTTCCGCCCAGTCCGATTTTGTAGTTTTTCAAGGTAATTCCCGCGCCGCCGGGCGCCGTCTGTCCCGCTACCGTAATATTGGAGCTGACTACGACATCGCTCTGCAGTTCAATCGTTCCTCCGACTTTGAACAGCACGATGCGATTGGGGCGGCTTACCGCATCTCGAAAGGAGCCGGGTCCGCTGTCATTCAGATTGGTCACATAAACCACTTCGCCGCCTCGTCCGCCCGTGGCGAACTTGCCTCCGCCTTCCGCGCCGGGAAATGCCACCACATTCGTCGCAGCCGAAGCATGATCGCCAGGCATGGAAGAAAATGCAGCGGTTGCCAGCAAAGCCAAGCTTGCTGTAACAGCGCACGCTTTCTTCAGATTCGATTTGTTCATGGCAAGCATCACAATCCCTCCTCATTGGACTTTGGCCACCATTCCATCTGTATGATCGCGGTTGATTCAACGTGTGCATGAACGGGTAAAAATGTGAGCGCTACCATATTAAGGCGCGACCGCGACGATCACCTCCTTTTTTCTGTGAACCTGTTTCCCCCGTGCCTTCGACGAGCGAATCCTTCGTTATCGGTCGTGACTGCGGCGTTGAAATGGCGCAGGTGTAAATCTCCAAATATTCTATATAAAAGAGAAAGTGGAGATATAAGGGGGGTTGTTACGTGTATTGTATCACAGGCAACGGCGCTTTTTGGGACAAAACGCATTGAATATCCGCCAAAAATTGCTGAATCGTTTAGGACGATCATGCCCTTCATCATCGGCCGTACGCTCGGCTGCCGAAAATGACTAGGGAGGGAAGGATGTTGCCGTTTTACGAGATCCAAACGAAAGATTTGAGGTTATACCGCCGTACAAGACAACTGTCGTTTCCCGCTCATATGCACAGCAGCATCGAAATCATGTATGTTTTTTCCGGGGTCCAATATGTGGAGATTGATGGGGTGCCCTATGCGATTCATGAAGGCGAAGCGGCCTTCATCTTCCCGGATATTGTGCATCGCTATGAGCGACAAGAGGATCAGCCGGTCGATGCAGTCCTCATGATATGCGACCCGTCGCGGTTGTTTGGAGCGTTCTTGCTGGACTTCAACAGCTGCTATCCGGCGACTCCCATCATCCCAAGAGAAGCCATCCATGAAGAAGCCGTCTATGCGCTGCGACATATTCGCTTGGATGACGCCTATCCCGTGCAGCTCGGCTGGATCTATATCATCCTGTCT
The DNA here is from genome assembly GCF_000380965.1 of Paenibacillus ginsengihumi DSM 21568. Lineage (GTDB taxonomy): Bacteria > Bacillota > Bacilli > Paenibacillales > NBRC-103111 > Paenibacillus_G > Paenibacillus_G ginsengihumi. The sequence goes on along the minus strand of NZ_KB905577.1, from coordinate 2,977 downwards.
CATCTTCTGCGCCATATGGCGCTAAAGCGGCGCAAACGAGTGCCGGTCCAGGACATGCCCTATAAAATAATGGAGTATGTAAACAACCATTTTACGGAGCCGATGACGCTCGAATCGATTGCCGCCGAATTTTGCGTCAGCAAATACTACATTTCTCATATTTTTTCAGACCGCATCAAAATGAACTTCAGACAGTACCTGGGGTTGCTCCGCGCCGAATATGCGGCCAAGCTGATTCGCGCATCCGATGCCTCGTTAACGGCGATCAGCGGCGATGCCGGGTTTGACAGCCAACGCACCTTTAATCGCGTGTTCCGGGCTCATTACGGGATGTCTCCGAAAGAGTTCCGGAATCGTTCACGCATTTTGTGAGCTGGCTCACAACGGTTCGGAACCGAAACGGTTAAGCTGAATCCGAAGCAATAAAAAATGAGAGCGGAGGGGATTCACCGTATGTTCTGTTACCAATGCGAACAAACCGCCAAAGGCGGCTGTAAAGTCATCGGCGTGTGCGGAAAAGATGAGCAGATCGCCAGCCTGCAGGATACGATCATTTTCGCGTTAAAGGGAATCGCCGCTTATGCCACGCATGCCAAGCAGCTTGGCTACAGCGACCCCGAGGTAGATCGGATTACCCATGAAGCGTTATATATGACGCTCACGAACTCCAACTTTAATATGCAGGAGCACATCGATATGGCGATGAAGGTCGGCAATGCGGCCGTGCGCATCATGGATGTTCTGGACAAAGCGCATACGACGCACTTCGGGATTCCTCAGCCTGTGCAAGTATCGCAAAATAAAATAGAAGGGCACGCGATTGTCGTTACCGGCCACAATCTGTACGCGCTCGAGGAACTATTGAAGCAGTCCGAAGGAAAGGGAATCAATATATACACCCATTCCGAGATGCTGCCGGCGCACGGTTATCCGAAGCTGAAGCAGTATGCGCATCTGAAAGGGAACATAGGCAAATCGTGGTTCGACCAGCGCCGCCTGTTCGAACGTTTCCCGGGAGCGATTCTGGCGACGACCAACTGTGTCATGCCGATCAAAGGCACCTATGCGGATCGCTTTTTCTCATACGACATCGCCGGTCTCGAAGGAGTTACCAAGATCATTGGCGACGATTTTACGCCGCTGATCGAAAAAGCGCTGTCGCTTCCTCCCGCCAACATGGAATCGGAACAGGTGCTCACGACAGGCTATCATCATGAAACCGTGATCGGGCTGGCCCCGGAAATCATCGATGCGGTCAAAGCGGGCAAAATAAGGCGTTTCTTCGTCATCGCCGGCTGCGATGCGCCGGGAAGCGGGGGAGAGTATTACCGCGAGCTGGCTACTTCTCTGCCGAACGATACGGTGATTTTGACAACATCCTGCGGGAAGTTCCGGTTTAACGATGTAGACTACGGTACTGTAGCAGGAACGGAAATTCCGCGCTATATTGATCTGGGGCAATGCAATAATTCCGGTTCGACGGTCAAAATCGCCATGGCGCTGGCCGATGCCATGGACTGCAGCATCCATGATTTGCCGCTCAGCATTGTGCTCTCCTGGTTTGAGCAGAAGGCCGTCGCTATTCTGCTCGGGCTGTTCAGCTTAGGCATCCAAGATATTCGCATCGGCCCCAAGCCGCCGGAATTTATCACTCCCGGAGTGATGGATGTGCTGGTCAATAACTTTGGTTTGAAGTTAATCGGCAGCGCTCAGGAGGATTTGGCCGTCATGCTTTCGTAGCCCTCCGTTGAATCGGGTCGGGGGATCCTGCTGCGCTAACGATGTCACCTTAGCGTACGGTTGCAGCATAAGATGGGTATATACCTACATGAAGAGGAGCTGCATACTTATGCCGATTCCATCTGGCACCCATCTGCTGTATACCGTTCGCCCGGGCGAGACCCTGTATACGATTGCCGAACAATTGGAAACGAACGTGCCGTCGCTGGTGCAGATCAATGCGTTATATCCGCCGGTGGCGGAGCCGGGCCTAATCTTCCCCGGTCAAATGCTGCTGGCAAGGTCGCCCGGCATGGCGGAGGAAAGCACCGTGCTGTATCAGGTTCAGCCGGGGGATACGCTGTATCGGATCGCCGAACGCTTCTCCGTCAGCGTCGACTTGTTGGCCGCATTGAACGAAATCAAGCATCCGAACATGATTTGGGTCGCTCAAATTTTGTACGTTGCCGCCTTCGTGTACGAGGTCGAACCGGGCGACTCGCTGCAGCGGATCTCCCGCCGGTTCGGAATGCCGATGAGCGAGCTGATTCGAGCCAACTGGAACCGCCCGGGCTTGTCGCCCGATGTGATGTATCCCGGTTTCCGTCTGGTCATTCCGCTTCCGTCCTCGACGAATATCCTCGTGTCCCAACCGCTGCCCGGATCGAGAATTGCCCCGGGCGAGCACGTGAAGGGCAGAGCCCGTACGTTCGAAGCGACGATCAATTACCAAATATTCGACGCGTTGGGACGGGTCATTGCGCGAGAGCGGGCTGTCGCCGCCGCTCAAGCCGCACCGGAGTACGGACTGTTCGACATCGAGCTTCAATTCGACAATCCTCCGGCTGCGCCGCACGGCATCCTGATCGTCTATACGCGCAGCTTCCGCAACGGCAGCATTCAAGATTTGGTGGAGGTTCCCGTAACCTTCTAATATCGCAGGCATCGGCTCTCTCGGGTGGGATATCGGGGGAGCTTTTCTAGCGTAAAGGGGAAAAAGCGAGGGTGCAAATCGTATCCGCTTGATCCCTAACTCGATTTGTCGGTAACCTTGTTCATTGATACCCATGGCCAGGTAAATCACTTCACTGTCGACCGTTTGGCGTTTTAATTTGAAATAGAGACCATCTAAGTAAATCACGGAATAGCGGGTTTCGAGCGGTCTGTTTTGCCAATCCTCAATGTCCTCCAGTACGGTACGGGTAATGTTGCTGATCGTAGTCGGAGAGTACTGGGAGCCAAACATGCTCTCGATGAA
>NZ_KB905576.1 GCF_000380965.1 Paenibacillus ginsengihumi DSM 21568 | reverse complement strand
CCAGAAGAAGGAGAATGTTGTATTTTGTGCAACAATTTAGGGGCGGTTGGCTTCAAATCCGGGAATATCGCCCAAATTGTTGCACTTTTTACAACATTGAGCCGCAAATAGGGGTTATCCCCCCATTTTTGTTGTACAAAATACAACATTTGCTGGCTCTCGTGGAAATAGCCCCGGGCCCGCTGACCATTTTCACCATCTGATAGTGCCGTGCAAGCGGCATGGGCGTCTATCTTGAAAATAGCCCAAGGTTCGCTGCTCATTTTCATCATCTGATGGTGCTGCACCAGCGGCATGGGCGTCTATCTTGAAAATAGCCCAAGGTTCGCTGCTCATTTTCATCATCTGATGGTGCTGCCCCAGCGGCATGGGCGTCTATCTTGAAAATAGCCCAAGGTTCGCGGCACATTTTCATCCTTCTGATGGTGCTGCGCAAGCCGCATGGGGGGCTATCTTGAAAATTCAGCGTAATCCGCCGCCCCAAGCGTTCTGAGCCTGTTCCCAAGCTTTTCTATGCGCAGAGTGAAACTTTTTAGCTTCGTGCCGCGTATATTGATTAAATGCATGCAACATTCTCCGCCGGTCGGCAGCTCTCCTTCTCTTGCCCTTACCACCAATAGGGCTGCCGGCCAGGGTACGATAGGAGGCTAGTAATGTCGAGATATTTGAAAACGCTATCAATCAGTATGGTGCTGCTGCTCGGCACACTGCTGCCTTCCCTGCTGCATCCGGCGCCGGCCTATGGATGCAGCTGCGCAGAGCAAGGCGGCGTCACCGGGAAACTGAGCCAATCGCAGGCGGTGTTCCTCGGCAAAGCCGTCAGCAAAGATACGCTGGCCAAGAAAGCCGATTACGGCCGGCTGCGGGGCTACACCTTTGAAGTGCAAAAAGTGTGGAAAGGCACGCTCGGGCCCAAACAGCTCGTCTACAGCATCGACGGGGACCCGGCCTCCTGCGGCTTCAGCTTCAGCCAAAGACAGACCTATCTGATCTATGCCAATACGGATCAGGACGGGACGCTGCACACGAGTCTGTGCAGCGGCAACCTGAAGGAAACGCAGGCGCAGGCCGAGATCGCCGAGCTGAACCGGTTGGCCCAGCCTTCTCCGCCTACCCCGCTGCCGCCGAAAGAGCAGGGGCCGCTCACCCGGATCGCCATCGGCCTGGCTGCGGTCATTATGATTGCCGTGGCCGCGCTGCTGGTCATCCGGCGGCTGAAGGGCAAGCCGTAGGCCCAGCCGGCCACCGCCTGCCTGCGCAGCTCCGGGCGCCGGGACGTGCTCGCTGCTCTCCGGCAGGTTGCTCCACCGCCGGACTGCGCAAGGGGCAGGCGGCGGCCTTTGGCGCAGGCGGCGATGCCGACGATGGCCGCTTCCTTCGTCTGTGCCTTCGGACCGGGATAACCCGGCAGGAGCTGCCGCAGCTGACGATGCGGTCAAAAGCGCCGCCCAATTCGCCAGCCGATAGCAGCAAGCAGAAACGCCCGCTTCCCGTCGGCGGCGGTACGACCACTGCCGACGGGAAACCAAGCCGCCAGCTGTTAACAGCACGGCGGCGGATCCATTATTATTAATATGTGACCATATGGTAACATATTATCGTTTCCTACTTTATTTTCATTGCCACGCACAACAAAAGCATCGGAACAGGAGTGAAGCCCATGCTGACCCATACAGAAATCAAGGCTTATTTGCAACGATTAGGCATCGCCGACTTGAAGCCTCCGACGAAGTCGTACTTGTTCGAGCTTCATCGGGCTCATGTCGAACGCATCCCTTGGCAAACGCTCGATATTTTTGCCGGCAAGACCGCTTCCATTGACATAGACACATCCGTCCAGCTGATTCTGAGCGGAAGAAGCGGCTATTGCTTTCACTTGAACGGTGCCTTCAGCGAGCTTCTGCGCTCGCTAGGGTACAAGGTGTTCTGGCACCGCGCCGGTGTTCAGCCCCACGGGGAAGAGCCGCGGGTCAATTCGTTTCATATCGGCTTGACGGTTCTCCTGGATAATGAACGGTGGATCATCGACGTGGGACTCGGAGATATGCCCTACGAGCCTTTGCCGCTGCGGGAGGGAGAGTATCGGCAAGGCCCGTTTGTGTACCAGGTCACCGCCTCCGGCGTCGCGGAGAACGGGTGGCGTCTGGTTCACGACCCGCTCGGCGCTTCCGTCGGAGTCGATGTGGCGCCTGAGATCGTGACCGATATGGGAGTGTTCGCTCCGCAGCACGAGGTGTACAGCCGCTCTCCCGACTCGCCCTGGGTGCGTCTGTTTTTGATCCGACAGCGGCACGCCAACGGAAGCAATGAATTGAGAGGCTGCATTTGGAGCCGGCGGGAGGCAGACGGGATCGTGAAGACGGAGGTTTCCGCCAAATCGCAGTGGTTCGACGTGCTCACGGATATTTTCGGAGAGCGTCTTGCTGCGTACAGCCGTCTGGAACGGGACGAACTGTGGAGCAAAGTTCAGCGGCAGCACGAAGCCTGGAAGCAAGCGATGCTGGCGCGGGAGTGACGGGACCGATCAGGCAAAATCCGGATTTCGCCGCGCGCGTCCCAGCGGCGACTCCCGGCGCGCGGTTTTGCGGTCAACCACACTCATGCCGCGCCATCTTTGCCTGCAGGAACCGTGCGCGGTGCATCGAGATCATGCGATGTTAAGCAAAGCCATAGCGGCATCCATGCGAGATGACGAACCGGAATCGGAACCGCCAGCAGGCCAGCGGCAACGGCAGCAGGCAGTCCCCTCAAGCGGAGCGCTGCCTGCTGTGATTTGGCCCCCTCGGCCGGCAGTCTGACAGATCACAGCCTGTTTCGTGCCGGACGCGGTGCCGCTTAACGCTTTCGCCTTGGCGCCGACCCGCTATTCCGCCCTCGTTGGGACGCTCCGCTGGGAGCCTGTCCCTCATGCCCATCGTTCGCCCCGCGAGGAGCCTGTCCCTCATGCCCATCGTTCGCCCCGCGAGGAGCCTGTCCCTCATGCCCATCGTTCGCCCCGCGAGGAGCCCGTCCCTCAGCTCATCGCTCGCTCCGCGGGGAGCTTGTCCCTCATGCCCATCGTTCGCTCCGCGAGGAACCTGTCCCTCAGCTCATCGCTCGCTCCGCGGGGAGCTTGTCCCTCATGCCCATCGTTCGCTCCGCGAGGTGCCTGTCCCTCAGCTCATCGCTCGCTCCGCGAGGAACCTGTCCCTCAGCTCATCGCTCGCTCCGCGGGGAGCTTGTCCCTCATGCCCATCGTTCGCTCCGCGAGGAACCTGTCCCTCAGCTCATCGCTCGCTCCGCGGTGAGCTTGTCCCTCATGCCCATCGTTCGCTCCGCGAGGTGCCTGTCCCTCAGCCTATCGTTAACCCGTCCCCTTTCGCTCCCCGTCGTCCCCGTCTTCGCTGAAATAGGCCTTCAGCTTGTCCAACGCCCGCTTCTGAATGCGGGAGACGCTCATCTGCGAGACGTTCAGCTGCCGGGCGATCATGCGCTGCGACTGCCCTTCCACGTACGCCAGCTGAAGCACCTTTTGCTCCTCCGGTTTTAACGTCACCAGCGCCTCCTTAAGGTCCAATTGATTTTCAACGCGCTGATAGGCGTCGCTCGGGGTTCCGATAACATCGCCTATCGTGGAACCGCTCTCATCATTGGATAGCGGAGTTTCGAACGAAATGTAATGGTAATATTCGCGCCCTGCCAAAATCTCGATCGTTTCCTCCACAGACAGCTCCATCTCGGCGGCGATCTCATCGATGTTCGGGGATCGTTCGAGACGGAGCGTCAGCTGGTCGATGACATGCTGGACCCGATTGCCCTGCTCCTTGATGCGGCGGGGCACCTGAATATACCACGACTTGTCCCGCAAGTAATTTTTCATATGGCCGACCACGCTTTTCGTCATATAAGCTTCAAACAGAGTGCCGTGCGACAAATCGAATTGCTTCAGCAGCTTCAGCACAGACATTTGCCCCACCTGACACAAATCCTCGTACAGATCGGGGCGATTGCGCGTCAATCTGCCGGCAGCCATCCGCACCAGCGGCTCGAACTGCTTCAGCAGCACCGTGGCGGCGTCGTTGCAGCCGGTTTGTTGATACAGCATAATGAGCTTGTCCGTGCTCATATGGGCCAATCGCTCCGAATTGATTTTCATACCATTTCCTCGCTTTTGCTCAGCAGCTTTGTCAGGATCACCTCGGTACCGCTGCCGTTGACGACTTCGACACGGTCCATCAGCGCCTGCATCAAATAAATGCCGAGACCTCCCGAGTGCATGCCGTCCAAGCTTTTGCCGGGAAGAGCGGCGGCCTCCCGCGCCGTCTCCGCGCGATCACAGCTCGCTTCGCGCTTCTTCACGGCAATGCGGAGTCCGTCCTCCAACCGCTCGAACCGCACCTCCATCACGCCCTCCCCTTCCGAGCTGTATGCAGGGACCATGGCATTGCTGCACGCCTCGGCAACCGCTACCTTCATATCTTCAATCTCTTCGTAGGAAAAGCCGATCTTGCTGCTAATTCCGTACAGCGTCAGGCGAACCAGATCGATATATTCCGCCTCCGCCGGCACGGACAAATGGACGATTTGCGAATTCATACAGTTGCTTCTACCCTTTCTACCCGTTAATCGTCGTGCTGTGCTGTAAACGTTAGCAAGACGTCATCCCGTCAGACCGCAGTTCGAACAAGCGCCCAATTTTGCGTTCAATACGAGGCTTCGCCGCGGACGCGGATCGGCAGCGTTCGGCTCGCTCGCCCGGCGCAGCGTTCTGCTATTTCAACATTTAACCTGCAGCACGACGTTTGAAACAGGGAAAAGCGATTTTTTAGAAAAAATTTCTGCGGCGGCGGGACGGTTTCCTTTTGCGCAGCTGGCGAAAATTGGGCTAAAGTTTGGGAAATAGGATGGCAGGAGAGAAACAAAATGCGTGATAGGCGCTGCTTTGAGGAAGCGCGGCAGCGGCTGCTGGACGATATCGCCCGTTAGGACAAGAAGTCATAGCCGCAAACGGTTTCACGTTTGGACGGGGGCCAGTTTATGACTCGCAGCATGATCATAAACCGAGGACTACAAGCGAGGCATGGAGTCATGAGCCACCATAATAACCTCTCTAACGCAAGTGACAAACGCTATTTTGCTGATTCGTGTCCTTTTTAAAATGTAACGCAGGCTGGCAGCGCTATTTGCTCAAAAACGCTGATCGGGTAGCCCAAAACGCCAAATAAGGCTGCTCACTTGCGTTACAATTTCAAATCGATGCTTTGGATTGAAATAAGCTCTGTGGCGAGCGTTAGCTAAAGGTCTGCCTGGCAAAATAAACCCGGGGAACGTGGCACGAAATACTGCACTTTCTACAGCATCGAGCCGCGAGTGCGGGTTATTTCCCTTTTTTTCTGCACAAAATACAACATTGCCGACGAACTTTGGAAATTTGCCGGTAATCCGCCGGTCAAAATTTCAATCCCGCAGGCGACGTCCGATGACGTATGACGTAAGGAACCGCTCGTCATCGGCGTCTCTCCCCGCGGCGCCCGTCTCAGACCCGGCAGGATGCTTTTGGCCCTTGTTCGATCCACCGATTGGGACCCGCGAAGCGGCCCGCAAGGCGCATAGCGTATCGGGGCAAGGCGCCCCCGCCGGACGGCGATCAGGCCGACTTGCCAGTTAAATCCAGCCCATCGAATGCAGGAAAATAAGCATTACCAGCACCGGCGCCACATAGCGGAGCAGTGCGAGCCATAACCAGGCCGCCCGGCCCGCAAGGCCCGCCTCGTCGGCCGCCTGCTTCCAGGCGTAGCCGGCGAACAGGGCGACGATCAGGCCGCCGACCGGCAGCATAATGTTGGACGAGATGAAGTCCATCCAGTCGAAGAAGCTTTTTCCAGCCAGCGAAAGGCCTTGGACGGCACCGCCGACGGAAAGCGCCGACGGAAGCCCCACCATGAAGCAGGCTGTGGCCACTATGGCGCTCGCTTTGCTTCGCGACCAGCCCCAGCGCTCCATGACGAAGGCGACGGGCACCTCCAGCAGCGAGACGGCCGAAGTAATCGCGGCGATGGACAGCAGCAGGAAGAACAGCCCGCCGAACAAGGTGCCGAGCGGCATCGCCTCGAAGGCAACCGGCAGCGCCGCGAAGATCAGCCCCGGACCTTGGGAAACCTCAATGCCGAAGGCAAAGCAGGTCGGGAAAATAATGAGCCCGGCCAGCAGCGCGTACAGCACGTCCCCTCCGGTTACCGCCAGCGCTGCCTGCGACAGCGATTGCCTGCGGTCCACATAAGCTCCGTATGTCAAGATCGTGCCCATGCCGAGCGACAGCGAAAAGAACGCATGCCCCAGCGCGGCCAGCACCGACGTCGGCGTCAGCATGCTGAAATCCGGCCGCAGGAAATATTGGACGCCGCTCATCGCTCCCGGCAGCGTGATCGCCCTGATCATCATCATAATCAGCAGAACGAGCATCGCCGGAATGAGCAGCTTGTTGAACTTTTCGATGCCGGCGGCCACCCCGCGCCCGACGACCAGTGCGCAGATCGCCATCACCGCCAGCTGCCAGAACGCCGGAACCCAGCTACTCATCAGCTCCTCGAACTGCTGGCCGTAGCCGACGCCGGAGAACAGCGTGCCGGCGAAAGCCTTGATCGAGTAATGCACTGTCCAGCCCGCAACGACAGAGTAATACGACAAAATGATGAACGGGCACAAAATCGCCAGCCCGCCCAAAACGCCCCACTTCCGCTGGCCCGACAGCCGTCTCATTGAAGCGGAGGGATTCCCCCTGCCGCCGCGGCCGATTGTCAGCTCTGCCAGCAGAATCGGCAGCCCGATAACGAGCAGGCAAATAAGAAACAGCGCAAAAAATGCTGCTCCTCCGTATTTGCCCGTAATATAAGGGAACTTCCACATATTCCCGAGTCCTACAGCGCTTCCGATCGCGGCCATAATAAAGCCTTTGGCGGAAAAACGCTCCTGAGTCGTCCGGTCCGAATGCCCGGCTTGTCCCTGCGCTTGATGCCCTTCCATGTATGCCGCCCCTCTAATTCTGGTTGATTTGTATTTTTTGCCGAAAACAAAAAAAACCTAAGAGTAGTTATAGCCGGAAAAGAGGGGTTTTGTCTATGTAAATATTTTCCACAAGCCACATTTCGAGGGGCAAACGGCCGTCACGCGGCAGCGAATCGTTACCCTCGCCCCAGGCGGGACAACGCATACCGCCGGATAAAATACGCATCCTCCAGCGTCATTTCCGCTTCACTGCCGATTCCGTCCGGCGGGGGCTCGCCGATCCAGCGGATTTCCGCCTCCTGCCGCTCCTCATGCACCCGGCAGAACAGGAGCCGTTCCTCGTCAAGCCCGGCGAGCGCAGCGGCAGGCAGCGTGCCGCTCCACACCTTGCTCTTCAGCCCGCTGACCCACATGCGGGCCGATCCGTAGAAGCGCACCACGCCTTCGTCAAGCCACAGGAGCCGGTCGGCGGCATGGCTCCAATCGTTCAGTTCGTGCGTGGCCACCACGACGACGCTGCGCTGGGACAGCAGCGCCAGCTCATGTATGACCTGCTTCTGCTCCCAACGGTCCAGACCGCCGAGCGGCTCGTCGAGCAGCAGAAACGGCGGCGAGCCGAGGCAAGCCTGGGCGATGCCGATGAGCTGCTTCTGCCCTTGCGACAAGGTGCGGATCGGATGATCGGGATTGCCGCCGAACCGCAGCTTCTCCAGCCATAGCTCCGGCTCGCCGGGCTCCTCGATCCCTTTCAGCGAGCACATATAGCGCAGCAGCTTGCGCGGCGACATCTCCTCGTACAGCTCAAGTCCCGTCGGCAAATACCCGATGTTGCGGCGAATGAGCGGCAGATCGGTCGATACCCGCCGCCCGGCGTATTCAATGCTGCCGCCGTCCGGCGGTATCGCTGTGGCCAACAGCCGCAGCAGCGTCGACTTGCCCGCCCCGTTGCGGCCGACCAGCAGCGTCATGCCGACAGGCAGATCGAGCGACTCGACGCTCAGTTGGAAGCGGCCGCTGCCGACGATCGTATGGCGAAGCGATATCATCCGACCTGCCTCCTGCCGCGGGGAGCGCCGGCGTCCCAGCCCCAGGCGCCGCGCAGGCTGGCCCGGTACGAGACGAAGAGCAGCACCAGGCCGATGGCCAAGAGCGCCAGCTGAATCGTGCCCATAAGCCAGGGGAAGGCGAACAGCTTGCGCCCGAGCAGCTGCCCCATTCCTTGCATGACCGCCCACACGATGACGGAAGCGATCAGGCCGGTGCGAATGCCGCGCCGAAACGTAAGGGACGCGAGAATCCCGCTGATGAACAGCACGCCGCTCAGCCAATTGAGCAGGAAGGCGCCGGAGGGAAACGTCAGGCCCGTCAGCTTCAGAAATAAAGTGCCGGCCAAACCGAAGGCGACGATCATGCCGGTCACCACCAGCAGACGGCTGAGCAGCAGCAGCGCCGGAGGGAACGGAGTGACGCTCTCGACCATGCGCATCTCGGGATTCCAGGTGCGGAACGTGTACACGACGGCGGCCAGCAGGAATATCGGCAACACCAGCGAGAAGGCGTCGGTGAAGCCGTAAGCCGGATGGACGCTGCCGCTGCTGAGCAGCGTCATCATGCCTACCGCCAGGGCGCTGATCAGCCAGAACGGCTTGCCGTAGATGCGCGCCTGCTGGACGCATTGGCCGATCAGGGACGCCTTCCGCAGCGGCAGCGATCGCAGCTCCGCAAGCGTTTTGTCCTGCTCCCCGAGCTGCATGAATTCGGATTGCAGATTCAGAATGAGCCGCTGCGTGTCCTCCATGGTCGGGGTTCGCGTCACGTATTTCGACAGCTTCCCGCGCAGCTCCGTCTCCAGCTCCTCCAGCTCGGCATCGCTCACGTAGGGAACCGTATTATCTTTTTGTTGCATGTGCGGCATCTCCTTTGCCTGAAGGTTCGCCGGAAGAGGCGTCGTACCGGCGCTTAAGCTTTTTCAGCGATTGATACAGGCTCGACTTCACGGCAGACAGCGACATATCCATCACTTCCGCAATGTCCTGCAGCTTCAGATCCTGGAAAAAACGCAGGATCACGATCGCGCGCTGCGCCTCTGACAAGCTGTCCAAAGCCTGCAGCAGCTCCTTGCGCGTCTCCTGCCGCTCGTAGATGTCCACCACGGAGGACAGCGGGTCCGCCCGGTCGGGCAGCGTACCTGAGATCAGCACGTTCGAGCGGCTCTCCGCGCTTCGCCAGTAATCGAAGCAAAGATTTTTGGCGACGCGGTAGATCCACGGCTTCAGCTTCTCGGGAACCGGCCCGCGCCTTAGCTGGCGAATCAGGCGCACGAACGTCTCCTGCACGAAGTCCTCCGCCTTCTGCGGGTTGCGCAGCATGCGGTCCAGGTAGCTCAGCAGCGGCCCGTGATAGCGGTGCACGAACATCTCGAACGCCACCTGGTCGCCTTCGGCCATCCGTTCGGCCAACTGCTCGTCTGTGACCATCTTACCCCTCCTTTGCCTCCTCCCATACCCGGTACCAGTCTTGAGCCGAGATGATCGGGTAGATCTCCCGCTCCAACGAGTCCCGCACACCCAATCCTTCCCGGTAAAAAGCGTTCAAGGCCCTTTTTAGCCGCTCATGCCGGCCTTCGGCGATCTGCCGCTCCACAAAAGCGGCGATCGAATCCTCGCCGCTGCCGCCTGACCCGGGCGTGAATCGCGGCACGAGCGCTCCCCGTTCGCGCGCATCCCCCTGCTCGGCCTCGTACAGCCGGAAGAAGGCGTTTCTGATTTCAAACACGTACGATGGCGGCTCTCCCTGCCGATTCTCGAGGCTGCGGCCCATCTTCCTGTCGCCGAACAGGGAGGCCGAGACGACCTCGGCGAGCTGAAATGCGTCCAGATTATGATGCCTCGATTCGCCGATGATATAGCTGCGGCCGATGAGCAGCTGCTCATGCCCGGCCGTCTCCGACACGTCGCGCAGCGGAAAATAGAAAATGCGGCGGATTCCCGGGAGGGGCGGCTCGATCCATTCGTCGAAATAACGAGTCGCTTCGGCGTAAGCCCGCAAAAACCTCTCGGCTTCCCCCTGATTCGAAGGCGCCGTGACAATGGCCGCATCCGTCTCCGGTACGCGCACCTCGATCAAGCGGCCCGCCACCAGGTAAGCGCCCGCAGCCTGCCCATGGAACGAGCGGATCGGCGCGGAGGCGGCCGTCTCGCCGGCAGGCTCCAGCGTAGAGTACATTTTGCCGGGAAACCCGCTCAGCCGTACGGTGAACCAAGGCTCGCTTGCGGCCGTTTCCAACGCTCCGGCGGCGGCATACCGGTCGCCGTAGGCTTCCGGCGGGCCGGGCAACGGGTACCAGGCTGCCGCGGGCGGAAGATAGACGAACTTCCCGGCAGCGAAAGCGGTGGCCGTCTCCCTCGTCCGCTCGACCTGCGCCCAGTCGAATATTCTTCCTTCGTACGCCACCGTCAGCATGAAGCCCTCTTGCCGGCGAACCGTCCCGGACAGCAGCACCGTCAGGCGCTCCCCTTCCCTGGTCCAGAGCGCTTCCTCCCCGTCCACCTGCAGGCTGCGGACGGACAACCCGCGGTTCAAGGTGAAGTGCAGCTTCGCTTGTCCGCCCGCCGCCTCTGCCGGCAGCTTCATCGTCGCTCTTGCCAGGAGGCGGTCGTCCGCCTCGCGGCTCAGCTCGATGTCATACTCGGCGACGGCGAACCTGGCCGCGGAAGCCGCGCCCTGCGGCAGCGGCTGGGCGGGCTGCCCGGCCTCCCGCCGCTCCGCGCCGGCCATCCGCTCCTGCCACAGCATGGCGTACGGAGCGAACAGCGCGGCGCTGACCAGCACTCCGGCAGCCGCGGCGGCGGCCCAGCGTCCGGCCGATGCGCTCGGCCGCTTTCGCGACAGCAGCCAGACGCACAGGATCAGCAGCAGCGCGGCGAAGGAGATGACGAACCGGCGGGACAGCCGCAGCTCCCGCTCCGCCAGAAACGGTCCCCAGACCGGATTGTCCAGCGGCGAATCGAGCATAAATTGGTTCAAATGAAAAGTTTTCAGCACGTAGTAGCCCGATGCGGTGATAACGAACTGATCCAGAAAAAACGTGCCGAACATCCAGGCGCAAAATCCGATCAAATAGCTGATGCGGCTCGGAATCCCTACGGCCAGCGCCATGCCGAGCGCCAAGGTCACCGTATAAGATGAGGCGTATTGCGCGGCGAAAAAAGCCGTTTCTTCCGCCGCGGCGCTCCACGGCATCCCGCGCTGCAGCGCCAGCGCCGCATAGACCGCCGCCATCGCCGCGGTGAAGGTGTTCATATAGATCCAGGCGGTCGCATACTTCGCCGTGACGGGAATCGCCGCCGAGACCGGCAGGCTGGCCGTCCACTCGAAGCCGGGCCGATGCGTATCGCGGCGCACCAGCACAATGCCGAGCAGCATCGCCAGACCGAGGCTGAGCGTATGCTGCACGGTATGAAATCCGTAAGCGTACACATACAAATCCTGGGATTCATCGCCCGGCAGCCCCGTGAGCGCGCTGGCGAACCACAGCCCGTAGAGCGGCGGCAGCGCCCACAGCAAGGGAAATCCGAACAGCAGGCGGGATTCCAGCCGAAACTGCATCCGCCACTTAATCATGCCGCTCACCGCACATGACGGCAAGATACCCTTCCTCCAAGGAGGGTTCTGCCAGCCGCGCTCCTTCCCCCGGACAGCCCTCCGACAGCAGCCGGCATAAGACGGTTCCCCGCTCCGTGCGCTCGGAGCTTACGATGTGCCGGGAGTCCAGGCTGGCGAGCTGCCGCTCCGCAACCTCCCACTCCCAGACGCGCCCCTTCGCCGCCTCCGCCACTTGGCGCAGCGAGCCGGCCATGGCGATGCGGCCATTCTTGATGACCGCCGCCGACTGGCAGCAGCTTTCGATATCGGCGACGATCTGCGTCGACATCACGACGATGCGCCCGGCGCTGGAGCGGGCCAGCCAATGGCTGAAGCGGACCCGCTCCTCCGGGTCCAGCCCGGCCGTCGGCTCGTCGAGCACGACGAGCCGCGGATCGCCGAGCATAGCCTGCGCCAGGCCGAGCCGCCGCTTCATGCCGCTGGAGAACGACTGCACCTTGTTATCCGCCCGCTCGGCCAGCCGAACCTCCTCGAGCAGCCTGCGTGCCTCTTCCTTGAGCGGGCGGCCGCGGAGCCCTTTCATCGCCCCGATATGCTCCAGCAATTCGGCGGCCGTGAGCTGCCCGTACAGCTGGTACGCCTGCGGCAAATAGCCGATCCGCCTGCGAACCGCTTCCGGGCGCCGGAACGAGACGCCGTCCAGCTCCAGCTCGCCCGCCGTCGGGCGCAGCAGCGCGGCCAAGATGCGCATCAGCGTCGTTTTGCCGGCTCCGCTTGGGCCCAGCAGGCCGAATATGCCGCTGCCAACCGACAAATTGACGCTGCCGAGCGCCCAGCCGGTGCTTTTATAATACAAACTCACGTCCCGAATCGATAGCATAGTTCGGTTCCTTCCTTTGCCGTCTTGCAGCTTCGCCTGCATTTCTATGAATGAAGACGCAGCGGGGCAGCAAAAAGTCGGCGCGGGGACCGAAAAAAAGTTTGCAATTATTCCCTTTGGGCCCTGGACTTCTTCCCCTCGGTCCTGGCTTTGTCCGGGAACAGGCTTTGGGTAAAACGAATCCATTCCCGCGCGGCGATGGACAAATAGCTGTTTTTTCGCCAAATCATCGCCAGATGCCACGGTATGACCGGATCGACCAGACGCAGCGGTCGCGCCCGGGCAAGGTCGAGCGAGCGGCAGATCGTCTCGGGGAGCAGGGCAAGGCCAAGGCCGGCCGCCGCCATTTCGCGGATAAAATCCCATTGCGAGCTTTGATACAGCACCTCGGGCTGAAAGCCGGCCCGGTTGCACTTCTCGATCAAAATGCCGTGCAGGGCAAAATCCTCGCGAAACAAAATAAACGGCTCCGCCGCCAGCTCCTTCAGCGCTACCTGCCGCCGCGCGGCCAGCGGATGATTGACCGGCACGATGACTCTCAGCTCCTCCTGCACGATCGAGTACGTCTCGAACACGTCCTCATTCGTCGGCAGCAGCACGACGGCCATATCGAGCTCCCCTTCGGCCACGGCTTTCTCCAGCTTTTTCGAGCCTTCTTCCACCAGGTGGATGGCCAGGCCCGGATAGCGCTCGCGAAACCGGCTCATCACGCCGGGAAAAAAGCTGGAGCCGACCATGGGAGGCAGCCCGATGCGGATCGTTCCTTTGTTCAGATTCGTCAGATCGCTCAGCTCGGTCGTCAAATTGTGGAACGAATGAAGGATGTTCTGCCCCTGGTTCCAGATGACCTTACCAGCCTCGGTCAATTCCACGCGTTTGCCGATGCGCGCGAACAGCTCGACGCCGAGCTCCTCCTCGAGATTTTTGATCGCTTTGCTGAGGGTCGGCTGAGTAATGTGCAGAGCTTCGGCCGCCTTGGTGAAGCTGCGGTGGCGGGCCAACTCCAACACGTATTGCAAATGCCGAATTTCCATCGTTACCGTCTCTCTTTCTATGAGTTACTTTTCCCCGCGCTGCTCCTTCCTACGCCGCTCCTTCCCGTGCTGTTCCTTCCTGAGCTATTCCTTCCTGCGCCGCTCCTTCCCGTGCTACTCCTTCCTGAGCTATTCCTTCCTACGCTTCCACTGAAAGCTTCCGAATTTCTAATGCAAGTGACCAACGCTATTTTGCTGTATCGTGCCTTTTTCAAAATGTAACGAAACGGAGTAACGCTATTTGGCCAGAAACGCTGAATCTGGCAGCCAAACATGCCAAATAAGACCGCTCACTAGCGTTACAATTTCAAATCGATGGTATTTTGTACAACAACAACAGGACAAGCAACCTATTGACGGCCCAATGTTGTAAAATGTGCAGCATTTCCGGAGATGTTCCCGGATTGGATAGCCGAACGCGCCCAAATTGTTGCACAAAATGCAACATTACCCTTTTCTAGTGCAAAGAGGGCGAAAATACTGTATTTTTTGCAGGATTTGTCGCCTCATGTGCCCTGGGAGGCGATCTTGAAAATTTGGCGGTATACACTGGCAAAATTTCAACACCGAAGCCAACGACCGATGGCGCAAGAAAGCTCTCGTCTTGGCCATCTATAGACAAAAGGCATGTAAATCATTCGATATATTCATTGTACCAATGAAAAAAGTTCGTGTACACTTTTTTATCAAGAGGTGTCATCAACGATGGTTAACTTGATTAAAAGCTTAGGGCAAGTGCTGTTTTTTATTCTCGTATCGCTACTGATGAATCGTCTCGCGGATTGGCTGCATTGGAAAATACCGGGGAGCATTCTGGGGATCGGGCTCGTGTTCGCGCTGCTGCAGCTGAAAATTTTGAAGCTCGAATGGATCGATCTCGGGGCCAAGTGGCTGCTTGCTGAGATGCTGCTGTTCTTCATTCCGCCCGCGGCAGGCATGATTCAATATAAGGAACTGCTGCTCGATAGCGGGCTGCGCATTTTGCTCGTGATCGTATGCAGCACTGTCGTCGTCATGGCGTGCTCGGGGCTGCTGACGGAACGATTGGCAAGGGTTAGAAAGGGGGAGCGGTCCTGATGCTGGCTATCGCCTGTCTGCTTATGACCATCGCCATTTATTGGGCTATCAAGCGGCTGTACCGCCTCCGCCCGGTCATCATCCTGTCGCCGCTGCTGGTCACGCCGGTCGCCGTGATCGCCATCCTGCTGTGGAGCGGCATTCCTTACGAAACCTATAATGCCGGAACCCGCTGGCTCAGCGACATGATCGGGCCGGCGACCGTAGCGCTGGCGGTGCCTTTATACAAGAATGCCCATCTTCTGAAAAAGCATGCGCTCTCCATCGGCGTCAGCGTCTTGGCCGGATCGACGGCCGCCGTCGTCTCGTCGGTGTGGCTCGCCCGGGAACTGGGGCTGAGCGCGGAGATCGTCGACAGCCTCGCTCCCCGCTCCGCCACCACCCCGATTGCGCTCGCCATCGCGGGCATGAGCGGGGGATTGCCGGCGATGACGGCCTTGTTCGTGCTGATGACCGGACTGCTCGGCATGATGATCGGCCCGGCGGTGATCCGCCTGCTTAAGATTCGCGGCGACATCGCCCGCGGCGTGCTGTTCGGCACGAGCGCGCATACGGCGGGGACGTCCAAAGCGTTCGAGTTCGGAGCCGCGGCCGGATCGATCTCGAGCATCGCGATGATCCTGACCGCCTTCTTCACGCTGGTGACGGCTCCGTGGATTTTGGACTTGTTCGGATAAGATCGGGCCGCCGCACCGGGGCGGAGGCATTTCAGGCGCAGTCGAGACGAGCTCGCCCTTTTTCGTCGCGCCCCCTTTCACCGCTTGCGCCCGTGCGCCCGGCAACCTTTGCGCAGAGTCCGGCTAAGCCGGTGCCGGTGCCCGTCCGCCCTTCCGGCTGCATGAGGAAGCCCCTTAGCATATCCGATCACCTCCGTACAAAAGGGCCGTCCCCCCGCCCTCATAAGGATGTCAATCGTCCGCGAATCAAACACGTCATCCGTTACGTCATCCCCCCTCATGAGGATGCCCCCTAACGCCCCTATCCTTTAGCACTCCGTTACCACTCCGTCACCGAGCCGTCGGCGTTGCGCCACACCGGGTTGCGCCAGCGGTGGCCGGCGGCGGCCATCTCGCGCACCTTGGCCTCGTTGATCTCGATGCCCAGCCCCGGAGCGGTCAGGCGGCGTACAAAGCCGTCCTCATAATGGAACACCGCCGGGTCCTGCAAATAATCGAGCAGGTCGGAGCCTTGATTGTAATGAATGCCCAGGCTCTGCTCCTGTATGAAGGCGTTCGGCGTGCAAAAATCGAGCTGCAGCGAAGCGGCCAGCGCGATCGGCCCGAGCGGGCAGTGCGGCGCGACGGCGACGTCGAACGCCTCCGCCATGGCGGCGATTTTGCGCACCTCCCAAATGCCTCCCGCATGGCTGAGGTCCGGCTGGATAATGTCGACGCCGCCCTGCGCCAGCAGCCCTTTGAAATTCCAGCGCGTATACATCCGCTCGCCGGTGGCGATCGGCACGCTGGAGCCTTTGGCGATCTCGAGTATCGCCTCGTTGTTCTCCGGCAGCACCGGCTCCTCGATGAACATCGGGCGCAGCGGCTCCATCTCCTTGATCAGCGCCTTCGCCATCGTCTTGTGGACACGGCCGTGCAGATCGACGCCGATGCCCTTGTCCCAGCCGATTGCCTCGCGCACGGCGGAGAGCCGCTCCACCGCTTCCATTACCTTCTGCGGCGTATCGATCCATTCCATCTCGGCGGTGCCGTTCATCTTGACTGCGGTGTAGCCTTCGGCCATCTTCGCCTTGGCTTCCTCGGCCACCTCGGACGGCTTGTCGCCGCCAATCCAGGCGTACACGCGCATCTTGTCGCGCACCGGGCCGCCGAGCAGCTCGTACACGGGAACGCCGAGCCGTTTCCCCTTAATGTCCCACAGCGCCTGCTCGATCCCGGAGATCGCGCTGGTCAGCACCGGGCCCCCGCGGTAGAAGCCGCCGCGGTACAGCACCTGCCACAAGTCTTCGATATGCCCCGCTTCCTTGCCGATGAGAAAATCGCTCATCTCCTCGACCGCAGCCGCCACCGTATCGGCCTTGCCCTCCACGATCGGCTCCCCCCAGCCGGCTATGCCGTCGTCCGTCGTCACCTTCAGAAACAGCCAGCGCGGCGGCACCTTAAAGCACTCCATCGAACGTATTTTCGCCATGTTGTCCTCTCCCCTGTTTACGTCGTTTGCTTGCCGTTTCCATGTTCGCTGTCCGCGAATTCCCGCTCGAACGCGGCCTTCATATCCTCCAAATGGCTGCGCATCAGCGTCCGCGCCTGCGTCGGATTGCGCTCTGCGATCGCCCGGGCGATCAGATGGTGGTACGCCGAAGCCTTCTCGTCCATTCCCGGCCATTTCATGGAGCGCCTGCGGCTGTCTGTCAGCAGATCGCCAATGAGCGCCAGCATTTGCTGCATGATTTCGTTGTGCGACGCCTTGGCGATCAGCTCATGGAACAGCACGTCCTCCTTGAAAAAATCTTGCCGGCGCTCCACCTTCCGCTTCATCGCCTCCGCCGTCCCGACAATCGCCTCGACCTCCTCCGGCGTCGCCTTCTCGGCGGCCAGCGAGGCCAGCTCCGGCTCGATGATGAGCCTCGCCTCGGTCAGCTGCAGCATGGTGGCCTGCTCAAGGAAAGCGAGCCGGTCCTGCGGCTGTTCGCTCAGATCGTCCTCCACATACGTGCCTCGGCCCTGCTCGATGCGCAAAATTTTTTGCTTGCCGAGCACCCTGACCGCCTCGCGCACCGAGGAAACGCCGACGCCCAGCTCTTCCGCCAACTGCTCCAGCGGCGGAAGACGGTCGCCGGAGCGCCAGACGCCTGTTTGAATTTTCCGCTTGATTTCCTCGTAAACGGTTTCATAAGTCAGCTTTTTGCTCATGGTGAGTTGCGACAAATTCCTCCTTGCAGGCGGCGTTCATCCTCCAAATGCCAGAATATTGAAGATGAATTCGCTACATAATCATCTGATGATATTTTTAATTTATCATATTCATCATATGTTTTGAATAGTCAAATTCATTTTTTGGAACAATTTCTAGGCAGCAAAAAACCGGAGGAGGCTTTTTCCTCAACTCCGGTTATCGTACGGGCTTATGCTGCTGTCCGACTTATGTACGCCCCGTCCGGGCTCACGGCCGAAATCCGGCTCCATTCATGGCGTCATTGTGATATGTTCCTCGAACGACGGGTCCAGCGGCACGATCATAATATGCGTTTGCCCCGGGGCCAGCTTCGCCTCTTTCCCATCCGTCTCAAACCGGAACTTGGCGCCGCTGTTCTCCCGCTGCCACTGCCCCTGAACAGCCTTGCCGTCCTGCAAAATCCAGGCTGGGCCGCTGCCGGTCAGCTTCACGTCGCGCCGCCCTTCGCTGTCCAGAACGCGATGCCGGGCGCCCATAATAATGACGTTGGCGGCAGTAAGCTGCTCGTCGTTGTCCATGTCCTGATGCGGCTTGTCATTGACCAGGCGGCCATATACGCCCTTCTCTTCATCCCACTCGTAAGATACTTTGTAGCTTTGCAGCAGGAACGTAATGTCCGCGCGGGATACCGGCGTCGACGGCTGCGCCGCCGCGCTGACCGCTTCCCCCCGGGCCGTCCGCGCGAACGAAAACACGGGCGTCTCGGTTACCGGCGCCTTCGTATCGTAGCCGCGGTTTTCGGCGCCGGTCCGCAGCTTGTCCAGATTGGTGTACAGGTTGTGCGGCGCCTTGCGGAAGCTTTCCCGCCAATAAGAGCTACTTGCCATCGTAATCTCGTCCAGCGCCTCGATTTTTTCCTTGCGGATCTTTTCATAACCGTCCGGGCTGCCGCCCGCATGCGCCTGAATCGCGCCGAAGCTTTTGCCGATCTCGATAAAATAAGGCCGAATACTGCGCACCGGACCGATCGGGTCGTCGAAATCGCGGCTTTGGAACAAGGCGACGAGGCGGGTCACTTCCCCCTCCGCCAGCACCTCGAACAGGATATCCGCCTGGGTCAAGCCGCTCTGCGGCCTTGCTGCAGGATGATTGTTGATCATGACCATGATGGGGCGGTACTCTACCTTTTCCTGCAAGCCTTCGCCGGTCAACGGCGCAAAATAACGAGGCTCCGGAGGCTTAGGGGGCTCCGGATCAGGCTGCACGACGGGCGGGACCGGCTCCGCGGGCGGCGACGCAGCCGGCTTGGCCCCGCAGCCAGCCAGCGCCAACGCCAGGCAGCCGGCCAGCGCCGCGGGAAGTCCCCTTCGGCGCAGCCAACTCCTTATCTTCTGCCAGCGCGTTTGTTTCATGAACGAAATCACCTCTTCTTGTGCGACTATCTTGAAAATTCGACGAAGCTTATCGGCAAACTTTCAACACCGAAGGCGACGACCGATGACGAGGGGGGCACTCGTCATAAGTGTCTATTAATCTATATTTTGCCCTGCGCAAAATAGAATCATCAGGCCGAAAAAAGCTTCGGCCCCCGCCGCTGCCGGCTCACAGCAGGCTGTATCCAACAGGCCGCAAAACCGGCTAGCGCCCTTCTCACTATGCATCCGAACAGCCGGAAATCGCTTCGCGGCCTAGATGGCCCAGTTGTCATTTTCTCACATCTTTTGTCAAAATGGAATGGCAACTCTGCAAACAATGCCATAAACTGGCAGTGCGCTGCGGATTTTGTTACATTTTCCATTTCGCAGACGATGCCTTCATAGTAATGGCCTGTGGCCTCGACGCCTGGGAATAAGCGTACAGCCTCCGTGGCAGCAACAGCTTGCTCGATTTTGCGGCAAAAAAATTTCATATCCTAATCGCTCACCGAAAAAAAGTTTTTTTCAATGATGGAATCGAAATAATTGCATATCAAGGCTTTTTGGCGGAGCTTGGCCGCATCGATTGCTACGATGATGACTTGCTCCAGGTACATGGAATGAAGTTTCAACCTCGCTCACAGGTTTGACAATCGGATATCACCCCCCGGTGGCTTTACAGTTGGGGCATCCTGGACCAATAATGTTCCACAATTCTGGTCAGTTGCTGATCAAGATTACGTAACTTTCCAGTAAATAATGGGGCTGTCCCAAAAGTAGATTTACTTGCTTGATGGATAATTCAGCGGATCAAAAATCATGCGAAACAAAGAAATGGCGGTATCAGGAAGTTCACTCCTCCACCGCCATTTCTAAGCTCTTATGCCGCCTTTTTCTGCCGCGCCAATCTTCAGCCGTTTGGCCACTTACTCATCCAACGCCGCTCAATCCAGCCAACTGCGGACTTGCTGCGCAAATTGCGAGAGCAGCTCCGCCGATTCATACTTGCCGCTGAAGTCTTCGACACCGATATAGCCGTCGTAGCCGACCGATTTCAGATCGTCGATCACCTGCTTCCAGTTCACAATGCCCTCGGCAATCGGTTCCCAATACGATACCCAGCCTTGGGAGCCGTCCTCGCGCAGTTCGCCTTTTCGCCACCCGGTGTTCTTGATATGCACATGAGCCAGGTAAGGACCGAGCAGCTCCAGCCCCATCCGGAAGTTTTCGTAGCCTTCGTGAATCATATTGCCCGGATCGAACAGCACGCCGATATGCTCCGGGTTATAGCGGCTGACCAGCCGGTGAGCCAGCCCGGCGCTGGGGGTAATCGTGTGATGGTGGGTTTCCACGAGGCAGCGGATGCCGTACCGCTTGGCCAGCGGCTCCACCGCATCCAAATACCGGACCGCAACGTCGAACAGGTCGTTGTAGTTTTGCGTCCGGTTATAGCCCGGCACTCCGACGCGGATCATGGAAGCGCTTAGCTTTTGGGCCACCTGCAGCACCCGCTCGGTGCCTTCGATATCCCCGGCCGTCAAATAAGGCGTTACGGACAAACTGACAAGCTCGTGATTCTTGGCGGCGCGGTCGAAGCGGGCGATCTCCTCGTCGCTCGCTTGCGGATCGATGGAGCAGCGATTGTTGCGCCAGAAGGACGGCTTCTCTCCCTTCACTTCCTCGGGGACCTCCTTGAAGCGCCATTCGATGCCGTCCAACCCGGCGGCTTGCGCGGCGGCGGCCATCTGTTCCGGGGTCAGGTCGGGCGTCACGACGGTAAAAACGGATAATTTCATGCCGATTCCTCCAGTCCGTAATTTGCTCTACAGACCGATTATAACAGCCCCTTCCAGCCATAGCCAGAAAAATGTTCACGTGAACATAAAACGCTTACAAATAAGCGCAAAAAATTACCCGAACAGCCAACCGCTCAGGCTCAGTGTCCCCCACAAATATTGACGGTGCAGCAATTTGGCCAGGCGTCTGCCACCGTCTGCGCTCCCCATGGCGATCAGCAGCGGGGCGAGCTGCTCCGGATGAGGCACCGCTTCACGGGCGAAGGGAGCCAGCGTCTCATACCGAAACAGGTGCTCCGTGTTCCATGTCTCCAGATGCCGGGCCAGCCAGCGGTCGAAGTCCAGCGCCCAACTTCGGACATGAAGGCTTTTCCAATCCAGCTTCTCCATATTGCACACCGATCCGCCGCTGCCGACGATCAGCACGCTCGCGCCTCAGCCTGCCGAGCGACCGGCCGATGCGGTAATGCTCCTCGGCAACGAGCGCCGGGTTCACGGACATGGCGACGACCGGTATATCCGCGTCGGGATACATCAGCATCAGCGGCCCCCAAGCCCCGTGATCGAGGCCGCGGCTTCCGTCGAGCTCGCTGGCGATTCCGTCCGCGGCCAGCAGGCTGCGGATGCGCCTGGCGAGAGACGAGTCTCCCGAGGCCGGATATTGCAGCCGGTACAAATGGGCGGGGAACCCGAAGAAATCGTGCAGCGTCTCATACGTATCCGCGCAGCCGATGCGCTGCACCGGCGAAGACCAATAAGCGCTGAACACGACCACCGCTTCAGGTCTGGGCAGGATGCCGCCGAGCTTTCGGAGCCACGCGGCGTAATCGTGCTGCTCGGTCGCGAGCGTCGGCGCTCCGTGCGCCAGGAACAATGCGGGCAGTGCGGATGCGGTCACCGGGTTCCCCCCTCGGAATATCGATGCTTACAGATGCGGTTCAACCAGCGCGCTCAATTCCTGAGACGGTCTGAAGCCCACCTGCGTGCCGACTTCTTCGCCGTTCTTGAACAGCTTCAGCGTAGGAATGCTCATGACGCCGTAGCGGGCAGCCGATTCGGGATTGTCGTCCACGTTCACCTTGGCGATCGTCAGCTTGTCGCCGTATTTGACGCTCAGCTCCTCGAGCACGGGAGCGATCATTTTGCAAGGACCGCACCACGGAGCCCAGAAATCGACCAGAACGACACCTTCTTTAACCGTTTGCTCGAAATTCGCGTCGCTGACATTGATGATTGCCATCGCCATCATCCTTTCTATTATACGTTTGTTTGATGCAGAGCATGAAACTGAGACAACTCGGGTAACAGTTCAACCCTAAGAAAAACGTCTGTCGACGTCTACTCAAGGATGAACGACCGCGGTTCAGCGGTTGTTTTTCTTGCTACAGAAAGTCGCACTTCGCTTGATCGCTTTAGCAAAGTCAAATTTTTTCTGCAACGTAAAAAAAGAGCACCAGCCGCCGGTCACCTTTTCTCCGCCTGCGCGGCGCGCACCCTTTCCAGCATCCCGCTTACGGTAATTTGCCGCAAGTAATCGATCAGATGAGCCTCTGCCTCGGAGAACACCGCCCCCATCACCGCCGCCATATTGCCGGCGACCATGCATTCCTGGCTGTCGTCGCCGGAGCACCAGGTCGGCTTGATCGAGCCGTACGAGGTTTCCATATACAGATCGGCCAGCGTCACCTCTTCGGGTCTGGACGAGAGCATAAAGCCCCCACCGGTCCCTTCCTTGGCTTCCACATAGCCCGATTTGCGGAGCGAACTCATCACCTTGCGCACGCGGGCGGGATGGGTGCATACGTTGCGGGCGATCTCCTCGCTAGTCGCCATATGATCCGGTTTATAAGCGAGCAGCACCAGACTGTGCACCGCGATCGTGAATTCACTGTTCACCGCAAGTCCTCCCGTTGTTTTTCCTGCTTACTGTTATTATAGTAATTACAGTTACCCCTGTCAATGGGGCTGCTTCCGGTGGAGAGATGTATGGACCCCTGAATCGGCTCCTAACTGTCGAAAAGGATCTTCAGCCTTTGACGGAGCCGACCATCGCCCCTTTGGCGAAATGCTTTTGCAGGAACGGATACACCAGAATGACCGGTATCGTCGCGATCATGACCGCCGCCATCTTCAGCATCTCCGACGGCGGAGGCTGCGTGGAGACGTCATACGCCTCCAGATCCGTGTTGGTCGCGTCGATCAGCATATTGCGCAGCAGCACCTGAATCGGCCACTTTGCCGAATCGTTCAAATAAATGAGCGCGGAGAAGAACTGGTTCCAGTAGCCGACGGCGTAAAACAACCCGAAGGCGGCCAGCGCCGGCAGCGAAAGCGGCAGGATGATCGACGCAAAGGTGCGGATGTCATTGCTGCCGTCCATAGCAGCCGATTCGTCCAATTCGGCGGGGATGCTGTCGAAGAACGCCTTCATCAGCAGGACGCTCCAGCCGTTTGCCAGCCCCGGCAAAATAAGCGCCCAAGTGCTGTCGATCAAACCCAGATGGCGCACCAGCATATAGGCGGGAATAATGCCGGGGCTGAACAGGATCGTCAGCAGCACAAGCAGCATGATCAGGCGCCGGCCGCGCATCCGCCGTCTGGACAGCGCATATGCAAGCGCCGAAGTAACGATCAGCGAGCAGGCGGTGCCTACCGTTGCCAGATAGGCGCTGTTGCCGACGGAACGCATGAACGCCTTGGTCGACAGCAAATACTGATAGGCGGCCAAGCTCCAGTTATCGGGGAACAGCACCCACCGCTTCTGCAAAAATTCGGCCGGATCGGTCAGCGACACCACCAGCACATAATAAAACGGAAAACAGGTGACCAGGGCGAGCAGCCCCAGCACCGCGACATTGAATCCTTGGAACAGCCGGTCCGCAATCCCGGCGCTTGTTAACGATCGTCCCATGCTGTCTCCCTCCCGTTCCGCGCCTTGTTAAGTGAGGCCAGATCCCACTGAGCCCCATTAGACTCCACTAGAGTCCATACTCGCGCTGACGCTGATACTTCAAAAAATGCCGTCCTGCCCCAGCTTCTTCGCCAGCTTGTTGGCCAGCAGCACCAGAATAAGCCCGACTACCGACTTGAACAGCCCGATTGCGGTGCTGTAGCTGAACTCTCCGCGCTGGATGCCGATCCGATAAACATAGGTGTCGAACACCTCGGCGACCTCCGACACTGCCCCATTGTACATCAGAAAAATTTGCTCAAACCCGACATCCATAATGTCGCCGAGCCGCAGAATGAGCAGGATGCATATGACGTTCCGAATGGCGGGCAGCGTGACATGCCACATCTGCCTGAGGCGCCCGGCTCCGTCCATGCGCGCCGCCTCGTAAACTTGCGGATCGACGCCGGCAATCGCGGCCAGAAACACAATGGTGCCCCAGCCCGCTTCCTTCCACATCGACTGCAGCGTCACCAGCAGCCAGAACGTGTCGGGATTAGTCAGAAAGTCGATGCGCTCCCGTCCCGCCGCCTCCAGCAAATGATTGACCAGCCCTTCGCCCTTACCCAGCAGCATGAACGTCAGACCGGCAATGATGACCCAGGACAGGAAATGCGGCAAGTACAGCACCGACTGCACAAACCGCTTGTACAAGGCGCTGTGCAGCTCATTCAGCATTAACGCGATCACAATCGGCATCGGAAAAAAGAAGACGAGATTCAGCACATTGATCGCCATCGTATTGCGAAACAGCAGCCAAAAATCCGGCGTCTCGAAGAAAGTGCGAAAATGCTCCAGTCCGACCCACGGACTGCCGGAAATCCCCGCGAAGGGGGAATAGTCCTGAAAAGCGATGACGACTCCCCACATCGGGACATATTTAAACACCAGAAAGAAGAGAATGCCCGGCAGCGCAAGCAGGTACAAATACGGATCGCGGCACAAATCCCGCATCAGCCGACGCGGATAAGACCTGTGGGGAGGCGTCTTGGACTTGACGTCGTTGCTCCATTCATTTCGGTAGGCAGGGTCCGAACGCTCCATATGGCACCTCCGTTATTATTTGCCGCTGCGTTTCAGATAAGCGTTTGTAATTTCTTCCGTCATCTTGATGAACTGCGGTTCGCTCTGCGTCTTGGCCACAAAGTCGTCCCACGCGGACAGCGGCTCTCGGCCGATAACGATCTTCGCCTTCAGATCGGCGATGCGCTTCTCCAGATCCGGCAGCACCTTCTGCGCCGTTTCCGAGTACAATCCGACGCCAACGTCCGGCCTGCTGATTTTGGCCCGCTCCGCCTGCACCTGCTGCTTCTGTTCGTTAAATGCCTTCAGCTCGTCATTGGCCGGCGGCGACTCCAGCGCCGGATCGATCGAGTTGACGATCTGATTGAAATCGGAGGCGTTATCGGCCCTCAGCTTCTCGGGATCGACCACCTTGACGCCGTTTTGCACCGTGTGATGCACCCCTTCGAGTCCGAACCTTTGTACCGCGGATACCTCAGGTGATAACCAGGCGTCCACCAGCTTCAATATCCCTTTCAGCTTCTCCTCAGGCACGGTCTTCGGAATGGCCAGGATGCCGTCAAAGCCGGTTCCTTTCTGCACGTAGCCGTTCATCGAGACGAGCGGGTAGAAATCGGACTGCTTGTAAGACGGAACGATCTTCTTCAGCTCCGGCGCAAAGACGTTCGGACCGGTGCCGGTCTTGTCGATGACCCCTCCGGCCCTGTTGCCCTTGTAATAATCGCGAGCCTGCGAAAGCTTCAGCACCAGTTGGTCCTCCGGCAGCAGCTTCTCCTTGTACAGCTTGGCCAAATACTCCAGTGACTGACGCGTTTCCGGCAGGAACGGCGCATAGACCAGCTTGTTATCCTCCAGTTTCCAGGAGCCGGTGACTCCCGTGAAAATTTGCTGGAAGGCGCCCGACAGCGAATCGAAAGGCACGGACAGGCCGAACGTATCGTCCTTGCCGTTGCCGTCCGGATCCTGCTCCTTAAACGCCTTGAGCACCTCGTACAGCTCATCGGTCGTCGTCGGGGGCTTTAGCCCCAGCTGATCCAGCCAATCCTTGCGCAAAATCAGGAAGGACACATCGCCCGCGTCCCGTCCGCGGGGAATGCCGTAATTTCGGCCGTCCTCCTGCTTCGTCAGCTCCCAGGCGACTTCGGGGATGCCCTGCTGCAAATTCGGATAATCCTTGATATAAGGGGTAATATCCCAGAACGCCCCCTGCCTGACCAGCGTCCGGAAGGTGGTGCCGAACGGGTCCTTGATGACCGTCAAATCCGGGATTTGGCCGGAGGCGAGCGTAATATTCAATTTTTCCTCATACGCATTGTTAGAAATCCAGTTGATCGTCAGCTTCGTATTCGTACGCTTCTCGATCTCCCGTTTCAGCACATTGTCGTCGGCGGCTGGAGGCGTGCTGGGCGTCAGCGTCATGATGCTGACTTCCAATGGCGCATCCTGCTTGTCGCCTCCTGCATCGCCGGTTGCGGTTGCGCCGCCGGACACCGGTGCAGCCCCGCCGCCGCAGGCGCTGAGCGTCAACAGCACAGCACTGAGCGCCAGCGCGGCGCCAGCGCGAGCCCGTCTTGTTGTCGTCAGCGCGCCCGGCGGGGAGGACCTGTACATACGATGGTTTTCTGCAGTCATGGATATCCTTCTCCTATCCGTTTTAACCAAGTATGCGTCTTGGTTTTGTTGGTTTAATGTTATCATCATAACGCAGAAAACTCCTCGCGTTTTGTCCGATCGCGCCATAAATCGGACGGATTCTGCCTTATGTCAAGGTTGAACCGCTTACGCAAAAAGCCGTCTATATTCCATTTCGGCGAAATGGAATTAGACGGCTCGATTCAATCCGATATTGATTTACGATATGCTTCTTTGCTTCCCCTGCTTGCGGTAGCCGCTCGGGGAGCAGCCCACCAGACGCGTGAACAGCCGGTTGAAAAACGACGTATCGGCAAAGCCTACGGCCGTTGCGATCGCGTCCACGCTGCGGTTCGTGACGGTGAGCATATGCTTGGCCCGTTCGATGCGGATGTGCTGCAATGCCGTCGTGATGCTCTTGCCGGTCTCCTGCCGGAAGACGCGGTGCAGATGCCGCGGGCTGATCGAAAAGCGCTTGGCCAGCTCGGCCGTTGTCATTTTCTGATGGAAATTGTGTTCAAGATACTTGCAGATATTGCGGACCAAAATGTCATGTCCGACGGAAAGCGGCTTCTTCGGCCGTGCCGGAGCCTGCTGCATGCGATAAATGCGGGAGAGGCGGATTAGCATGTTGATTAATAGATGCCTGACGATGAGCTGTGCGCCGGCTCCGCCCTCCTTCCCTTCGCAGATCATATCCTCCAGTTGAGTCAACACTTCCGTCGACTCCCCGGAAGTGAGCGACAGCCTGCGCGGCATGCGAGCGGCGGCCCGATAGAAGGGCTGTATATAGGACAGCTCCAGCAGCGCCCCCGGCTCGGCAGGCAAATACGGCGCGATGGTTTCCCGCTGAAACAGACAATTGACAAGTTCCAGGCTATATTCCTTCACGTCGGGGAACGCATGGCTCTCCCCCGGCATGATGGCAAAAACATCTCCGGGCCGGACCTCATATTCATCCCGATTGATTCGGTGCCTTCCTTTGCCGTGCACTACATAAACCAATTCGATAAAGTCGTGCGCATGCTCCTCAAACAAATTATGCTGGCCGTGCGACGATCGCTGTACTAGGACCTGGCTTCCGTCCCGCTGGTAGCCTGAGAAGTATTTGATCTGCATCGTCATGAGACCCCCTAAAGCAGCTTCGGTTAGCGGCTGGGATTAAATATCCCGATCGGAAAAGTCGTATTAATATCAGCATACATGATAACGCGGATCGGGATCAAGACAATCCGGCCAACAATCTTGCGGATTCGGCCATATCCCCGGTCGTTGCTTTATTCTCCTGCCGTAACCTGTCATCTTGCTCGGGAGAATATCGGCTGCACCGATGAGGGCGCTACAAGAGATGAGAAAAATCGGTCCTGACTGCGATCGTCAAGACCGATTTTTTGATGCGATACGATGAAAGGGTTATTGATACATGCTGCCGCGGGCGTAGGTTTGCTGTTGATTGATTCCGGCCATGCCGAATTGCGCCACGGAATGCTCAAGCTGACGGCACATTTGGATGCACTGCTCCATTTTTTGAATCGCCACTTGATGCCCTTGCAGCGCCATTTGAATCATTTGGACCGCCTGACGCTCGCGCTGAGCCAGCATGTCCAACTGCTGCGCGTTTTGCTGCTCCTGCTGCAGCATCTGCTGATACTGCGCGCTCGCTTGCTGCGTTTGCTGGATCAGCTGGTGGATCGTTTGCTCGCATTGATTGATTTGCTGAGTAAGTTGGTGCATCGCTTGAAGTCCTCCTTAGGATCGCGTAGTTGGACGCCGTTGGACGCATGGCGCCCATTCTATTTTGGATGATCGCTATCTTGTTTATTCGGAGGTAAAATGATGCCAAAAGGCGGCCCCATTCCGCCAAGGAACGAAACCGCCTTAATGATTCATACCGTTAAAGCTTAATGTCGTAATATCCGGCCAACTCTTCCAGCATCTGATTCGCCGCTTTGACGCCCCCGGCCGTGTTCCAGATGACGTCGCTGACTTTGAACGCCTTGTTGTTTTTGACGACGTTCAAGTTTTTCCACAGCGGATCGTTCAAAAACTCCCTTTCCTGCTGTTCGCCCTTGCCGTCTCCCGTTTCATAAGTGAAATAGAACAGCAGGTCGGCGTCCACCTCCGGCAGACGTTCCTTCGGGATCTCCTCCATGAACATATCCTTGCCCTTATAATCTTGCCGGGCGATGCCGATTTGCTCAAAAATGACGCCGGAGAAGGAATCCTTGTAATAGATGCGCGTTTTGCCTGCCATGAAGCGAACGACGGATACTTTCTGCTTCAGCTTGTCGCCCGCCTTCGCTTTGAAGTCCTCGACACGTTTGTCGAAGGCGGCGATGATCTGATCGCCCTGCTCCTTCTTGTTCAGCGCATCGGCGTACAGCTTGAAGTTCGTCTTCCATTCGCCGCGCAGCGTTTCGGAAAAGACGGTCGGCGCGATCGCATTCAGTTGATCGTACACTTTCTCCTGACGCAGCTTGTTGCCGATAATCAGATCGGGCTTGAGCGAAGCGATCAGTTCCAGGTTCGGCTGGCTTTCAACGCCGACGACCTGCACCCCTTCCATCTCATCCTTGATGTGATCGTACCACGGGTCGCCCGTGAACGATTTAACGGCGGCAATCGGCTTGATGCCAAGCGCCAGCAGCGCCTCCGTGCCTTCGTTCGTCAGGATGACGACCTTCTGCGGGTTAGCCGGCACCGCCGTCTCGCCCATCGCGTGCTTGATCATGCGCGTCTCTCCGCCGCCCGTCTGGCCCTCCCCGACCGCCGGCGTCTGCGATGCCGCTCCATTGCCGCCGCTTTCGCCCGAATTGGACGCGGTGCCGCAAGCGGCAAGCCATATGGCCATCACGGCGAGTAGTGCGACCGACAACGCGGATTTGAACCAATGCTTGTTCGTGCTGAATGCCATCTCTGTAAAGACCTCCCGATGATATCGATTGCCGTAATCTTGAACGCAGCGCTCGACGCCCCGTTCCCTTTGATAATGATTATCAATTACAAACCTGATTGTAAGAGGAAGCTCATGGTTTGTCAATCGAATTTTTAATGATAATGATTTTCAAATTCATTGACAGTCGTGCGGCGTTCACTTACAATTAATAAGGTAAAATACGTTTATTCGGCATATCATTTTCGCTTAGAAAGGTTTCGGCATCCATGTTTAACCTGCTGCACCGGACAGCTTCCAAATCGATCGTGCTGATCGCCGCCGCGCTCGCGCTCGCCGCTGCCGTCGCCGCCAGCATCATGTTCGGCGTCACCTCGATCGGACTGGACCAGGTCATCGCTTCCTTTATCGCCTTTGACGGCTCGAACTCCCATATCATCATCCAGTCCACGCGCGTGCCGCGGGCGCTCATTGCCGCCGCCGTAGGGGCAAGCCTTGCTGTTGCAGGCGCGCTGATGCAGGCGGTGACGCGGAACCCGCTGGCTTCGCCGAGCCTATTTGGCATCAATGCGGGAGCGGCTTTCTTCATCGTCGTCTCGACCGCTCTGTTCAGCGCCCTGGAGATGAAGACTTATACCTGGATCGCTTTCCTGGGAGCAGCGCTCAGCGCCGGGATCGTTTACTTGCTGGGGTCGCTCGGAAGAGACGGACTGACTCCGCTTAAGATTACATTGGCCGGTTCAGCCGTCACCGCCTTTTTCGCTTCGATCACGCAGGGAATACTGCTGGTCAGCGGCAAGGCATTCGATCAGGTGCTCGTCTGGCTCGTCGGCTCGGTGGCGGACCGCACGCTGGACATGTTGACCGCCGTGCTCCCTTATATGCTCGCCGCTTTGCTCGGCGCCCTGCTGCTGTCGCCGCACATTAACGTGCTGGCGATGGGCGACGACGTCGCCAGCGGCCTCGGGCAGAAGACGGCGCTGATCAAGGGTCTCGCCGCGGTCGTCATCGTGCTGCTCTCGGGCGGCTCCGTCGCGGTAGCCGGGCCGGTCGTCTTCGTCGGCATTATCGTGCCGCACATCGCGCGCTACCTGGTCGGCACCGATTACCGCTGGATCGTGCCGTACTGCGCGGTGCTCGGAGCGCTGCTGCTGGTAGCGGCGGACATCGCCTCCCGCTTCGTCGCCATGCCGAAGGAAGTTCCCGTCGGCGTCGCCACGGCGCTGATCGGCGTGCCCTTCTTCGTCTACATCGCCCGCAAAGGAGGCGGCGTATCGTGAGAGGGGATTGGATCTTCCGCGGCAAACGGTTCTCCTTCCTGATCGGCAAAAGAACCGCCGCAGTGACGCTCGGCCTGTTCGCCGCCGCTATCCTCCTCGTTATTTTGTGTACGGGGATCGGCAGCACATTCATCACACCGGTCGATGTCGTCAAAACGGTATTCGGCGTCGGCAGCGACATGCACGAGACGATCATCCGCTCGCTGCGCCTGCCGCGCATCATCATTGCGGTGCTCGTAGGAGCGGCGCTGGCGGTATCGGGCGCTATCCTGCAAGGGGTCGTCCGCAACTCGCTCGCTTCGCCCGACATTATCGGGATCACGAACGGAGCGACGCTCGGCGCCGTCGCTTTCTTCTTCTATTTGAGCGACAAAGCGAGCATTGCCTGGCTCCCGGTGAGCGCCATGGCCGGCGCTTTCGGAGCCGCTTTCCTGGTATATACGTTCGCCTGGAAAAAAGGCGTCTCGCCGCTTAGGCTCGTCCTGATCGGCATCGGCCTGTCGGCGGCGATGAGCTCGCTGTCGTACATGATGCTCATTACCGGTCCGATCGTCATCGCCAACAAGGCGCTGACGTTCATGACCGGCAGCATCTACGGCGTCTCCTGGGAGAAGGATGTCTACCCGCTGCTCCCGTGGATGCTGGTGCTGCTGCCGCTCGTCTTCTTCTATGCGCGCCACTTGAATATCCAGGAGCTCGGCGACGATGTCGCCAGCGGCGCGGGAAGCGCGGTGCAGCGTCACCGCCTGATGCTGATTGCGCTCAGCGTCGCGCTGGCCGGCGCCGCCGTGGCGATCGGCGGGGCCATCGCCTTCATCGGCCTGCTGGCGCCGCATATGGCCCGGAAGCTGGTCGGCCCGTCGTTCGGCGGCGTGCTTCCCGTATCCGCCCTGCTCGGCGCGATGATTTTGCTGCTGGCCGATCTGGCCGGCCGCACGCTGTTCGTGCCGCTCGACATTCCGGCAGGCGTATTCACCGCGGCGATCGGCGCGCCATTCTTCGTGTACCTGCTATACCGCAGCCGCGCTCGTTAATATCAGATCAACAGAGAGGGAAGGAAAACGCCATGACCGACATGAACGCTCTCGAGTCCAAAAACCTGTGCTTGTTTTACGGGGACTGCCCGATTTTCCAGGGGCTGAACCTGTGCGTGCCGCAGGGCAAGATCACTGTCTTCATCGGCAGCAACGGCTGCGGCAAATCGACGCTGCTGCGCTCCCTGGCGCGCCTGCTCAAGCCGCGGGACGGCCAGGTCGTGCTGGACGGCAGCGACATCGCTACGCTGTCCACGAAGGAGGTCGCCAGACGCCTGGCCATTTTGCCGCAGGGCCCGTCCGCTCCGGAAGGCTTGACCGTGCTTCAGCTCGTGAAGCAGGGGCGCTATCCTTACCAAAACTGGCTGCAGCAGTGGTCGCAGGAAGACGAGATGATGGTGCGCAAGGCGCTCAGCCTGACGCAGCTGACCGATTTGGCCGACCGCAGCGTCGATTCCTTGTCCGGCGGCCAGCGGCAGCGCGCCTGGATCGCCATGACGCTGGCGCAGGGCACGCCGACGATTCTGCTCGACGAGCCGACGACCTATCTCGATCTGTCCCACCAGATCGAGGTGCTGGACCTGCTGCACGAGCTGAACGCCGGCGAGGGCCGCACGGTCGTCATGGTGCTGCACGACATCAACCTGGCCTGCCGTTACGCGGATCATATCGTCGCCATCAAGGATCGGAAAATATACGCTGAAGGCAAGCCGGAAAACGTCGTGACGGAAGAGCTCATCCGCAACGTATTCGACCTGGAAAGCCGCATCGTGGAAGATCCGCTGTTCCACACGCCGATGGTCGTCCCGTTCGGCAAAGGCAAGCGGCCGTCGGCTGCCTCCGCCCAGGCGGTGGACCGCTCTTGCGGCAAAGAGCTGATATTGGCCGAGGCTTGAGTTGCGGCCGGTGACGATCAGGCGGCTTCTGCCATTGCCCGTGCTATGTGAGGTAGGTAGTGAGCCGATTCTCCGCCTTCGCCGCAGCGACCGCGGATTCAAGCATAAAGGGGCTGTCCCCGCCGTCATCGCCGATGACGTGGGACGCCCCTTTTTATCGCATAAACTACTCCTTGTCCTTACCAAGCTTCTCCCTTATTTTCTCCAGGGATATATGTATCGCTCTAAGGTAACTTATCACGCAAATCAAGCCAATTATTTGAATCATGGAAATAACCTCCACGGATCGCCCCCCTCTCCGCTACTTAAATGATACGGCTGCAATTATTAAAAAATCACCTTGCCTTCAGTTAGACCCTTTATCGTGCAGCGTCGCCTACGTCTCATACAAAACTTGACCCGTCAGCGACAAATCGTAGCCGGAGATAGCCGCAAGCTCGCTGCGGAACGATTCCGACTTCAGGACGCGCGCGACCGCTTCGATCCATCGCCGGTTGGCGGGCGTTTTTAGCATGACCAGGTCGTATCGCTCCTGAATGAGCGGAATAAATTCGACGCCGCCCACAATAGCCGCCGCCTTTTCGATCCCTACGCCAACATCCGCTTCCCCCGCAGCGACCTTCCCGGCTACTCCGAGATGGTTGGATTCCTCCGCCTCGTAACCGTCCAGCCTCTCCCGCGGAATGCCGTGCAGCCGCAGCTGCTCATCGAGCAGGACGCGCGCGCCCGAGCCTTTTTCGCGGTTGACGAAGCGAAGGCCAGGCCGGCGCAAATCCCCCCAACCGCTGATCTGATGCGGGTTGCCGCGCTTGACATACAGCCCCGCACGCCGCGCGAGCAGGTTTACGACAAGATACGAGGAACCGACGAGAATTTTTCGGATATAAGGAAGATTGTATTCGCCCGTATCTCCATCCCACAAATGCGTGCTGACGATATCCGCTTCCCCGCGGTACATCGCGATCAGGCTGTCCAGGCTGCCGGCATAGGCGCGCAGCGGGCGTACCCCGGAAGCCTGCTTCTCCAGATGCTTCGCCAGCAGATCGAGGCTGATATCTTGCCCGGTAATGACGAGCGGCCGAACCGCGTGGTCCGAAGCGGCTGCCGTCCCGGAAGTCCCGGAGGAGGACACGGGTACCGCCGGGGCGGCGTAACGTTCCGCCTGCTGCGCCGCTTTTGCCCGCTGCTTGTAAGCCTCCAGGTCGGCCGCATCGACCCGCATCTGCTTGCCTACGCGGTAGGAGGGAAGCTCGCCCTTCTTGATCA
This sequence comes from Paenibacillus ginsengihumi DSM 21568, assembly GCF_000380965.1. Classification (GTDB taxonomy): domain Bacteria; phylum Bacillota; class Bacilli; order Paenibacillales; family NBRC-103111; genus Paenibacillus_G; species Paenibacillus_G ginsengihumi. The sequence continues at coordinate 29,438 of NZ_KB905576.1, read as the reverse complement.
GATCGTAAACGGTAAGCTTCGATATTTTAAGCAAACTGGCGATTTCTTCTGTCGTATAGGATACATCGCTGGCCATCGTGTTCTTCTCCTTGGCAATGTGTAGTTTTTTCCTTTTATTTTAACAAAAATGGCACAAAAGAGAATGGAAGTTCCATAAACGCTTCTGTATAATTATATTTAGTTATAATTAGTTATAATTATATATATTTAATTCAGCAAGGAGAACAGATGGATGATGTCATGGATGAAAAGCAACCGGCTCCCGACGCTCGTCCTTATCGCTCTGCTGCTGTCGGCATGCGGTACGGCCGTGCCTTCTGCTCCAGCGGCGAGCGGCGACATCGCTCCGACGTCCCCGGGCGGCGAGCCAGCCTCCTCCGAGTCTGCCGAGAAAGTGGAGCTAACCGTCTCCGCGGCGGCCAGCCTGACCGATGCGCTCAAAGAGATCGAGACCAATTACAAGTTAAAAAATCCGAGCGTGGCGCTGCATTTCAACTTCGGCTCCTCCGGTTCCCTGCAGCAGCAGATCGAGCAGGGCGCGCCGGCCGACCTTTTCCTGTCCGCAGCTACGAAAAACATGCAGGCCCTCGTCGACAAGCAGCTGATCGCCGAAGACAAGCATACGCCGTGGCTGGCGAACGAGCTCGTCGTCGTCGTTCCGTCGGACGGAGGCGCGGCGTTAAGCGGCATGGACGAGCTGACCAAGCCCGAGGTGAAGCATGTCGCTGTCGGGATTCCGGAGAGCGTGCCGGCGGGCCGCTATGCCAAGGAAGCGCTGGATAACGCGAAGCTTTGGGAGCCGCTGCTGGCCAAGCTGGTGCAGGGCAAAGACGTGCGGCAAGTGCTGCAGTATGTGGAGACCGGCAATGCGGATGCAGGCTTCGTCTACAAGACGGACGCCTTGACTTCGCAGAAGGTGAAGATAGCGTTCACCGTCGATCCGCAAACGTATAGCCCCGCCGAATATCCGATCGGCATCGTGAAGGCGACGAAGCATAGTAAAGAGGCCGGCGATTTCTACGAGTACCTGCAGACGAAGGAAGCGCTGGACGTCTTCGTCAAGCACGGCTTCTCCGCGGCCAAGAGGCCCTGAAGCGATATGATCTGGGCAGAGTTCTGGCCTCCGGTCAAGCTGTCGCTGCAGGTCGCCTTATTATCCAGCGTGCTGGCGCTCATCGCCGGATTATGGGCCGCCTTAAGCATGTCGCGGGCTTCGTTCCGCGGCAAGACGCTGCTGGAGACGGCGTTTATGCTGCCCTTGGTGCTTCCACCGACGGTCGTCGGCTTTTTGCTGCTCGTGCTGCTCGGGCGCAAAAGCTGGATCGGGCGGCTCATCGAGTCGATCTTTGCCGCGCCGATCGTGTTTTCGTGGTGGGCGGCCGTCGTCGCCGCGGTCGTCGTGTCTTTCCCGCTCGTCTATCAGACGATGAAAGCGGCCTTCGCCTCCGTCGATCGGGACCTGGAGGATGCCGGGCGCTCCATGGGCGCGAATGAACGGCAGGTGTTCCGTTACATCACGTTCCCGCTGATATGGCCCTCGTTCACGACCGCCTACATTCTCGGCTTTGCCCGCGGCCTCGGTGAATTCGGCGCCACACTGATGATTGCCGGCAACATTCCGGGCAAGACGCAGACGATCCCGACGGCCATCTACGTGGCGGTCGACGCGGGCAACATGACGATGGCCTGGACCTGGACGGGCGCGATGATCGTCATCTCCTTCATCATGCTGCTGCTGACCCGGCACAGGCCGGAAAGGCCGGAATCATAGCGAACCCGTTCGCCATAAGCGCAGCCGCCCTGCGGTGTCCTGGCAGCGATGGGCGGGACAGTGATCAGTGGGACAGCGATGACCGTGATAGCGATCAGCGGGATAGCGATCAGCGGGATAGCGATCAGCGGGATAGCGATGACCGAGACAGCGATCAGTGGGACAGCGATGGGCGGGACAGCGATGACCGTGATAGCGATTAACGGGATAGCGATCAGCAGGACAACGATCAGCGGCCGCGCAGCCATCTTTTCCTCCATGATCCATGAAAACTAAAGAACCTCCGGAGCGCTCGTCCCGAGCATTCCGGAGGTTCTTGTATCTGGCGAATATCGATCATGATTTCCGATCCGTTAAACGAGCGCTTTCTTGGCAATATCAGTCCGATAGTGCTTGCCTTCGAAACGGATTTTGTCCGCCTCGGCATAAGCTTTCGCTCTCGCCTCCGCGATGCTCGCTCCGAGCGCCGTTACGCCGAGCACACGGCCGCCATTCGTCACCACGCTGCCGTCCTCCCGCTTCGCGGTGCCGGCGTGGAAGACGAGCGCGTCCTGCACGTCCGGCAGGCCTTCAATCGGCAGCCCCTTCGGATAAGAACCCGGATAACCGCCGGAGGCGAGAATGACGCACACCGCCGCTTCGTCGCTCCACTCGATCTCCATCTGGCCGAGCCGACCGTTCACGGCAGCCAGGAATATATCGAGCAAATCCGTCTTCAGCCGCGGCAGCACGACCTGCGTCTCGGGGTCTCCGAAGCGCGCGTTGAATTCGATCGTCTTCGGCCCATCCGGCGTGATCATCAGCCCGGCGAACAGGACGCCGCGGAACGGGCGTCCTTCCGCGACCATCGCTTTGGCCGTCGGCTTCACGATCGTCTCGATCGCTTCCTCGATCACCGACGCCGGAATGTGCGGCAGCGGCGTGTACGTGCCCATGCCGCCGGTATTCGGTCCCTGATCGTTATCGAAGACCGGCTTGTGGTCCTGCGCCGGCACCATCGGCCGGACGACCTCCCCGTCCACGAACGACAGGATCGACATTTCCTGACCGGTCAAAAACTCCTCGATCACGACCTGGTTGCCGGACTCCCCGAACACCTTGGCCACCATGATGTCGTGAAGCGCCCGCTCCGCTTCTTCCATCGTCTGCGCCACGATAACGCCTTTGCCCGCAGCCAACCCGTCGGCCTTGATGACGATCGGCGCGCGCTGCTGCCGCAAATAGGCGAGAGCAGCGTCGTAATCCGAGAAAGACTCGTAAGCGGCCGTCGGAATGTTGTATTTTCGCAGCAGCTCCTTCGTAAATACCTTGCTGCCTTCGATGATCGCCGCGTTGGCGCGCGGTCCGAACACTTGCAGCCCCTTGGCCTCGAGATGGTCGACGATGCCGAGCGCCAGCGGATCGTCCGGGCCGATGACGACGAGATCGATGGCGTGATCGATCGCAAATTGCGCAATGTCGTCAAATTGATCTTCGTTGATCGGGACGCATTCAGCCACCTCGGCGATGCCGCCGTTGCCCGGCGCGCAGTACAGCTCTTGCACTTTGGGACTTTTGCGGAGCGCCCAGCAAATCGCATGCTCCCGGCCGCCCCGGCCTACTACCAGAATCCGCACTTGCTCGTCCTCCTCAGTCTTTGTTCACAATCAGCAGCTCGGCTGCCCCGCTGCCCAGGCGAATCGTTTTGACCAGCAGCGAGATTTTGTTCTCTTCGTTCAGCAGGCTCCAGTACGTATCCGCAATCTGCTGCGCATCGTCGAACAGCGGCACGAGCTGCGGCTCGCCCTGGAAGGACGGCAGCGGATTGCCGTCGCCCTCGTACGTATGGATAACGTGCCCGAACCCGGGCAGCGCCTTCTCGTAGGAGTATACGTGGCGCAGCGTCTGATCCTCCGTATTGCCGCTCGCCTTCAGGATCGACAGCTTGTAGGCGAACTGCGGGTCGCCCAAGTCGACGATGCCGCTGATCCGCGGCGTAAAGTTCGGCGCGTCCGGCTCGTAGGTGCGGCGGTTCAGCGCCGACTCGAATGTGCCGCCGGATTGCAGCTCATCGTAAATCGTATCCGTCTGGTCGCCGTTCGTGATGATATGCTTGCCGTCCTTATGCTTGGCCGGATAATAAATAATGAGCGACGGGTCCGTCAGCTTCGCCGGATCTTTCGCTTCCGTGCGCACGAAGCCATTCTCTTCCTGGATGAACACCCGGTTGCGGCTGTTCTCGCTGCGGCCCATGATCCAATACACCTGCACAAGGCGCGTGCCGTCCGGCGTCATGCCAATGACGATGCCGCGGCCGGGGTAGGCGTTCTCCCGCAGGCGGTTCAAGTAAGCGTCCGCTTGCGCGGCTCTGGACGTTGCTGTGATGGTCACTGTAGCTCCTCCTTCGTTTGCCTTAGTGATGGAACAGGCGGACGCCGGAGTAGCACATGACCATGCCGTAATCATTGGCGGCCTGAACCACTTCTTCGTCGCGCATCGAGCTGCCTGCCTGGACGACATATTTCACGCCGCTGCGGCTGGCCCGATCCAGGTTGTCGCGGAACGGCAGGAACGCGTCCGAGCCATAGGAGACGCCCTGCAGCTTGTTCAGCCAAGCCCGCTTCTCCTCCCGGCTAAGGCGCGCCGGCACTTCCTCGAAGCACTGCTCCCAGGCGGCCTGCTCGACCGGCGTCAGCTCTTCCTCCAGCCACAGGTCGATCGCATTGTTTTGCTCGGCGCGGGACAAGCCTTGGCGGAATTTCATGCCGAGCGCCGTCGGGTGCTGGCGAAGGAACCAGCGGTCGGCCTTGTCGCCGGCCAGGCGCGTACAGTGAATGCGCGACTGCTGGCCTGCGCCGATGCCGATCGTCTGTCCGTCCAGCGTATAGCAGATGGAGTTCGACTGCGTATATTTGAGCGTCACCAGGGCAATCAGCAGATCGCGCTTCGCCGTCTCCGGCAGCTCCTTGTTCTCCGTTACGATATGCTCCAGCGCGGATGCGTCGATGACGGCATCGTTGCGCTCCTGCTGCAGCGTCAAGCCGAACAGCGTGCGGCTCTCGAGCGGGTCCGGCACATAATCCGGGTCGATCTGCAGCACGAGATATTTGCCGCCCTTCTTGGCGCGGAGAATGTCCAGCGCTTCGTCGGTATATCCCGGAGCGACGACCAGATCGGATACTTCGCGCTTAAGCAGGTTCGCGGTCGAGACATCGACGACATCGCTGAGCGCGGCAGCGTCGCCGAAGGAGGACATCCGGTCGGCGCCGCGGGCGCGCGCATAAGCGGTCGCCAGCGGCGACAGCTCCAGCCCTTCGACGAAGTAGGCTTTGGCCAGCTCGGGCGTCAGCGGCGCGGCGACGGCCGCCCCTGCCGGGCTGACATGCTTGAACGATGCGGCAGCCGGCAGTCCGGTCGCTTTCCGCAGCTCGCGGGCAAGCTGGAAGCCGTTCAGGGCATCCAGCAGATTGATGTAGCCCGGGTCGCCGTTCAGGACGCGAATCGGCAGCTTGCCTTCGCCGAACAGCTTGGCCTGTTTTTGATGCGGGTTCATGCCGTAACGCAATTGCAACACATTCGTATCGCTGGCCGTTTGGCTCATTGTGCTATCCCATCCTTTGGTTGAATGATGACCCGGTTGTCGGCAAAGCGGATTCGGCCTTCCGCGATCCCCTGCACGACGTCGGGATAAAGCTCATGCTCGATCCGGTGAATTTTCTCCTCCAGCGAAGCTTCCGTATCGTCCGGCGCGATGGCGAGCGCCCGCTGGGCGATAATCGGGCCGCTGTCCAGCCCCCCGTCCACGTAATGCACGGTAACGCCGGTTACCTTGACGCCGTGGTCGAGCGCCTGGCGCACTGCATGCAGCCCCGGGAACGACGGCAGCAGCGACGGGTGAATATTGATCATACGCCCCCAGTAAGCTTCGACGAGCACGCTCGTAATGATCCGCATATATCCGGCCAGTACGACCAGCTCGATCCGTTCCTCGCGCAGCCGCTCCAGCAGCTCCTGCTCGTAAGCCTCGCGGGACGGGTAATCCTTCGGCCGGAACGTATGTACCGGCACGCCCGCCGCCTGCGCCCGGCCGACGACGGCCGCCGCTGGCTTGTCACAGACCAAAAGCCCGATGGTGACATCGAGCTTTCCGGCCTTCGCCGCATCGACCAGCGCCTGGAAATTGGACCCGCTTCCGGAGGCGAAGACCGCAATGCGCAGCGGCTTCGTCATACGGACACCCCGGAGAAAGCAACCGCCCGCTCGCCCGGCGTGACGCGCCCGAGCCTGTAGGCCTTCTCTCCGTTCGCCTCGAATACGCGCACCGCCGCATCCGCCTGCTCCTCCGAGACGATAACGACCATGCCGATGCCCATATTGAATGTGCGATACATATCGTCCTTGCTGATATGGCCTTCCCGCTGCATCAGCTCGAAAATCGGCAGCACCGGCCAGGAGCCTTCGTCGATGACCACGTTCACGCCTTCCGGCAGCACGCGCGGAATGTTCTCGAGGAACCCGCCGCCGGTAATGTGCGCCAGCCCCTTCAGTTCCACCTGCTCCAGCGCGGCCAGCACAGGCTTCACGTAGATTTTGGTCGGCGCCAGCAGCACGTCGCCGAGACGGCCGCCCAAGGCGTCGATATGCTGATCCAGACGGTACCCTTTCTCCTCCAGCAGCAGCCGTCTGACGAGCGAAAACCCGTTGGAATGCACGCCGCTGGAGGCGAGCCCGAGAACGACGTCTCCCGGACGAATTCGCGAACCGTCGATGATGTTTTTCTTATCGACAATGCCGACCGTGAAACCGGCGATGTCGTATTCCCCTTGCGAGTACATGCCCGGCATCTCCGCGGTTTCGCCGCCGATCAGGGCGCAGCCTGCCTGGAGACAGCCGTCGGCGATGCCTTTCACGATCGCTTCGATCTTCTCCGGAACGACTTTGTCGCACGCCAGGTAATCGAGGAAAAAGAGCGGCTCCGCGCCCTGCACGACGACGTCATTCACACACATGGCGACAGCGTCGATGCCGATCGTATCGTGCTTATCCATCGCGAAAGCGATCTTCAGCTTCGTGCCGACCCCGTCCGTGCCGGAGACGAGCACCGGCTCCTCATATTTATCTTTGTTCAGCCCGAACAATGCGCCGAAGCCCCCCAGCTCGGTCAGCACCTCGGGACGGAATGTCTTCTTGACATGCTTCTTCATCCGTTCAACCGCTTCGTTGCCGGCGGCGATGTCGACTCCGGCCTTTTTGTATGCGTCGGACATAAGTGTCAACCCCTCCCTATCGGATTACAGCCAATTCCGTGCTTAATCGCAGCCGCAGCCAAGCGCCTCTTCGTCCGGCACCGGCGTCGGATAGCGGTTGTCGAAGCACGAGGTGCACATGCCGCGGTTCTCCTCCACATTCGGGCGGCCGATCGAAGCGAGCAGCCCCTCTTTGCTCAGAAAATGAAGCGAATCCGCGTTGATCGCCTGTCGAATCTCCTCGACCGACTTGACGGCTGCGATCAATTCCTTGCGGTTCGGCGTGTCGATCCCGTAATAACAGGGATTCATGTACGGCGGCGAGCTGATGCGCACATGCACCTCGGTCGCGCCCGCCTCCCGCAGCAGGTTGACGATGCGCAGCGACGTCGTCCCGCGCACGATGGAGTCGTCGATCATGACGACCCGCTTGCCCTCGACGACTTTGCGCACGGCGCTCAGCTTCATCTTCACGCCTTGCTCGCGCAGCTCCTGGCTCGGTTGAATGAAGGTCCGGCCTGTGTAGCGGTTCTTGATCAGCCCGAGCTCGTACGGGATGCCCGTCTGCTCGGCAAAGCCGATCGCCGCGGAGATGCTCGAATCCGGCACGCCGGTGACGACGTCGGCGTCGACGAACGATTCGATCGCCAGCTGCCGGCCCATCCGCTTGCGGGCGGAGTGAATATTGATCGCGTCGATGTCGCTGTCCGGGCGCGCGAAATAGATGAACTCCATCGCGCAGATGGCGCGCCGCTTGATCGGCGAGAACCGGTCCTCCGTCAAAGCCCCGGTATGCAGATCGAGAACAAGCAGCTCGCCGGGAGCCATGTCGCGGTAATACGTGCCGCCGACTGCGTCGAAGGCGCACGATTCGGAGGCGAACAGCCAGGCGTTGCCGAGGCGGCCGATCACGAACGGCCGCAGCGCATGCGGGTCCAGGGCGGCGATCAGCTTGTCCTTGGTCAGAAACAGGAACGCGAATGCGCCAACGACCCGCTGCAGCGCCTCCTTGACAGCGCCGACGATATCGTCGTGGCGGGAGCGCGCGATCAGATGCGCGACGACTTCCGTGTCGCTCGTCGTCTGGAAGATCGAGCCCTGCTGCTCCAGCTCGCGCTTGATTTCCGGCGCGTTGGTGAGATTGCCGTTCGTGGCGATGGCCAGATCGCCTTCGCGGTACTTGAAGACGAGCGGCTGGGCGTTCGCCAGCTTGCTCTCGCCGGACGTCGAATAGCGCACATGGCCGATCGCCATGTTGCCGTTCATCCGGCCGAGGTTCGTATGATCGAACACTTCCTTGACGAGCCCCATCCCCCGGTGGTACTCGAAGTTCTCGCCGTTCGTTACGCAGATGCCGCAGCTCTCCTGGCCGCGATGCTGCAGCGCGTGCAGCCCGTAGTAGGAGAGGTTGGCCGCTTCGGGGTGACCGAACACCCCGAAGACGCCGCACTCTTCGCCGAGCTTGTCGAGAAGGCCGGCATGGGCGTTGACGCCCTCGTTATAGTAGTTTCCCGTCCACAGCCGTTGTCCGTCTTTTATTTCATCAGACATGGAATCGCATCCTTCCAGACCTGCTCCATTTGGGCGACAGGAAGCTCAATGGCCGGAGCGCCGTTCACGCGAATGCTAAGCTCCGCTCCGCCGACCGTACCGAGACGCTGAACCGGCACGCCCTGCGATTCGATGAAGCTTTGCAGCTTATCGGCGTTCTCCGGCGCCGCGCTCAGCAGAATGCGCGACTGGCTCTCGCTGAACAGGGCGATATCGCGGCGCAGATCGGTGGCGAAATCGACGCTTGCGCCGAGCCCGCCACTCATGCAGCTCTCCGCCAGCGCGACGGCCAGACCGCCCTCGGACAAGTCATGCGCCGAGGCGACGAGCCCTTGGCGGATCGCTTCCAGCACCGTATCCAGCAGCCGCTTCTCCACGTCCAGGTCGATGTGCGGCGGACGGCCTTCCGTCACGCCGTGAATGACGTACTGGAACTCGCTGCCGCCAAGCTCCGCCTTCGTCTCGCCGAGCAGCAGCACGACGTCGCCCTCGCGCTTGAAGCTTTGGGTCGTAATATGGGCCGTATCGTGCACAAGACCGACCATGCCGACGACCGGCGTCGGATAAATCGCGCCTTTGGCGTTCTCGTTGTACAGGCTGACGTTGCCGCCGATAACCGGCGTATTCAGCTTGCGGCACGCCTCGGCCATGCCGTCCGTCGCCTTCTCCAGCTGCCAGAAAATGTCGGGCTTCTCCGGGCTGCCGAAGTTCAGGTTATCGGTGATCGCCAGCGGCTCGGCTCCGGAGCAGACGTTGTTGCGCGCCCCTTCGGCGACGGCGATCATGCCGCCGATTTCCGGGTCGAGATACACATAACGGCCGTTGCAATCCGTCGACATGGCGAGCGCCTTCTTCGTGCCGCGGATCGTTACGACTGCCGCATCGGAGCCCGGCTGTACGGCCGTGCTGGTGCGCACCATGTAGTCGTATTGATTGTATACCCATTCCTTGCTGGCGACGGTCGGCGAAGCGAGCACCTTGAGCAGTGCATCCGCAAGATCCGTCACCTCCGGATAACGGGTCGTATCGATCGCCGCGCTCGCTTCGTAGTACGCCGGCACCCGGGAAGGCTTGTGATACACCGGACATTCGTCGACGAGCGCCTTGACCGGCATGTCGCCGACCAGCTCGCCGCGGTGAAACAGCTTCAGCCTGCCGTCGTCCGTCACTTTGCCGACCTTGACGCAGTCGAGCCCCCAGCGCTTGTAGATCGCCTTGGCCTGCTCCTCATGCTCCGGCCTTACGACGAACAGCATGCGCTCCTGGGATTCCGAGAGCATCATCTCATAGGCCGTCATGCCTTCTTCGCGCTGCGGCACTTCATCGAGATACAGCTCCATGCCGTTGCCGGCCTTGCTCGCCATCTCCGAGCTGGAACAGGTCAGCCCGGCCGCGCCCATGTCCTGAATGCCGACGACGATGCCGGAATCGATCAGCTCCAGCGTCGCCTCAAGCACCAGCTTCTCCATGAACGGATCGCCGACCTGCACGGCGGAGCGCTTCGCTTCCGATTCCTCCGTCAAATCCTCGGAGGCGAACGTTGCCCCGTGGATGCCGTCGCGGCCGGTGGCCGGTCCGACATAGAATACCGGGTTGCCGACGCCTTTGGCCACGCCCTTCTGAATCTTATCGTGATCGATCAGGCCGACGCACATCGCGTTGACGAGCGGGTTGCCCTCGTAGCTCTCGTCGAACATGACTTCGCCGCCCACGGTCGGAATGCCGATGCAGTTGCCGTAGCCGGCGATGCCGGAGACGACGTGCTCGAACAAATATTTGACGCGGTCGTTCGTGAGCTTCCCGAAGCGCAGCGAGTTCAGCAGCGCCACCGGTCGCGCGCCCATCGAGAAGATGTCGCGAATAATGCCGCCGACGCCCGTCGCCGCGCCTTGATACGGCTCGACCGCGGAAGGATGGTTGTGGCTTTCGATCTTGAACACGACCGCCTGGTTATCGCCGATGTCGACGATGCCGGCTCCTTCCCCGGGTCCCATCAGGACGCGCGGACCTGTCGTCGGAAACTTTTTCAGGACGACCTTGGAGTTTTTGTAGGAGCAATGCTCCGACCACATAACGCTGAACACGCCGATTTCCACATAGTTCGGCTTGCGGCCGAGAAAACCGCAAATTTTGGCGTATTCATCGTCGGTTACTCCGAACTGCTTGTATATTTGCTGATCGGCAATTTGCTCTGCCGTCGGCTCCTTAGCGGACAGCTGCTGCTGCGTCATGTTTTTCCCTCCAGGCGTTCAGGATCGAAGTGAACATCCGGCGGCCGTCCGCCGAACCGAGTATTTCATGCACGGCGCGCTCGGGGTGCGGCATCATGCCGACCACGTTGCCCGCCCGATTGCAAATGCCCGCGATATCGTCGACCGAACCGTTCGGATTGTTGCCGGCCTGATAGCGGAAGACGATCTGGTTGTTTGCTTTCAGCTCCGCCAGCGTCGCCTCGTCGCAATAGTAGTTGCCTTCGCCGTGAGCGATCGGGATATTGATCAACTCGCCCTGCTTGTAGTCGCGCGTGAACGGCGTCTCGGCGTTGACCACTTCGAGCAGCGAGGCGTGGCAGCGGAAATTGAGCGATTTGTTGCGCAGCAGCGCGCCCGGCAAAAGACCCGCCTCCGTCAAAATCTGAAAACCGTTGCAAATGCCGAGGACGTATTTGCCTTCCTCCGCCGCCTTGACCAGCTCGGCCATCACGGGAGCGAAGCGCGCGATCGCGCCGCAGCGCAGATAGTCGCCGTACGAAAAGCCGCCGGGAACAAGAATGCAGTCGTATTTGGAAAGATCGGTGGCCGTGTGCCATACATACTCGACCGGCTGGCCGATCACGTCTTCCACCGCTTTGTAGCAATCGATATCGCAGTTAGAGCCGGGGAACACGAGTACCGCAAAGTTCATTCTGGTTTGCTCCTTCCTTGCCCGGGCCGATTAGTTCAGCTCGAAGCGGTAGTCTTCGATCACCGTATTAGCCAGCAGCTTCTCGCACATCGCCTTCACCCGTTCTTCGGCGACAGCGCGGTCGTCCGTGTCAAGATCGACCTCCAGATATTTGCCGATCCGCACCTTGCCCACCTCGTTAAAGCCCATCGAATGCAGCGCCCCCTGCACGGCGGTTCCCTGCACGTCCAGCACGCTTTCCTTAATCGTTACATACACGGTCGCTTTCAACATCGTCCATCCGTTCTCCCTTCGGTGGGTTGATCGTATTCATTGATGATAGGAATGAGTCCCATGAAGCTCTGCCCGGGCCGGCAACCTACCTCCGGCCTACCTGCCGCCTACCTGCTGCGTCAGCCGCCGGTAAATGTCCCGGTAACGCGCCGACGTCTCTTCCACGACGCTTGCCGGCAGCGGGTCAGGCTTGCTGTTCTTGTCCCAGCCGCTGCCTGCCAAATAGGTGCGCACCGGCTCTTTGTCCATGCTGTCGATCTCGATGTCGTAGGCGAAATTTTCCTTGGCCCAGAATCGGGAAGAGTCCGGGGTAAAAATTTCGTCGATCAAGATGAGCTCGCCGTCCAGCAGGCCGAATTCGAACTTCGTATCGGCCAAAATGATGCCGCGCTGCTCGCAGTAATCGCGGGCGAATTCGTACAGCTCGATGCTCTTCGCCATCAGCTTGTCGGTCAGCTCCGCGCCGACCAGCTCTTTCATCCGCGCGATGGATATATCCTCGTCGTGACCGACGTCGTTTTTGGCGGCCGGCGTGAACAGCGGCTGCGGAAAACGCTCGTTCTTCCGCAACCCGGCGGGCAGCTCCTGGCCGTTGATTTGTCCGCTCGCCTGGTACTGCCTCCAGCCGCCGCCGGTGATATAACCGCGGACGACGCACTCGATGTCGATGCGCTCCGCTTTCTTCGTCACCATAATCCGGTCCTTCATGATGGCCGTATCCGTAATGACATCGCCCAAACGGTCCGCATCCGCATGCACGACATGGTTCGGAATGATATGCTTTGTCTTCTCGAACCAAAATTTGCTGAGACCGTTCAGCACATTGCCCTTGTCCGGCACGGCGGGCTCGAGCACCCAGTCGAAGGCCGAGATGCGATCGGTCACCGCGATCAGATAGTGTTCCCCGAGATCGTACAGCTCCCGAACCTTGCCCTTGTATTTCAGCGGCGCCTTGACATAAGCCTCGGCGCTAGCAATTGCCGTCGTCGCGCTCATCTTGACCTCAGCCTCCCTTTGCTTTAAATCAATCCCAGCTTGGCAAAAATCGTATCGACGTGCTTCAAATGCCAGTTCGGATTGAAGGCATCCTCGATCTCCTCCGGCGTCAGCGCCTCACGGATGGCCGGCGTACTCTCGATAATTTCGCGGAAAGAGCGCTGCTCCTCCCACGCCTGCATCGCCCGCGGCTGCACCGTATCGTACGCCTGCTCGCGGCTCCAGCCTTTGTCGATCAGCTTGGTCATGACGCGGCCGGAGAAGGGCACGCCGTAGGTGCTCTGCATGTTGCGCTTCATATTTTCCGGGAATACCGTCAAGTTTTTGATGATGTTGCCGAGGCGGTTCAGCATGTAGTTGAGCAGCTGCGTCGCGTCCGGCAGGATGATGCGCTCCACCGAGGAGTGCGAAATGTCGCGCTCATGCCACAGCGGCACGTTCTCGTACGCCGACACCATGTGGCCGCGGATGACGCGCGCCAGGCCGGAGATGTTCTCGCAGCCGATCGGGTTGCGCTTGTGCGGCATCGCCGACGAGCCTTTTTGCCCTTTGGCGAAAGGCTCCTCGACCTCGCGGAATTCGCTCTTCTGCAGCGCCCGGATTTCGGTTGCAAACTTGTCGAGCGAGGTGGCGATCAAAGCGAGCGTCGCCATATATTCCGCGTGGCGGTCGCGCTGCAGCGTTTGGGTCGAGATCGGCGCCGGCTTCGTGCCCAGCCTGGAGCAGACATATTGTTCGACGAACGGGTCGATGTTCGCGTACGTGCCGACCGCTCCGGAAATTTTGCCGTACTGGACGCCGTCCGCCGCGAAGCGGAAGCGCTCCAGGTTGCGCTTCATCTCCTCGTACCACAGCGCAAGCTTGAGGCCGAACGTCGTCGGCTCGGCATGCACGCCGTGCGTGCGGCCCATCATCGGCACATCCTTGTATTTCAACGCTTGCGAAGCCAAAATATCGATGAACTGCTTCAGATCGTTCTCCAAAATCTCGTTGGCCTGCTTCAGCAAATACCCGAGCGCCGTATCCACCACGTCGGTGGAAGTCAGTCCATAGTGTACCCATTTGCGCTCCGGTCCCAACGTCTCCGAGACGGCCCGCGTGAAGGCGATCACGTCATGGCGCGTTTCCTGCTCGATCTCGTAAATGCGGTCGATGCTGAAGCTTGCGTTCTTGCGCAGCGCCTGCACGTCCTCCTTCGGAATGACGCCAAGCTCGGACCACGCCTCACAGGCCAGCAGCTCCACCTCAAGATAAGCCTTGAATTTGTTCTCTTCAGTCCAAATGCGGGCCATCTCCGGCCGCGTGTAACGTTCGATCATCGTATATCCTCCGTTCGGGTTACTTGCCGCAAGACGCCGATGGCGCACGAATATGTCGTCGCCGGGCGTCCGCTTCGGTCCGTTGACATTGTGCCGATGGTCCTCATCAAATGTTCAAGCTATTTCCATACCCCGGACCGCTCGATCCAATCGAGCGCGTCCTGCACGTTATCGGTCAGCAGGTTGACATGCCCCATCTTGCGGTTGTCCTTCGCCTCGCTCTTGCCGTACAGATGAAGCTTGGCGGTCACGCCGGGCACGGCGGTCTGCGATTCGGGGCGCACCATCCACTCGAGCAAGGGCTGAACGTGCTGCCCCAGCACGTTGACCATCACGACGCCCGACAGCAGCTTCGCCGGTCCGAGCGGCAGATTGCATACCGCCCGCAGATGCTGCTCGAACTGCGAGGTGCGGCACGCCTCCATCGTATAATGCCCGGAATTGTGAGGCCGGGGAGCGAGTTCATTGACGAACAGTTCGCCTTCCTCGGTAAGGAACATCTCGACGGCGATCAAGCCGACGACATCGAGCGCCTCGGCGATGCGGACAGCCATTCGCTCCGCCTCCGCCAGCACCTGCCCGGAGGCTCTTGCCGGCACGATCGACAGGTGCAGGATGTTGTTCACATGCACGTTTTCGGCGGCGGGGAACGCCTTCACCTCGCCGCGCGGGCTGCGCGCCGCGATGACGGATATTTCCTTGGCGAAGCGGACAAACTGTTCCAGCACGAGCTCTCCTCCCGCCCTGGACAGCGTGCTGTAAGCGTCAGGAACCTCGGCCAGCTGGCGAATCACCCATTGGCCTTTGCCGTCGTAGCCGCCGGTCGCCGTCTTCAGCACGCAGGGCGTGCCGAACGCCTGAACGGCCTCAAGCAGCTCCGCCTCGCTGGCGATCGCCCGATACGGCGCCACCCGCACGCCGGCCGCTTCGATCGCGCGCTTCTCGCGAAGCCGGTGCTGGGTCGTATGCAGGAGGCGGCTGCCCTGCGGCACATACGACTGGGCCATCAGCAGCGCGGTCACGTCCGCGTCCACGTTCTCGAACTCATACGTGATCACGTCCGACAGCTCGGCCAGCTGCCGCGCCGCCGCCGCATCGTGATACGGCGCGGTAATTTGCCGGTCGGCTACCTGCCCGCAGGGCGCGTCGGGAGTCGGATCGAGCGTCACGAAGCGGTAACCCATCGCCCTGCCGGCCAAAGCCAGCATGCGGCCGAGCTGCCCTCCGCCCAGCACGCCGACGGTTGCCCCCGGGGGGATGACCTTGGACGGATCGTATGGCCGTGCAAGGTTCTTCGGTTTATTCTCCGCCGCGTTCATTCAAGCACGCTCTTTTCGATGACGCTGGCGGCGATGCGCTCTCTCCGCTCCGTCAGCTTGGCCTGCAGCGCCGGATCGAAGGCGGCCAATATTTGCGCGGCCAGCAGCCCCGCGTTCGTCGCCCCGGCATGGCCGATGGCCACGGTAGCTACCGGCACGCCGCCCGGCATCTGCACGATGGAGAGCAGCGAATCGAGGCCGTTCAAAGTGGACGACTTCACAGGCACGCCGATGACAGGCAGCACTGTTTTGGCCGCTACCATGCCGGGCAAATGCGCAGCGCCGCCCGCTCCGGCGACGATGACTTTAAGGCCGCGCGCCGCGGCCGTCTCGGCGTAATCGAACATCAGATCGGGCGTACGGTGGGCGGACACCACTTTCTTTTCATAAGGAACGCCAAGCTCCTCCAGCACGTCGCAAGCATGCTTCATCGTCTCCCAATCCGATTGGCTGCCCATAATGACTCCTACAAGCGCAGACATGTCAAACCTCCGTCATAATTAGATTGGATCGATCTTGCCAGAAAATTCTGCGGGATCCACACGCTGAATGTTCAGTGCGCAGGTGACGACCGATGGCGGCGTCCCCCTTAAAAAACAAAACGTCCTTCGGATAGCTTGCCCGCCGCTATACGGTAGATCGGCTATCGGGAGGACGACAAGATTATATCCCAAGCGCAAGCTAAGGCCAGCACCAGGTGCCGACCTTTTCCCGTAGAAAACGCTTGACGCTAAGGCTCGTAGTCCAAAAATTTATGGTTTTTGGGTAGAAACTTTCGGGCCATATCCCCGATATTATACGAGCAGCCTCGACATATTTCTCCAGCATGAAACATCTTTGCCGGTTGTTCAATAATTCCTTCTTTCGATCCTAGTTTATCAATGTTTTACACCGGATGTCAACTACAAAAACCGAACATTTAAGAAATAATCCCAAGCAATAGTTCGCATTTCAATCTCTATTTTTGTCGACTTGTTCGACCTCTTATCGCCCTCTCCAGCGCCGCAGCAGCGCCAGGCTTTCATCCACCTCTGCTGCCGAGAAATTGCCGCGTCGCAAGTCTTCCTCCGCAAGCGCCGACCACCGCTCATACATCCGGATGCCTTCCTCAAGCAGCTTCTCTCTGGTGTCGTTCGGAGATAGCGCATCCGCCTCCAGCAGCCGGAACAGCTCGTCCTCTGCCTTCGCGTAGCGTCCTTTTGCTTCAAAATATTGAATCAGCAGCTTGCGCGCCGCCGGCTCCGCGCCAACGGTATTGCTCTGCTCTAGCAGCTTGTCGATTTCTTCGTCGAACGCTTCCTCCAGCCCCTGCGCATCTCCCGATGTCCGAACGATCAGAAGAATCTCCATCGCTTTCTTCCTCCGCGCGACGGCCTCCGGGCTGTGCCCCATCTCCTCCAGCACGTCCGCTTCCGCGTCCAGCGCTTGGCCGAGCGCGAGCGCTTTGCCCGGATCGGGACCTCCCCCCGGAGACAGCAGCTTGAGCAACTCTCTTGCCGACAATCCTCCGACCAGCTTCGAATTCAGGCCGAGCAGTTGTTTCATCGCCTGTCCGAGCACTTCCATCGCCTGCTCGAACTGGCGGTTTTTCCGCAAAAACACCGTTTCGCCGACCGCCTTGGTCATTTGCTGGATGAGACGAAGTATATAATCCCGCTGGTACACGGTTGCCTCCCCCCTTTTTTCATTATATTATCATGCAGCCAATAAATCTTAAATCGCTGCGAAGCTGCAACCTTTTGAGCCGCTCGTCCGTCTGATGAATTGAAGAAAGCAAAATACGACACAAGCCGACATCCCGTCCCTGCCAATTCCAGGCAAACGATGGATGATTTTGTGCGTTGCGCATATTCCCTTCCCTATGATAAATTCTTAAAAGCCGAATCGGACAAGGTTTTTTACACTTGTGCGTACGGGGGACGATTTATTGGGGTGAATGATTGCACGAGCCGTCAGCCGGCTGGTGCGAGCTAGGGCGCCTGCCTGCCCGAACCCGTCAACTAACCTCGGAGGCTGTCATGGGAGGGACTTATGTTGAAAACACATTGGAAAGGCTTGCTGCTCGCACACATCTTGGCTTTGCTTGTTATTCTTCCTCAGTATCAGCCGGTTTACGCCCAAGAGGAGCCGCCGGTCAAGGCAGCAGAGGATGTGAAGGTGCAGGTCAACCATGAGCTGGTGCAGTTTCAGGGCGCCCAGCCTTTTCTGGATGAGAATCATACGCTGTACATGCCTGCCCGTCCTGTAGCGGACAAGCTTGGCTACGAGACGACCTGGGAACAGAAAGGCAATACGATTGAAGTGATATTGAAAGACGATCAAACGACCGTTTCCTTATTGGCCGGTACCGACCAGGTGCTCGTCAACGGCGAACCGACCGCATCGGCTTACAAAACTTTTTTGCTGGACGGTCGCTTGTACGTGCCGTTCCGGCTCATTTCCAACACGTTCGGCATTCAGACGCAGTGGGACGGCACCAACCGGATCGCCATTCTCGGCGCGGACGGGAAATATCATGCCCCCGCTTGGTATAAAGCGCAGGAGCGGCCGAAGTTCGCCAAGATCATTGAAGCGAAAGCGACGGCTTACACCGCAGCGGCCAGCGAGAACGGCGGCTGGGCCGGCAAAGATTATTTCGGCAACCCGCTTAAGCTGGGGACGATCGCGGTCGATCCCAAGATGATTCCGCTTGGCTCGAAAGTATATATTGAAGGCTATTCACATAAAGGCTTGCCGGAAGGCGGGATGTACGCCGTCGCTTCCGATATCGGCGGCTCGATCAAAGGCAACCGGGTCGATATATTCGTTCCGCAATCGCAATCCGAAGCCCGGCGCTTCGGCGTGCAGCAAGTGAAAATTTATGTACTTAACGAACAGAGCTAATCGTTGATCGTCCAAAGCCCGTTTCTCATCCAAGCACATCGCAGCTGTTTCCTTAAAGCGGGAACGGCTGTTTTTTATTGCCGCCCGTTTTTTCACATAGAATGTCCAGCAGCAAAAAGTAGCCAGCGGCTGACTCCAGGCGTCTCGCCGCACTCGGGGCAAGATGCCAAAAACGGGATTCCTGAAGGAATTCCGTTTTTTAGTGTAGGTGGGGTTTTAGGTTTGTTTTTATTATCGACGTACATTTTGCCGCTGCAACGTCATTCCCCGGCGATGCCGATCATCGCCGGGGAATGAATGACAAGGAGAACTATGCCAAATCGAGCGCTTTCAACTCTTCGTCCGTAAAGACGCGGGACCGCGTCAGGAAGCGGCGTCCTTCCGGTCCTTCCAGCGAGAACATGCCGCCCCTGCCGGGAACGACATCAATAATAAGCTGGGTATACTTCCAATATTCGTATTGCGCTTTGCTCATATAAAAATCGGCTCCCCCGATCTCCCCCAACCAGACATCGTGCTCTCCGATCAGAAACTCGCCTTTGCGGTAACACATCGGGGAGCTTCCGTCGCAGCACCCCCCTGATTGGTGGAACATGATCGGGCCGTGCTTGGCTTTCAGGAGCTCGATCAGCTCCAGCGCCGCGTCGGTGGCCAGAACTTTGCGCACTTCCTGCATGCCCCGCCCGCCTCCGCCCTTAAAAGAATCCCAGGGCATTCGGACTGTAGCTGACCAGCAAGTTCTTCGTCTGCTGGTAATGGGCGAGCATCATTTTGTGCGTTTCCCGGCCGATCCCCGAAACTTTGTAGCCTCCGAAGGCGGCGTGAGCCGGATAGGCATGATAGCAGTTGGTCCATACGCGGCCTGCCTGAATGCCTCTGCCGAACCGGTAAGCGATATTGATATCACGGGTCCAGACCCCCGCCCCCAATCCGTACAAGGTGTCGTTGGCGATCGCCAAAGCTTCTTCCCGATCTTTAAAGGTCGTCACGGCAACGACGGGACCGAAAATCTCCTCCTGGAAGATCCGCATTCGGTTGTGCCCTTTGAACACCGTCGGCTGGATGTAATAGCCTCCTTCCAGATCGCCCTTCATCTCCGCCCGTTGGCCGCCGATCAGGCATTCCGCGCCTTCCTGGTTGCCGATATCGATATAGGACAAAATTTTCTCCACCTGCTCGGAAGAAGCCTGGGCGCCGATCATCGTTTCCGTGTCGAGCGGGTTGCCCTGCTTGATCGCGGCCACGCGCTTCAACGCCCGCTCCATGAACGCTTCGTAAATCGATTCCTGAATCAACGCGCGGGACGGGCATGTGCAGACTTCGCCCTGGTTCAACGCGAACATGACAAACCCTTCTATCGCCTTATTCAAGAAGGCGTCGTCTTGAGCGCATACGTCCTCGAAGAAAATGTTAGGCGACTTCCCACCCAATTCCAGCGTCACCGGAATAATGTTTTGCGACGCATATTGCATGATCAGACGGCCGGTCGTCGTTTCCCCGGTAAATGCGATTTTCGCGATCCGGTTGCTCGAAGCAAGCGGTTTTCCCGCTTCCAGACCGAATCCGTTTACGATATTCAGCACACCCGGCGGCAGCAAATCGGCGATCAGCTCCGCCAGCACCATGATCGAGGCGGGCGTCTGCTCTGCGGGCTTCAGCACGATGCAGTTGCCTGCGGCCAAAGCCGGCGCGATCTTCCATGCGGCCATCAGCAGCGGGAAATTCCAGGGGATGATCTGGCCGACGACGCCCAGCGGTTCATGAAAATGATAGGCGACCGTGTCATCGTCCAATTCGGCGAGCGTTCCTTCCTGGGCCCGAATGCAGCCTGCGAAATAACGAAAATGATCGATCGCCAGCGGCAGGTCGGCAGCCAACGTCTCCCGGACCGGCTTGCCGTTATCCCACGTTTCGGCAACAGCAAGCATCTCCAGATTGGCTTCCATCCGATCGGCGATTTTTTGCAGGATCTGGGCACGCTGGGCGACCGGGGTGCGTCCCCAGGCGTCCTTGGCGGCATGGGCCGCATCCAGGGCAAGCTCAATATCCTCCGCCGTCGAGCGGGCTACTTCGCAGAACGGCCGGCCAGTTACCGGTGAAACGTTCTCAAAATATTGTCCTTGGACAGGCGCCACCCACTTCCCGCCGATAAAGTTGTCGTATCGTTTTTTGAATTCGATGTTGGAGCCGCTCTGCCCCGGTTGTGCGTAAATCATGCGCGCTTCCTCCTTTAATAATAAATTCGGATACGTCCAATTAAGGAGCAAAAAGCGTGCCAACCGAATTAAGGCGGCTGGGCCGGCGTTTGTTGAAAGCGTTTCTATGGAATTGCACCGATATGGAACACGCGGCGTGTATCGGATATCCCAAAATCGAACACTCCACAACCGCGATTCTTCCTTTTTCGAGCAACGGGACTATTTCTCATTCAGAATGTAGCGCAGCGTGCGGACGGTAATGTTTAACTGCCGGCTCAGCGATTGTCTGTCGGCATGCGGCCCGGCGAGCCCGTTTTCGATGATTTTTCTCCCGACTTCCGTTTCCATTCGCCTGATCCGGCTCATGACTTTTTTCAAGTCTACCCGGCCGGCGCCCTCCAGGCCCGCGACCAGCTGCTCCACAAACCTCCCGGCTTCCCGTTCCAGAAAATCGTCGAGCTGCCGTTCCGACGCCCTCGAACGGCTCTGCCGCGCGGCTTCGTCCAGCAAGAAGCGCGGAAGATGGCCGGCCTTGATCCGCTTGCACTCGTGAATGGCGTGCGTCTGATTAAGCACATTGAGCAACTGGCGGACGTTTCCCGGCCAGTCGTACGCTTGCAAAATTTCGATCGCGTCCGGCTCCAGCCCGCATGCTCCGCCATATTTCCGGTCCAGATAATGCTGCGCGATGAGCGGTATGTCGCCAGGCCGTTCCCGCAGAGGAGGGATCGACAGCTTCACTCCTTCCAGCCGGTACAATAGGTCGGCGCGAAACCGCTTGTTCTGAACCTCGGCTTCCAGATCGCGGTTCGTGGCCGAAATGATTCGCGTGTTGCTCTTGCGAATCTCCTCGCTCCCCACCCTCATGTATTCTCCCGTCTCCAGTACACGCAGCAATTTGACCTGAACGGACAGCGGCGCCTCGCCGATCTCGTCCATGAACAAGGTTCCGTTGTTCGCCAGCTCGAAATACCCTTTCCGGGACTTGATCGCACCGGAGAACGCCCCTTTCTCGTGGCCGAACAGCTCGCTCTCAAGCAGAGATTCCGGCACCGCGGCGCAGTTAATTCCGACGAACGGATGCGAAGCCCGCTGACTGGTTCCGTGTATGAATCGAGCCATCAATTCTTTGCCGGTTCCCGTTTCCCCCTCGATCACAATGTTGATCGGTTTGGGGGCCAGCTTTCCCGCCACGGCGAGCACGTTGCACAGCGGGCTCGTGGGGCCGCATATGATGCCGTATTCCGCCGCTGCCGGGTGAGGAAGCTCCTTGCCGCCGCCTGAGCGCGCGAGCGCCGCCTCGATCGCGCGCTCAAGACTGTCCAGGTCGTCGAACGGCTTTTCCAGATAGTCTTTGGCGCCCGCCTGCAGAGCCGATACGGCCGATTTGACGGTCCCGTATCCTGTCATCATCAGCACTTCGCATTCCGGATGGCTGGTTTTCGTTTTCGTAAGCAAGTCCAGTCCGTTCGCATCGGGCAGCTTCAAATCGATCAGGGCGAGGTGAAACGGGGACGGATGGCTGTGAAGAAGCTCTTCGGCTTCCCGCCCGGAATTCGCGGTCATCACCTTGCATTGTTTGTCCTCCAGCAAATATCGGAAGAAAGTGGTCACTTCGACTTCATCATCGATTACAAGCACGTTAGTCATGTTCAGTCCTCCCCTTCATGATCCGGAACAGGCAACAGCAGCGAGAATACGCTGTACTCGCCGACTCTGCTGTCCACCAGCAGCTTTCCTCCGTGGGACTCGGCAATGCCAAGACTTACCGACAAGCCGAGACCTGTGCCCTTCATTCGTTCCTTCGTGGTAAAAAAGGGATTGAAGATTTGGCTCAGATGCTCGCCTGCGATGCCGACCCCGTTGTCGCGTACATAGACAGATACGAACAGCCGCTCCTCGAGACGGGTAAGGCATGTCCCAACGGTTATTTCCGGATCGTTTTTTCCCTGGACGGCGTCTCTTGCGTTCAGAAGAAGATTGATGATGACCTGTTCGATCTGATTGCGGCTTCCCCTGACAGACGGCAGCGATTGCTCCGTCTCTTTCCGCACGGTGATGCCGGATACGACCAATTGATAGCCGACCAGCCCGAGCACATCGTCAATCAGCTCGGACAGCTGTATCGTTTCCGGCTGAACTTCCTCCTGCCTGGAGAAGATCAGCAAGTTCTGGATAATTTTTGTGCAGCGCAGGCCGCATTGATAAATGTCCGCCAGCATTTTGCCGTGCCGCCCCTCCTTCATAGCCCGCATCAGAAGCTGTACATGGCCGAGAATGGCGGTCAGGGGGCTGTTCAGCTCATGGGCGATCCCGGCCGCCATCTCGCCCAGCGCGGCCATTTTGGCGGATTGAATCAATTGCGCTTCAAGGTTGATTTTCTCGCTCACATCTTTGAACAGGAGGATGTTTTCGATGGAAATCCGGGCATGCTCCCCCAAACGCTGATAAAGCTCGAGCTCCTCGCGGGAATATTCCTTGTTCTGCCGGTTCTGCAGGGTGAGATAGCCGTATATTTTCCCCGTCTGATACTGCAAACCGACGGAAGCGCTGTAATAACCCGGCGTCACCTCTTGAAGCAAGCGATCAAATTCCTCGGGCGTCCAGGCATCATTCGCCCCAATCCGACGCTTGACGAAGCGGCATGACCAGCTTTCGCCTTCCCGCTCCGCGGCGTGAAACAATAGGCCAGTCTGGTCCGCCAGCGTCAGCATGAACCGGTCGAATGCGACAATTTGCGACAACTGGGCGGCCAAGTAGACGCTGACTTCCTCCCACGATTTTTCCACATGGATCTGGGCCAGTCGATTGATGACTTCCAGCTGCTTGTTTTTCTTCTTCAGTTCTTCAACGGTGGCGCTCAATTCGCTGTAATAGCTTTTGCGCGAAGACCGGATGCCGGTGAGCCTGTCGATCAATTCCTGTTTGCCGAGCATGCGTCCTCACTCCCCAATGCTTGGCGGAACAACCGCTTCACTTCCTCCGCTTCCAGATCGCGCGGGTTGGTGATCATGCAGGCGTCCTGAACGGCGTTGCCGCTCAGGAAATCGAGCTGATGCGCCTCCAGGCTCACATCGGCGAGCGAGCCCGGGATGTCGAGATCGAGCGCCAATTGTTTAACGGCCTGGATCGCCTTCCGGGCGGCCTGGGTCTGGCTCAGACCGCTTACGTTCTCCCCGAGCGCCGCGGCGATGTGGGCGTATTTCTCGGGAGCCGAAATCAGATTATACTCCATGACATGAGGTAGCAATATGGCGTTGATCTGGCCGTGCGGCAGGTCCAGCAGCCCCCCCAGTTGATGGGACATGGCGTGAACGGCGCCCAGGATCGAGTTGGAGAAGGCGATGCCTGCCTGCAAACTGGCCATCGCCATCGCTTCTTTGGCTTCGCGGTTATGCCGGCTGGCCGCGGACGGACGAAGATAGCCGGCAATCAACCGCATCGCCTGTAGCGAATACTGTTCCGTCAGCGGCGTTGCCGCCAGGGAAATATACGATTCAATGGCATGCGTCAGGGCATCCATTCCGGTATACGCCGTCAGGCGCGCGTCCATCGTCATTAAGGTTTGCGGATCGATAATCGCTATATCGGGGATTAACGATTTCGACACGATGGTCATTTTCAGCTTTCGTTCGGAATGGACGATAATGGCGAATTGGGATACTTCCGAACCGGACCCTGCGGTCGTCGGCACCATCACCATCGGCGGAAGCGGCCGGGTAACGAGATCGACGCCTTCATACCCGCGGATCTCTCCGCCGTTTGCGGCCAGCAGGGCGACCGCTTTGGCCGCGTCGATGGCGCTTCCTCCGCCGACGCCGATCACCGAGTTACAACCGTTTTCAATGTAGGCGCGGACGCCTTGTTCCACTTCGTAATCTTTCGGATTCGGAGTCGGCTCCGTCCAAAGACAATAATCCAGACGGCAAGCTTTCAGGTGGCGGACGATCGTCTCGACCCAACCGGCCCGCACCACCCCTGCGTCGGAGACGACAAACACTTTTTTCGCTCCTAGCCGAAGCATGCTTTCCCCGATTTGGCCGAGCGCATTCGTGCCGAAAATAATTTCGGGCGTCATGAACTTGAAAATTCCCATCGACATTCCCTCCCGTGCCTGTTGTGTTTCAATCTTCATGTTCTTGACGCAGTGCCGGAAAAATGTCACGGCAGCCGTTTTTTCGGCCGGTCGGCCGAATTTTTGGCATTGAAGCCGGCAAAACCGGCGAAATTCCGCAAATTCCGCTTGGCATGAATTTTGCGTCTTGTAGTAAGCGATGCCATTGCTTCAATGGCCGCATTTCCATCCAAAGGGAGGATTCCGAATGAAAGCTGCAGTCGTCAATCAGTTTCATCAGAAGCTCGAAATCAAAGAGGTGCCGGTTCCGAACGTCGGACCGGGAGAAGTGCTGGTCCGAATTACGGCATGCGGCGTGTGCCATACCGACCTGCACGCCGCCCACGGCGATTGGCCGGTGAAGCCCAAGCTTCCCTTGATCCCTGGTCATGAAGGCGTCGGTTACGTGGAAAAGCTCGGTCCTGGCGTCACTTCGCTGAAGATCGGCGACCGGGTCGGCATTCCGTGGCTGTACTCCGCTTGCGGCGAATGCGAGTATTGTTTGACCGGATGGGAGACGCTGTGCAAGCAGCAACAAAATGGCGGCTATTCGGTAGACGGCGGATACGCGGAGTATTGCGTGGCGCCTGCCGCTTACGTGGCGCGAATCCCGGACGGTGTCTCGGACGAAGAGATCGCTCCGATCCTGTGCGCGGGCGTAACGACGTATAAAGCGCTTAAAGTGACGGGCGCGAAGCCGGGCGAATGGGTCGCGATCTATGGGATCGGCGGTCTCGGTCATATCGCGCTTCAATACGCGAAGGCGATGGGCTTTCAGGTGATTGCCGTCGATATCAGCGACGACAAGCTGGAACTGGCCCGCAGCCTGGGAGCGGACTTGACCGTGAACGGAAGATCGGTCAACCCCGCAGAAGAAATCGACAAGCAGGTCGGCGGCGCTCACGCCTCGGTTTGCGTGGCAGTGAACGCGAAAGCGTTCGAGCAAGCCTATCGCTCCGTAAGACGAGGCGGCACGATGGTCGTTGTCGGCCTTCCTGCCAGCGAGCTGCCGATTCCGATCTTCGATACCGTTCTCAACGGCGTGACGGTCAAAGGATCTATCGTCGGCACGCGAAAAGATATGCAGGAAGCATTGGAGTTCGCCGCCCGCGGCCAAGTGAAGGCGATGATCGAAGTACAGCCGCTCGAAAGCATCAACGAAGTATTCGAACGCATGGAACAAGGAAACATTAACGGGCGGATCGTGTTGAAAATCAACTGATGTAAGCGCTGTCCAAAAAACCGCTCCGGTCTTGAACCGCGAGAAACACCATTACGTTGCGGAGTTCCGCGTAATGGTGTTTTTTTCATTGCCGGAATCGCCCCCCCCCTCCTTCCCGATTTGTCCTCCATCGTCGACCATATCGCCGGCAGGCCAATTCCGTTCCCGCGCCTTCAGGAGGCCGATTTTGCAGCTTCGGATTCGCGGCGGTTGCCGGCATGCGTTCGGTTTGATCGGATTCATGATCCTGTCATCTCCTCCTCATGTCCGAATAGGTCATCCCCCATTCTCATTTCATGCAAAAAACATGCCAAAGCGATTAACGCCGTGGCCAAATGCCGGCAGCCGCGCATCCAACCCGATAGGAAGGAAATCCATTTTTACATTCTGCACGCAAAACCTTCGTTTCGTGTATCATTTTGAAACATTCTTGCTTAAAACCGCACAACAAGTTCACAAATTTGTTATATTAGAATTAAGCTTTGTTTTGATGGAGGTGTATTGGCCATGTCGTTCCCGCGAGCAGACAAGCAGACGAATGTTGTGGAGAGTTCTTGGAAGCGCTGTCAAAAATACGGATTAAAGCGGTCCGATCCGGCGGACGACCGGTTGTTAACCGGAAAGCAATTGAATGAAATCCTTCATGAAAACGGGGTTTTGATCAGGCACGCCTCTCATCTGTTCGGGAAACTGGAACGCTTCATCAAACAAACGGGCCAAGTGGCTCTGCTGATCGACTTGCACGGCAACCTTATTTATTCGGCCGGCGATCCCGATTTTTCCAAACGCGCGGAAACGGTCCAATTGCAGGTAGGAGCCAATTGGTCGGAAAGCCGAAAAGGAACGAATGCCATCGGGGTGGCCATTGCGGAAAAAATTCCGGTCCGCGTCCATGCCGACGAACATTATTTTCAATCGAACCACTTCCTTACTTGCGCTTCCTCTCCGGTATTCAGCCCGACCGGGGAACTGATCGGCGTGATCAATTTCAGCACCAAACAGGAAAATTACAACGCTTTCAGTCTGGCGCTCGCCACGATGGCCGCAGAAGCCTTGCAGAACCGGTTGCTCATCGAATCTTCCGGGAAAGAACATCTGCTCGTTTTAAAGGAACTGGAATATTCGATGCAAACGAATCCGCTTCCGCTCGTATCGCTGGATGAAGACAATCGAATCATTCGCGCCAATCAAGCGGCGCTGCGGGTGATCGGCCAAGACGCCATCGGCAAGGAATTTTCCGGCATCGAAGGCTTCAGGATCGAAGAAATCCGCGATCACCGCCGGAAAGTATGGCGTTCCATGGCGGTTCAACAGAAAGTGATCGGCGTGAATCGCCTCTACACGTTTGCCGATATCGTCGGGTCGTGCCCGCGCATCATCGAGAAAAGTGAACTGGCGCGCAAGGCGGCGTTGACCGACTTTCCAATCCTGCTGCTGGGCGAAAGCGGCACCGGAAAGGAGTTGTTCGCGCAATCGATTCATACGGCGAGTTTGCGGGCCAGCGGCCCTTTTATTGCCGTCAATTGCAGCGCCATCCCCGAAAGTCTGGTGGAGAGCGAATTGTTCGGCTATGAGCGCGGTTCCTTTACCGGGGCCAACCGGGAAGGAAAGGCCGGAAAGTTCGAGGCCGCTCATAAAGGGACCATTTTTCTGGATGAAATCGGCGACATGTCTCTGCGCGCGCAAGCGGCTTTGCTCCGTGTTGTGCAGGAACGCACCGTCACCCCGGTCGGCAGTTCCAAGAGCAAGCCCATCGATGTGAGAATCATCGCCGCGACCCATAAAAATTTGCAAAACGAAATCCGGGAAGGACGGTTCCGCGCCGATCTGTATTACCGTTTGAAAGGAATTCAAATCACCTTGCCTCCGCTTCGCGAAAGAAGCGATCTTGTCGAGCTCGCCGAGCATTTGCTTCAGAAGCAAGGTTATCCGAACCCGCATTTATCCCAAGAGGCGGCAAACAAGCTGTGGCTGCATACATGGCCCGGGAATGTCCGCGAATTGAACAGCGTTTTGATCGAAGCGTCTTTTCTGGCTGACGGCGGTCCCATTCGTCCCGAACATCTGCAGTTTGAAGCCGATCCCCATTCCGCGCGGGAAGCGGTGACCGCCGATAAGGCCATCCCTTCGCTGAAAGACGCCGAGATTGAAGCGATCAAAAAGGCGCTGCAGGCGACGGGCTGGAACTTGAGCAAAGCCGCCGCCCTGTTGGATATCGCCAGAACGACCTTGTACCGAAAAATCGAAGAATACGGGATCGAGCGATAAAAACGGCAAGGACGAGAATCAAGGGGTGGCACATTGGGCCGCGCGCTCATCCTGAATGACGCCGCTCCGGTGAGGGGCTCCGATCTCGAGCACGCCATCCCGCATGCCTCGGATCTCGAGTCCGCCATCCCGCATAGCTCGGATCTCGAGCACGCCATCCCGCATAGCTCGGATCTCGAGTCCGCCATCCCGCATGCCTCGCGGGATTCGCCCAGAAACGGAACGGCGAAATCCGGGACGCCCAGCCTTCTGTAATCGGTAATCTGCAACATAATCTGTAACCGATAATCTATAACATATGCCGGCCTTCTGTAACCAATAATCTGCAACTGATAATATAGAATGACCAGCTCATGCAAAATAATACTGAACACATATTCCCTGGTCTCCCTAACCCCAATTGCCCGCAAGACGAAATCTCCCGAGAGCGCGTTTGGGCGCCGCGCTAGCGCTGTCCCTTCCCGGGCACACCCGGACCCTTGAGGCGGTCCGCTCCCGATCATCAGGTTGAACGCCATTCCTAGGCCCATTGAGGCGACGAATCCTGCAAAAAATGCAACATTTTCCGTATCCTACACGCTAGAGGTAGGGAAATGTTGCACTTTGTGCAACAATTTGAGCGCGTTTGGTTGCAAACCCGGGAATATCGCCCGAAATGTTGCACTTTTTACAACATTAGGCCGCTAGAGCGGTATATTTCCCCGTTTTTGTTGTACAGAATACAACATTTGTTGATTCACTTGAAAATTCTTGCGGTATCCACACGCTGAATTTTCTATACCACAGGTGACGTCCGATGACAAAAGGAATCGCTTGTCATAGGCGTCTCTCCCCGCGGCATCCGTCTCGTACCCGGCAAGTTGGTTGCTTTGGGCGCCTGTTCGTTTCGCCGATGGAAGCCAGCGGGATCGTCTCCGGCTCCAATTGAAGCTGTGGGATCGACTCGAAAGCGCACAGCGGTTTAGGCCCGGTTTCCCCCGCCCGGGGCACGGTCCTAGGGTTTAGATCCGGTTTCCCCGCCTGAGGCACAGCCCCAGCCGGGGCCCGGCCCAATTTCGCGCTGGACGCCTGAAGCAAAAAAAGAACCTCATCAGCTCGAAAAGCTAACAAGGTTCTTTGTCCGCTTGGCAACGTCCTACTCTCCCGGGACCCTTCGGTCCAAGTACCATCGGCGCTGGAAGGCTTAACGGTCGTGTTCGGTATGGGTACGCGTGGTTCCCTTCCGCCATCATCACCAAACGGGTATTCAGGTTCTCTGGGGCCCCCGCAAAGTATTCGGAATTCACTTCGCCAGCTTCTTCTTCACTTTGTGGGGTTCCATGTTGCTCCCTGAAAACTGGATACGAAACATACGCTGCAGCTTTTAGCATTTTAGTTAAGCCCTCGACCGATTAG
>NZ_KB905575.1 GCF_000380965.1 Paenibacillus ginsengihumi DSM 21568 | reverse complement strand
CCCGAATGCCGGTCTCATCGAAATGCGCAACAGGGCTGCTCACAATTTGTTCCTTGATTTTGTGCTCGACGGATTCCAGATGTTCGTAACAGGACAGATTGGCACTTATGATCGTGCCCTCACTGAGCTTGTGCGCAAACAGATCTTCCATCACTTCGCTGACACGATGGTAAGGAAGAAGTTGATATTGACTCAAGTAGGTTGTTGTCGCGCGAAATCTTGGACCGTACTGAACCGGGGCCGCGACCTCTGCCGGGAATTCGCCCTTGATCACATTGCCGCACCTCTCACAGGACTTGACTTCTGCCTGATGTTCGGTGACTTCCAATCGCAAGAGTGGCAGCTCATGCACCTGTCGCCTCTCATAGCGGAGGACAGGGGAAGGCTCTAGATGATGACCGCAAGCGCAATGTGTCACCGGATGAACGACGACATGATCCGGGCTTGCAGAGAAGGTGAGGGTATGTCCCTCATGGCCCGTCTGACCGCCTGGCGAACGTTCTCCTTTGACGCGGAGACTCTTCGGCTTCGGTTTCTTATATCCGTCCGATGACGGTGGCTTGCCCGAATTTCTACTATTCTTGTTGATCTGATTTTCGAGTTGTTTCACGCGTGCTTCCAGCTTTTGAACGGTGGCAAGCAAATTCGTAACGAGTGTAACGATACTCTCTGGATCTTCTTTACAAGCTTTGAGAATCTGCTCACGCAACACGTTTCAGCACCTCGCACAACAACCAGAATAAAGGAAAACGGATCACCTATTCGTGGAATAAGTTTACAAAAAAATTTCCGCCATGTACAGCAGAGATTTGTTGTTTGACATTTGAATAGTACCTGAATAGTTACAAAAGGCGATGCATTTCTTCACCAAAAACCGAGACTGATCTACACGTTTATTTATAAACACCGCTTCCAGTTTCGTGTTGAGAAGATGTGCCGTGTCATGCAAGTATCCCGAAGCGGCTATTATAAGTGGATTCATCGTAAGCCCAGCGAACAAGAGAAGCGTCGGAAGAAGCTCATGAAACGAATTCAGCATCATTTCGATGGCTTTAAGCAGCGATACGGCAGCCCTCTTCGCTCACAAGCTTCGCGAAGAGGGCTGGGTGGTGGCCACGAAGACCGTTGCCAAGCTCATGAAGGCGATGGGACTCCGCTCTCGTGTCGTGAAGAAGTACAAAGCTACAACGAACTCCAAACACAATCAGCCTGTGTATGATAATGTGTTGAACCGTCAGTTCCAGGTCGACGCGCCCAACCGGGTGTGGGTCACAGACATTACCTATGTCGCCACAAAGCAAGGCTGGGTATATTTGGCGAGCGTCATGGACCTCTTTTCGCGTAAGATTGTCGGTTGGTCGATGGGCAGCCGGATGACCAAGGAGCTCGTGCTTGACGCGCTGGACATGGCTTACAAGCGTCAGAAGCCTAAACCCGGTTTGGTTCATCATTCTGATCGCGGATCGCAGTATGCGTCAACCGAGTACCGTGAGCGGCTGGATAGTTATGAGATGATTGGAAGTATGAGCCGCAAAGGGAACTGTTACGACAATGCTTGCATCGAATCCTTTCATAGCGTGATCAAGAAAGAGCTCGTTTACTTGACGACGTTTCAGACACGCCAGCAAGCTTATGAGGCGATCCACTCGTATATCGAGCTGGAATACAATCGCATCCGGATCCATTCTTCCATTGGCTATTTAACTCCGCATTTATGCGAAAAGAGGTACTACGAGCAACAACAGGTCGCTTAATTTGTGTCTACTTTCTTGACAGAAGTACACCAAGCTGCGCCTCCAGGTTATCGGACAGCGCCGTTAATACACCTCCCGGAACATCCTCTGCGCTTCCGTTCAAATATTTGCGCATGTACGTCTCCGCCTCCGCTTTCAGCACGTTGTTCAAAATGCCGAATTCGCTCAAATAACCGCGGCACTTGAATTCCGCGCGAATGCCGGCGCTCGTGATTTGCGGATCGTACACTTTGATGCCCCGCATCCGGAACTGGCGCCGGATAGCTGTCAAATCGCGGGTGATCCTATCGAGGGTCGCCTGCATGAAATCGGCGTACGGTCCGGGCGTCTTCACCGCAGCCGCGATGCGTCTGGCGTCTCGTTCGAAGGCGGACAGCAGCATCGGCAGCAAAATGAACTCCTTGATCATGCGCAGCTCCTGCGCCGTCAATCCGGCTTGACCGTTCATTCGATTCACCTTCCATATCGAACATGTGTTCCTATATCATTTATTATGTCCCGGGAAAGCTTGTTTAGTCAATCGCCGTTCGCAAAAAGAAAGGCGGTAATGATTGACAATCGTTTATAACACGTGTTATATGTATTTTGAAGAAAGCGATTCGTAAGGATAGTGAACATTTCATCAGCCGAAACAGACGACAGAAAATCAAGATTTATCGGGCAAACGAATAGGGCAAGCGAGAGAGGCAGGTGAAGAAGCGATGAAGGGTCGGGTGACCAGCAAGGACGTCGCCCAGCGGGCCGGCGTGTCCCGCAGCGTCGTGTCGGCGGTGCTGAACGGGACGCCCGGCATCGGAGTGAGCGAAGAGAAGCGGCAGGCGGTGCTGCGGGCGATCGAAGAGCTGAACTATCGCATCGACGCGCACGCCCGCGGCATGAGAACGGGCAAGAGCCGCTGTCTGGCGGCCTACGGGAATTTGGACAATCCCTTGTTTCTCCAGGTGCTGCAGGGCTTTCAGCAGCGGTGCCGGGCGCACGGGTACCAGGTGCTGCTGTACGGCACGGAGGAGGGCTCGGACGGCCGGGTCGGGCTGATCGACCTGTTCCTGCAGCGGCGCATCGACGGCATCGTCACCAAGGATACGACCGGCTACTCCGACCCGGACTGGCTGGACCGGGTGCGGGAGTACGGCATTCCGTTCGTATCCGTGGAAGGGTACCCCGAGACGGACGGCATCACGTCGGTGCTGATGGATTATGCCGAGAGCATCGTCATGGCGCTCGATGAACTGTATGCGAGGACGGGGCTTGCTCCGCATTATTTGGAGGTGTACGAAGGTCCGGCCTACCGTCCGAACTGGGGCGACCGCGAACGGTTGAAGGCGTACGGCGACTGGATGCGCGCCCGCGGCTTCCGGCCGCAGGTGCATACCGCCGCGAGGGCCGAATTGGACGGCATGGCCGCTGCTTTGGCAGAGCGGGCGGCCGCCGGCGACTGGCCGATGGCCATCCTCTCGAACTGGTCGGCGGGAGCGGTATCGGTGTACCGGGCCGCATACCGGCTTGGGCTCGGAATCGGCCGCGAGCTGCGGGTGATGGCCGCGGACAATACGGACCGCGTGAACGGCTATCTCGTGCCGCCGATTTCCGCCGTCGAGGTGCCTTATCCGGCGATGGGAGCGGCCGCCGCGCAGCGGCTGATCGAATATGTGGAAGGAACCAGAAGCCCCGAGGATACCGAAAATATATGGATGTCGGCTCACTTGGTGCCGAGGGAAAGCGTTTAGTCTTACACAGCGCCGGGGAAACGAGGAGGATGGAGAATGTTTTGGACGATTGAGAAGCTGGAAGCGAGAATCGGAGAGCTGGACAAGTACCGTTACCGCGGCCGGACACCGCTTGCGGAGCTTCGCATGAAGGAGGACCCCGCAGGGGAGATCGGCGCGTATCCGGACGAAGGAGGCGAATGGCGCGCGGCTCGCACCGGCGACCGCTGGCGGGGCCGGGATGCGTACGTATGGCTGGCGGCGGACGTGCGCGTCCCGGAGGAATGGAGGGACCGCAAGCCGGTCGGCCTGTTTCATTTTGGCAAAACGGGAGGAAGCAGCGGCTTCGAATCGCTGCTGTTTCTGAACGGCGAGCCGTATCAGGGTGTAGACTCCAACCATACGGAAGTGTTCCTGCCGCCGGATGTGTGCGGAACGGTTGTGCGGCTGCGCTTCCGGCTGTGGTCGGGTCTAGGCGGCTACCGGCCGGAGGCAGTGCTGGAGCATCGGATCGAGCAGGCAGAGCTGGCCTGGCTGGACGAGGCGGCGGACGATCTGTTCTATACCGGTCGCGCCGCGCTGGATACGGCCCGGCTGCTGGACGACAGCCGGCCGGAGCGGCATGCCCTGCTGTCGGCGCTGGACCGGGCTTTTCTGCGAATCGATTGGTCGCGGCCGGGCTCGGATGCCTTTTACGCTTCGGTAAGGGAGGCGGCTGCCCTGTTAAAAGAGCAGCTGGACGCCATGCCGAAGCATCACGCCGTCACGGTGCGCTGCATCGGGCATACGCACATCGATGTGGCGTGGCTGTGGCGGCTCAAGCATACGCGGGAAAAAGCGGCGCGCTCATTCTCTACGGTGCTGAGGCTGATGGAACTGTTTCCGGATTATGTCTTTTTGCAGACTCAGCCGCAGCTTTACGCCTATTTGAAGGAGGACTATCCGGGGCTCTACGAACAGATTCGCGCCCGCGCGGCCGAAGGACGGTGGGAGCCTGGCGGCGCGATGTGGCTGGAGGCGGACTGCAACCTGTCCTCCGGCGAATCGCTGGTCCGCCAGCTCCTGTACGGCATGCGCTTCTTCCGCGACGAATTCGGCGTCGAATGCAAATATTTGTGGCTGCCCGACGTATTCGGCTACAGCTGGGCGCTGCCGCAAATTTTGCGCAAAGCGGGCATTGAAGCGTTCATGACGACCAAGATCAGCTGGAATCAATACAATCGGATGCCGCACGATACGTTCCTGTGGCGAGGCATCGACGGCTCGGAAATTTTGACCCATTTCATTACGACGCCGGACCCGGGCGGCAATGAAGGCGCTTTTTACTATACCTATAATGGCAAAATCACCCCGGAATCTGTCCAGGGCATCTGGGACGCTTACCGGGACAAGGCGCTCAATCAGGAGCTGCTGCTGGCATACGGCTATGGCGACGGAGGCGGCGGCGTCAACCGCGAAATGCTCGAAATGCGCCGCAGGCTGGACGCTATGCCGGGCATTCCGCGCGTCACGACCGGCCGGGCCGACGAATATTTCGCCGAGCTGCAGGAGACAGTGTGCGGGACGGACCAGTACGTCCATACGTGGGACGGCGAGCTTTATTTGGAGCTGCATCGGGGCACGTATACGAGCCAGGCCTACAACAAAAGGATGAACCGGAAGCTCGAGCTGCTGTACCGCGAGGCCGAGTGGCTGAATGCGCTCGGCTGCCTGCAGCGGAGCGATTGGCGGCATTACCCGCAGAAGGCGCTGTACGACGGCTGGATCGTCATTCTGCGCAACCAGTTCCATGATATTATCCCCGGTTCCTCTATTCGCGAAGTGTATGAGGACAGCCGCGCGGAATACGAGGAGGCCGAACGGATCGGCCGGGAGGCGCTGCAGGGCGCCGCTGCTCTGCTGCAGGGCGAGGGCAGTGGCTTGCAGCAGCGAGGGGGCAGTGCGTCCGCTGCCACGGTGTATCTTGCGTTCAACAGCGCTGGCTGGGAGCGCACGGATTATGTGGAGCTTGCGCCGGGGTACGGGCTAGGCGTGCCCGAAAACGGCGCCTGTGCGGCCACAGATGGCCTTGGCAAGCCTGAGGGTAGTCTTGGAGTTGCCGAGGACGCCCCCGGCTCGGCCATAAGCAGCTTCAATACGATCGAGAATAGCCCTGGTGAGGCCAACAATAGTCTTGGCGAGTCCGAGGACAGCTCCGGTACGCTTAATAATAGCCCTGGCGCGCCTGAGGATAGTCCCGGTGCAGCCGGGAATAGCGCTTATGCGCCTGAGGATAGCTTCGATGCGGCCGGGAAAGGCGCTAATGCGCCCGAGGATAGTCCTGGGGCGTCCAACGGGCACTGGCGCGCGGCCGACGGCCGGGTGCTCGAGGCGCAGCGCACCGCCGCGGGCGGCTGGCTCCTGAAGCCGACGGGCGTTCCGCCGATGGGCTACGTGCGGCTGGAGTTTGCGCCGGGGCCGGGCGGTTCCGCCCTGACCGCTTCCGCCGAGCCGGCGTCCCCGTTCGCGGTGCATGCGGACGGCATCGATACGCCGTTCTACGAAATTCGCTGGAACGGGCAGGGCCAGCTGACCGCGCTGTACGACAAGGCGGCAGGCCGCAGCGTGCTGGCCGAAGGGGCCCGCGGCAACGTCCTGCAGGTGTTCGAGGATAAGCCGAAGAGCAGGCATGAGGCGTGGGACATCGACATTTTTTATCAGGAAAAAATGGAGGAAATCGCCGATTTCGAGGGAGCGGCGGTGGAAGAGGCAGGGCCGTTGCGGGCGGTCGTCCGCATGGCATGGAAATACAAGGATTCCGCCGTCGAGCAGCGGCTGATCGTATACAGGGACAGCCGGCGCATCGATTTCCGCACGCGGGTGGACTGGCAGGAGAGCCGCCGCTTGTTGAAGGCCGCCTTCCCGGTCGACATTCGCTCCGTCGAAGCGACCTACGACATTCAGTTCGGCAATGTGAAGCGGCCGACCCACTGGAATACGAGCTGGGATTACGCCCGGTTCGAAACGGTCGGCCACCAATGGGCGGACCTGTCGGAAAGAGGCTATGGCGTCAGCCTGCTGAACGACTGCAAATACGGCTACGACATCAAGGAGAACGTCATGCGGCTAACGCTGATCAAATCCGCGCTCGTGCCCGACGCGACGGCTGACCGGGGAGAGCACAATTTCACGTACGCGCTGCTGCCGCACGAAGGCGGCTGGTACGAGGGGCGTACCGTGCAGGAAGCGTGGGAGCTGAACAATCCGCTGCACGCCGCCGCGGGAACGGGAACGGGCTCCGAGGCGAGCTTCTCGCTGCTCAGCTTGTCCGCGGACCACGTCATGATCGATGCGGTCAAGAAAGCCGAAGACGAAGACGCGCTGATCGTGCGCCTGCATGAATTCGCCGGCGCACGCGGCCGGGTCACGTTGACGGCCGGGCTTCCCGTGCGCCGCTGGACAGAGTGCGACCTGCTGGAGCGCCCGCTCGGCTCGGCGAGCGAAGGGGCGTTCGTCTTCGACATCAAGCCGTACGAGCTGAAAACGTTCAAGCTCGAAATATAGCGATGAAGCTTCGGCGATCGCGGCTCTTTTTTCTCAATTAGAAATCTAACGAACCTGGGGGTAGCCTCAGGTTTTTTTCTTTGTGAGCGACAGGGAAGCCCGTTGACGTACAGGCCAAAACGTTCGTCTCGGGAAATACCGTTTCCGGCTGAATCTTAAGTAAAATTAAGGTCAAGAATGCACCTATATTATAGATATTCTTTTTTGAGGAATATGGACAATCGGGTAGCAGTGGGGGAAAATGCCGTATATGTACGTGGTTCATGCAGAAAGGTGCGTTCCGAAAAAAATATGCCGAAACATGCAACCGGATCGTATATCGACGCATCGTATTGGGTGGGAAGGGGAGGTGTCGGTCTGGACCATGCGGCAGAGCTCGTTCGACGCCTGAACGAGCGAGAAGAAGAGGCGTTGTGGACGCTCATGTCGCGATACGGAGACGATTTACTGCGCACCGCCTGGCTGCTGTTGAAGGACCGGCAGGCGGCGGAGGAAGCGGTGATGGACACGTTCGTGCAGGCGTATCGCCATATCGACCAATTGAAAGATCCCGAAAAACTGGGCGGCTGGCTGCTCCGCATTGCCATTAACCGATGCCGGATGCGGCTGCGAACCTGGAGCTGGCGTCGGCTCATTCCGTTCGCGGATGTCGAGCGGCTGCCGGACGAGTCGTCCGACCCGGGGCCGGAGGAGCGGTTACTGGCCGATTGCCGCGCTGCGCGGCTCAGCGACGCGATTCTGAAGCTGGGTTACAAGTACCGGGAAGCGATCGTATTGCATTATTTCAACGGATGGAAAGTGGCCGACATCGCGGCGCAGCTCGGCTGCAGCGACAACACGGTCAAGTCGCGGCTGGCCCGCGGGC
Source organism: Paenibacillus ginsengihumi DSM 21568 (assembly GCF_000380965.1). Lineage (GTDB taxonomy): Bacteria > Bacillota > Bacilli > Paenibacillales > NBRC-103111 > Paenibacillus_G > Paenibacillus_G ginsengihumi. Next base: position 57,466 of record NZ_KB905575.1, on the reverse strand, counting down.
GAGCGATGCTGCGTGAACTGCTGGAGGAGGATGAAGAGGATGGGTTCGGATCGGGAGCGGATTAACGAAAAGCTGCGCCAAGAGCTGGAGCCTTTGCGGTTCGAGCGGGCGGAGCAAGTGCTGGAGCGGACGCATCCGCGCACATGGAAAGCCCGACTCGCCGCGCTGTGGAACAAAGAGCTGGACATTGCGCTCGTGCCGGTCGGCGCCGTCGTGTCAGTCGTCGCCATCGCGCTTATGGCTGTTTTGCGGCTCGGCCAGCCCGATGCCGGCATCGGCTGGAACGACGCGGGAAACTCGGACGACCGGCGGTCGAAGCTTGTGGAGGCGGGCGGAAATACGTATTGGAAGGAAGATTACGAGAGGGCGGTGGCCAAACTTGAAGCGGACGATCAACATCAAGGTTAAGCATCTCGTCGTCGGGCTGCTCGCCGCATCGGCCGTCGTATGGCTGTACGCCGGGCTCGTACAGCCGAAGGCAAGCACACATCTGGCCGAATACCGGTACCGCCAAGGCGGCGGCGACGCCAAGCCCGCGCTGTTTCGGGCGATCGACGAAGCACCGGCGGCGGAGCGGTGGCGGCTTATCCGCGAATATATGATCGAACCGGGCGCGGATACACCGTTGGGGGTTTACAACGTCGTCGTCGGCCTCGGGTCGACCTATACGACGTATCGGACAGACGACTCCGGTCCGCCCGCGTTTACCGTGGAAGAAAAGCTGCCGTACTTGACCGATTACGTGCGGCGGGCTCCTGTTGACGGTTATATGCGGCGCGCCGCCGTGCAGCAGGCGGTGTGCTACCTTGGGCTCGGTGACCCGAAAGCGGCGTTGGAGGAACTGGCGTCAGCAGAACGGCGACTGAGCAAGAACGAGGCCAAGTCGCTGAAAATGATGCGCGCCACACTGCTGGCCGATCGGGGGGAAGATGAGCAGGCGCTGGCGCTGCTGGAGGAGCTGTCGGCCGATTTAAGCACGAACGACGCGGACTTGAACGGCCAAATCGCCGCCTTGAAGGCGAAGCTGCTCGTCCGGCAAGGCGATGTCGCGTCCGCTCGCGAGGAAGTTGCGCGGCAGCGGAAGGCGCATGAGGAGCAGTGGGAACAGCTGCGCCAACAGCACCCGAACGGATCCGGGATGCGGTCGGTCATGCTGGAGCAGCTTGGACGACTCGACGAACTGTTGCGGCAAACAGCCGCCGTGGGCGAGCCGGCTGCCGTATCCGGCACAGTCGTTCGCGGCGACGGTTCGCCGATGGTCGGCGTTGGCGTCTTTTTGCGCCATCGGGACGATGTGTATCACAGCGTTTTGGAAAACGAGCCGTACCAGACAATCACGGACGCCAGCGGGCAATTTCGATTCGACGGCGTGCTGCCCGGCAGCTACGCGCTGTACCTCGGCTTTACGTTCGAGCAGATCGACGGCTGGACGTGGCCGGTCGGCGGCAATGACTGGATCGATGTCGCCGCGGGCAAGCAGTTGACGCGGCAAGTGACATTAAGAAAGCTGATGGACATCGTATCCCCGGTCGATTCCGAGGCGGTGACCGGCGATGAGATCCGCTTTCGGTGGGAGCCGGTCGACGGAGCCGCGACGTATCGAATTGGCGTTCATATCCCGCTCGGAGAAGGAGGCACGGCCGGCATGACGCTGCGCGAAGGAGTGCGGGAGACAGAATTGACCGTCCCGATCGAAGAGCTGTACGACGAAGCGTCTCTCCTCGCCTTCACGGAGAAGGACGGCAAGGATATGCCGAGCCCGCTATCGCTGCTCGGTTTGGCGAACCCGGACAACCGTTTCTACTGGAACGTTGAAGCGTTGGACGCCGACGGCCGGCCGATCACCCGCAGCAACGGCTACCGGCTGGACGAGAGCACGATCGGGCGCTTTCCGTTTTTTTACGTAAAAGCGCGCGAGCTTGCCCCGGAAGACCGGCTGCTGTTGGACGGCAGGCTGGACGAAGCGCTGGCCGGATACAAGGCGGCTTTCGCGGCGAACGAGGCGGACCGCCACAGCTTGCGCATGATCGTGCGCGTGTACCAGGGGCTGGCGGCGGTTTCGGACGATCCTCGTCCGCTGGAGGACGAGGCGCTGCCGTACTTGCTGCGCATGGCGGAGCTGTATCCTACCAAGTCTGCCTGGTCCCGGGTGTTTGACTATTATTACAGTCGGGAAAAATGGGAGGAGACGAACCGGGCATACGCGGAGCTGGCGAGGCTGGAAGGAGGCGTGAACGGATACACGTCGTCCGTCTACGCTACCTCCCTGCTGCACCAAGGGCGGCTGCGGGAGGCGGAGGAGCTGTTCGCGAAAGCGATGGAGCTGGACGATTCGCACCGCTTTGTCGGCAGCTACATCGCCGTTCACCTGTACCGGCACGGTTCGATCGATCGGGCGGCGGAACTGGCGCGCCGCTATCCGGAGCGCGAACTGAACCCGGGCGGTCCGGTATGGGCGGAGCTGATGGCCGCGCTTGCCGACGAACAGGCGCAAGCCGCCGCACCCGACGCGTATTGGCGGGAGCTGCGAGAGCAACTGGAGTGGGTGTTCGCCGGAGAGAGCGAATCCGTCCGGGAATGGTCTGCGACGACCGGCTATACCGGAATGAAGCGGTTCGTGGAGGCGCTGTTGCAAGTGGATTGAAACGCGAGGGACGAGTGCAGGCAAGAAGGCGCCCGTCCCTCTTTTTGCGGCTCTTTGTTTCTTCTACTGCCAATAGGAAGTCCCGAGTTCCCATCTGATGGACAGGAGGGGGGCTTAACGATGCAGTTCTTTGGCGGATTTAGCACCCTGGTTGCGCAACCACTGAACCACTTCGCCGGCAGCGCTTCGTTGTGCCGCATCCAAAGGGGTCAGTCCGTCCCATACGGAAATCCAGTTCAGTTCGACCCCTCGTTCGAGCAAATGCTCGGCACAGTGCCGCTGTCCGCCGTGGCAAGCGCACCAGAAGGCGACGGTAACTTCATCCGGGGGTGGATTGTGGCTGGCTCCCCACGGATATCGCCGTGAAAGTGTTCTCCCGGCAAAGTGGGCTTCCATATCATCCAACAGTCCAAGCGCGGCCGCGTGCCAGAGCGTGAACTCTGCACCGCGCTCAACTAACCGGTGTGCGGCCTTCCACTGCCCAAACGCCACTGCATCGTCCAGCGGCGTTCCACCGGCGATGACCGCACCGGATGCCTCAATATCAGCGCCGACATCGAGAAGCGCGTCGAGCACCTCGATATCATCGCTGCTCGCGGCCCAATGAAGGGGTGTCTCACAATGAGGGCGGCCGGTGATTCGGGCGTTCACCTCAGCTCCAGCTTTGACCAATTCGGCCACCGTCGCCGCACCGTTTGGAAAATGGCCGGGCCAGTCGGTAGCCACATGCAGCAGCGTACGCGACACGTTCCCGTTGCACGTATCGCCTCCGATAATTCTCACCGCAGCAAGTCCAGGGTTCTCGGTGAGCAGTCTCTGCAATCCCAGGACATCGCCGGTGCGGATTGCCTCGACCAAGGTAACCGCAAGAGGCTCGTTTTCGGAAATGACCAATATGTTCATCCCTCCTAAATTTGTTAATTCTAATTATAGCTGAGTACATAGGTAATCTGGAGAACCCAACCACAAATAACTGCAGTTTTTTGGGGAAATCCCTCAGCTCGCCGTTCGGGAAAGGCAAGCGGCTCACCGGCTTTAAGACCGTGGTTCGCCCCCTAAGAGTCGGTAAATTCCATTGCCCTTCTATCCTCCCTTGCGTTCCGAAGCCTTTAAACCCCAAACCGACGAAGTCTGTAAAAGGAATTGCACGATGTGTGTCCATAATGGACATCGCTCTGTTAGCCCGTCTAAGTATGCCCGTCTAAGTATGCCCGTCTAAGTTCGTCCGTCCAAGCTTGCCCGGCCAAGCCGTCCGCCAATTCGTCAGCGCCGTTCGTCTCCCGGCTGTACGTCATGGATTCTCGAACCGAACGATCGGACAGACGCCTTTGTTCATCTTTTCCGGGTAACGGCAGAACAAGAGTCAAACAAAAACAAAAATACATATTCAAAAATAAACAAAAATATATTATACTGAACCCAGTACTGATTTCTTTTGGATAAAAATCAACTGGGGAGAGTGCTGTATGCCTGCGAATTTATGGGATCAAGCGAAAGCCAAAGAATTGAAGCAAGGACTGGACGAACTGGTATACCGCTCCAATCTGCTCGGAACCGACCGCTCCGTTGCGAACTGGGGCGGCGGCAACACGTCGATGAAGACGACGGTAACCGATTTCAGAGGCCGTGAGGTCGAGGTAATGTGGGTCAAGGGAAGCGGTTCTGACCTGGCGACGATGAAAGCCGGCAATTTCACCGGCCTGCGCATGGAGGACATTCGCCCGCTGATCGAGCGCGAAGCGATGACGGACGAGGAGATGGTCGCCTATTTGGCGCACTGCATGATCGACAGCAAGCATCCGCGTGCGTCGATCGAGACGCTGCTGCACGCGTTTTTGCCGTTCAAGCATGTCGACCATACGCATCCGGACGCGATCATCAGCCTGTGCTGCGCGGACAACGGCCGGGAGCTGGCCAAAGAAATTTACGGCGACCGCTTCGTCTGGGTTCCGTACGTGCGCCCGGGCTTCACGCTGTCGAAAATGATCGCCGAAGGCGTCCGCAGCAATCCGAACGCCGAGCTCGTCCTGATGGAGAAGCACGGTCTGGTCACTTGGGGCGAGACGTCGGAGGAATGCTATCGCAAGACGCTGGCCATCATCCAGGAGGCCGAGGACTTCATTGAAGCCCGCGTGAACAACGATACGCTGTACGGCGGTCCGAAGCACGAGGCGCTGCCGGAGGAAGAGCGGCGCGCTTTGCTGGCTCAGCTGTTGCCGATCGTGCGCGGCGAAGTGGGCAAGGAGAAGCGGATGATCGTCACTTACGACGACGCGCCCGACGTGCTGCAATTCGTCGGCAGCCGCGACGCCGCCGAGTTGTCCCAGGTCGGCGCAGCCTGCCCGGACCACCTCGTTCATACGAAGATGAAGCCGCTGTTTGTCGATTGGGACCCGTCTTCCCGCGACGCGGACGCGCTTGTCGAAGCGGTGAAGAACGGCATCGCCGCTTACAAGGAGGACTACCGCGCTTACTTCGAGCGCAACAAGAACGAAGGCGACCAGATGTTCGAAGCGGCTCCGCGCGTCATTCTGATCCCGGGGATCGGCATGATCAACACCGGCAAGTCGCATGCGATGTCCCGCGTCAGCGGCGCCCTGTATCATCGGGCGATTGCCGTTATGCGCGGCGCAACGAGCCTCGGAAAGTTCGTCTCGCTCAGCGAGAACGAGTCCTACAACGTGGAATATTGGCCGCTGGAGCTGTATAAGCTGACGCTCGCTCCGGCGGAAGCGGAGTTTTCCCGTCAGGTCGCCTTCATTACCGGCGGCGCCGGCGGCATCGGCAGCGCGGCCACCCGCCAGCTGCTGAAAGAGGGCGCGCACGTCGTCATCGCCGACCTGAACATCGAGGGCGCGGAGAAGCTGGCGGCTGAATTGAACGCCCAGTACGGCGACAACCGTGTGCTGGCCGTGAAGATCGACGTGACGAGCGAGGAGCAGGTACAGCAGGCGTACAAGGAAACGGTGCTGGCCTACGGCGGCGTCGACATCGTCGTCAACAACGCCGGCCTGGCCACGTCGAGCCCGTTCGACGAGACGTCGCTTAAGGAATGGAACCTGAACATGAACGTGCTCGGAACAGGCTACTTCCTGGTGGCCAGAGAAGCGTTCAAGCTGATGAAGCGGCAAGGCACAGGCGGCAGCATGATTTTCATCGGCTCGAAGAACTCCGTCTATGCCGGCAAGAACGCTTCGGCGTACAGCACCGCCAAGGCGGCCGAGGTGCATCTGGCGCGCTGCATCGCGGCCGAAGGCGGCGAATACGGCATTCGCGTCAACTCCGTGCTGCCGGACGCGATTTTGCAGGGCTCCGCGATCTGGAACTCCAGCTGGCGCAACGAGCGCGCAGCCGCTTACGGCATCGAGCCGGATCAGCTGGAAGAATATTACCGCAAGCGCACGACGCTGCTGGTCAACGTGTTCCCGCAGGATATCGCCGAGGCGATCGCTTTCTTCGCTTCGTCCAAAGCGGCGAAAACGACCGGCTGCATGCTGACCGTGGACGGCGGAGTGCCGGCCGCGTTCACCCGATAAGATAAGCGCGCGTTAATCGCGGTCAGACGGGTGTTGCGCCTGTCTGACCGGCCAGCGCTTCCTAAGTTTATAGCTGCGAGGAGGAACGACCGATGAGCGTAGCGAAAGGACATACATTGTGGTTTATTCCCGACGGGTATATTCCGCCGACCAGCTCGGGGGAGCTGGAAAGTCACGAGTCGATCTGCGTGCTGAACTGCGGGCACGAGGACGCGGCGCTGTCCATCACCGTCTATTTTGAAGATCGCCCGCCGATAGAACGCATCGAAGCGGTTGTCCCCGGCCGGCGCACGATGCATATCCGCACGGCGGGGCTGTCCAAAGACGGCGAGCGCATTCCGAAGGGCGTGCCCTACGCCATGGAGGTCGAGAGCACGGTGCCGGTCATCGTCCAATACAGCCGGCTCGATTCGACCCAGGCAGCCAATGCGCTGATGTCGGTCATGGCCTATCCATATCCAAACGAGACGAAAGGGTGAACGAACATGACATTGTTCGACCGGGCTTATGCGCTGTTCGAGGAGCAGCAGCGGGCGAGAGGCATTGATCTGGAGCAGGTGAAAGCGAAACTGAAAGCGCTCAAAGTGGAGACGCCTTCCTGGGGCTACGGCGATTCCGGCACCCGCTTCAAGGTGTTCCAGCAGGCGGGCGTTCCGCGCAATCCGTTCGAGAAATTCGAGGATGCGGCGCAGGTGCACAAGCTGACGGGGATTTGCCCGTCGGTGGCGATTCATATTCCGTGGGACAAAGTGGACGATTACGCTCAGCTTAAAAAGCATGCGGCCGACCTCGGCGTCAGCATCGGCGCGGTGAATCCTAACCTGTTCCAGGAGGACGAGTACATCTTCGGCAGCGTGACCAATTCGAATCCGGCGGTGCGCCGCAAGGCAACGGAGCATCTGCTCGAATGCGTGGAGATCGCCAAAACCGTCGGCTCCGACGTGCTGAGCCTGTGGTTTGCCGACGGCTCCAATTACCCGGGGCAGGTCGACATCCGCAAGCGCAAGGCGTGGATGTACGAGGCGCTGAGCGAGATGTACCAAGCCATGACGCCGCAAATGCGGATGCTGATCGAATACAAGTTTTTCGAGCCGGCGTTCTATCATACGGATTTGGCGGATTGGGGCATGGCCTTCAACATGGCGAACAAGCTCGGCCCGCAGGCGGAGGTGCTGGTCGATACCGGCCATCACGCGCAGGGGACGAACGTCGAGCATATCGTCGCTTACCTGCTGGATGAGAAGAAGCTTGGCGGCTTCCATTTCAACAGCCGCAAATATGCGGACGACGATATGATCGTAGGCTCCCACAATCCGTACGAGCTTTTCCTGATCTTCTATCAAATTCTCGATGCGGCGGCGGACGAGGACAGCGGCGTCCGGAAGACGGCGGAAAATATCGCCTACATGATCGACCAAAGCCATAACATCGAGCCGAAAATTCCGGCGATGATCCGCTCCGTGCTGAATGTGCAGACCCAGTACGCCAAGGCGCTGCTGATCAACCGCGACCAGGTGCGCGAGGCCCAGGAACGCCAGGACGTGCTGGATGCCGAGAATGCGGTGCGCGAAGCGTACGAGATCGACGTCACGCCGCTCTTGCTCGCCGTCCGCGAGGAAATGGGCGTGCCGGCCGATCCGATGAAGGCATACAAGGAAAGCGGATATGCAGACAGCATTCTGCCCCGCGGCAAGGGCGGTGCCAGCTGGTGAGCAGCCGGACCGCCTGCGTGCTCGCCTTCGATCTCGGAGCGTCCAGCGGACGCGCGATGATCGGCGAGCTGACGGACAGGGAGGGCGGCGCCCTCCCGCGCCTTGAGCTTAAGGAAATTCACCGCTTCCCGAACGATCCGGTGCAGGTCGGCAAGCACTTGCACTGGGATATTTTGCGGCTGCTGCACGAGGTCAAGCAGGGCATTCTGAAAGCCCGTCAGCAGGGCTATGATGTTCAGAGCCTGGCGATCGATTCGTGGGCGGTCGATTTCGGCCTGATCGGCAGAGACGGGCAACTGCTCGGCAATCCGTATCATTACCGCGACCACCATACCGACGGCGTGATGGAACAGGTGACAGGCCGGCTCGGGAAGGAGCGCATTTTCTCTTCCACCGGCATTCAGTTTTTGCCGTTCAATACGATCTATCAGCTGGCGGCGCTGAAGCAAGCCGGTTCGGAGGCGCTGCGGCAGGCCGACAAATTGCTGATGATTCCGGATCTGCTGCGCTATTTTCTGACCGGAGAGATGAAGAGCGAGTACACGAACGCTTCGACGACGCAGCTGCTTCAGGCGACCAGCGGGAAGTGGGACGAGGGGCTGCTGGAGGCGCTCGGCATCCCGGCCGGGCTGCTGCTGCCGCCGACCGCTTCGGGCACGCAGGTCGGAAGATTGACGCCCGAGGTGTGCGCGGAGCTCGGCGTTCCGCCGATTCCCGTCATCGCCGTCGGCGAGCACGATACCGCTTCGGCGGTCGTCGCCGTTCCCGCGTCCGACGCCGATTTCGCCTATCTCAGCTGCGGCACCTGGTCCCTGCTCGGCACCGAGCTTCCACACCCGGTGCTGACGGACCAAGCGCTCACCTGGAACTTTACGAACGAAGGCGGCGTGTACGGCACGTTCCGGCTGCTTAAGAACATCATGGGCTTATGGATCGTTCAGGAATGCCGCAGAGCCTGGGAGAAGGCGGGCCAGGCGGTCACGTTCCCGGAGCTGGTCAAGGCTGCGGAGCAGGCGGAGCCGTTCCGCTCGTTCATCGACCCGGACGACGACCGCTTCCTGAACCCGCAGGACATGCCGGAGCAGGTGCGCGAGTACTGCGCCCGCACCGGGCAGCCGGTACCGGACTCCATGGGCGAGGTCATCCGCTGCGTGCTGGAAAGCCTGGCGCTCAAATACCGCGCCGTGCTGGAGAAGACGGAGCAGCTGGCCGGCAAGCGGTTCGCCGGTCTGCATATGGTCGGAGGCGGCATTCACAACGAGCTGCTCTGCCGCATGACGGCCAGCGCTCTCGGGCGTCCCGTGTGGGCCGGACCGGCGGAGGGTAGTGCGCTCGGCAATGTTGTTGTACAATATATTGCGTTGGGCTTGATCACCGATCTGCGGGAAGCGCGAGCCATTATTCGCGAATCGTTCCCGCTGAACACCTATGAGCCGTCGGCGGCCGCCGAATGGAACGCCGCATACGAACGGTTCAAGACGCTGTTATCGTGAAGCTTTGACAGCGGTCATCGGCATCTAACATGTTGAAATCGAGGCGGGAAAGGAATGGGCTAACGTCATGCTGGCTGCGGAAAGATGGCACAAAATCGTACAGTTAGTCAACGAGCGGGGCAGTATCCGCGTCACCGAGCTTAGCGAGCTGTGCGAGGTAACCGAGGAGACGATCCGAAGGGATCTCGACCGGCTGGAAAGCGAGGGGAAGCTGCTGCGCAGCCACGGCGGCGCAGTCAGCATACAGACGGAGCAAACCGTCGAGACGCCGTATCGGGAGCGGGAGACCGCATATCCTGAAGAGAAGCGGAAGATCGCCAGCGAAGCGGTTCGCTTCATCCAGGAGAACGACCGGATTATTCTCGACGCCAGCTCGACGGCCTGGTATATGGCGCAGCGCATCCCCGACATCCCGCTGACGGTGCTTACGAATTCGATCAAGGTAGCGGTGGAGCTCAGCGCGAAGGAGAAGATCCAGGTCATCTCCACCGGCGGTCTGCTGTCTCCCCGGTCGCTATCGTATGTCGGCCCGCTGGCGGAGCGGTCGCTCAGCACGTATCACGTCGATAAAGCGTTCCTCTCCTGCAAAGGGCTGCATGCGGACAAAGGACTCAGCGAGTCCAACGAGCTGCAGGCCTTGATCAAGCAGGCGATGATCGGCATCTCCGACGAGGTGTTCGTGCTGGCCGACTCCAGCAAGGTCGGGCAGCAATCGTTCGCCCGGGTCACCGGGTGGGAGCGGGTGAACTGCCTGATTACGGACGATAAAGCGGACCGCGAAGCGCTGGCGGCCATCCGCGAGCGTGCGGTGCAAGTGATCCAGGTTTGATGAAACAGATTGGCAGCCATTAAAGCGAGCGATTCTTCGTCTTCTGCGGGAGCGGGGAATCGCTTTTTTAACGTTGCTAGAAAGTTTAACTTCGCTAAAGCATTAAAGCGAAGTGCGACTTTCTGTACCAAGAAAAACTACCTCTAAATCGCGGTCGCTCATCCTTGAAAGGACGTCGATAGTCGTTTTTCTTATCGTGCCGCGCGGAGCGAAATCATCCCGCGTCCCATTTGACCGGCTCCACATCGCCCGTCTAGCGCAAGGAACGGAGGGCAGGGAGCATGCTCCCCGCCCTCCGTCACCGTGGCGATGGAGGCTTATTTTGTGCGCTGGCGCGGCCCTGATAGCTCATCGGCTGCCCGAGCAAGCCGTTTGGCCGAAGCTTCCTCATGCCGGCTTAAAGCTGCTGGCAGCGGGGGCCCATGGCGGCCAAAGCCTCGGGCAGCGGGGGCCCATGGCGGCCAAAGCCTCGGGCAGCAGGGGCCCGTGGCGGCCAAAGCCTCGGGCAGCGGCAGTCTCCTGCAGCTTAAGCCGCTGGAGCGGCGGCCTTGGTCGGCTTAAAGCCGCTGGGCCGCTGGCTACTGGCGGCCTATGGCGGCGCAAATCCGACGCCGCTGCCGCGCGCTTAAGGTCGCAGGCAGCGGCAGCCGCTACTGCACCGGGTTGCCTCCGGTAGTCTGCAGCCACTGCTCCCGGCTCCATTGCAGTTGGCCGGCTCCGGCTCCTTCGCCGGAGGTGAGTCTTGCGGACAGCGTTTCCGGCTGGGCGACGGCATAGCTGTAAGGCAGGGTCGCAAAGCCGTTCCAGGAGAACGGCAGGGCCGGCGCCGGTCCAGGGGAAAGCGGGCTTCCGGGCGAATCGCTGCTGCCCTTGAAGCTGCTTCCGTCCATGGAATAGAGCGTGTTCACGGCTTTGATCTTCCCGGTATATTGAGACTTGGACGGGTCCTTCTGATTGTTGCGCAGCGGGTACTTGATATCGACAAAGCTGGAGCCCTCGATCAGCACCGCGCCGTTCTCGGTCGAGATCGCCCCGTTGCTGGTGACGCCGAATTTGTAGCCCTTGGCGGAGAGCGCGCTCTTCATGCTCGGCGTCAGGAGAGCGGCGGCGGCATGGGCCTGCGAGCTGTCGGCAACGATATTGTACACATGGGCATTGCCCCCGCGCAGGCGCGGCAGACGGTCCATCACATCCTTGTAATAGTTATGGTGCAGCGTAATCGTCAGCTCGCTGTTATCGGCGGCCAGCTCGTTTGCGCCGACCAGATGCCCTTTCTTCTGCCCGGCGGATATGGCGATAATATCCTGCGTTGTCAGCCCCAGCCCGCGCAGGTAATTGTACATCGGGTAGGCGCTGCGGTTGGCCTCAAGGGCATGAATCTGCTGCGCCACCCAGCCGTCCGCGCTGCCGTCGTCGCCGCGGAACAGCGACCAGGAGATCGTCACTCCCTTCGTTCCCTTCTTGGAGTCCACCACGCCGTCGTACGCCTTATTGAAGGTGCAGTGGTCGATCCAGATGTTGCTGGATGATTCCAGCGTAATATAGTCCCAATCCTTCTCGTCGTAATCGCCCTTGGACAGCTCATCCCATTCCCACAGCTCGTCGAATTCGAGGTTGCGGATGATGATATTATTGCTGCGCTTGATGACAAAAGCGGCATGCTTGATCTTGGCGCCATGGCGCGAGAAAATCGTCAGCCCGTCAAAGCCGTCCAGCTCAATTTTGCTGACGCCGCTGGCAAGCAGTACGGGATGGGAGCTGGGGGCGTTATGTTGGCGGAAAGGAGCGGTTCGGGCCGCCGGGCTGATCTCGTTCCATCCCAGATCGAGATCGTTCATGATTTCCACCACTTTGACAGGCGATTTGCGTTTTAGCGCGGCGCCCAGCTGCTCGGCGGTATAGACCTTGGCGTAGGCCGGATCGCTCTCGGAGAGAACGCCTCCTCCGGTTGTGCCGGCGGACGCGAAGCCCGTCAGATCATATTCGCGCAGCGTCGCTCGGCTGCCTGCAGCCGCGCTGGGGCTCTCGCTCAGCGCGGCGCCGGGATAGGGCACAGCGCCGAAAAGCTTCGCTACGGCCGCTGCCGCAAGCGGCGCCACGCCGGCGCTGCCGCTTGGGAAGCGCGCGCCGATATCCGTGCCGGCCGGCGTGCCGGCGCCCTTCAGGCTGCTGCTGTCGGCCAGCTGCAGGAAGCCGCCGATGACAGGCGCGCCGTCGGCGCTGCGGCTAATGCTTGGCGTCAGACTGATAAAATCGGCTGCCGTTACCTTCAAGTTTTTGGCGTTTACGCTGCCTTTCTTATTGTGCCACCACAGGTTGGAGCCGTCGATATCCGTGCTGGTGGCGTACTTGTCGCTGGACGAGGCCTGGAAGGACAAGTTGTTGGCGAACAGATGCGTTCCTTTGTCAAACGCAAAATTGCTGCCCGAACGGGTGCCGTTATTCCAGCTCGTATTGTTCGTCATTCGGATGGAGCCGGGATTGCTGTTATAGGTGAAGCCGTGCTTTTTGTTGCCGAAGGCAATATTGTTCTCGATAATATGGTTGACCGGAATATTGGAGCCGCCCAGCTTGAAGCCGTTGCCGTCGCTGTTGGAGGTGGAGTGGCCCGCTTCGGTCGAACCGTTGTTATACGCGATGCTGTTGCGAATAATGACGGGACCGATCGCGCCCGTATCGCTCTTGGTGTACAGATCCCAGCCGTCGTCGACATTGTAGGCGGCGATGCAGCCGTCGAACACATTGCCCGGCCCGGACGTCAGCTTGGCGGCGAAGCCGTCGGCATCCTCGCCATTGTCCGGATCGTAGTTGTTGTGGGAATAGACGTTGATAATCTCGTTGTAGCTGGGCCACTCGTCCCGCGTAGCGGTGGACGCGTACCGGGAAATTTGCAGGCCGCTGTCCCGGTTATGGTGCGTCTCTACGTTTTCGATCCGGTTGTAGCTGCCGCCGATAAAGATGCCGTTATCCCCGGCTTCCTTGACCTCGATGCCTTGGATATGCCAGTAATTGCCGTTGATCTGCAGGCCGCGGTTCATCGGATCGAACGCCTGCGCAGAGAAGTCCAGCACGGGCTTCTCGCCGTTGTAGCCCATAATCCGCTTGCGCGCTCCGTCCTGCCCGTTGTTGCCACGCTCGATCCGCACCGTCTCGCTGTAGCTGTAGGTGCCTCCCCGCATGTAGATCGTACGGCCAGGCTGAATGCGGGTGATGGCGGCCGTCAAGGTGGTCGGCTGCTCCAGGGTGCCGGGGTTTCCGTCCTGCCCGTTCGGGGCTACAATCAGATCGCCCGGTGCAGGCTCCGGCGAGCCCGGATGGGGATTTGTGCCCGGGTCCGTGCCTGGGTCCGTACCCGGCGCGCTGCCGCTGTAGACGCTCAGATTGTCGATATATTGGCTGATCGCCGGACTGTTCTGGGAGTAGATTTTAAGGCGCTGCACCTGCCCTGCGCTAGCCGAGGCAAAGTCGACCTGCTCCAGCGTCAGCACGCCGTTGACGTACGTATCGACCTTTTTCGTATCGGTATTGATCACAATTTTGAATTGATACCAGGTGTCTGTGGCAAAATCGGTAATGAGCCGGTGATGCGTCCCGCGAACGGACTGGGCGAGATGCCGACCGCCGTCCCGGGTCTGAAGCTCGACGATCGTTGTTGAGGAAGACTCCGAAGTTGAGGAAAAAATTTTCATCGGGCGAAGCGAGCTTGCCCGTGCGTTTCCTTCGTGATACCAGTCGAATTGGACGGTTACGATGCCGGTCAGCGGCTGATCCAAATTGCGAATGAGCTGTGTCTGGGTCTTGGAAGAACGGTCTTCGATGTAGAGGGCCTGGCCGCTGCGCTTGGGAGCGGGCGCTACCGTGACCCGGTTATCCGCGGTAGGCGGGTTAGGAGAGACGATGTAGCCGCTGGGCGGCTGTCCGCTAGGCGCGGAATCAAAATCATCCTGCAGAGCGTACGAGTTGTTAGCGTTTACAATACTGGCCGGTCCAAAAGGCAGCGGCGCGCCTGTCAGAACCAGCAGCAAGCATAGCAGCAGAGACAGTAGGGCCGTCCTTCGCTTTCTCCTTCCCTTCCTCAGAGGAGGCGTCTCTTCCGTCTTTCGCATCAGCATTCCAAATCATCCTTTCTCTATAATGTATAGCGCTTTCAATTCGTGTATACCGATGCTCCGGGAGATGTTTTCAACGAAAGCGCACCTCGAATTTACAAAAATTCCAGAATTACCGCAATAATCATTGTCTCACATATCGGGGAATTGGCCCTGGAGCCGGAACGGAATGGCTGCTGTAAAGGCATCGGACAGAAAAAAATAAAAAAACATATTGCAAACGGATTCAAACATAGCTATAATTACTACAAAGGTAGTGATGTTATAATTCGTTTCTAGTTATTTACTACAATTATAACATCATGATCTTTTGCAATATAACAATATGTTTTGCGAAAGAGAAGGGAAATTTCTACCACGAGAGACGAAAGGGTGTAAGCAAACGTATGAAGAAGCTTGTCAATTCGGCGTCGTTTGTCGTGATTCTGGCCATGATGGCGGCAGGCTGCGGCGCGAATTCAGGGAGCGCGGGCAATGGGGCGGAAAGCAGTAACGGCGGCGGCAGCGGAGAGAAGCAAACGACGATCAACTTCATTCACTGGCGCGGCGAAGACGTGAAAATCTTCGACCAGCTGATTGAGGATTTCGAGAAAGCCAATCCCGACATCAAGGTGGAGATGAACGTATTTCCTTCCGAGCAGTACCTTGCCAATCTTCAGACGAAGCTGATGGACGGCAAATACGGCGATGTGTTCGCCTCGTATCCGGGCGCACAGTTCGAAACGCTGTCGAAAGCCGGTCTTTATGAAGATTTGACCGGTTCCGAATACATTGCCGCATACAGCGCATCGCTTATTGAGGCAGGCCAGAAAGACGGCAAGCAGTATGCGCTTCCCTATCAGCTTGTGTACAACCAGCCGGTGTACAACAAAGGGATTTTCGAGAAACTCGGGTTAACCCTTCCGCAAGACTGGGATGAGTTCCTGGCGCTGAATGAGAAGCTGAAGCAAAACGGCTACATTCCGATCGCTTTCCCGGGCGCCGACATCGGGCCAGGCCAATTCATCAACTCGATGATGATGAATAACAACACGGATGAGCAAATCTGGGCGAAGGTGGAGAAGGGCGAGGCCAAGCTGACCGACGAATGGTTTGTGAAGACGCTTTCCCAAATCAAGGAGCTGGCCGATAAAGGCTATTTCCAGAAAGACTCGCTTGGCACGAACAAAGATATCGCGGGTTCGTTGTTCGCGCAGGAAAAAGCGGCGATGCTCGCTACAGGCTCCTACATGATGGCCGGCATCAAGGAGCAAAATCCGAATATCAGCCAAGGCTTGCTTGCCCCGATCACGGTAAGCCGGGACAAAGCGGTCTACGAGGGGATTCATACGACCACGTTCATGCTTGGCATCAATGCGAAGTCGAGCAAGAAGGAAGCCGCGGAGAAATTCATTGCCTTCCTGAGCGATAAAGCGGTTGCCGAACGGTACGCGAATGGAACCGGCCAGCTAGTCACCATCAAGGATGTCCAGTACTCGACGCCGGAGCTGCAGGAATCGGCGGTGTGGGTCGACAAGAAGACGCGTTTCCAGCCGCGGTACCTGATATCCGACGCCAAAATCGAGAAAGCGGTTACTACCTCCGTTCAGGCGGTCGTATCGGGGATGGACCCGGCCAAAGCCGCTGCGGATGCGCAGAAGATCGTCGATCAAAATGTGAAGAAGCAATAGCTTACTTAAGCGGGGCGCTTCAGCGCCCCTCCCACGATAGAACCGGAGGGCAGCTATGAAGCAGAGTAAAACGCTTTATCTTTTTATCATCCCGGGCTTGTTTCTGTATCTCTTGTTCTTCGTCTATCCCACGGTCAACGGACTGATTCTGTCCTTCACCGATTGGGACGGATTTTCTCCAAAAAATTGGATTGGGCTGGAAAATTACAAAAAGATGCTGGTAGATGACAGCATCTTCATGAAGGCGCTCACGAACAATCTGAAGTTCATGCTGGGCGTCGTCATTTTCCAGACATTGCTGTCGCTCGGTTTTTCCATATTGCTCGTCAAAAATTCAAAATCCAATATTTTCTTTCGGGCTCTGTACTTTTTCCCGACGATTCTGTCGTCGATCTCCGTCGCGTTCATCTGGGGCTTCATGTACAACCCGAATGTCGGCGTCGTTAACAATGTGCTGGGCCGCATCGGGCTCGAGGCGCTGGCGCAGAACTGGCTGGGCGATCCGGAGCTTGCGCTTTACTCGATCGTGTTCGTGCAAGTATGGGCGCATACGGGCCAAATGCTCGTCCTTTTCGTTGCCGGGCTGCAGTCGATTCCCGAGGAGCTGTACGAAGCGGTCTATCTGGACGGGGCGACCAAATGGCAAGCCTTCAAGCACGTCACCTGGCCCATGGTGACGCCGGCCGCGACGATCGTCGTCGCTTATACGACGATTCAGTCGTTCAAGGCGTTCGACCTTATTTTTGCGCTCACGGGCGGGGGGCCGGTCTATTCGACCGAGATTTTGTCCACTTATATTTACCATACCGCTTTCCAGAGCTCCGAATTCGGCTATGCCGCAGCGCAATCGATGGGCTTCATGCTGATTATTGCTATGATCACGTTCGGGCAGTTCAAGCTTCTTAAAGGAAATCGCGCTTCGTAGGCACGCGAACAGGCAGCATGAAAGGATGAAAGACCATGAATCATTTGAACAAGGACACCGCAGCAGGGAGGATGCTGAAGCAGACGGCGCTGATCGGCTTTGCGCTGCTGATTCTCGTGCCGGTGTCGATCGTCATCCTGGCCTCGTTCAAGCAAATGACCGACCTGTTCGAGAATCCGCTTGGTTGGCCGGAGACGTTCTCCTTGACGAATTACGTCCAGATGTTCAGCGAGCAGCATTTGGGCCGCTACTTTCTGAACAGCACGCTCGTTACCGTAACAACGATCGCCTGCATCCTGTTCTTCTCCAGCCTGCTGTCCTATGCGATCTATCGCTTCACCGGCTGGCTCGCGCTGGTGCTGTACGGGCTGTTCTCCGCAGGCATGATCGTGCCGCCGCAGGTGAATATGATTCCGATCTATTCGCTCGTCTCGGATCTCCATCTGACCGATTCGCTGATCGGCCTGATCGCGGTGTCCATCTCGGTCTTTATGCCGGTGTCCGTTTTTATTTTGTCCGGTTTCATGAAGTCGTTGCCCAAAGAAATGATCGAAGCGGCCGCCATCGACGGAGCCAGTGAATGGCGCACCTATGCGCAGATCGTATTGCCGATCTCCATGCCTTCCATCTCCGCCTCGGCGATCTTCCTGAGCGTGATGGTATGGAACGACCTGCTGTTCCCGCTGCTGCTCATCAACTCCGGCGACAAGAAGACGCTGCCGCTGGCGCTATTGCAGTTCCAGGGCGAGTTCATGACCAATTTTCCGTTGATTTTCGCCGGCGTCATCATCGCCTCCGCGCCGATGGTCATCGCCTATATCGCGCTGCAACGCTACTTTGTGGAAGGCGTTACGGCCGGATCGGTCAAAGGTTAATCAAGCAAACATCACAGTCATCCGGAGGGGATACCGAATGAAATATTTTTTGGACAGCGCCAAAATCGATGAAATTCGCTATGCGTATCAAAACTGGGCCATTGACGGCTTGACGACGAACCCGCGGCACATTCAGATGAGCGGCAAGCCATTCTTGACCGTGGTCGATGAGCTGGCTTCCGAATTTGCCGGCGTCAAAGGATTCCCGATCTCGCTCGAAATCAACCCGCACCTGGACGATGCGAAGGAAATGGCCGCCGAGGGCAAAAAGCTGGCGGCGAAATCCGCCAACTTCGTGATCAAAATTCCGTGTACGGAGGCCGGCCTGATCGCGGCGAAGGAGCTTGCGGCAGAAGGAATCAAGACGAATGTTACGCTGGTGTTCTCCGCTTCGCAAGCGATCCAGGCGGCCCGCAGCGGTGCGGCGTTCGTGTCGCCGTTCGTCGGCTGGAAGGAGAACAGCGGGGAGGAGACGGAAGCGTATATTGCCGATATCGCGAGCATCTACCTAACCTATGGCTTCAAGACCGAGATCATCGTCGCCGCTCTTCGCAACGGGGCCCAGATCGCCAAGGCGGCCAAGGCGGGCGCGCATATCGTCACTTGCGGATTCGACGTGTTTAGAAGCAGCTTCTATCATCCGTTTACGGATTACGGTCTGGATGTATTCCGCAAAGCATGGGACAATACGGTTGTCTGACAGCATAAGCGCTACGCGCGGGGGGAGGTCTCATCCTGTGGAAAACAACCGATTGCGGCGCATTCAGGCGCTCAATCCGCATATTCCGATCCATTCTGCCTTTGACGACGCGTTTCGCCCGTTTGGCCGCGTGCTCGCCGGGTTTGATTTTTCCGAACTGATCGGTCTGATGGAGCATAAAGATGTCCCGGCGGACGGCAATGTCTATGTCGCCTCCGATCCGGAGCTGGAGCACACGAGCGTGCGAACCGCTGTGCAAAATAACCTGTACGGCGCGATGGATATTCAGATCGGCTATTGCAACGGCCGGAATTCGACGCTGAACGGGCTCGAGTACCACAAATGCAGCGAAATCAATATTGCCGCGACCGATCTTGTGCTGCTTCTGGGCCGGGTGCAGGACATTCGCCGCAATCAATATGCGGCAGAGCAGGTGCTTGGCTTCTATTTGCCGCGGGGAACGGCCGTCGAGCTGTACCAGACGACACTGCATTTTGCGCCGTGCAAGCTGGCGGATGACGGGTTCAAATGTATCGTTATTTTGACCAGAGGAACGAATGAACCGCTGACCGGGCCGGTAGAGCGGGTGAGCGAAGAGGACGAGCTGCTCTTCATGCGCAATAAATGGCTGCTGGCTCATCCTGAGCGCAAGGCGCTGATCGAGCGGGGAGCCTATCCGGGCATTACGGGAAGCAATATTGAAATCCGCTATGACAGGCAAAACTGGAATGAGGAGTGAACGGAATGCGCGACGCTTTCGACCCGAACAAGCCGGCGATTGAACTTGCGCCCGACGGAGACGGCGGCTTCTCGCTCTGTCACCGCGGGCTTCTGCTGCTGAGGCACAGCAGGCAGTCGCCGATGCTCTTTGCCGGTTACGGCGAAGAAACGATAGAGATGTACCGGGGCAATTTTGACATTCGGGACTATGTGACCGAGCGTACTCCCCTTCGTCATGCCGAGATTCGCCCTTCGCAAGGAGCCGCCGCGAAAGTGGCCTTCTCCTATGCTGCCGGCGGTCCGGTTTATCTCGAGCTCGCGTTCCGCGAAGAGGACGGCAAACTGAGGATCGATTTTGCCCAGGGCGAATCGACTCCGCTCAACCGCATCTGGCTTCGCGTTCAAGCCGGCCGGGAGGAGAAGGTGTACGGCTGCGGGGAGCAGATGTCGCATTTCAATCTGCGGGGCAAGCATTTTCCGCTGTGGACCTCGGAGCCCGGCGTTGGCCGAAACAAGAAGACGTATGTCACATGGATGTCCGATGTCAACGACAAGGCGGGCGGCGACTATTATACGACCAACTATCCGCAGCCAACGTATATTTCAAGCAGAAAATATTACTGCCATGTGCAAACGACGGCTTATGCGGACTTTGATTTTCGCCATGACCGCTTCCACGAGCTGCAGATTTGGGACGTGCCGGAATACGTGCTGATTGACGCGGCGCAGACGTTCCTCGAGCTGGCCGAGAAAATATCGGCGCAGTTCGGCCGCCAGCCGGAGCTTCCGGAGTGGGTCTACAACGGCATTTGGCTCGGCATTCAAGGCGGCACGGAGGTTGCCGAGACAAAGCTGGAACGGGCGCTGGCCGCAGGTCTCGCTGTCGGAGGCGTATGGTGTCAGGATTGGCAGGGCAAAAGAATTACCTCCTTCGGCAAGCGGCTCATGTGGAATTGGCGCTGGAACCCGGAGGAGTACCCGCATCTCGATACGAAGCTGCAGGAGTGGAAGGCCAGGGGAATCCGCTTCCTCGGCTATATCAATCCGTATGTGGCGGTCGAAGGAGATTTGTACCGGACGGCCAAGGTCAACAACTATTTGGCGCGGAATGAAAGCGGCGATGTCTACCTCGTAGACTTCGGCGAATTCGACTGCGGCGTGGTCGATTTTACGAATCCCGCGGCGGCAAAGTGGTACAAGAGCGTGATCAAGGAGAATTTGATCGGCTTCGGTCTGGACGGCTGGATGGCCGATTTCGGAGAGTATTTGCCGACCGATGTCGTGCTGCATAACGGCGTATTGGCGAAGCT
This sequence comes from Paenibacillus ginsengihumi DSM 21568, assembly GCF_000380965.1. GTDB lineage: Bacteria > Bacillota > Bacilli > Paenibacillales > NBRC-103111 > Paenibacillus_G > Paenibacillus_G ginsengihumi. The sequence continues at coordinate 36,943 of NZ_KB905575.1, read as the reverse complement.
CATGCATAACGCATGGCCGGTGCTGTGGGCGAAGGTCAACTACGAGGCCGTCAGCGAAGCGGGCAAGCTGGGCGAGATCGTCTACTTTATGCGGGCCGGCTACTCCGGGATTCAACGGTACTGCACCCTGCTTTGGGCCGGCGATCAGAGCGTCGACTGGACGCTGGACGACGGGCTGGCCTCGGTTATCCCTGCGGCACTCTCCGCCGGGATGCTGGGCAATGGACTGCATCACAGCGATATCGGCGGTTATACGAGTCTGTACGGCAACAAACGAAGCAAGGAGCTGTTCATGCGCTGGGCCGAGCTGGCCGCGTTCACGCCGGTGATGCGGACGCATGAAGGCAACCGTCCGGACGACTGCTGGCAGTTCGACAGCGACGATGAGACGCTGGAGCATCTGGCGCGGATGACCCGCGTATACGTCAAGCTCGCTCCATATACGAAGGAGCTGGTGCGCGTCAATGCGGAGAAGGGGATTCCGGTTCAACGGCCTCTCTTCATGCACTACGAAGCGGATGCCGTCTGCTACGATATTCAGTACCAATACATGTACGGTCCCGACCTGCTGGTCGCCCCGGTCTATTCTCCGCAGCGGGAGACATGGAAGGTGTATTTGCCGCCGGATGAATGGGTGCATTTGTGGTCGGAGCGAAGCTATGCGGGTGGCGGCTATGTCGAAGTGGAGTCGCCCTTGGGCTGTCCGCCGGTATTTTATCGCTCAGGCAGCGCCTATGCGGAGCTGTTCCGGACAGCGGCAAGGGCTGCGGGCAAAATGTGAATGTTTTTCAATAAAACATCGTAATGTATTAAAATTTATAGCGATCTATGGTTAAATAGAAGGAGAAGGATGTGAGCCTCGTGATTGCGACAACGATCTTGTATTTGCCGATCGGCCGCAAAACTTTCGATCTTGCGGCAGGCGAAGAGGTGCGGGCAGCGTCGTCGGCATGGCTAAGCCGCGTCTGCGAGCAGGTGATTGAGCCGGATGCGATTTTGACTTCCGTTGACGAGCTTGCCGCTTTCCTCCGGACGATTGACGCGTCGTCCGTCGATGCCGTGCTGTATCAAAGCGTCACTTTCGCCGACGGCGAGTTTGTGCGCCGCGCGCTGGAGGACGTCGAGGCCCCGTATATCGTCTGGTCTGTCCGGGAGCCGAGCACCCGCGGCCGGCTGCGGCTTAACTCGCTGACCGGCGGCAACAGCACGTGCAATGTGCTCCGCAACTTAAGGCATCCGTTCTCGTTCGTCTTCGGCAACCCGTCGGAAGAGGAGCTGCAGAACAGTCTCGTTCAGCAGTTCGGCGTCAACCGCCTTCTCCGCAAGCTGCGGGAGCTGACGATCGGCGTCATTGGCGAGCATCCGCCGGGCTTCTTCTTCTCCGATGCGGATGAATCGCTGCTGGCCCGGACGTTCGGCGTGCGGCTGCACAAGTTCGATCTGGAGCGGGCGTTTCGGGAGTGCGCACGGCTGCCGGAGAGCGAGTATACGGCCGCTATGGAGCGTGCCGAGCGGCAGGTCGCCGGATTGAACCGGTCGGACGAGACGGTGAGGAAATTCGCCCAGTTTTACACGTATGTGAGGAAGCAGATTGAAGCGGAACGCGTTCGGGCGATCGCCGTGCGCTGCTGGCCGGAATTTTTCACCGAGCTCGGGGCGGCGGCTTGCTCGACGCTGTCGCAGTTCACTGAAGACGGCGTGATGTCCTCGTGCGAATCCGACATCCACGGAGCGCTGTCCATGGTCATTCTCCACGAATTGAGCGGCGGAGCCGCACCGTATTTGGGCGATCTCGTCCATGTGGATGAAAGCCGCAATTCGGTGGTGTTCTGGCACTGCGGCGCAGGGGCGTATTCGCTGGCGCATCCGGCGACAGGGGCCCGCGCGGGCGTGCACCCGAACCGGAAGCTCGGCTTCGCGATGGACTTCGGCCTGAAGCCCGGCGGAGTGACGATCTTTCGCGTCAGCTGCGGACCGGACGGCTACCGCCTTCTCGTGATGAAAGGCGAGGCGCTTGATTCGCCGCAGTCGTTCCATGGAACTTCTGTCGAAGTCAGGCTGCCATCCGATGTGCGGACGACGCTGACCCGATTAATGCACGAAGGATTCGAGCCCCACTTCGCGCTTGTCTATGCGGATGTTTCCGACGCGCTGGTCGAGCTCGGCCGGAGGTTAGGCATCCAGACGATGGTGCTCGCTTAAGTGAAAGGATGAACAACTCATGCGTAAAATCGCCGTAGGGCAAGCCGGCGGACCTACTGCCGTATTTAATGCCAGCCTGGTCGGCCTGATGGAATCCCTGTACGAGGATGCCACGCTTTTCACCGTGACGAACGGTTACCAGGGACTCGTTCAGGATGACATGGAACAGGTCGACGGCGCTCTTTATGAATGGGTGCGCAGGCATCGCCGGGTTCCCGGCGCCTGCCTCGGCTCGGGCCGCTATCCGTTTACGCCGGAGCGGATGGCCAGGGCGGTAGCCAACCTGCAGAAGCGGGATATTCATACGCTTGTCCTCATCGGCGGCAACGGAACGATGGCAGGTCTGCAGCGGATGAGCGAGATCGCCCGCTCCATGAATTACGAGCTGCAGGTGGTCGGAATTCCGAAGACGGTGGACAACGATTTGGCCGGCACCGACCATGCGCCCGGCTTTGCCAGCGCTGCCCGGTACGCGGCGATGTCCGTGCGCGATATCGCCAAGGATCTTGAGGCGATGCGCAATTTCGAGCAGGTGCGGATCATCGAGACGATGGGCCGCAACGCCGGTTGGCTGGCGCTTGCTTCCGGATATTTGAAGGCGTCGGAGCTGGACGGCCCGCACTTCATCTATTTGCCGGAAGTGAAGGTGAGCAGGGAGCAGTTCCTGACGAACGTGCGCGATTGCGTCCGCGAGCTCGGCATGGCGACCGTCGTCGTCAGCGAAGGCTTTGCCTTCAGCGGCTCGAACGTGGTGATGCGCGGCGTCGTCCACAACCGCGCCGTGCTCGGCGGCATCGCGGCGGAGATGGGACGGCTCGTTCGCGACGAGCTCGGGCTTATCGCCAGATGGGAGAACATGGGCATGAACCAGCGCAGCTGCTGCGCCGCCGTGTCGGCCCAAGACCGGCTCGAGGCTTACGAGGTTGGCAAGAAGGCGGCCGAGTATGTAAGAGACGGCCGCTCCGGCGTCATGGTCAGTATTCAAAGAACGGAAGCGATCGGATATAATTATGAATTAATCGATAAGCCGGTCGAAGAGGTGGCCCAAGCCGGCGAACGGCTGCTGCCGCATGATTTTATAGAGAATCGCACCAAGTTCTACTCCTGGCTCGAGCCCATCATCGGAGAGGACATGGTGAAGTATCCGCCGATGAGGAGAGTGAAGCAGGCATGACGACATCCTCGTTTCAACCCGAAGCCGTCGATCCGAGCAAGAACGTATCGCTTTACATTCAGGTCAAGAACGAACTGGTCAAAAACATCATGAACCAGACATGGCGCCCGCATACGCTGATACCGACGGAAACGGAGCTCATGGAGATGTTCGATGTCAGCCGCACGACGATTCGCCAGGCGATCTCGATGCTTGTGCAGGAGGGGCTGCTGGAGAAGCGGCAAGGCAAAGGGACCATCGTGCTGCCGATGAAGCTCGTCGGCGATCTCGGCAGGCTGCGCGGATTTGCCGAGGAAGTGATCGAGCGGGGCATGGTGCCGCGTTCCGAACTGATCCGAGCCGAATTTATCCCTGCGCTCAACTATGAGAAGTCGGTGCTTCAACTGCCGGATAACGAATCGCCGCTGCTGATCGAGCGCATCCGCTTTGCCAACGATATGCCGATTGCGGTCGAGCGCAGCTGCTGGCCGGAGAAGGTCGGGCGCATTCTGATGAAGCACGATTTGAATTCGGCGAAATATTACGAAATTTTGGAACAGAACGGCATTTATTTGAAGAATGCCAAGGAGAAAATATCGGCGATCAACGCGACGATTCACGAAGCGGATTTGCTCGGCATCCGCGCCGGAGAGGCGCTGCTGGAGATGACAAGGCTCAGCTACGGCATCGACGGGAATCCGCTCGAATTCACGAAGACGAAATTCAGAAGCGATCAATACAGCTACGATATCGAGCTTACACGATAGACGCCTATGACGATCGCTTCCTTCGTCATCGGTCGTCACCTGCGGTGTTGAAAAATTTGCCTAAGGACTTCGCCAAATTTTCAAGATGGGATGGAGAGGAAAACATGCCGTTTATTTCGGGGAAAGAGCTGCTGGATAAAGCATGGCAGAACGGCTATGCGGTAGGCGCATTCAGCGCCCACAACGCCGAGACGATTCAAGCGATTGTTATGGCCGCGGAAGCCGAGCAGGCGCCGGTCATGATTCAAGTCGGGCAACGGGCCATCCAATACATGGGCCTTGAGCCGATGAAAGCGATGATCGATATTTTTGCCAAAACGGCAACCGTGCCGGTATGCATTCATCTCGACCACAGCCGTCAATATGAGCAAACGATGCAGGCGATCCGGCTCGGGTTCCAATCGGTCATGTTTGACGGTTCCGCGCTTCCGTTCGCCGACAACGCTGCGATAACGCGCAAAGTCGTTGAAGCGTCCCGCGCGCTCGGCGTCGGCTCGGAAGGCGAAATCGGCAAGATCGGCGGCACCGAGGACGACATTACGGTCGCGGAAGAGGACGCGATGATTACGTCCGTTCAGGAGGCGATCCAATTCGTCGATGCGACCGATGTCGATTATTTGGCCGTATCGATCGGAACGGCGCACGGCATATACAAAAAAACGCCGAAGCTGGCGTTCGGGCGGCTTCAGGAGATCGCCGCGGCGGTGCGCCGCCCCATCGTCCTGCACGGCGGCTCGGATGTGCCCGACGATCAGATCCGCCAGGCGGTGAAGCTGGGCGTAGCGAAGATCAACGTAGATACGGAGCTTCGCCAATCGTTCACGCTCGGCATGCTGGAGGTGCTGAATCAGGATCAGGAAGAGTACCACTTGTCCGTCACGCTTGGCCGCGGGCGCGAGTGGACGATGCGGAAGGTGCAGGAGAAGATCCGGGTTTTCGGAAGCGCCGGTAAAGCCAGAGACTTCGTTTAGGAAAAAAAACGTCGCGATATCATATCGTAAAGGTCGTAACGTTATTATGTATATGAGGTGATCAATCATGGGATCGAATACGACGAGGCCGGCATACGGTCTGTACATTAACGGCCGGCAGGTCTCGACGAAGCAGACGATGGATGTGCTTGACAAGTATACGCTTCAGCCGGCATACACCGTGGCGGTGGCGGAAAAAGAACATGTGCACGAAGCCATCGCCGCCGCGCGCGACGCGTTCAAGCAGCCTCTCTCCCCTTACGAGCGCTTCAGCATCTTGGCCAAAGCGTCCGCTCTGCTTAAGGAGCGTCGCCAGGAGTTTGCCGACACGCTCGCGGCGGAAGTCGGCAAGCCGCTGCGCGATTGCTTCGGCGAAGTGGACCGCGCGGCGATGACGCTGTTGATCTCGGCAGAGGAAGCGCGGCGCATTCACGGCCAGGGCGTCCCCGTCGAGGCCGCGCCGGGCTCCGAGAATCGGATGGCCTTCTCGATCCGCGTTCCCGTCGGCGTCATCGCCGCGATTACGCCGTTCAATGCGCCGCTCAATCTGGTGTGCCACAAGGTCGGTCCGGCGCTTGCGGCAGGCAACAGCGTCGTGCTGAAGCCGTCGGAGCTGACACCGGTAGTCGCCTTGAAGCTGGCGGAGCTGTTCGCCGATGCCGGCCTGCCGGCAGGCCGGCTGAACGTGGTGACCGGAGACGGGCCAGCCATCGGCGCCTGCCTCGTCGAAAGCCCACTGGTGAACATGTTCTCCTTCACGGGAAGCGTGCGCGTCGGGCTGTGGCTGAAGCAGCAGGCCGGACTCCGCAAAGTATCGCTGGAGCTTGGCAACAACTCGGCGAATATCGTGCATTTCGATTGCGATCTCGATCACGCGGTGGAGATGGTGGCCAATAAAGGCTTCAATACCGCCGGTCAGGTTTGCATTTCGGTGCAAAGGGTGTATGTGCACGAGTCGGTCAAAGAGGAATTCGTCAGCAAGCTGAAAGCGCGGACGGAGGCGTTCGTCGTCGGCGATCCGCGGGATGACAGGACGGATATCGGCCCGATGATCGCGGTGAAAGAAGCGGAGCGCGTAGAGAGCTGGGTGCGGGAAGCGATAGAGCAGGGCGCCGTGCTCGTTACGGGCGGCAAGCGCGAAGGCGCGCTGTACTACCCGACCATTTTGACCGAGGTCAAGCCGGACATGAAGGTATGCCGCCAAGAAATTTTCGGACCGGTCGTGGCGGTTGACACGTATTCGCAGATCGACGAAGTGATTGCGAAGGTGAACGACTCCGACTACGGCCTGCAGGCGGGGTTGTTCACCAGAGACCTGAATTTTGCGATGAAGGCGGCCAAGGAGATCGAGGTCGGCGGGCTGATCGTCAACGACGCTTCCGCTTATCGCGTCGATCACATGCCGTATGGCGGCGTCAAGAACAGCGGTACGGGCAAGGAAGGCCCGGCTTATGCCATCGAAGAGATGACGGAAGAGAAGCTGATCGTGCTGAATCTGTAATGCGTGGCGCTTACTGGCCGGACAAGGGGATACGCTTATGCAAGCTTTGCTGAAAACGAACGGATTCATCGAGCGGTGGATCTTTCTTATCATGCCGGCGATGATGATCGGCGGCATGGGGATGAGCGTCCCCTTATCCCGCTGGGTGGGATGGACGCCGCTGCTGTTCATGCTGCTCACGTTTTTGTCTGCGTTGAATGCCGATTATCGCAAGCTCTCGCAGCTCGGCCGGAGGCCCGTGCTGTTGATCGCTTTCTTCGCGCTCATTCATCTTGCGATTCCGTGGATTTCATCGCTATATGCGACGCTCCTGTTTCGCTCGCAGCCGGATTTGGCGGCAGGCATGACGCTCGCTTCCCTGCTTCCGCTCGGCGTCACCTCGATCTTCTGGGTGTCCTACAACAAAGGCAATCTTGAAACGGCATTGTCGCTCGTCACATTGAATACGCTGCTGAGTCCGCTCATTGTGCCGCTCACGATCTCGCTCATTCTCGGCTCGCAGGTGAAGCTGGATACGGCAAGCCTGTTTTTCAGCTTGCTCAAGCTTGTGCTCATACCGACCGTGCTTGGCATGCTGGTCAAAGAATGGATCGCCAGGCTGGGCAAGGCGGAGCGGGTGTGGAGCTGGGGCAGGCCCGGCGCTTCAGTGCTCGGCAAACTGTGCCTCTGCCTGATTGTATTGCTGAACGCCGCCTCGATCGCCGGCCAGCTGGACGCCGTCTCCGGACATGCCGCGCGACTGATCACCTCGGTGCTGGGCATGATGGCGCTCGGCTACGCGTTAAGCTATGCGGTGGCGCGCCTCTTTACGGCGGATCGCAAGACGCATATCGCGCTGGCCTATGCCGGCGGCGTTCGCAATTATACCGTCGGCGTCGTGCTCGCCTCCGCCTTCTTCACGCCGGCGACGGGCCTGCCGGTACTCGTGGCGATGCTGCTCCAGCACCCGCTGGCGCTTCTGGTTCACTGCGCGTTCCGCAGACGTTCGCGGCCCCAGGCAACGAATGCTGCGAGCTGATTCGGCGGCAAGTCCGCAGGCGAGCTCGTTCGCTTGCGCAGGCTGCAATCGTTCTTCGTTATAACGGCAGGGAAACCGTAAATTCGGTTCCCTCGCCCAGCCTGCTGCTGACTTCGATCGAGCCGCGGTGCATCTCCGTAATTTTGTGCGCAATGGACAGTCCGAGGCCGCTGCCGCCTGCAGAACGGGTGCGCGATTTGTCCGCTTTGTAGAAACGCTCGAAAATGCGCGGCAAATCCGCTTCGGCAATGCCTGCTCCCGTGTCGGCGATGCGCACGACCGCGCATGCTCCTTGACGCATCGCGGACACGCTGATTGTTCCGCCCGCTGCTGTGAATTTGATGGCGTTATGGATAAGGTTCGTCCATACCTGACCGAGCAGCATTTCGTCTGCCGCGATCGTGATCTCTTCCATCTCCACATTCATTTCGATGCTTTTGCTTGCCCATTGCGGCTCGCAGGCAAGGATGACCGCTGCAAGCTGTTTGTCCAGGCGATAGGGCGCCGGTTGAAACGGATGCCGCTCCGAATCCAGAACCGCCAGCTTGAGCAGATTGTCGGCAAGCTTGGACAGCCGCAAGCATTCCTCCTCGATAATCGTTAAATACCGCTGCCGCAGCTGAGGCTCGAGCTGCTCGTTTTTGAGCGCCCTGGCGAAGCCGCTGATCGAGGTGAGCGGCGTGCCGATTTCGTGCGACACGTTTGAGATAAACTCCTGCCGCAGCTCCTCCATCTCCTTCAAATTGGCCGCCATATCGTTGATGCTGGCAACCAGCTGGTGCAGCGGATGCCTGTTGCGCTGCTTCCCGCTTCGGTCGCCGAATTGAGGCTCGAGATTGACGTGAAAATCGCCCCGCGAAATTCGCCGGATCGCTTCAAGCAGCTCCGTCCAAAAACGATGCTCCCTGGATCGGATGAAACGCCCCAATATCGCCATCGCGAAACCGAACAGGAGAAAGCCGAGCAGCGCGTTGATGATGAGAGCAAGCAAATCGTGGGGCTCCCGGCCGATTCGCGAATATGCCGCAGCCGTCAAGTAGAACGACGCCGTCCAGCTGAGGAGCAGCCCGGCCAGGACGAGCAGGACGTTCAGCGTAAAATGGGCGAAAGGCGGGAGCCGCTTCATTCCAGCACCTCCAGGCGGTAGCCCAAGCCCCGGATGGTCCGAATGCGAAAGGCATGACGCTCCTCCGGAAAGCGGTCCCGCAGCCTTTTGATATGCACGTCGACGGTTCTTTCGTCGCCGTCGTAATCGTATCCCCAAATCTGCTCGATCAGGTGATCGCGCGTAAAGGTTTTGCCAGGGTAGCTGGCCAGCTTGAACAGCAGCTCGAATTCCTTAAGCGGAAGCGTAATCTCCTGATCGCCGGCCTGGCATTGGAAGGTGTCGCGGCGCAGAGTCACGCTGCCGATCTGCACCGTCTGCGAAGTCATGATCCGGTAACGCTTGAGCAACGCTTTGACCCGCGCGACAAGCACCATCGGATCGAACGGCTTGACCAGGTAGTCGTCCGTCCCCAGCTCGAAGCCTTTGACAATTTGCGAAGGCTCGCCTTTGGCCGTAAGCATGAGCAGCGGCAGATCCGTCTGCTCGCGCAGCTGTCGGCACAATTCCCAGCCGTCCATGCCAGGCATCATAATATCGAGGATGACGAGATCGACTTTAGCTTCGTCAAGCGCGCGCAGCGCCTCCAGCCCGTCGGCAGCTTCGAGCGCGACAAAGCCCTCCAGCCGCAAAAAATGACCTACCAATTCGCGGATATGCGGATCGTCGTCGACGACGAGGATGCGCGTCATTCCGGTTCCTCCAATCGGGTTGCCGTCAAGCCATCAGGCCGGGGCAAAGTTGTTTGGCTGGCGCCTTGCTTTACGCTCTGCGCATATAAGCTTTGACGGTAAGCGGCGCAAACAGAGCGACAATAACAGCGGCGCCAATCAAGGAATAGGCAAAGTCCATGCCGATCGTCCCCGCATTAGCCAGCTCGCGCACGGCGTTGACCAGATGCGAGACCGGATTGACGCTGGCGAACCAGCGGAGCCAATCGGGCATCGTCTCGACCGGCACGAATGCATTGGAGACGAAGGTGAGCGGGAACAGAACAATCATCGATATACCGTGCACGCTCGAAGCGGTGCGCGCAATGACGCCGAAAAAAGCGAAAATCCAGCTGATCGCCCAGGAGCATACAATGACGAGCAGCGCGGCCATCGCGACATGCCCAGGTCCGCCGCCAGGCCGGTAACCCATCATATACCCCATGGCGAAGGTCAGCACAGTGGCAATTGTATACCGGATCGTGTCCGCCAGCAAGTCTCCCGCCAAAGGGGAGATGCGCGCAATCGGCAGCGATTTGAACCGGTCAAACACCCCCTTGTCCATATCTTCCCGCAGCTGCACGCCTGTGACGATCGAGCTGGTGACGAGCGTCTGAACCAGGATGCCCGGGATAATGACCGGCAAATAATCGAGCACATTCCCCGAAATAGCCCCGCCAAAAATATAGGTAAACATAAGGGTGAAAATGACCGGCTGAATCGTCACGTCGAATAACTGCTCGGGCGTGCGCCGAAGTTTCAGCAAGCCGCGGTAAGCCATGGTAAGCGAGTTAGCCAGCAAGAAGTTTTTAACCGTCACGCACACAAAAAAGCAGCAGGGCAAATTGCTCCTGCTGCCTGAGCTGCGGCCGCTTAAGGGCTCGCCGACGCTGACGCCGACGCGGCGGGCAAAGTGATGCTGACGCGCGTTCCTTTGCCGCTTTGACTGTCGATCTCCAGCCGTCCCCGGTGCAGCTCGATGATTTTGAGGGCGACCATATATCCGAGTCCGGTTCCCTTGTCCTTCGTAGTATAGAACGGTTCGCCGATCCGGCACAGCACCTCGTCGGGAATGCCTGCGCCCTGATCGAGAATGTCGGCTTGCAGGCTTCCGTCGTCGCTGCGGGACAGCGATATTTCGACCGTCCCGCCGTCAGGCATCGCTTCAATCGCGTTGGCGATAATGTGGACGAACACCTGCTTGAGCTGGCCGGCGACGCAGAGCACGTTCGGGACGTCGGGCTGGATGCGCGAAACGATGCTGACGTTGCTGCATACGGCCTGCGGCCCGAGCAGCGCGAGCGCCTGGCGCATGATGTCCGCCGGCTCCGCTTCCTCGAACTGCACCGCCTGCGGTTTGCCGAGCACGAGCAACTCTGCGGCGAGCATTTCGATGCGAGACAGCTCTTCCTGCATAATATCGAAGTAATACTTGTCGCATGGGGGAGCCTTCGCTTCGAGCAGCTGCAAAAATCCTTTCAGGGACGTCAGCGGATTGCGCAGCTCGTGAGCGATGGCCGCTGCCAGCTGCCCGACGATCGCCAGCAGTTCGCGCCTGTGCAGCGAAGAAGCGTCCGGCTCGGCCGGCTTCCCGCTGCCAAACCGGCCGGCCGGCTCGCGCTCGGCTGCCGCTTCCCGGCGCAACCCGGAGGCGTCTTGGCACAGGACGGTCATGCCGCTGAATGAAGGGTACAGCCGAATATGCAGCCACCGCTGCCGCGGCCTGAAAAAATCGGTAAAATCGCAAGCTTGCTGAGCAAGGATCGATTGCTGAGCCATTTCGTAGAAACGGGTGCCGACAGCCTCGGGGATGCATTCCCACAGATTGCGGCCGGACAGCTCCTCTTTCGGCTTGCCGAGAAGCCCGGCGCCTTCGTCGTTGATATAGGTAACCGTCCAATGCGGGTCCAGCGCAAAGACAGGGTCGGTAATACGTTTCAATACACTCAAAATGTCGGCGGGGTAAAGATTCGGACGGTTGCTCATCGTCTATCCCTGCTCTCTGTACATTGAGTTATAAGCCTTTATTTCAAGAATGGCGATAACGTATGAAATTCGTCTTCCTTCGTCACAGGCCGTCCGAACCAACGGTGCGGAAGGCAGGCGACATTATTTCAAATGTTTGATTCCATTATATCATTATTTGGTTCTGAATTAAGAAAAATTTCTTCAAAATTGCAAGAATTTTTGTCTAAAAAAGTCGAAATGTGGAAGGGGGCGTTCGATTTTTTCTGGAGATTTGTATGGAACCCCTTATTAAAATAAACGACAAAAAAACTTGAAAAAACGATAGGACTTTCGATCGCTTTTTCAAGTTTTTCATTGAGTTTTTCAATGAAATATAAGAATTTATCAATATTCGGGCCATAGGGCTATCCGGACTCGGTGAAGCGAATCTGTCCTGGAGCATCACGGACATGGGGCGCGCGTCGCTTGCGGCAAGTACGATAAGCAGCTGGGGCTGGAGTGGAATCAAGGAAGTCGCGGCATTGTCGGGGATGGGAGAACGGAAGAATGACTTGCAGCTATTGGTCTGCAAAGGAGGCCGAGGAAGAAGGCTTAGGGCCGCTGGAATGCGAAGGAGGCCGAGGAAGAATGTCATGCCCTGCGGTTCGTGTCGTAAATGTTGTATTTTGTACAACAAAAACGGGGGAAACACCGCACTTGCCGCTCATTGTTGTAGAAAGTGCAACATTTCGGGCGTTATTCCCCGGGTTTGCAGCCAATCACGCCTAAATTGTTGCACAAAATACAACATTACCCTTCCGATTGCGCAAGGAATGCCAAAAATGTTGTATTTTTTGCAGGATTCGCCGCCTCCTGTGCTTGGGTGTGTCCGGGGAGGAGCAGCGCTAACGCGAAGGGGAGCCGCCGGCTGCGACACGATTTTCGATGCTAGAGCTTCACCATCGGCGAGTTCACCATTCGGCTTGCGCGTCCATCAACGGCAAAGGTTACGATTGTTTTAACGTTACAGAAAGTTTAACTTCGCTAAAGCATTAAGAGAAGTGCGACTTTCTGTACCAAGAAAAACTACCTCTAAATCGCGGTCGCCCCTCCTTGAAAGGACGTCGATAGATGTTTTTCTTATAGCGCGGCCGGCTTTCCGCCGATCCATACGCCGTTAAGATGAAGCTCCTCGTCCAGCAGCAGCACGTCGGCCCGCATGCCCGCCTTCAGGCTGCCGGTTTCGTGGGCGGCGCCGATGACTCGCGCCGGATTGGCGCTGGCCATGCGGCTTGCTTCGGCTACGCCGATCCCGGCGTGCCTGACGGCGAAGCGGAAGGCGTCGATCATCGTCAGCGTGCTGCCGGCGAGGCTGCCGCCGTCCTTCAGGCGGGCCACTCCGTCCTGCACCGCAACGTCCAGACCGCCGAGCCGGTAATCGCCGTCGCCGAGGCCGGCCGCGGACATGGCGTCGGTGATGAGCACGAGCCGGTCGGGCCCTTTGGCCCGCGCGAGCAGCCGGATGCAGGCCGGGTGGACGTGATGGCCGTCGGCGATCACCTCGGCCGTGATCCGGTCGTCGGTCAGCACGGCGCCGACGGTGCCCGGCTCGCGGTGATGGACGGGACGCATCGCGTTGAATGTATGGACGGCGTGGCGCAAGCCGCAATCGGCAGCTTCGCTGAGCTGGCCGTAAGAAGCGTCCGTATGGCCGCAGGCCGCCACAATGCCGGCTTCGTTCAGCTTGCGGATGTAGGCCAGGGCGCCTTCCGCTTCGGGAGCGAGCGTCTGCATCCTGATCAGGCCGGGGAAGCGGGCCAGCCAATCGTCCAGCCAGGTCGGGTCGGGCCTGGCGATATGGGCCGGATTTTGCGCGCCGGGATATTTGGCGCTGATGAACGGCCCTTCCAGGTGAACGCCGAGCAGCCGCGCATATTCCGTCTCCGCCTGAGCGTATGCCTTCACCCGCGACAAAACCTTATCCAGCGCGTCCTTCGGCGCCGTCACGGTCGTCGCCAGCATCGCGGTCGTCCCATGGCGCGCATGAAACCGCGTGATCGCATCCAGGCCTTCCTTGTCGGCATCCATGAAATCGTGGCCGAAGCCCCCGTGCACGTGAATATCGATAAACCCCGGAAGCACCCAGCCGCCGCGGCCGTCGATGCGCATATCGGCTTTCTCGCCAGCAAGTTCTTCCGAAGCGCCCGGCATCGAGCCGAGCGCTTCAATGCGTCCTCCCGCCAGCTTGATCCAGCCGTCTTCGATGACGCCCCCGGGGGCGGCCAAGCGGACGCGGGTAATTAGCACCGTCGGGATGCTCATCGAAATCGCCTCCCCGCTTCAGCATCCATCAGCACCGTCAAGTTCGGATGCGTCTGCAGCAGCGACGCCGGACAATCTGTGGTGATCGGGCCCGTCAGCGCGCGGTGGACGATATCCGCTTTGTCTTCTCCTTTCACGACAAGCACGATCGTCCTGGCTTTCAGGATCGTCGCGACGCCCATCGTCAAGGCGTGCGTCGGCACCGCTTCAAGGCGATCGAAAAATCTCGCGTTCGCCAGCCGCGTCTCCTCCCGCAGCGCGACGACATGGGTGCCGCTGATCAGCGCATGATCCGGCTCGTTGAAGCCGATATGCCCGTTATGGCCGATGCCGAGCAGCTGCAGATCGATCTGGCCTGCCCGCTGCAGCAGGGCGTCGTAGCGGCGGCATTCCTCCTGCGGGTCGGGGGACATCCCGTCCGGAATGTGAGTACGCTCCGGGGCGAGATCCACTTGGCTGAACAAGTGCTCGTTCATATAATAGCGGTAGCTTTGGGGATGCGTGCCGGGAAGTCCGACATATTCGTCCAGATTGAAGGTCGTCGCTTCCTTGAAGCGGACAAGTCCGCGCTTATGCGCCTTTACGAGCTCTTCATAGATGCCGACAGGGGTTCCGCCTGTCGCAAGGCCGAGGACGGCGGACGGTTTCGTTTGCAGCAGGCCGCCGATAATGCCCGCTCCGGCCTCATGCAGCTGGTCCGGCGAGTCGAAGATTTGCAGGTTCAAAGCCAATCCCTCCTGATGTTAGTTAAGTATACTTGCGAACCATCTGGAAGGAGCGTTCCAGACGCGGGACATATTCCTCGAACTGATCGCTGATCAAGGCGACGAACAAAATATCGACCAGAAACAGCTGCGTGATGCGGGAGGCCATGTCCCCGCGGCGCATTCCTTCCTCCAGCGGCGAGGTGAATAAAGCGATGTCGGCCAGATCGGCCAGCAGGTTGGAGCCGAATTTGGTTAGCGATATCGTCACCGCTCCGCTTTCCCTGGCGCAGCGCAGCGCGGAGATCGTCTCGGCCGTCCGTCCCGAGTACGAGATGCAGATCGCTGCGTCGTCCGCTGTCAGGTTGGAGGCCGAGGTCAGCATCATATGATGGTCCGTGAAGGCATGGGCGCTTCGGCCGATTCGCACCAGCTTCTGATGAAAGTCCTGGGCGACCAGCCCTGAGGTCGCCATGCCGTAGACGCCGATCTGGCGGGCCGAACGCAGCGCAAGAACCGCCCGTTCCAGCGCTTTCCGGTCGATCAGCCGCGCCGTATCGCCGATCGCGCGGAGATGGTTCGACTCGACGGCGGCGATAATATCGGTTAACGGCCTGCCGGCGACGATATCCTGATAAGCGGGAGCGGCGGCTTCCCCGGCCAGCTCTGCCGACAGCTTCACCTTAAACTCCGCGTACCCCGAAAAATGAAGCTGCTTGCAAAACCGGGAAATCGTCGCCGTGCTCGCCCCGGAGCGCTCCGCCAGCTCGGTGATTCCCATATGAACGATTTCCCGCGCATGCTCCAGAATGAAATCGGCCAGCTCTTTTTCCTTTCGGTTCATACTGCTCGTCTTTTCGTGAATTGCGTTAGTTATGGCGGACAACGGAATCACCTGAATGATTAAAATAATTTTAAATAAAACGTATAGTAACAAGAAAATTATTTACATCCATCATACACGGAAACGCCGACCTGCGCAACAATATCCGTGCGGCCGGATAACTTGGAGCGGCGGCGGTTACGCTAACGTTAGGAGGATGATGAGCATGGCAAGAAGAAGAAGCCCCGGACGGCTGGTCGTGCCCCAGGCCGCTCAAGGCATAGAGCGGTTCAAGGCGGAGGTGATGAAGCGGGAGGGCTACGCCGCCGATCCGAATCGGCCGGATCTGGTCAAATACGAGGTGGCGAAATCGCTCGGCATTCCGCTTCGGCCCGGCTATAACGGCGCTTTGTCTACCGAGCAGGCAGGCAAGGTCGGCGGTCAAATCGGCGGCTCCATGGTTCGCGAGATGATCCGCCTGGCGCAGCAGCAGCTGTCGAAACGGTCCCCTTAAAGAAGAAGCTTCACGGGCCCGCCGGGAACGTGGACAGGAATGACGCTCGGGCATGTCAATTTTCAGAAGCTCCACGCGCCCGCCGGGAACGTGGAGCTTCTTGCAGCTTGTCGGTCACGGCCGATCAGGATTGCACAAGCCCTTCGTTGTTCGCTCTCGCATCGTATTCTTCGGCATACTCGGCCAGCGCTTTGATTTTACCGTGCGGCTGCTGCGTCTGCTTGCGAATTTTCCATGCGTTTTCTCGGCGGCGTTTCGAAGTGCTCATCGCTTCATGTCTCCCTCCTGATAATGGTGGCTGAGGCCTGCGCCGTGACGGCAGGCTGCCGTATTAGCATGGGGGAATGAAGGGCGGTTTATTCCCGGCAGGCCCAAAAGAACCGCCTGGCGCAAGTTGTGCAAAATTATTCATGATTAAACCTTGCCTAGCCTGTCCGCCGCAATGTATGATGAACGGTAGAGTTTATTTTTGCGATCAGGCGTTCAAAGGGGGATGGGCATGACCTACGACAGCATTTATTGGCTGATCATGGGCATCGGCTTCGTTCTGACAGGGGTCGTCGGAATCGGGGTCATGCTGAAAACGCGCAGGCTGGGGGCGTCCTTCATTGCCGGCTCGGCTGTCAATACGCTCGTATTTGCCGCTGCAGGCATCTGGTGGGCGCAAGTGTTCTCTTCGCCGGAGGACAGCTTTTCGCTGATGTTCGGGCTGTTCGGCTTCGGCATCGCTTTCGTGAACAACGAGGTGTTGCTGTTTTTCGCGCAGCTGATTATGCGCAATCGAATGTAACATAACTGTAATCTGTTTTTCATCCGGCATTAATCAAAAGGGGATATACTAATCATCGACCCCCTTTTTAATATATATATCCCTTGACGGCCTGCAGTCCGAGTGATTGCAGGTTTCTTTTTGCCGCTGGGCGGGAAGTAGAGCAAAAGCCCCGCCTTAAGCGGAGCTTTTTGTCGGTAACGTTAGAACGTGCGGGCGACGCGGGCGGCTTCCTGCAGGCCTTCCTGGATGATCGCTTCGGCGCGGTCCGGGAACTGATTGTGCCCTTCGACGACGACTGTCTCGATGTTGGTCACGCCGATGAAGCCCATGATCGTTTGCACGTATTTGAGCGACATTTCCAAGGAAGCCATCGGCCCTTCGGAATAGATGCCGCCGCGCGCATTCAGCAGAGCGACCTTCTTGTTGCCGGCAAGTCCTTCCGGACCGTTGGCCGTATAGCGGAACGTGATCCCGGCTTGCAGAATGTAGTGCAGGTAAGTGATCAGCTGAGCGGGCACCGTAAAGTTCCAGAGCGGGAAGGCGAAGACGACTTTGTCGGCAGCCATGAACTGGTCGAGCACGCGCTTTACCGTCTCTGCGCCGCTGCGCTCTTCCGGCGTAAGCTCCAGGTCTTTGCCCAGCTTGAACATGCCGGTGATCATGTCGTTATCGTAATACGGAAGCGGGTTGGCAAACAGATCGAGCTCCGTAATTTGGTCCTGCGGATGCGTTTCTTTGTACGCTTGCAGGAAAGCGTCGTATAGCTTGACGCTGACCGCCTGGGAAGCAGGCCGGCCGTTCGCTTTAATAAACAGGACATTGCTCATTTGAGTATCCCTCCGAATAATTATTACATGAATGTGACTCACATTTATGTATAATACAATATTAACTTATAAAAGTAAAGTAACTTATTTTAATCTTCATCATCGCGTTGATGTGCCGGCTCCTCGCGAGCCCGCGCCGGCTGCGAAGGCTGCGCTCCCTTTACGGATTGTGCTGCTTGAACAGACGCTCCATGGATTCCCAACGGAAATTGGCGATGAGAAATCCGGCGAACCCGAATACGAAAAAGCGGATATAAAACCACAATGGAGTAAACGTCTGCTGCGTCAGCCATTCGACCAGCGTGAACGCCACAGTCAGCGTAATTCCCCACGCGGCGACGCCGAACAGCATCACGTATTTGCCTTTGCCCATCTCTCTCGTTTTTTTCCATTTCTGCGCTTTTGCCTTATCCATTTTGTCTGGCCCCCTGTTGATTCTTCCCGCCGCTGCAAGGCGGTGTGCTGTTCTTACTTGTTCGCGACGGCTTCCGCCGATTCCTGCTTGCTCGCGCGATTTGAGGCCATTTTAGCGGTTAACAAAGCAAAAGCACTTTCCTGTCCCGAGGCCGCATCCTCCGGCAGAAAAGCGCTCCGCATTATGTATGGCTGAGGAACTAGGATTCGAACCTAGGGATGACGGAGTCAAAGTCCGTTGCCTTACCGCTTGGCTATTCCTCACCGATGCCTTTATATTGGACAGAAAGGGAAAAAATTATACGATGGCTCAAAATGGCAACACAAGGAAATCGACGAGGGTTGCCGTGCAAAATCGTTCGTAACGCCCGGTATAAGCATTTGCGGCAAGCGCTGGTGCTGGTGCTAATGCTTGTGCAGCTTAAGCGGTAACCAGGGAAATTTGTCAGCGAAAAAGCTCATATGGTAAAATACACCGGATATGCACATGTTTTGTCGAGGCCGTTTTGTTTCGTTATACGATGGGATGAAAAAAAAGGAACAGGAGGAGACCATGGGGAAATTTTCTGTTTTTTTGCTCTTGACGTGGATTACCGGAAATCCGCTTGTGGCCGTAATCGTACTGCTGGCCATCTTATATTTGCTGGATCGCCGGTTTGTCGGCATCACGCCCAGTTTCCTGAAGCCGGTCCGCCGGGCGCGCCGCATCAGCCGGCTGAGGGACGAGCTCAGGCTAAGTCCGCACAACACTTCGGCCAAGCTCGAGCTCGCGCGGCTGCTGATGGAGCGAAGCAGCTATGGCGAAGCGAAGGAGCTGCTCGAGCAGGTGCGGCTCGTGATGGACGATTCGGCGGAGGTTCTCTGCGAGCTCGGATTTTGCGAGCTGAAGCTCGGCCGCCTCGAGCAGGGCGAGCGGCTGATCGGGCAGGCGCTCCAACTGAACCCGCGCGTCAAATACGGCGAGCCGTATTTGCGGCTGGGGGAAGCATTGGCCGAAAGCGCGCCGGACCGGGCTGTCGGCTATTTGCAGCGCTTCGGGGACGTCAATTCGTCCTCTTGCGAAGCTTATTGCCGGCTCGGCCAGCTGCACAAGCGGCTCGGCCGGAACGAGGAAGCCGCGCGGGCGTTCCGCGAAGCGGTCGATATTTACCGCGGGCTTCACAAGTTCAAGCGCCGAGCCGAGCGCAAGTGGGCCTTGCTGGCGTGGCTGCAGCTGCGCTCAGCCTGATACGCCGGCGGCCCCGGCAGCGCGCCCGGGCGCGAACGCCGTCAGATCGAGCGCCGGCTGCTCGCCGAGGGCAAGCTGCTTGACGAGCAGCCCTGTGCCCGGCGCGAGCAAAATGCCGTTGCGGTAATGGCCGGCGGCGAAGATGAGCCCGGGCGCCTCCGGCCACGTCCCGATGAAGGGGAGGCCGTCGCGCGATCCCGGCCGCAATCCGGCCCAGGTGCGGACGAACGCCGCGTCGCGCATCGCCGGCAGCAGGGCGCACGCCTTGCGGTAAAGCTTGGCGACCGCCTCGGCATCGGTCCGCTTGTCGAAGCCGACTTCGAGCTGGGTCGCGCCGATCAGCGCCGTGCCGTCGCGCTTGGGCACGATGTAGCAGCTTTTGGCAAACAGCGTCGAGCGGTTGAGCGGCGCCTCGGGCCGCAGCGAGATGCACTGCCCCTTGACGGGGAAGACCGGCAGCTTCAGGCCGAGCGGTTCCGTCAAGACCGGCGCCCAGGCCCCCGCGGCAAGCACGGTGACATCCGCGTAGAGCGGCCCTTCGGCCGTCTGCACGCCCGCGATGCGACCCTGATGCTGCAGCAGCCGGTAGGCCGGCGTCCATTCGCGGATGCGGCAGCCGAGCTTGACGAGAGCGGCCCGCAGCGCGCCCGCCAGCGCGGTCGGCATAATATGATGGTCGCGCTCCAGCATCAGGCCGCCGCGGACCTCAGGCGCGAGCATTGGCTCGGCTGCGCGAATCTGCTCCGCGCTCAGCCACTGCGCGCCGCGCATCCAGGACAGCCGGCTGCGCAGCTGGGCTTCGTCCTCTTCGTCCAGCGCCACCCGCAGTATTCCTTCGGCCACGTACTCCGCCGTGATGCCGGTCAGCTCCTCCAGCTCTTCCGTCCACGGCCGGTACAGCTCCTGGCTATGGCGGCAAAGCTTGTAGAACGGCCCCGGCTCGTGAGTCTCCACCTGGGCGCCGAGCATGCCGGCGGCGGCTGTCGACGCCTCCTGCATCAGGGCTCCCTGGTCCAGCACGGTGCAGGCGAATCCGGCCTTGATGAGCTCCAGCGCCGCCGCGCAGCCGATGATGCCGCCGCCGATGACTATGGCGGCAGGACGATCCGAAACGTTCGAACGATCTTGGTCATGATTAGGCATGAGGGAATGCGCCTCCTTCAAGGTTAGGAACAAACAATAGCATAGCTTGGCCGCAGCCGGCGCGCTTGACCGGGAACGGCCAGGCGGGCATGTTACTTGCGGCTTGCCGGGGACAAGATCCGCAGCGCTGCCTTCGGCGGGCGGCGGAAGCTGTCCAGCGCCTTCCGGTAGCGGACAAGCTGGCCCGCGGGGTCCTCGTGCTCGAGAATGCCGGACAGCACGGCGACGCCGGCGCAGCCTGTCGACAGCACCTCATCGATTCTCTCCGGCGTGATGCCGCCGATCGCAATAACGGGGATCGGCGCCGCCTCGACCGCCGCGCGCAGCGCGTCAACGCCTCGGGGCGTCAGGCCGGGCTTCGACCCGGTGGCGTATACGTGCCCGAAGACGGCGAAATCCGCCCCTTCCGCGGCCGCTTGCGCCGCCTCGGCCGCCGAGTGCACCGAGCGGCCGATGGCCAGGCGGCTGCCGGCAATCGCCCGGGCTTCGGCCGCCGTCAGGCTGCTGCCGCCGAGCTGCACGCCGTCCGCCCCCGCGGCCAGCGCGGCGTCCAGGCGGTCGTTCACGAAGAGCGGCGTATCTGGCATCAGCGGCCTGAGCGCATCGTGCCAGGCGATCAGCTCGCGAGCGCCGCGCTGCTTCTCGCGCACGTGAAGCGCGTCCGCCAGCTTTGCAGGGCAGCGGGCGAGAATGTCCCGTACCTGCTCCAGCGGCTGGCGTCCCGTTGTGATCATATGAAGCGAATGAGCCTTCATGTCGCCACTTCTCCGATCGTGTCCAACTTTCTACCATCATAACCCGCAGGCGCAAACAGCGTCAAAGCGTTGCCCTGGATTGTCATAAAAATATCAAGAAAACGAAAGCGAAAGGAACCGGCCCAGCTTGACGCTGCCCGTCCGGAATAATACACTTAATGTACAAGTTTTGATGTACAAGTTTTGCGATTTTACACTGCGCGGTGAACGGCAGGCGGCAGGAAGTGGAGGGTAACGACCGAAGTGAAGACGATTGCCAAAGCATTGACGATTGCCGGCTCCGACAGCGGAGGCGGCGCGGGAATCCAGGCCGACCTGAAGACGTTCCAGATGCTGGACGTCTATGGCATGTCGGCGATTACCGCGGTAACCGCCCAGAATACGCTCGGGGTGCACGGCATTTACGATATTCCGTTGGAAGGCATCGCCCGCCAGATCGAGGCGGTGTGTGAAGATATCGGCGTCGACGCCGCCAAGACGGGCATGCTGTCGAGCCCGGACATCATCGAGCTGGTGGCCGGGCAGGTCGAGAAGCAGGGGCTTACGCGGCTCGTCGTCGATCCCGTCATGATCGCCAAGGGCGGCGCCCGCCTGCTGGCCAGCCACGCCGAGGAGGCGCTGCGGACGAAGCTGCTGCCGCTGGCTGCCGTCGTCACGCCGAACATTCCCGAGGCGGAGACGATCACCGGGCGCGCGATCGATTCGCTGGACGGGATGAAGGATGCCGCTCAGCGGATTGTCGAGGAGTACGGCGCCCGCGCGGCCGTCGTGAAGGGCGGGCATATGCCCGGCGAGCCGGTCGACGTGCTGTATGACGGGCAGCAGTTCCACCTGCTGACGGGCGAGCGGTACGAGACCCGCCATACGCACGGCACGGGATGCACCTTCTCCGCAGCCATTACGGCGGAGCTGGCCAAGGGCCGGCCGCTGCTGGAAGCCGTGAAGGCGGCCAAGCGGTTCATCTCGCTGGCGATCAAGCACGAGCTCGGGATCGGCGGCGGGCACGGGCCGACCAATCATTGGGCGTACGTCCGCTACGGCGGGGCGGAGCGGGCGGGGCAAGGTGAGCGCATATGAGCAGGGAATATTTGATGCAGGCGCTGCTCTTGATCGTGATGCTGGTGCTCTGCATCCCGGCCTTCAAGCTGTGGTCCAAAAGCCGCCAAAAGAAACGGAGATAAACGCATGTATTATGTAGATCATGAGCAAATCAAGCGCAGGCTCGACTTCATTCCGAGCTTGAAGCAGGGCTGCGCGGAGCTGATGTCCGCATGGAGCGGCAAGTCCGGCGCCGGGAACGGGACGCTGCTGCTGAGCTGGGCGCAGGAGAGGCTGCTGCATCTGGCGATCGAGACGGTGACCGACGTCGGAAGCTTGTTGATCGATGCCTTCATGATGCGGGATGCGAGCAGCTACGAGGACATCGTGGACGTGCTGTACGGGGAAGGCGTGTTCGACCGCGAGACGGCTGCCGTGCTGAAGGAGCTGGTCGCTCTCCGCAGGGCGCTCGTTCAGGAATATACCGACCTGCCGCGAGACGGGCTGCATGAGCTCGTCGCGAAGCTTCCCGGAGCTCTGGAGCGGTTCGCCGAAGCGGTCCCGGCTTTTATTAGCAAGGAAATGGTTTGACTTGCGGGCAGTCCGTGTACCTTGTACCGGGCTGCTATTCTATTTGTTTGGGGATTCACGGGTAATGCGGCAGTTCCTCCGGGAATCATCGGTATGCGCTGCGAAGCGGCACGTTCATTGCGGAGGAATGGCTTGCCGCGACCGGGTATTTACATACATTTTAGTATAGGAATTTACTTATGCCTGCCGATCGTATACAATGACAATAGCGACACGGGCCGTCTGGGCGGCCGCCGGTTTGCGGAACAACAGGAGAGGCGGTGAGACCGGATGAACCGGCAGCAGGATGCTTCGACGCGCAAGATCATACTGACGATGCTGAAGACGCAGGGCCCTTTGACCGTGGGCGAGATGTCCAGGAAGCTCGGCATTACGGAGATGGCGGTGCGCAGACATTTGAACACGCTGGAGAGAGACGGTCTGATCGACTCGCAGCTGGTGCGTCAGGCGATGGGCCGTCCGACCCATATGTATTCGCTGACCGACAGCGCGGACGAGTTGTTCCCGAAGAAGTACCACCATTTGACGCTGGATTTGCTGGAGGAGCTTGCCGCCGTCGCCGGGGAGGACAAGGTGGAGATGCTGTTCGAGCGGCGCAAGGAGCGGCTGATCGGGCGCTACGAGGAGCGCATTGCCGGCAAGCCGCTATCCGAGCGGGTGAAGGAGCTGGCCGACATTCAGAACGCCAACGGGTATATGGTCGAATGGCAGGCCGAGGAGGACGGCAGCTATGTCCTGCACGAGCACAATTGCCCGATCTCGCAGGTGGCGAGCCGCTATCAGCACGCCTGCAGCTGCGAGCTGGCGATGTTCCGCCAGCTGCTCGGCACCGAGGTGGAACGGACGGAATGTCTCGCCAAGGGCGGCAACCGCTGCACATATCGAATTATGGAGCGATAGGCGACAGATGCCGGTAACGAACGAATCGCTCGCTTATCGGCCGCCGCCTTGAAGCTTGCTGGAATGTTGCCGGCGGGTGACCGCCAAATGTTCGGAGATAGGGCGCGCATAAGCAGGGGCCGGGTTCCGGCAAGCCGGTGGTGGGCTTGGGGAACCGGCCTCTTTTTGCAGCTTGCGATTGACAAACACAATATATTGATTTAAATTGATAAATATCAACTACATATTGTAACCCGCAGGTGACTTACCCGACCGGCCGGCAGCGGCGGCGGGAAGGCTTAATAGGGAAGTCCGGTGCGAAGCCGGCGCGGTCCCGCCACTGTAAGGGGAAAGCTTCGATCCACGCATGCCACTGGCTGGCCGCCGGGAAGGCGGATTGAAGCGCTCGGATCCCCGAGCCAGGAGACCTGCCTGCGAGAGGTTCGACACGTTCTCCTACGGACGATAGGAGGTGTCCGGTACGTCCTGCCGACGCAGGCTTTTTCGGCTGCGCGCATAGGGGCGCATCCGGCCTTTTATCGCCGGGTGCGCCTTTTTAAACGTCCCGTTCATCCTTCCGGAGGAGGAACATGTTGTATTTCGTACATATCGATTTCCGCCAGGCGCACATGTTGGGAGAGGCTGATGGCGGACGAGCATTTGCCAGCGGCAAAGATAGAGAGGGGAAGAGGACCATGCTGATCGCCTACGATTCCCGCACGGGAAATGTGCGAAAATTCGTAAGCAAGCTGAACATGAGATCGGTGCAGATCGAGGAGTCGATGACGTTGGACGAGCCGTTCGTGCTCGTCACCTATACGACCGGATTCGGCCAGGTGCCGGAGAAGGTGGCGTCCTTTTTGCGGCGGAACCATAGGAGGCTGCAGGGCGTCGCGGCCAGCGGCAACCGCAATTGGGGACATAACTTCGCGCTCAGCGCGGATCTGGTCGCCAGGCAGTACGGCGTGCCGGTGCTGGGCAAGTTCGAGCTGGCGGGAACGCCGGGCGATGTGCAACGTTTTATGACGGAGGTGAACGCAGCATGCGGCACATTGAGCTTAACAACCTGCTGATGCAGCGGGGGGAAGACGGATTTTACCGCTTGGAGAAGGACCGCGAAGCCGTGCAGGCGTTCATGGAGGAGGTCGCGCAGCGAAGCGTTTCCTTCCCCGATACCGCGTCGAAGGTACGGTATATGATCGAGCATGACTATTACGAGAATGTATACGACCGGTATACGGAAGCGGAGGTCGAGGAGATTTACCGGCTGACGCACAGCTACGGCTTCGAGTTCCCGTCCTATATGGCGGCCTCCAAGTTTTATACGGATTACGCGGTGAAGAGCAACGACCGTTCGCAATATCTCGAGCATTACCCGGATCGGGTTGCGATCGTCGCCCTTCATCTTGGCCGGGGCGACGTGAATACGGCGCGGGTGCTGGCCGCTTCGATGATGGAGCAGCGGCTTCAGCCGGCGACGCCGACCTTCCTCAATGCGGGCAAAAGCCGCCGGGGCGAGATGGTCTCGTGTTTCCTGCTGGAGATGGACGATTCGCTCAATTCGATCAACTATTGCCTGGCTACGTGCATGCAGCTGTCGAAGATCGGGGGCGGCGTCGCCGTCAACCTGTCCAAGCTGCGCGGGCGCGGCGAGCCGATCAAAGGCGTCGAGGGCGCGGCCAAAGGCATTATGCCGGTGCTGAAGCTGATGGAGGATTCGTTCTCCTACGCCGATCAGATGGGCCAGCGCAAAGGCTCCGGAGCGGGCTACTACAACATTTTCGGCTGGGACGTCCTGGAGTTCCTCGACAGCAAGAAGATCAATGCGGATGAGAAAACGCGGCTCAAGACGCTGTCCATCGGGCTGATCGTGCCGGACAAATTCTACAGGCTTGCCGAGGAGGACCGGCCGCTTCACGTCTTCGCCCCGTATTCGGTCTTTAAAGCGTACGGCGTTCATCTGGACGATATGGATCTGGACGAAATGTACGAGAAGCTGCTGGCCGACGACCGCGTGCGCAAGAAGGAGATTATGACCGCGCGGGAGATGCTTGTGAAGATCGCTACGATTCAGCTGGAATCAGGATACCCGTACATCATGAACCGCTCGAACGCCAACCGCGTCCATGCGCTGAAGGAGCTCGGCACGATCAAGATGTCCAATCTGTGCACGGAAATTTTCCAGCTGCAGGAGACATCGGAGATCGGCGACTACGGTCAGCCCGACATCATCCGCAGGGACATCAGCTGCAATCTCGCTTCGCTGAACATCGCCAACGTGATGGAGCGCAAGAAGGTGCGCGAATCGGTGCACGAGGGCATGATCGCACTCACGGCGGTCAGCGACATGACGCGCATCACGAACGCGCCGGGCGTGCTGAAAGCGAACGAAGAACTGCATTCGGTCGGGCTCGGGGCGATGAACCTGCACGGATATTTGGCCAAAAACCGGATCGCCTACGAAAGCGAAGAGGCGAAAGATTTTGCCCGCACTTTTTTCATGATGATGAACTATTATTCTTTGGAAAAAAGCATGGACATCGCCCGCACGCGCGGGGTGACGTTCGCTGGCTTCGACCGTTCGGAATACGCCAAAGGCACCTACTTCGACAAGTATACGGAGACGGATTACCGTCCGGCGACAGAGAAGGTGAAGCGGCTGTTCGAAGGGATCGACGTGCCGTCGCCTGACGATTGGCGCAAGCTGAAGGAGGAGGTGCAGCGCCACGGTCTGTATCACGCTTACCGGCTGGCCATCGCTCCGACGCAGAGCATTTCGTATGTGCAGAACGCGACCTCGAGCGTCATGCCGATCGTGGAGCCGATCGAGACGCGGACGTACGCCAACTCGACCACGTATTATCCGATGCCGTTCTTGAACCGGGACAACTATTTCTACTATAAATCGGCTTACCGAATGGATCAGCTCAAAGTGATCGATCTGATTGCGGAAATTCAGGAGCATGTGGATCAAGGGATCTCGGCGGTGCTTCACGTCAACAGCGACGTGTCGACAAGGCAGCTGGCCCGCTGCTACATCTATGCCGCCAAGAAAGGTCTGAAATCGTTGTACTACACCCGGACGAACCGGCTGTCCGTGGAGGAATGCATCAGCTGCTCTGTCTGACGGGCGGAAGAACGGGACATTTCGGGGGCGGCGGCGCGCCCCTGCTGCTTGCAGCAGCGGTTACGAGAGGAGACGAACTAGCGATGACGGTAATGAAAGCGGTGAATTGGAACCGCCCGGACGACGATTTTACCGGGACGTTCTGGAGCCAAAATCTGATGCAGTTTTGGACGGATGAGGAGATTCCGCTGTCGGACGACAAAATGTCCTGGCTGACGCTGAGCGAAGTCGAGCAGGAGCTGTACATGAAGGTGCTCGGCGGGCTGACGCTGCTCGATACGGTGCAGGGCGGCGTCGGCATGCCGAAAATTATGGAGCATGTGGACGGACTGCAGCGAAAGGCGGTGCTCGGCTTCATGGGCATGATGGAGCAAATTCACGCCAAATCGTACAGCAGCATCTTTACGACGCTGGCGACGACCGAGGAGATCGACGACGTATTCCGCTGGGTGGAGCAGAACCGCTGCCTGCAGACGAAGGCGGACACGATCTCGCGCTTTTACCGCAGCATCCATTCGAAGAAAGAGCTGTATTTGGCGATGGCCGCCTCGGTGCTGCTGGAGAGCTATTTGTTCTACAGCGGATTTTTCTACCCGCTCTATTTGGCCGGGCAGGGCAAGATGACGAGCAGCGGGGAGATTATCGATCTCATTCTGCGCGACGAGAGCATCCACGGGCTGTACGTCGGAGTGCTGGCCCAGGAGGTATTTGCCGAGTTGACGGAGAGCGAGCGGGAGGAAGCGCTGGCGACCTTCCATCAGCTGCTGAAGCTGCTGCACGAGAACGAGGAGCGGTATACGGAGGAGCTGTACGCCGCTGTCGGGCTTGTCGACGAGGTCAAGACGTTCGTGCGCTACAACGCCAACAAGGCGCTGATGAACCTCGGGCTCGATCCCGTATTTCCGGAGGAGGAGATCAACCCGATCGTCTTCAACGGCATCAGCACGCATACGAAGCATCACGACTTTTTCTCGAAAAAAGGAAACGGCTACGTCCGCACGATTCATGTGGAGCCGCTGACGGACGACGATTTCCGGTTCGAGCTTTGATTCGTCCGTCGACGCGAGGTGCGGCTGACGGCACAAAAGGGGCGCCCGCAGGCCGAGCGATCGGCAGGCGGGATGCCCCTTTTATAGTTTGTTTGGACAATGCGTAGCCGGTCTTATTCCTTCAAAATGGCTCGATGAGCAATCATTTCCTCCGGCAGAGAGCGATGGCGCCGTCGCACAGGGTGGAGCGGCGACCGGGCTTCCTTGCCCATTCCCCGCCCAAGCACGCCGCATCGTCAAGCGTATGGATGTTTGTTTCAAGGACGCCGCAAGGCGTCTTCTCATAGATGGCGCTATACGCTTTGCTGGCGCGAACGCTCGATCAGCCGGGCCGCTTTGTCGCGGACCCAATCGTAATTGCCGGCGGCAATCTCCTTCAGGTTAACGAGCGAGCCGCCGATGCCGACGCCGTAACAGCCGATGCGCAAATATTCGCCGATGTTGTCTTCGGTGACGCCGCCCACGGCCATCAGCGGAATCCGATTCAGCGGAGCGAGCAGCTCCTTCATGTAAGCGATGCCGAGGCTGGCGCTCGGAAACACCTTCACAGCGGTCGCGCCGGCTTTCCACGCCTTGACGATTTCCGTCGGCGTCATCGCGCCGGGGAAGATCGGCACATCCCGCCCGGCGGCGAGGCGGATGACCTCCTCGTCCATATTCGGCGTGACGAGATATGACGCGCCCGCGTCCAATGCTTGCCGCGCGTCTTCTGCGTCGAGCACCGTGCCCGCCCCGATGAACATGCGGTCGCCGAACGCTTCCTGCAGCCGGCCGATCATTCCGAGGGCGCCCTCCGTGTTGAGCGTCACTTCCATGACAGGCACGCCGCCGTCCAGCAGCGCCTGCGCCACCCCTGCGATATGCTTCTCCTCCACGCCGCGCACAATGGCGATCACCCTTACCGATTCCAGCAGCGCCAAGCCTTGTTCCTTGTTCATGCTCAAGCCATCCCCCGTCCCGATTGTTCTGCGTTCTTATCGCTTCTATTATACATTCTTTTTTCTATCTCGGTATACGCTGACAAAATTTCAACACCGCAGGTGACGACCGATGACGAAAGGAATTGTTTGTCATAGGCGTCTATTGTCCATTTTGCCAAAAAAACTGCGAACATTGTGTCAAATTAGGCGGATGATGACTATACTGTACTATCTCCTGGGCATTCGTCCAGAAGCAGTTCCGGCAGCGGCGGAGGTGACGGTCCATGTGGTGGCAAATCGGGCTAGGCGCAGCGGCGCTCGCTTTCATTGCGCTTACGGGCTTTGCGATCCGATTCCTTCATGCAGCGCAGCAGACGTTGGCCCGGTCAGAAGCGGTGCTTCAGCAGGCGCAGGAGCAGTGGAACGGGACGATGCAGGAATCGCAGCGCTTTCTTCGCCAATCGATGGCGCATATGGAGGAGATGCGGGCCAAAATCCGCGAGTTCGACAGGCTGCTTGCCGCAGTGCAGGAGACGGGGGATGCGGCTTACCGCGTATCGCGATCCGTTAAAGCCGTGTCTCGCACCGTGGAAGAGACGTTGGAGGAAGCGCGCAGGGCTGTACATAACCGCCGGGAAGCTGTGAGCGAGCTGATGGAGTTTACGGCGGCCGGCATGCAGCTGTGGCAGCGCTGGCAGTCCTGGCGGCAGAGCAAGCCCAAGGGGATGGCGGACGACCGCGAGCCGACTGAGCGATCGGAACGATCGCAATCATAAGAAGGAGTGAGGAACATGCAAAAGCAAACGAAAGGCAAAGAAATGATCATCGGCGCAGTGGCCGGCAGTGTGCTGGGAGCGATCACCGCGCTGCTGCTTGCTCCCAAGTCGGGGAAGGCGTTGCGGACGGACATTGCCGAAGGCGCGAAGCTGGCGAGCAATAAGACGCAGCAGGCGGCGTCGAACGTCGTGGAAAAGACGCTGCGCATCGCTTCCGCTGTCGGCGAAAAGACGCAGGCAGCCGCAGAGACAATCGGACGGCAAGCATCCGGCTGGGCGAACAAGGCGAAGCAAGCGGCCGCCGGCACGAAACGGGAAGCGAACTGGCACAGCATCCAGAGAGAGGAGGAGCTGACGGCTGAAGCGTCGGTCGCGGCGACGACTGCTGAACGAGACGACAAGTAACCGGATGAAAAGCTGGTAACGAACGAATCCGTTATCAACGCTCGTCGCCTGCGGTATTGAAAATTCAGCGTGTGGATAACGCTGAATTTTCAAGATTGACGCCTATGACGAACGATTCCTTTCGCCATCGGTCGTCACCTGCGGTGTTGAAAATTTCGCCGAAGGATTTCGTCGAATTTTTCAAGAGTGTCCGCGAATGTTGTATTTTGTACAACAAAAACGGGGGAATACACCCTATTTGCGGCGCAAAGTTGTAGAATGTGCAACATTTCGGGCGATATTCCCGGGTTTGAAGCCCATCGCC
The DNA here is from genome assembly GCF_000380965.1 of Paenibacillus ginsengihumi DSM 21568. Taxonomy (GTDB): domain Bacteria; phylum Bacillota; class Bacilli; order Paenibacillales; family NBRC-103111; genus Paenibacillus_G; species Paenibacillus_G ginsengihumi. The sequence continues at coordinate 6,978 of NZ_KB905575.1, read as the reverse complement.
CCCCAAATTGTTGCACAAATGCAACATTCTCCTTCCTCTTGTGCGAAGAGGCCGGAAAATGTTGCATTTTTTGCAGGATTTGTCGCCTCATGTGCCTGGGGAAGGGCCGCGGATCCGAGGCCGGGGACACGTTTGTCCTCGGCCTTCGCGCGGGCCGCCCGCGCAGCCTGCGCAGCTTACCACTTGGATGCGTCGATTTTGCTCGGGTCCATGCCGGCCCAGATGTTGCGAATGTCTGCCCGTTCCGGCTCGTCGAAGACGAGCCAGGCGGTCGGCAAATACCGTTCGCCGTATTCGCTGGAAGGGCGGTTGACGATCTTGTCGCCGTGCACGAGCACGGTGGAGGAGCCGCCGTCCAGATTGGCTGCAGTGACGACGCCCTGCTCCAAAAATATGTTCTGCACGTCGTAGAGCGTAGCCCCGATGCTGTGTCCCGGCTGTCGGCCGTCGATAATCGCGAACAGTATCGTGCCGTCTTCCTTTTGGCCGATGCAGGTGCGGGGAGCGATGCCCCAGCCGTCTTTCGCATTCTTGATCATGCCGACGCCGTTAACGATAAATTTCGGGGCAAAGGTGACCGCTTCGCGAATGCCCATTCCTTTGAGCTCGGAAGGCTTGTACTTGCCTGCCACGAGCCGCCCGTCCTCGTCAATGCCGACGATATTGACCGGCGTATTCATGTCGGCATCGTTGTAGAACATCTGGCCGCCGGACATGACGACGCCGGTCGGCTTGAACCCGTTGCCCTTCCATCCGGGATCGTCGAACCCTCCTCCATTGACGCCGGCTACGGCGTGCAGCCGCTTGACCATGTCCGATACCTTCTCGCCTTTGCCCGCTTTGCCCGGCACGGCGACTCTGAGCGACTTCGGATCGTTCACGAACAGCAAATGCCCCTTGAAGTTCGTCCCGGAGATCGGCTCGATCTTCACCAGTTCCTTCTTCTCCTCTTCGACAGGCGGCTTCTCCTCAAGGCGGACAAGATTCAAGTCCTTGACCTGGGAATAGGCGTCGAACTGAGCCATATAGCGGGCTACCCGCTTGTCGAGCTCCTGCTGGCCGATCAAATATTTGGCCCAGTGTCTGTGCTGCGTCGTAATCAGCGTATCGGCCGCTAAAAAGCGCAGCTCCGATCCCGACTTGGTCAAGAAAAACCAGATGCCGAAGATCGAGCCGAAGACGAACAGCCAAAAAACAATATACAGCAATAAAGTAACGGCAACGGAGCCGCCTCTCCGCTTCTTGGCCGGAGTTCTGCGGGTCTTGCGCGTCTTGCGGGCGGAGCGATGCTTGCCAGAACGCGGAACGCTTGTCAGATTAGTGTCCATTCTTTGCCCCTTCGGCCTAGTATCGTTTGGACCTTTTCACCTACCATAATGACGAGAAGGGGTGAAAAAAGTTGCAGTCTTTACAAAAACTATACTTTCACTGCGAACCATAACGTCCATGAATCTTTTTCGATGATCGGCGCTGCGCTGCGATCCAATTTATTTTTGATAAACAATACCAACTCCCGAAGCTCGCCGTCTGTCAATTCATGGAGAATCGAACGCCCTGTTCTTTGCATGATTTCGTTACATAGCGAGTCCAAGTCATGGTATACGCGTCTTGTTTCCTGCAATTGCACTTCTTTAGAGACGAAAAATCCGTTCGATTCCAGAGATTCGCGGACCTTATCGGATGCGTGCCGGCGAGCGATTTCCTTGCTTGCCAACGCAGGATACTTTTCGAAAAAGTAGCCTCGAATATGATTCACATCGCCCGGCAATAAGCAATCTTCTGGTGTTCTATCTTGAATGATAAGTGTGCCGTTTCTTTTCAGGATGCGGGCGGATTCCCGGAAACAGCGGTTCAAATCCTTCAGATGGTGGATCAAGGCCCTCTCAAGAATGATATCGAAACGATCGTCGGGCAATCCCGTGTGCTCGGCGCTGCCCTTCAACAAGGAAACATTGTCCAGAGCCTTGCAATTCTCGGCAGCTCCCTTCAGCATTTCCTCGGAAAAATCGATTCCCGTAACATGGGAGGCGCCAAGACTGGCCAAAGCCTTAGTGTATATGCCTCCGCCGCATCCAATATCGGCAGCTTCTTTGCCGGATATATCGATATTTTCTTTGATCAGCGAGATCCATGATTCATCGGCGATTCTTGTCGCATAGGTCATTCTGTTGTTTTTATCGTGAAAGTTCATCGGCACGAAAACCTCTCCTTTGTTCCGTTGTATGAAACCTGGTTTCATTTTTCATTACCTATTGTACCACATTTTAGCATGTTATTGAACATTTGGAGAAGCAAAACCCTGTGCCGCGCTAACGATGGTCACAATGCTTAATTAGCTCGGAATGATTGATTTGGGATTGTAACGCTTATAGGTAACTTTATTGCGCATTTTTGGCGGTCGAAATCGGGGTTTCAGATAGAATAGCGTTCCTCGGTTTCGTTATATTTGAAATAGCGTTTTGATTCAGCGAAATAGCGTTCGTCATCAGCGTTAGCGCTCATAGCGATCAGGAAGGCCTGGCGCGAAGGGGGGGCGGATCGTTGAATAGGGAACGACAGTTCGATACTAGCAAGGCGAACAGAGCTTGAACCAAAAAAACAGCGCGCAAATTGATTGTCAATTTACACGCCGTTTGGCACGCTGCGTTCCCTGCAGCAAGTCGTTCTACGATTCAATGCAGGGACAACTGCCGATTCTCTTTCATGAGCTGCTCGAAATCGGCGGCAGGCATCGGCCTGCTGAAGACGAAGCCCTGAATTTCGTCGCAGCCTTGGGCGATGAGAAACTCCAGCTGTTCCTTCGTCTCGACGCCCTCGGCGAGCGACTTCATCTTCAGACGGCGCGACATGGCGATCAGCGCCGTAACAATCGCGGCGTTGTCTTCATCGGACGTGACGTCGCGAATAAACGATTGGTCGATCTTCAGCGTATGCACACGGAATCGCTTCAAATAGCTGAGCGAGGAATAACCGGTGCCGAAATCGTCGATCGAGATGCGGACGCCAAGTTGCTTCAGCTTCTGCATAGTTTCAACAATGTGCGGTACGTTGGCCATCGCCACATTTTCCGTAATTTCCAGACAGAGCAAATCCGGAGGCAGCCCGGATTCCCGCAGCGCGTCCGTCACGAGCTGCACAAAGTTGCTCTGATGAAACTGGATGGCGGAGATGTTGACCGACACGACCAGCGGAGGAAAGCCCATCAGCTGCCAAGCTTTGTTTTGGCGGCATGCTTCCCGAAGCACCCAATTGCCGATCGGCACGATGAGCCCGGTTTCCTCGGCAAGCGGAATGAACTCGCCCGGAGGAATCATTCCCCATTCCGGATGATGCCAGCGCACCAGCGATTCCGTCCCGAACACGGAGCCGCTGCTGAGGTCGATGATCGGTTGATAATGAATGCGGAATTCTCTTCTTTCGAGCGCCTTGCGCAGGTCGATCTCCATGTTGAGGCGGCGCAAGGAGCGCCTGTTCATCTCCGGATGATAGTAATGGTATGAATTCCCTCCCTTTTCCTTGGAACGGTACATGGCATTATCGGCATTTTTCAAAAGCGTATCGCTGTCCCGGCCATCGTCCGGATAAATGCTGATGCCGATGCTGGCGGTGACGAACAGCTCCTGGGTTTCGATCACGAAGGGGTCCCGCAACAGCTCGAGAATGCCTTGGGCGAACTGCGACGCTTCGTCCTTGTGCGCCAGGCTCGTCAGCAGGATGAACTCGTCTCCGCCAAACCGGGCGACAACGTCCTTCTCCTTGACGTATCCCCGCAGTTTGTTGGCCAGGCAACGCAGCAGCCGGTCTCCGATATGGTGTCCCAGCGTATCGTTGATCACCTTGAAGCGGTCCAGGTCGAAGAAGAGGACGGCCAGTCTGCCGCCGGTTTTCTCTGCCTCTTCCAGGTAGAGTCTCGATTGCTGATCGAACAGGAGCCTGTTCGGCAGGTCGGTCAAGGCGTCGTGATAAGCCATATGCGTGATTTGCTCCTCGGCCCGCTTCCGTTCGTTGACGGCGCGGAGCGTGGCGTATGAGCGCAGAAACTGATCGTCCCTCGTCTCGCTGATCAGCTTCGCGAACAGCTGCTCGTATCGTTCCGGGTCGTGATGCTTGGAGGCGGAATCGGCCGTGCTGATCAATTCGATGACATTCTTGATATGATCTCGATGAATATGGGCGGCAGAGGCGGTGATGGCGCCGTTTCGATCGCTTGTCCCAAGATAGACGGTTCCCCGTCTGGCGTCATATTCCTTGACATGATTCATATTGACGATATTGGCATTGTCGAGCAGCCGGAACCCGTCCTCGAACAGCCATTCTTCCAAATTTTCAAACGAAAAATCTAGGTAAAAAGAACCATCCAGGGTATGAATCACGACGTCGCGGCCGCGCACTTGTTCAATTTTTAGCACATCGCTGGAATCGATGACGATGACTTCCGAACCTCTCTTGCCGTCGCGGGTGACGGGGATTTTCTGCATGGATGTCAGCTCCAATGGGTTATATAAGAGATATGGCTTGCCGGAAGAGATGAAGCGTAATTTCCAATTATAGAAAAATAAGGGTCAAAAGAATCATTTCATCTTTTAAAAATATTGTACGACATAAGACAGGGGTGATAAATAGTAATTAAGAATCATTTGGTTGTAAAACTTTCCAAGTGGAAATAAAAAAACGATTTCCCACTGCAGAAGCTAGGAAATCGTTTCCAAAATAACATTTACGATTCGGTTCCCAGGCGCTTGTCCAGGGAATGCGACGTCCCGCAGTTTTCAAAGCTGAATTCCAGAGCCGAATTCGTATTGGCGGCCACAGAACGCAGGATCAGCGTGTGGTATTTTTTTTGGCGGAGCGATGAGAGAGGAACGAAGGGGCCTTTGCCGTCTTCATCAAAATACAGCTTCCCGCGGGCTTCGTCATATTTCCGGATTTGACGAAAATTCGCGTATACGTCGGCATCGGTTTTATAAAATCCGTTCTCCTCCAGCTCGTCCAAAAACGTGCTGAAATCGAGCAGCGATTCCACCGCGACGCTGGCCGTGCCTTCCCGGGTGCGATAAGTGATCGCTTTCCGTCCGATTTCGATGTACAGCACTTCGTCCAGGGGAATCTTCGCGTTCTCCGCGCGGAACGCTTCGGTATTTTGCACGTCTTCGCTCTTCAAATGGCCTGCTTTGATCATCAAATCCGTATACGGATATGAGTAGGCGATGGACAGCTTCTTCAGCGTATCGGGCGAAGGGGTAATCCTCTCGTTCGTCGAACGGTTCCTTTCCAACTCGAGATCTCTTATATATGCATGAGACAGACCGCTGCGCTTGGCAGCCTCGCGCAATGACATGAAGCCTCTTAGGCTTTCGAGGAATTTGCCGAATTCGGGTATCGGTTGAGACAGCTGAATCACCTCTTTCCATGTTTATTTTATAGGAGCGCCAACCGCTTGAAAATAGCGAATCGAAAAATTGTGAAAAAACTTTAAGAAACGGGGACAAGCCTTGACGTGACGTAATATTCATACTACATTTATAGTAGTTACAGCCTATGACAAGCGATGCTTTCGGCATCGGCCGTCGCCCGCGGTTGTTGGCATTGGCTGGCGAACACCGCTATATTGAAGGCTCGCGTTCGCGTCGGCGCTGCGGCAAGCGTTATCTGGACAGCAAGAAGGGGGAATCCATGCTGAAGGACAAAATCATGAATCGATGGAGTACATACGAACCCTTCTATGTTCCTTTTAACGGTTACAAGGTGGCCGACATTTTCATTACGAGCCACGCGCTGAGCCGGTGGGAGGAGCGGGTGGACGCGGACAGCGGCGGCATCGAGCCGATCTGCGATTTTTTGTGGGCGAAGCTCAAGGCCGGTTGCGTTCAGCCGTATTACACCAACGAGAAGGATGTCTACCTGATCGACGACGATCTGGTCATGGTCGCAGAATTCAGCGAGATCAAGGATGAAACCGATATCGCCGGAAATCCGCTGCACAAGATGATTGTCGTAACGTTCCTGGGGAAAGTATCCGAGGACATTCAGCTTCGGGATCTGAAGGCGTATTATTCATGGCTTAGGCATTCCCGGCGAATGACGCTGGTGAAGCACGGTCGCAAGCATAGATAGTACCATTATCCGGCGGGCAAGCCGGTTTTTTCGTGCCTGCCGCAAGCTGCCGGACGCGGTCGGCTCGTTCGCTATATGGTTCGAAGACGCCCTCCCGCTTCTGTGGGTATGCCGCTAGCAAGCGGTCGGCGCTATCTTGAAAATAGCGCTTAGTGCGCGGCACATTTTCATCATCTGATGGTGCTGCGCCAGCGGCATGGGGGTCTATCTTGAAAATAGCCCGGGGCTCGATGCCCCTTCCTGCGCCCCTGCCGAAGCTTCCAAATCTTTAACGCTCGTGACAAACGCTATTTTGCTGAATCGTACTTTTTTAAAATGTAACGAAACGTCGTAACGCTATTTGGCCAGAAACGCTGAATCGGATAGCCCAAAATGCCGAAGTAAGGCTGCTCATTTGCGTTAGAATGTCAAATCGATCGTTTCGAGGGAAATAAGCTCTCTGGTTAGCGTTAGCCCGGCAAAACAGCACCCTGGGCTAACGAGCATGAAAAGACGCACCATGTCAGCATTCGAACTCCGTGTTAGCGCCGCCCCTCCCCGGGCACACCCCAGGCGCATGAAGCGACAAATCCTGCAAAAAATGCAACTTTTTCTGCCCCCTTCGCACAAAAGGAAGGGGAATGTTGCATTTTGTGCAACAATTTTTGGGGGCTTGGCTTAAAAACCGGAAACATCGCCCAAAATGTTGTACAAAGTACAACATTGAGCCGCAAATAGGGGTGTTTGCCCCGTTTTTGTTGTACAAAACACAACATTTGCTCACTATCTTGAAAATTTGGCGGTATACGCCGACAAAATTTCAATACCGCAGGTGACGACCGATGACGACAGGAAGCGCTCGTCATAGGCGTCTATCTTGAAAAT
>NZ_KB905574.1 GCF_000380965.1 Paenibacillus ginsengihumi DSM 21568 | reverse complement strand
CCGCGGCTCGGCTTCCTCTTGTCCCTTTCGGGTTGATATTTTCACGATGCGGCAGGATTCACTTGATGTTACGGCCTGCAAGTTTGCTTCCTTCCGCCTTTTGCGGAATTTTTCACAGGGCTTCAGACGCCGGATTTCTCCGACGCCTGCCTGCTAGCTACGGGGCAGCTTGGCCTTTACCCCGACCGGACTTGCACCGGTTAGTTATGCCTAGCTTGGCTAGGCGCGCGTTGTACAAAATACAACATTTGCTGACTTTGGGCGCCTGTTGCGAATGTGCAGATGGGAGTTCATTGGGCGGTCCGAATAGGAGACCGTGAGATCAGGTCGAATTGGAAGCCGCGAGATCGGCTCGAATGGAGGCGGCGGAATCGGCTCGAATGAAAGCCTGCGGAGTCGGCTCGAAAGTGCACAACGTGTTGGGGGCACGGAACCCAAGCCCAAGACACGGAAACCAGTCGGGGCACGGGCACTAGCCGGGGGACGAGCCTGAGCCCTGTTTCGCGCTGGACGCCTATAGCGAACGAATATCGCTTCATCGATCTAAGACGAGCGCCTCCTCTGCCAGCGGCGCCACCTGCGATACTGAAAATTCGCCGGCGGGCTTCGTCGATCGTCGAATTATCAGATAGGCCTATGAAAAAACGGAAACCCCCTATATATGGAAAATGGCGCCGGTGTAAGATGAATAATGTAGTTGAAACCGTTATCAAAAGGAGTTGACGTTGATGAGTAAAGCGAACAAATGGATCGCGCTGCTGCTCTCCCCGGTGCTCGCGGCGACGCTGCTGCAGCCGGCTGCCGGCTCGGCAAGCGCGGATGCAGCCGGGCGGCTGCCGGCATTTCCCGGCGCAGAAGGCGGCGGCATGTACACGACCGGCGGGAGAGGCGGCGAGGTGTACGAGGTAACGAACCTGAACGACTCCGGCCCCGGTTCGCTGAGGGATGCGGTCAGCCAAGGCAACCGGACGATCGTCTTCCGCGTGTCCGGCAACATCGACCTGAAGTCGAAGCTGATCATCCGCGCCTCCAATTTGACCTTGGCCGGGCAGACGGCGCCGGGAGACGGCATCAGCATCAATCATTATCCGGTCATCGTCGATGCGGACAACATTATCATCCGCTATTTGCGCTTCCGGCTCGGGGACATTCCGCCTGGCGAAGAGGACGCCATGTCCATCCGCAAGCGCAAAAACATCATCATCGACCACTCCTCGTTCTCGTGGGCGATCGACGAGGTGCTGTCCCCGTACGAGAATGAGAATACGACCGTGCAGTGGTCGATCATCGGCGAGGCGCTGCACATGTCGAAGCACAAAAAAGGGCGGCACGGCTTCGGCGGCTTATGGGGCTCGGGCAATTCCACCTACCATCATAACCTGATCATCCATAACGCCAGCCGCAACGCCCGTTTCAAAGGCACGGTCAAGGAAGATCCGACGCTCGACTTCCGCAACAACGTCATCTACAACTGGAATTACCAATCGGCGTATGGCGGGGACGCTTCGGAGCTGAATATGATCAACAACTATTTCAAGTACGGTCCGGACACGCTCCTGGACAAGCGGGCGCGCCTGCACGAGCAGACCGGTTCGCGCGGGTCTGTGTACATTGCCGGCAACTACGTCGACGGAAGCCCGGAGGTGACGGCGAACAACATGCTCGGCGTCGTCCTCGACGAGGGCAAGCAGGTTCGCACCGAGCCGGTACCCGCCGCTCCGGTAACGACGCATACGGCAGAAGAGGCGTACGAGCTCGTGCTCCAACAGGCCGGCGCGATCCTGCCCAAGCGGGATTCGGTGGACGCTCGTCTTGTCAGCGATGTGCGGAACCGCACCGGCCGGCAGATCAACTCGCAACGGGAGGTCGGCGGCTGGCCCGAGCTGAAGAGCCTCCCCGCTCCGCACGATTCGGACCATGACGGCATGCCTGACGAATGGGAGCTGGCGCACGGGCTGAATCCGAGCGATCCGTCCGACCGCAACGGCGATTTTAATGGAGACGGATATACGAATCTGGAGAAATATTTGAACTCGATCGTTTCAAACGGTACGAACAATCCGACCGTGCGGCTGACGAAGCCGCAGCTGCATCAGCAATTCCGAAACAACAGCACCGTCCTCATCGCCGCGGACGCGCACGATTCGGACGGAAAGATCGACCGCGTGGAGTTCTACGTGAACGGCGAGAAAATCGGCGAGGATCGGAAAGCGCCGTATCAGTTCGCCTGGCGCCGCGTCGCCGACGGCACCTATTACGTCATGGCCAAAGCGATCGACAACAGCGGCACATCGACCGATTCCGCTGCCGTGCCGATTCACGTCAATACGAATACGCGCACGGCTCCGTGGAAAGCGGTCGATGTCGGCAAGCCGGGCATTCCGGGGCATACTTCCGTCACCGACGGCGTGTATACCCTCAAGGGCTCCGGCAACTGGCGCGAGCACGACTCCTTCCACTTCGCCTATCGGAAGCTGAAAGGCGATGGCGAGATCGTCGCCCGCATCGACAGCATTACCGACGTGGCGCCGCATAACCGGGCCGGATTGATGATCCGCGAGAGCCTCGCTCCCGGCGCCCGCGAAGCGATGATGGCGCTGTCCGTCCGCGGCGAAGCCTATGTAGCGGTCTTCTATGACCGGAGCGAGACCGGAGCGGCGCTGTCCGAGACGCCGCCGATCGCCGGGCTGCATACGCCTTACTGGGTGAAGCTGGTGCGGACGGGCAATACGATCACCGGCTATATTTCGCAGGACGGCAGCAACTGGACGCCCGTCTCGTCCACGGAACTGACCGGCATCAGCGAAGTGTACATCGGCCTGGCCGTCGAAGCGGCGAAGGAAAACAATTTGATCGAGAACTACAACACGTCGAAGTTTTCCAACGTTTCGTTGACCGGTAGCGTGAAATAACCGACTTTGACTGCCGATTTCGCGTCCCCTGTCCCGGGAGAGAATAAGCCCATAGGACACCCCGATCCGAAGAGCTACTGCTCCGCCCTGGCCGGCGCCTACACGGAAGGAGCCGCAAGCCGGTTGGCGCACATTCGCACGCTCGATTTGAGCCAAATGTCGTTCGATCCGAATCTGAAATACGGCTACCGGAAAAGAACCGAGCTCGAGGAAGATTTGCTGCAGGCGCAGGAAGCGATCCGCTGGGCGGATCATCTCGTGTTCGTATATCCGACCTGGTGGGGCACGATGCCGGCCATTTTGAAAGGCTTTTTCGACCGCGTCCTGCTCCCGGGATTCGCTTACCGCTATCGCGACAATTCGCCGCTCTGGGATAAGCTGCTGACCGGCAAATCGGCCCGGCTGATCGTGACGATGGACACTCCGCCCTGGTACAACCGGTGGATCTACAAGCGGGCCGGCCATTCCGTGATGAAGCGCAATATTTTGAACTTCTGCGGGATTCGGCCTGTCCGCATCACCGAAATCAGTCCTGTCTCCCACTCGTCGGAACCGCAGCGGGTCCGCTGGCTGGAGAAGGTCAAGCGGCTCGGTTCACAGCTTGCTTGAACAGCCGGCGGCGATCACTCGAACAGGTCGGTCACGGCACCTTTGGCTGCGGATGAGACCAATCGGGCGTATTTGGCGAGCGCCCCGGATGCCGCCTTCAGCGGTGGAGCCGTCCACTCCGAACGGCGCTTCGCCAGCTCATCCGGCGGCACGTCCATAGAAATTTCCTGCGTCTCGCTGTCGATCGTCACGAGATCTCCGTCGCATTCGCAACGATCTCAATGGAATCGGCAATCGCTTCGCGGCTCGGCAGCGAGTAGGTCATGCCCTCATGCCCCATCGAAATGCCGTCGGAGACGGTAATCGTGTTGAAAATCAGCGGCGCCCCGCCGTGCTCGGCAATGCCCTTTTTGGCGCTGACGGCCAGCTTGTTAATATGCATGTTGCACGGCGTCACCTCGCTCCACGTGCTGGCGACGCCGAGCATCGGCTTGCTAAAATCGTCATCCTTGAATCCGACTGCCCGCAGCATCGCGCGGTTCGGAGCCCGATTCGCCCCCTCGCTGACCGCTTGACTCCGTATGCGCCAATCGTCCATTTCCTTCATCCTCATCGTTCCTTTCTTCAGATTAGATTAATGCGCCCAGCTCGTGCATCGGCCGGATGACGTTTTGCTTCATCATCGCCGAAGCCGCCGTTGCGTCACGCTTCTCCAGCGCGGCAACGATCGCGGCATGCTCCTCCACAGAAGCGTTGGTCACCGCCGGCGGCTGCTTCAAGAACACGTACTTGAACCGGCGAATATGAATTTGCAGCGTTGCGCTGAAGGAAGCGATGTACGGATTGTCCGACAACTCCACGATCATATTGTGAAACTGCTCGTCAAGCTCCATCGCCTGATAAGGCTGCTCCTGACTGATCGCCTCGGCGAACCGGCCGCTTAGCGCCCTGAGCGATTCGAGCTGCTCCGGCGTAATGCGTTGCGCCGCGCATTCGGCAGCCAGCGCATGGAGTGCGGCAAGCGTCGGGTACATTTTGAAAATATCGTCCTTCTCGATGCCGGTCACTCTCGTTTTATCGCATATTATATTGAATGCAACTGTAATTTGGCTTCAGGCACCCGACTTCAAAAGTCAGCCCGTTAACTTTCCATATATCAAGATTGATTTACAACAGTCTGTACAAAAAGTACAATCTCAATATAACTACCTGACCGAAAGGAATTCATTCGATGAGCTTCCTGCTGACACAGCATGCGATCAAATCGATGTGCGGTCCTGCGGCATTCGACGAGGGCGAAAGAGTCCTCCGCGCCGGGCAGGTGATGTTCACCCATCGCGATGCCGGCGCGGCGCTTTTCGAGGCCGAAGTCCAGGGCGCCCTGGCGACCTGCCGCATCGTCGGCGGCGGGGAGGTGCTGGCGCAGTGCACCTGCTCTTCCCGCCCTTCCCCGGGCCGCTATTGCCCGCACGTCGCCGCCGTGCTGCTGGCGCTCTTTGAGGAGGAGCGCACTGGCCGGAGGCCGGGCCGTTCGTACGCTTCGCTGCTGTACCCGGAGGGCGAGCGGCCGCCCATGCCCGAGCCGCCGGACGATCCGGACGCGGACGGCGAAGCGGCGAACCGTCCGGCGCCGGATGCCAGGCTGACGAGCGCCATGCTCGGCCTCTTCGCGGAGGCGGCGCCGCTGAGTCCGAACCGCTCCCGGCCGCTCCTCTTCGACTCGCGAACCGCGCTCGAGGCGGAGTTCATCTGCAAGCCCGTCGCCTTGCCAGGCGGGACGTACCTGCTCGGCATAGAGATGAGAATCGGGCCGAAACGGCTGTATATCGTCCCGGAGATTCGGGAGCTGCTGGCCCGCTTCGAGCTGGGGCGCGGGTACGACTGCTCGCGATATTTTGCCTACGAGCCCGAGCTGCACCGTTTTCGCCCGGAGGATGAGGCGGTGATGCGCCAGCTGCTGCAGATCGTCCATCACGAAACGCTGTACCGCGAAGCCCCGGGCCGCACCGCTTCGCGGAGCCGGGCCGCGGGCAGCGGACGGCTGCTGCCGGTTCCTCCGCTCGCATGGGAGCCGCTGCTCCCCTTGCTGGCCGCAGCCCCAGCCGTGCGCCTCGAGCTGAACGGGACGGCTTATGACGGTATCCGTCTGAGCGACGAGCCGCTGCCGCTTCGCTTTCAGCTCGGCAAAGCCGCAGACGACGGTCTGCGGCTGGAGATCGACGGCTTGGACAAGCTTGTCGTGCTGGAGCCGTACGGCATGGCGCTCGCCGAAGGAAAGCTGGTGAAGCTGCCGCCTGAGGACGCCCGCCGTCTGGCGGAGCTAAAGCGGCTGATGGAGGAGCTTCCCCGCAGGCGGCAGCTGCGGATCGCTCCGGAGCAGGCGGCGCCTTTCGTCGAGCGGGCGGTGCCGGGACTGGCGAAGCTGGGGACGGTGCAGCTTGCCGAATCCGCCGCCGGCTGGATTTTGCGGAAGCCGCTGCAGGCAAGGCTGTATTTGGACCGGCTGAAGGACAGGCTGCTCGCCGGGCTGGAGTTCCAATACGGCGACATCGTCATCAACCCGTTGGAGGAAGCGAGCCGGCAGCGCGGTGCGGACCGTATCGTCATGCGGGATGCGGACCGGGAACGGCGCATCCTGGAGCTGATGGAGGAAGGCGGCTTCATCCGGACGGAAAGCGGCTATTTCATGAAAGCGAGGAAGCGGAATACGATTTCCTGGTCTACGTGCTGCCCCGGCTGCAGGAGCTGCTGGAGGTGCATGCCACCTCGGCCGTCAAAGCGCGGCTGCATCCCGGACCCGCTTCGGTGAAAGCGATCGCGGATGTCGACGAGCGAACTGACTGGCTGGAAGTCCGCTTCGATATCGACGGCATTCCCGAGGCCGAGATTCGCAAGCTGCTCCGCGCGCTTGAAGATAAGAGCAAATATTACCGTCTGCCCGGCGGCGCGCTGATGAATCTGGACCGCCCGGATTTTCGCGAGATTGCCCAAATGATGGAAAGCGCCGGCATCCGCAGCAGCGCCGTGCAGGGCGGCGGCGTCCGCCTGCCGGCCATTCGGGGGCTGCTGCTGGCCGATATGCAGGGACAGGGCGGCGCCATCGCCTTAAGCAAGCCGCTGCGCCGGATGCTTGAGCATTTGCGGAATCCGGACCATCTCGATTTCCCTGTGCCGGAACGCCTGGCCGGCGTGCTTCGCGATTACCAGACGTACGGCTTCCAATGGATGAAGACGCTCGCCCGCTATCGTTTCGGGGGCATTTTGGCCGACGATATGGGGCTTGGCAAAACGATTCAAAGCATCGCCTTCCTCGTCTCCGTGCTGCCCGAGATCAGGGAGCGGGGAATGCCGGCGCTCATCGTCTGCCCGGCTTCCCTCATGTACAACTGGCGCAACGAGCTGCAGCGGTTCGCTCCGCAGGTCAAGGCGGTCATCGCCGACGGCGGCAAGGCGGAACGCATCGCGGCGCTGCGGGATGCCCTGGCTTCCCGGGCCGATGTCGTCATCGTCTCGTATCCGCTATTGCGGATGGACGCCGCCCTGTACGCGGCCCAGCCGTTCCATACGCTTATTCTGGACGAAGCGCAGGCGTTCAAGAACGATTCGACCCAGACGGCGAAGACGGTGAAGGCGCTCCAAGCGGCGCACCGCTTCGCGCTGACGGGAACGCCGCTGGAGAACTCGCTGGGCGAATTGTGGTCGATCTTTGACGCCGTCATCCCCGGGCTGTTTCCGGACCAACGAACGTTCGCCAGTTGGCCGCGCGACGTGATTGCCAGGCGCATTCGCCCGTTTCTGCTGCGCAGGCGAAAAAGCGACGTGCTGAAGGAGCTGCCGGAGAAGATCGAGTCGATCCATGCCGCCGAGCTGCTGCCCGAGCAAAAGAAGCTGTACGCGGCGTACCTCGCCAAATTGCGAAAGGAAGCGCTGAAGCATTTGAACGACGACACCTTCGAGAAGAACCGCCTCAAAATATTGGCTGGCCTCACCCGGCTCCGCCAGCTGTGCTGCCACCCCGCCCTGTTCGTCGAAGGTTACGAGGGCGGCTCGTCCAAGCTGGAGCAGCTGATGGACATTGTGGAACAGGCCGGCAGCGCGGGAAAGCGCCTGCTCGTGTTCTCGCAATTTACGACGATGCTGGAGCTGATCCGGCGGGAGCTCGGCTGGCGGGGAGTGCCGTTCTTTTATTTGGACGGGTCCACGCCGGCGGCGGAGCGGGTCGAGCTGTGCCAGCGGTTCAACGACGGCGAGCGCGACGTGTTCCTGATCTCGCTGAAGGCCGGCGGCACCGGACTGAACTTGACCGGAGCGGATACGGTCGTCCTCTATGACCTGTGGTGGAATCCCGCCGTCGAAGAGCAGGCCGAGAGCCGCGCCCACCGGATCGGGCAAAGAAGCGCCGTTCAGGTTATCCGCCTGATCGCCCAGGGCACTCTGGAAGAGAAAATGTACGAGCTGCAGCAGAAGAAAAAGCGTCTGATCGACGAGGTGATCGAGTCCGGCGGGGAGGCGTCGGCCGCTCTGTCCGAGCAGGAGCTGCGGGAGCTGTTGATGATATGAAAAACAGTTAAGCCCTGGACTTTCGCATGAATACGGCGGTCCAGGGCTTATTCGGCCCGGCTGTGTTCGCTTGCGCGGGCCGCTTCGGCTTCGGCAGAGGTTTTGCTGAATCTTGCCTCGATGCGGCGGCTGACATACAGCGAGCCCGCCAGGAACAAGGCGACATACAGCAGCCGCCAAGGGTCCTCCGCATAGCGGGAAAGGTCGTAGCCGATATACGAGACCGTGAACACCATAACGGCTTTCCCTGCAGAGACGGCGAGCGCGAAGGTGCGAAACCGCATCCCTGCCAGCGCGGCGGCAACGTTGATGACGACGAACGGCCCGACGGGAAACAGGCTGAGCAGAAAGACGTAGCTGAATCCATTGCGCTGCACCCACCTCATGCCCTTGCGCACCTTGGGCTTGCCGGCCCAGTGCTGCAGCAGCCGGTGCCCGGCGATTTTGCGCACGAGCAGGAACGTCACCATGCAGCCGCCAATCATGCCGAGCCACGAGTAGAGAAATCCGAGCCATAACCCGTATACGACCGCGTTCACGCTGACGATGAGCAGCGTGGGCAGCGGCGGAACGAACGATTTCATAAACGTGAGCGCGATGCCCGGCAGCGGTCCGAACGACCGAAATCGCTCCAGCAGCTCGAGCAGCTGCGCTTCATTCAAATTCGCAATCCAATCGGTTAACCCCATGTTTCGTTTTCGCCCGCTTCCTAATATGTAGACACCGCTGACGACGAACGCAGCCTCGTCACCTGGCCGTCTCCTTCGGTTGCTAACCATGTGCTGACGATCCTCATCCAATGATTAAGAAAAACGTCTATCGACGCCCATTCAAGGATGAGCGACCGCGATTCAGCGGTTGTTTTTCTTGGTACAGAAAGTCGCACTTCGCTTGCCTTTAGCGAAGTTAGACTTTCTGTAACGATAAGAAAAACGTCTATCGACGCCCATTCAAGGATGAGCGACCGCGATTCAGCGGTTGTTTTTCTTGGTACAGAAAGGTGATCCCTTACGAATTCCATCGTACCGGAAGCGAGCCGAGAAAACAAGCGGTATCCCGTTTCTGCCACCCGGTCGCCACCGGTCTGGCATGGCGGTCAGTACATTTCTGCGGCCAAATCCATATGAACTCCGATGGCCGCCCGGCTTCCTTCGGCTGCGGCAATGACCAGCTGCGACGGCGCCACGCTGGTCGCGTCCCCGGCGGCGTATACGCCGCCTACGCTCGTGCGGCCGTAATCGTCTGTCGCGATGCCGCCCATCTTGTTGAAGGCGCAGCCCAGCTTGGCGCCGAACGCCGATCGCTGGGAAAGCTGCGGCGTCACGAAGCCCCCTTCCCTGAAAATCGTTGTGCTGTCCCGGAAGCGGATGCCTTCCAGGTGGCCTTCGCGGCCGTAAAAAGCGGCAATCGGACTGAGCGCGACGCGAATGCCGTGCCGGCGCAGCCGTTCCAGCTGCTCCGCGGTCAGCAAGGCACGCCCGTTCGTGCACACGACCAAATCCCGGCTCCAGCTGCGAATCAGCATCGCCGTGCGGAACACGCTCGGCTGCTCCGACACGAGCGCCAGCGGCTTGTCCCGAAGCTCCCAGCCGTGGCAGTGCGGGCAGCTGAACAGGCTTTGCCCGTAAAAATCGCGAAAGCCCTCGATAGCCGGGAACGATTCCTTCAGTCCGGTGGCGATGATCAGCTTGCGCGCTTCAAAGCGGTCGCCCTGCACGGTATGAATCCGAAAGCCGCCGGCCGTTTTCTCCACATCCGCAGCCTCGCGCTCGCACCGGCGAATCGACGGATAACGCGCCAATTCCTCGTGCGCGATCCGGCGCAGCTCGGACGGCTTGACGCCGTCCCGCGTCAAAAAGCCGTGAGAGGCATGCGCTGCGGCATGGCGCGGCCGGTTGCCGTCGATCAGAAGCACGCTCCGCCGCGCTCTGCCGAGCATAAGCGCCGCATTCAGCCCGGCCGGGCCTCCCCCGATAATGGCGCAGTCGAAGTGCATGGCTCTCTCCCCTTCCATTCGGCAGCGAAATCGTCGCTTGCGCGCTGTGCCGATTCATTCGCACCTACATCCTATGAAGGGGCCAAGCGCGATATGCGAAGCGGTTCGCCGCTTGCCAATCGAGCCGCTTGCGGAGCGGCCCTTCCTCCTCCGCCGACTCGAACAGCGCGTTGCCGCTCTGAGGTTCAGGGGGGAATCCCATCCGCTTCCATCTACTCATGCGGCGAACCGGGAGTCGCGGCTCTGCCTAATCGGCGCCGTTTCAAGGACGAGCGCTCGCGATCGCCTCGGCGGTCTCGCGGAGCCTGGGCAAATACCGAAGCGCCTCCCCGGCGCGGCGGCGGCGGGCTTCGGCGGTCGCGGCGCCCAGGTCCGCAAGCAACTCCTCGAACGCCGGGACGAGCGCCTCCTTCGCCTGCGGCAGAGCGTCGGCGGCCAATATTTTATGGCAGCGGGCGAAGGTGGCCGCGATCCAGAATACTGCTTCGCGGTGGTTGCCGGCCCGGATCAGCTGGATGCTGCCGTCGATGACGATCGGCCGGGCGGCCGGCGTAATGTCCGTGCTGAAGAAGAACGGCGTTCTGGCCGCTCTGGCCGCCGCATCGAACGTGCGGGCGAGCGCGTCCACATGATGCCGGACGCGCTGCGGCGTCATCCCGGCGCAGCCGAGCAGCTCCAGCAGCTCGCCGTACCGGTCGGCGAAGCCAAATTCCTCCAGCACGCCGCGCGCGGCCAGATAGCGGAGCCGCACCGTCGGATTGCGCAGCGCGGCGACGAGCGGCGCGTGCGCCATGACGCCGGTCGGAAACAGCCAGGCCGTCGCCTGGTCGTGCAGCGGCGCGGTCTCGTCGAGGCTGCGCAGACCGTGCTCGATCTTCTGCAGAACATGCTCGCTGCGGCGGCGCACCCACTTTCGCTCGGCGAAGCAGCGCGACACCTCGCGCTGCAGCTCGCGCAGCTGCCCCGTCGGATCGGCGATGATCGTATCCGTGCGGAAGCTGCCCGCCAGGTGGTAGGAAGCAAGCACCGCCTCAGGTGAGGATAGCTCGCTGCGGGACAAATACGTGACTTCCAGCAGAGCGTCCCGGTATATGAATTTCCCCGGCTTCATCGGCGCCTCGTCGTGGGAAATCACGACAACGACGTCGATATCGGAAGCGGATGACAGCTCCTCCCCGTCAGGTCGCCCTACCGTCGAGCCGCTGAAATAGGCTCCGACGAACCATTCCTCCCGGCCGGCGTACTTATGAACCCAGTCCGCCGCTGCCTGGCGCGCTTCGCCGATCTTCATGAACGCTCCCCCCGCCTCTGTGCCGGAGCGATTCCTTCAGCCGCAATCGCGCCGCTCCGAGCGCTTGTTTGGTTCCAAAGGTGTTGCCGCATCAAGCCCATCCCCTCTCTTGACTGCTGCCCATGCGGGAATTTCCATCAGCCTGCAGCCGGATCGCACAAGCCATCGCCATATTCGCGCGGGTGTTCCTGCACTTCCGGCAAGCCCGTTAAGCGCTAAGCGCAAGTCGCCGTCATTGCCCCAGGCGGGCGAGCCGCTCCTCCACTCTCGGAAAAACCCGCAGCGCATTGCGGTAAAACACGTCGTCATGATGCTGCTCGGGAACGAGCCGCCGGACAAAATCGATATAGACGTCGATCGGGGCGAGCGGCCAGTCGGTGCCGAACAGCATTTTGTCGTAACGGTCCGCATAGACGAGCGCCCGCCGGAAGTGATCCATGAACAGCGGCTCGTTCATAAACCGCTCGAAATGCGGCCGGTTGCCGACGACCAGACCGGACAAATCGGCGTACACGTTCGGGTTTTTGGCCACGACCTCGGCGGCGTCCATCACCCACGGGTCGCCCAAATGGCAGAGCATAAAGCGGACGTCCCTGTAACGATAAGCCAGCTCGTCGACCGTCAGCGGATGGGAATATTTCAGCAGGCCGTTCATGGAATAAGTATCCCCGGTATGTATGACGACCGGCACATCGAACTGCCGGGCCAGCTCATAGACCGGCGCGTACACCTCGTCCGTGACGAAATAATGATAATACCCGGCATACAGCTTGATCCCCGCGACCTCGTCGGAGGCCAGCCGCTCTTCAATGCGCTCCAGCTCCTTTCGGCCTTCGGGCGAAGCGAGACGAACCGGGTTGATGCCGACGCATTCCATCAGAAACGGCGGAAGCGGATCGGACAGATCGAGCCTCATCGGATTCGCCGCCTTGATGTCGGGAAAAGCGCCGGGGGACGTCTCCTCGACGCCCATGCCGACGCCCAGCACGACGCCGCAGCGCTCGAATTCGCGCCGCAGCCCGAGCTCGGTATAGTCCACGCCCGAGAGCTCCCGCGCCGTATGGCGGAAGCTCTCGATGCTCGAAAGATGAATATGAATATCGATAATCGGCATGATGCCCTCCTGTTGTCGCTTACGAATTGGCAAAGCGGATGTCCGCCAGGCCGCGCAGTTCCTTGTACGTTAAAGGGGCATGGGCAAAGGCGAAGAAGACCGGCGACGCCCATGCCGTATCTCCGTCCGCCAGCGGCAAGCGCTCCGCGCATTCGTGCTGGATGAGCAGATTGTTGGTATAGAAGCCCGCTTCCGAGCCCGGATGGCGGTTGACCGCGTGCAGCACCGCCTGACGGCGGTCGGAGCCGAAGCGGGTCACGCCTTCCGCCGGCGCATCGCAGCTGCTTTGGCCGCAGCGGTACCGGATGCCGCCGCTCGTCTCGATCCATCCTGCGTCAAGCGCCGGGCCGGGGAGGAAGAAGCTTTGGATCGTGCTCCGGAAACGGTGAAAAGACAGTCCGCTCCGATTCGTCAGGCGGGTTACGCAGCAGAGCACCGGAGCGCCCGGCAGCAATAGCGCGAACAGGGTGAACGCGATGCCGCGGTTTTTCTCGTGCTTCCGCACCCGGGTATGCAGGGCGATGCCGCGCCATTCGTTGCCCAGGTTGTCGGTCAGAGCGGCAAACTCGGCGCAGCGCTCTTCCTCCTGCTGCGACAGCGCGGACAGTCCCTGCACCGCCGCCGAAATGCCGCCGTGCCACGGATTCCACCACGAACGGGGGCCCGGCTGCGGGTAGGAGCTGTCAAGCCATTCCTCGCCCTCGTATACGAGCGAATGGAGACCTGCGCCGAACGCAGGCGACGCGGCAATCGTCAGCACGCCGTTCGTGCAGCGGTACAGTTCCCCGTCCGCCTCCCGTTCGCTCCGCACCGGTTCGTCCGACAGCGGGATGAGGGCGGTGCGCCGTTCCAGACGGTGCGCCGTCGTCTCCAGCTGCATCCGCACCGGCACGATCGTCCCCGGCTTCAGCGGCCCGACCGGGAACTCCGCGGCGCGGATATCGTCCTCCTGACGGAACGAGGCCCGGACCTCTTCGAACGACCCGTCCGGCGAAGACAGCGTCAGCTCTCCGTCCAGCGGCTGGTTCCGGTGCTGCCGCACCGCAAGCCGCGCGTCCGGAAGCACGAACGGATGGCCGCAGGCCGCCTGAAGCTCGACATCCTCCTTAAGCAGTGGCCGCAGCGGCTCCCTTCGCTTTTGCGCGTAGCTGCGAAAGTCCCACCAGTCCGTAAACGTGCCGATGGCAAGCAGCGTCGGCTCTGTGCGGAAGCTTGCCCCTGCGGCCAGCCGGCCGAGCGAATGCTCGATGCCGAGATGCCATTCGGACTGCACGAGCTTCGCGTCCGGATGCCAGCAAAAGCCGCTCGCCAGCCGCTTGCCGCGGCTGAACAGCCAGTTTTCGGAGATGCGCCCGATGTCCCATTCGTCAAAGTTGGTCGGTAGCTCCTCAAGATCGAAGTAGCTGCCGTCGTAAGGAAGCACCAGCCTCCTGGAATCATGATAGAAGCCTGTGATCAGATGCAAATCGCCGCGCCCCGGCTCGCCGGATTCGTTCGTCACCTCGCACTCGTGACGCACGATGCCGCTTGCCTGGAGCCGGACCAGCACCGTCACGGTATAGCCGGGAAAATCGTCAGACCGGTATACCGCCTTCAGCGCCATCGCCTCGCCGTCCTCATACACCTCGACCGTCTCCGCCTTTTTCTTCGAAAACTCCAGGGAATACGGCTTGCCGAGCTTCGGAAAAGTCCACTCCGTATACAGGTCGTGCATCAGACGGGACGCCCACACCGTGTTGCTCGTCTTGTTCAGCACGATCTTGTACGGGCCGTTCACCGCAACCCAGTTGTCGACCGCATCCCCGCCGAAGCGGCCGCTGCTGCCCTGGAACAAGCCGTGCAGCCTGCGGACGAAGACGAGCGGTTCGCCGCCCTCGGGCAGCGCCTTCATCTCCACTTCCTCCGAGTATAACCCGAAATCGCGAAGCGTGTAAGGCAGCCGCACCGTCGCCCTGCCGAGCGCCGGCACGCGGACCGAGACGCGGGAGAGACCGAAATCGACGAAGCCGGACGGCGGAAGCGTAAATTCGAAAGCTGCCGGCACCTTGTAATTATTCTCGAATGTGAGGAAAGCTTCCTCCTCCGCGCCGAGAAACTGCTCCTCCCTCTTCGTCTCCAGCTTCACCTTGGCGGGAAACTTCGGAGCGATGCCGGTGCGCAACTCCGCCTTCCTCCCGTTAATCGTCCATTCCGATGTCACGGCGGGATGCGTCTTCCACTCGTTCTGCTCCTCCAGCACCGGGTCCAGCGCGAATTCCCCTTCGACCGTCACCTCATCCCGCACCTGCACGGTGCGCTCCAGCCCGAAGCGGATATTTTTGTCGTCGCGCCCCCGAATCGTGCATTCCAGCGGTTTGCCGGATTTGTTGCGGATCACGTAACGGACCGGATAACGGCGGCCGAACACGAGCCCGTGCCCTTCAATCTCGGTATGAATCGAATAATCGTCCGTCTCGATCAACCGCAGCCCTCTGCCTGTCTTCTCGTATTCCAGCCTGAGCGATGCGCCCTCGCGCTGCCAACGGTATTCGAAATAATCGAAGCCGTTCTCGGAGCGGCCGTCCGGCGCGATGTCAAGGCTGCGGCAGCTGTCGGCATACCAATCGAACTGCGCCAAATAAGGCTCGAGCGCCTCGGTCTGCAGCACAGAAGGTATGAAATTCATCAGGTGGACGGAATCGTCCTTCTTTTCCCAGAAAAAGCCGCATTTCTTGTACATCGGCACCGCTTTCGTATTGCCGGCCCAGGTGAACAGGTCGAGCCGCGGCCAGCCGAGTGCAACGGTCGTCTCCACCGCTTTGAGAATGAGCGCCTTTCCGATCTTGCGTCCGTGATAATCCGGCCTCACGTTCAGCAGCGGCACATACAAGGCGCCTTCGTCGTGCCGGTAATGGGAGAAGCTGCAGAAGCCGACGACCTCTTCCCCGTCCACGGCGAGAAACACCCGCAGGTGTCCGGCGTTTTCCAGATCGCGGGCGACGTTGTCCGCGCTTTCGACGGTGCTGTCCCCGCCCCAGCTGTCGCGGCTGCGGTTCCACATATCGGCGATGGCCTGAGCCCATTCGGGAGCATAATCAATGATGCGAACGCTTTCGAGTACATTGCTGCGATGCATCGCTTCACCCTCTTTTAAATATGGAATACCTGAATTGTAAAATACTTCATACCAGAGGGTAAAGGGATTTTTCCAATCATAATCGTTTTTGCTTGTTCGGGCGAGGCGAAAGCTGCGCTTAATCCTCGATGGCCGCCTTGCGCGCATTGATGCGGCGAATCCGCTCGGGATCGAATTTCGGCCTGCGGTCGTACGTATACAGTCCGTTCACTTCCTGCTCGATATCGTACAGCTGCGTATAGCAGAAGCCGCAAATCATCGGATGCTCCAGAAGCGCGCTCGTCAGTCCCTCGTACCGTTCCAGAAATTCCTGCTCCGATGCAGGCCTGTTGCCGTATCCCCACGCCTTGCCGTCCTGCTGCCCGGGATTCCACCAGATGCCGCCGTATTCGCTGACGAAGTAAGGCTGCCCCTCGTACGTTTGCCTGTCGGGGAACGTATTGTACGCTTCGCCGCCCGCCTTCATCGGCTCGAACTTGGCCCGGAACGTCTCCGGGTTTTGCTCGTAATCGTGGATGTCGAATATGTCGGTCGCGACATGGAAGTTGCCGCTCGTATCGATGACCGGGCGCGTCGGATCGAGCCGCTTGGTCGTCTCGTACACGATGCGCAGCACCTCGTCGTTCTGCCTCGTCCCGTCTCGGTCCCACGTTTCGTTGAACGGGCACCAGCCGATGACGGAAGGATGATTCCGGTCGCGCTCCACCCCCTCGAGCCATTCCGGCAAAAAGGCTTCCAGCCCGCGAGAAGTCGTAATATCGAGCCCCCAGTTGCCGTGCTCGCCCCAGACGAGGTAGCCGAGCCGGTCAGCCCAGTACAAAAAGCGCGGCTCGAACATTTTCTCATGCAGCCTTGCTCCGTTGAAGCCGAGCCCCAGCGCGATTTCGATATCGCGGCGTAGGTCGTCGTCCGTCGGGGCCGTGTAGATGCCGTCCGGGTAGAAGCCCTGGTCGAGCACGAGCCGCTGAAACAGCGAGCGGCCGTTCAGACGAAATGCCAACCCGTCCAGCGCGACTGTGCGCAGGCCGAAATACGAGGCGACCGTATCGCTTTCATATCCGGGCCTGTCGAGGGACAGAGACAAGTCGTACAGCCGGCCGCAGCCCGCCTCCCACAGGTGCGTCTCGGCAAGCGGAAGCGTCAGCCGCACCGTGCTGCCGGACGCCTTGGCGGATGCGCTGCCCATCGGCTTGCCCTGATACGAAGCGGAAGCGTTCAGCGTCGCTTCCGCCGCATAGCGGGACAGCTTGGCCTCGATATGCACGCAGCCATTGTCCGGATCGGGGACGAGGCCGAAATCGGCCAAATAGACGTCCGGCACATATTCCAGCCACACCGTCTGCCAAATGCCGGTCGTTCTCGTATAATCGCAATCGTGCGATTCGTACCGCCCGCTCTGCTTACCGCGCGGCTGCAGCCCCGATCTGACGTCGTCCTCGGCATAGACCGTGACAATATTGGCGCCCGGCCTGACGACAGCGCTGATGTCGAAGCAGAACGATGCATAGCCGCCGCGATGAATGCCGACGGATTGGCCGTTAATCCACACCTCCGCCGCGTAATCGACCGCGCCGAAGTGCAGCAGCGTGCGGCCGTTCAACCAGGCTTCGGGCACAGTAAATTCCCTTTTGTACCAGACGGCGGCCATAAAATCTTTGTACTCGACGCCCGACAGCCGGCTCTCCGGGCAGAACGGCACGGTAATCGCGCCAGCCAGCTGCGCGCCGGGCTCCTGACGGCCCCGCTGCTTGCCGCTGCGGCCGTGATCGATCTCGAACTGCCAGACGCCGTTCAAATTGATCCAATGCGGCCGAACCCGCTGCGGCCTCGGATGCTCGGGACGGGGAATGGCGGTCATGGAACATCTCTCCTTTATTTTACTATATAGTTAATTAAATAACATATTCAACAATCATATTAGCAATATAGCCGAATTAATGTCAATAATAAATTATTATATTAACTAATAAGTTAACTATTCTTGCAGCCAGACGAGAAATGATAGAGGAATAATATAGAAAATATTTTGATTTATCCGAACTGGTGTTCTATAATTAAAAAAGCACAGTTTCTTAGTTTACCATGTACACGAAGGGAAGATTGCAAGTGCAGCTATTTTTGCTCGACAGCATTAGAACGAATAATTTTAACGACGAACGGGTGATGGAGAAAATCGGAGCGCTGTGGAAAGAGGTCTCCCGCAAGCTGGCAAGCCATCGGGATTGCATTTACGGCGTTTACTACGATTACGCAAGCGATTATAAGGGAGACTATACGCTGGGCATCGGGATCGAAGGCGATGGATCGCCCCGGCTGGATGTTCCCGATACGGAGAGCTGCCGCATTTTCAAAGTTGACAACAAGGATGCACAAGGCTTGCTGCATGCGTGGAAGCAGATTTGGGCATTGGAAGAGGCCGGCGAATTGCGCCGGGCATATACGTTCGATTATGAAAAATATTACCCAAGCGGAGAGATTGAGATTTATATCGCTTTAAAATGAACGCCGGGCCTGTGACAAGTACCGTCTCGAAGGAGGGTTAGCCCTGTGGACTGGTTTTCGGAGAGCGGCTACCCGTTTTCACCATGCTGACCCCGCAGCACCTGCTGCCGCTGCTGGTCATCGCCGGCTCGATCGCCCTGCTGTATGCGTATCGAAAGCCGCTGCGCCGCGGGATGCTGCGCCGTACGGTCCGGGTCCGCTACGGGCTCGCCGCCGTGCTGCTTGCGTTCGAGGCGGCGCAATGAGGCAAATGGAGAAGGCCCCCGCAGCTGGCGAGGTTCCTTGATCGCGCGCCCCCATTTGGAGGAAAGAATAGATCAAGATAGATAGGTATGCCGAGAAGGCATCCGCCGCCCGCATCTCCCGCCTGCCCTTATTCTCTGCCATTCCAGACTGGAGAAAGCCTGCATCCTATTCCCAGGATTCCGGCCGCTCGTCCCTGCTCTCGGCCCGGTGCCTGCGGCGGACGAACAGCGTCAGCAGCCAGATGACCGCCACGCCTCCGACAAAGCCGCCGGCATGCGCATAAATATCCACATTCGGGATGACCAGCGAATAGACGAAGCCGATGATGACGATGATTCTTATCGTTTTCTTCGCTTCGCCGTCGATCAGATCTTTGCGGAAGACGGACAAGAACAAATACGCGCCATACACGCCATAGATGGCCCCTGACGCGCCGGCCCCGATATAATAGTCCGGATGCAGCCACGCGCTGGCGATGTTGCCGATGACGCCGCACGCTGTATAGAACAGCATATACCTCCAAGCCCCCAGCATCCGCTCCAGCGGCGCGGCAAACACATACAATGCAAAGCTGTTGAAGAGCAAATGCTCAAACCCGACATGCAGGAATATGGAGGCGACATAGCGCCAAGGCTCGGGTCGAAGGCCGGGCAAGTCGAACATCGCTCCGAAGCGAAGCAGAGTGGCGTTATCCGTCGACGAGCCGTACCATTCCATAACCGCCATCATAACCAGCTGAAGGACGATAATTGCAGCGGTAACCGGATACAACCGAATATACTGCTTGAGGCTCTCCCTGCGTGCGAACACGGCTCTCTTCCCTTCCGGACGCCCGATTCCGCTGACGGTTTCCGGCATCCAAGCATCGATAATGGATATTGTTCCATTATAGCGGACCCGGCTTCGTTTTCCAAGAAAGGGCCGAAGCTCCTTATGCGCAGAAGTCCCCGGAAACAAGGGCGGCAGCTGAACGCGGGGCAGCAGCTGCGCCGAGCTCATGCCGACGCTGCGCCCCGCTTCCGCAATGGCCGGGTCCACCTGCGTCAAGTCGACATACGTATTGCGGATGACCGGCAGCAGCGAGTACAGGAACAGCGCAATGGCCACAGTCATAAAGCCGAGCCCGAAGACGATCATCAGGAGCACAAGCAGAGGCCAGACTCGGAAAACACCTGGATCACATTGGCTGTCGCCAGGATGACCGGGCCAGCCGCGGCCGGCGCGCGGCAAGCACGCCGGGCGGTATCGCCAGCGCCGCGCCAAGCAGCACGGAGACGAACGAAAGGATCAGATGCTCCTGAATCGCTTGAATAATGTCCCCCTGCCGTTCCGCCAAAAAAGCGAGACAAGCTCCGGCGCCCCCGTTCATTCGCCCCCCTCCCTGCCCGGACCGTGGTCCGGATTCGTCCTCCGTCGGAATGTACACCTCGGGCAGATGGCGGACGATGCTGCCTTTCGTCATCAAACCGGCCAGACGCCCGTCGCGGACGACCGGCACGTACCACATGCCCTTCTCGTTCATGAGCGCCACGGCTGCCGGCAGCGGCGTGCCCGATTCGACGACATGCTCGAACGGCTTCATAACGTCGGCCAGTGTGGCGTTTTCTTCCCGATACCGGTCCAGCACCTGGCCTCCTTTTCCATTTTAATTGGTTTGCCCCAATCCTGCGCCGATAAAACATCGCTCCGCAAAAACAGATAACGATCTTTGCGGACGCAAAAAAGACCCTGCCTGGCAGAGTCTCTACAACCGTTTCGTCCAAAATCCGCCGCGGAACGTGCGCGGCTCGTAGGAGATCACGAACGCTTTCGGCGCCAGCTCCTGAATGAGCTTCATCAAGCTTTTTTCCCGATTGCGCTTGGTCAGCACCTGCATTACGAGCCGAGGGCCGTCCTTGCCTTCCGCCGTCCAGCTGGTGACGCCGTACCCGTGCTCGCGCAGCAGCATGGGGAGACGGGTCGATTCGTAATCGACGACGATCTGCAGGATCGAGTAACCGAGCGCCAGCCATTCCTCGATCTTGATGCCGAGCCATACGCCCGCTCCCCAGCCGATACAGTAAGCGGCCAGGTTCAAAGGCTCGTCGATGTTGCTGAGCACGATATTGAGCGCCATCAAATAGACGAACACCTCAAACATGCTGATGACCGACGCCAAAATTCGCCGAGACTTCATCACCAGAATGATCCGAATCGTAAACAGCGATACGTATACGATATTCATGATGCCGATCGTCGCGACCGTTTCCAGTACGTTCACCTGTCCATCTCCCTTCTCGCGGCGCTAATCCGTGACGCCCCGGAGACAATTCGTGAAGCATTGAAGCTCCCTGTCGGGAACACGCCGCCGGAGTAAACGGGCTTGGGCAAAGCTTTTCCGCATCCCTGCCTTCTGTTACAATAAGCCTGACAATCATTCAATCCTTGAAAGATAAAGCGAGGAGGTCGCTATGGCCAGGAACCGCCGATTAATCACCGATCAAGATATGCAGGAAGCCATGGAACGCCAGACGGCCGTTCGCGTATTTCAGAACGACCATGTCGTCGATTCGGGCGGCGTGATCGTTCGCTTCGATGACCAGACCGTCGTCACCCAGGCCGGGGTGAGCGAGATCAGCTATCATGACCGGACGTTATGCGAGTTTTTCGAGATGAAAAGCAAGTAACGGCGGCCGCACACAGCAGCCTTCCCCGGGCCGCAGGGCCGGCCTTCTCTTGCGGCTCGGGAGCTTCGCCGAAGCGGCCGAAAGCGCAGGCCGGTTACGATTTTTTGCGGCAAAGATAGACGAATGCCGGCGGCAAATTGTACGGTACGAATTGAATCGCTTCGATATCGAATTGCCGGCTCAGCTGCCGCTTCATCTGCAAAGAGTATTGGAAAGCGACGAAATATCCGCCTGGGCGCAGCGACTCCTGGATTTCCTCCATAATCCGGTCCCTGACCGGCTGGGAAAAATTAAAAAACGGCAGCCCGCTAATGACGACGTCCAGATAAGGTATGCCTTCCACACTCATCGCGTTCCTGATTTGACTGGCATCGGCATAGCAGGGGAATCCCGGATATTTGACAAGCAGCCGTTCGCGCAGCTGGGGGTCCTTCTCGAACAGCATCACGCGCACCTTCCCTCCCGCCGCTTGCCGCGGACACGACGTAATCGCGCCGGTGCCTGCGCCAAGCTCCGCCGCATGCTCGACCTTATCCCAATCAATGCCCTTCACCATGGCCGCTGCCAAGTATTTGGTGCTCGGTGTAATGCTGCCGATTTCTTTGGGCGATTGAATAAATGTATTGAGAAAGCGGATTTTTTCTTGTACCAGCTCGCTCAGCTTGGACATTCGCCATACTCCTTCATCACCTAATATTTTTTAAAATACCCAGCGGCGTTTCATTCTATCTTGAAAATTTGGCGGTATACGCCGACAAAATTTCAATACCGCAGGTGACGACCGATGACGATAGGAAGCGCTCGTCATAGGCGTCTCTATCTCGCAGCATACTAATGTTGGTTACGTTCGTACAACGGATAGCGGGCAGCCTACAGACCTTAAACCCGCAAGCCGGATAAGTGTCGTCCCCTAACGCATGCCCTGCATCGCTTCTATACAATTCGGCGCGGCGTCGCCGTTCAAGACCGCCTAGGGAAATATCGTTCGAGCAGATCGCCTCCAAGCACGACGCACCCGCTATACAGGCGCCAAGCCCCGTTCCGATCGCGCATCAGCTTGCCGGGAAGCTGGCGCGGCACCTCCATCACATGGAAGCCTCCTTTCTCTCATTCCAAATAATGCGCTTTCATGTTGCGGCGGACGAATACGAATGCTGGTTTTCATCTTAATCGTTCACATTTTTTATAATTCCCTCTCCCATCGCAATACTCCTCTCGCCCTTCAAAAAAAAGAAAGCCGCATGGCGCGGCTCCATGCAGCTCTTCAGTAACGCACGCCCGGCTCCAGCATCGTCACCGTGCCGGCATACGAGTTCAATCGGACGACCGCGCCAATCGGTATGGCCGCTTTAAAACGCCCGTGGCCTGTAGCCATATTGGTGATGAGCGGCTTGCCGAGCGGAAGGATCACTTCGCGGATCAGCTCGCTGTACGACACGCCGTACGCTTCCGGGCAATCGCTGCACTCCCCCATAATGATGCCGACGCATGCGGCGAACTTGCCGGCCAGCCGCAGCTGCTCGATATAGCGGTATACGGTATTGATCGGCTCGTGAACTTCTTCGAGCAAAAGGATGCAGCCGGTCGTGTCGATCTCGTAAGGCGTCCCGAGCGTGCCGACGAGCGAAGTCAAATTGCCGCCGACGACCGGTCCGCTCACAATGCCCAAGCCGTTGCCGGCCAGCGGCATTCCTGCCGGATTGCTTATTGCGCGAGGCACCGCGGTGGAAGAAGTGATAGCGAAAAACTGCTCGAAATTGTACGGAGGCGTATCCGGTCTAAAATCGATGAGCAGCAGGCTGTGAAACGTTACGAAGCCGGCAAACTGGTACAAAGCGTTCAGCAGCACCGTGATATCGCTATAGCCGCTGACGATCTTCGGATGCAGGCGAAGGAAAGCAAAATCGAGATACGGCAGTATCGTTTCGACGCCAACGCCGCCCCTGACCGGCAAAATCATCTTGACCCGCGGATCGGCAAACATCGCCATCAAATCATCTGCCCGTTCGGCGGCCGTCCCGGCCAAAAAACCATTTTGCGCATACACATGCCGGCCCAGCACGACCTGCAGGCCCATGCTTTGCAAATATGCAATGCGGGCATCGATCACGCCTGCATCCAGCGGACTGCCCAGCGTGACGATGCCGACGGTATCTCCTCGCTGCAGAGCCAGCGGCTTCACTGCCATGATCGATCGCCTCCAAGCTAAAAAAGCTGCTGGTACTATGATATGTTGCGAAGGAGGCGAATAGCATCAGGCCGAAGGTTCAGCAAGCTTCATCCGGGGACGGCTTCGCGGATGGCGATAGTTCGCTCCGGGATCGGTTCCGGCCGGCGCCCTCCCGCAGAAAGCCGCATCAAGCGTTCGCTCTGCGCAGCATACAGTGCGACAGCAGCGCACATAAGACCGCCAGCAGCACAAGCCACGTTGCGACAGATGCAGCCGAATGAGCTATCAACCAGCCAAACAGCTCGCTCCACATGCCGGTTGCGGTCAGGATGACGGAGCCGATGCTGGATACGAGCAGACTGCCGGTGAAGAAGACGAGCATGCCGAGCCTCCCGTATCGCTGATAGACGCTGGCTATGCCGATTCCCGTAAAAAGAATCGAGAGCATGATGCCGAAAATCGTCCCTGCCTGCTGAACAGCCGGGCCGCTGTTGATGTACGGCAGCCGAAAGAAGTAGAAGTTCCACCCCCACGCTTCCGTCATCTCTTCCGCCAGAGACAGCAGCGTAAGGATCAAGGAAGCGGCGACGGAGAACAATACCGCCATCGCGGCCGTTCCGAATGTGCTTCTGGCGAAAATGTCAATCTTTATTCCGCCTATGTTTTGCAGCGTTAGGGGATGCTCCGCTAGCAGCCCCCCGAACAACGGGGCCGAACGCCTCCAGCTTCTGGTTCCCCCGCTTTCGCGGTCGAACTTCACATAAGCGGCAAATTCCGCGTTAGCGCTGCCCCTCCCCATGCCCCCTCAGGTACACGAGACGACGAATTCTGCAAAAAACGCAACATTAGCTGACTCTCTTGATTTTGCAACGTAAAAAAAGAGCCCGATTCGTACGGACTCTTCCTAAGATACATCGTATAATTGCGATCTTATTATTCCAAAAAGTCTTTCAGCCGTCGGCTGCGGCTCGGATGTCTCAGCTTGCGCAGCGCCTTGGCTTCGATCTGGCGGATTCGCTCGCGGGTGACCCCGAACACTTTGCCTACTTCCTCCAGCGTGCGCGTGCGCCCGTCATCCAATCCGAAGCGCAGCCGCAGCACATTTTCCTCGCGTTCCGTGAGCGTGTCGAGCACATCCTCCAGTTGCTCCTTGAGCAGTTCGAAGGCGGCCGCATCGGCCGGCGCCAACGCTTCGTGATCCTCGATAAAATCGCCCAAATTCGAATCGTTCTCCTCGCCGACCGGAGTTTCCAGCGAGACGGGCTCCTGGGATATTTTCATAATTTCCCGCACCTTGTCCGGCGTAATGTCCATTTCCTTGGCGATTTCTTCCGGCGTCGCTTCCCGCCCTTTGTCAAGCAGAAGCTGGCGGGCCGTGCGGTGATACTTGTTGATCGTTTCCACCATGTGCACAGGAATGCGTATCGTTCTGGCCTGGTCGGCGATCGCTCGCGTAATTGCCTGCCGAATCCACCAGGTCGCGTAAGTGCTGAATTTGAAGCCCTTCGACTGGTCGAATTTCTCGACCGCCTTCATGAGGCCCATGTTGCCTTCCTGGATGAGATCGAGAAACAGCATGCCTCGCCCGACATAACGTCTTGCAATGCTGACGACAAGACGCAGATTCGCTTCAGCCAGCCTGCGCTTGGCCGCCTCGTCTCCCTGTTCGATTCGCTTGGCCAGTTCGACCTCTTCTTCGGCGGAAAGGAGCTGGACGCGGCCGATTTCTTTCAAGTACATGCGCACAGGATCGTCCGTGCGAATGCCCGGCGGCAATGTCAGCTCGCCGCCGACATCAAGCTTCTCCTGCTCCCGGCTGTCCGCCCCCGCCAACATACCGTCATCCGGCTCGCCGCTCACTTCAATCCCAAGCTCGGAGAGCCGGTCGAGGAATGCGTCAAGCTGTTCGGGACTCGGGCCAAACGGCGCAAGCTGCTCCATAATTTCCTCGGAGGCCAGCGAGGAACGCTGTTTCCCCTGCTCTGTCAGCTGCTCCATCACCAGTTCCATCGTTCGATCGGCTTCCAATCCCGGCAAATGATCGTTCGACATCATCCAACTTCCTCTCCCCCGAAATAGTTTCCCGCTTGACAAACAGCCAATGTTGTGATAATCTATATATGAAATATATTAAACTGATTAATCATCGCAATGATTTCAATATTATAGCACGACCTTTTATGCAAAATCAAGTCATTTGTTTATTTTATATCGGACAACTTTGTCTTTCCAGGCTGCGCCTTATATGGTGCAGCTTTTTTCGTGCTTCGGGACCGTCGACATGACGCGGCTTTCAGTCGGAGAGATCATAGACGGTGGACGACTTGGATGAATGAATCATTCCCGTCAGCGGTCGCCAGCTTCGATTGCGAACATTTTGGCCGAGGACAACAGCGCATGTTTGGGCCAGGGATGTTCCAATCCATGTATATGCCCTTCGGCGCCGAACATTCTTCGAGCCTCCGATTCGCCCTGGCTTCGCTTCCCCAGAAACAACGAATACTCCCGCTGTGCGCCCCATACTACTAGAGAGAAAGCGTTAGCGGGAGATGGGAGGTGGAATCCTTGAGCTTGTGGCCTGCCAAAGGAAGCCGGGCGATCTCGATCGGGCTGAAAAGCGCACTTGTGCTCTTCGCCGGAGCGGCGATCCTCCGCTATCATCTGATCCGGCCGGACGCCGCGTCATCCGGATCGGCGGAAACGCACACAATGGCCCCGCCATTCGATATTCGCATCAGCATGGACGATTATCCGGCCCGTGTGCTGTCGCCGAGCCGTTTTACCGTCGAGCTCAGGGACGAGGCGGCGCTGCCGATTACCGGGGCCCGGATCGCGATCCGTCTGTCGATGCCGGAGATGCTGTGCGGGACCAGCGAATTTACGCTGCGCGAGCGGCAGCCCGGCTTCTATGAAGGGCAGGGGATTCCCTTCATGCCAGGGACGCAGTCCGCCGCTGTGCGCATCGCGGCGCCGGAAGGCGAAGTCGTCGTGCAGCATGCGTTTACGGCTGTGCGCTAAAGGCCGCCTTGCCGCGCTCCCTGCGGGGAAAATCCGCCGGGCGCCGCCGTCCCCGCTTCAGGCTGTAATCCATGCGCATGGCATTCAAGACGACCGTCAGCGAGCTCAAGGTCATCGCCGAGCCGGCTGCCCACGGCTCCAGCTGGCCGGCCATCGCGGCGGGAACGACCATGGCATTGTAGATGAACGCAAGCGTCAGATTTTGGCGGATGTTGCCGAGCGCCCTGCGGCTGATGGCGATGGCGTCGACAATCCCGCGCGCATCGTCGCGCAAAATTTGCACATCGGCCGCCTCCTTGGCGGCCGATGCGGCGTTGCTCACGCTGATGCCGACCGCCGCCGCTGCCATAGCCGGGGAATCGTTCACTCCGTCGCCGACAAAAGCGACGATGCGGCCTTCGCCTTGCAGCTTCCGAACGAGCTCCAGCTTCTCCTGCGGAAGGGCGCCTGCCCGAATATCCTTGAATCCGCTTTGCCGACCGATGAAGCCGGCCGTGCCGCGATCGTCTCCCGTCACCAGCAGCAGCCGCAGCCCTTGGCCGTTCAGCCGCTGCACCGCACCGGCAATGCCGGGCCTGAGCGCATCGCGGATGCCGGCCGCGCCGGCCCAACGGCCGCCAACGGCGATATGAACGACGGTCGCTCCCTGCTGCTCCCATTCGGCAATTTCGCGAAGCTGGGGGCAGCGGATGCTGCGGCTTTGCAGCAGCCTTGCGGAGCCGATCAGCAGCTCCCTGCCCTCCACGGCCGCGCTGATTCCGTATCCCGGCAGCTCCTCCATCCGCTCGGCCTCACCTAGCCGAACGCCTTGTTTCCCGGCTTCGCGGACGAAAGCGCCGGCGATCGGATGCTCCCCGTCCCGCTCCGCCGTCGCCGCGAGCCGCAGCAGCTCCCGCGCCGGCCGATCCTTGGCGACGATGCCGACGACGACCGGAATGCCTTCGGTTACCGTACCGGTCTTGTCGAACAGGATCGTATCGGCCTGGCTCAAGCTTTCCAGCGCTTCGCCGTGGCGGAACAGGATGCCGAGCCGGGCAGCCTGGCGCGAGGCCAGGAAGACGGACAGCGGCGCCGCCATGCCGATCGCGCAAGGACAGGCGCTCACGACGACCGCGATCGCATGGGAAAGCGCCGTGCCGAAGGCGCCGGGAGCGCCGCTCACGTACCAATACAAGAACGTCGCCGCCGACAGCGCGATGATCCCCGGGACGAACCAGGCCGCCGCCCGGTCCGCCTTCGCCTGGAGCTTCGGCTTCGTCGTCTGCGTCTCCTCCAGCGTGCGGACCATCTGCCCGAGCGACGTCTGCGCCCCGGCCCGCTCCACGCGAATCTCCAGCCGGCCGCGAACGAGGCGGGTGCCGGCGGATACGGCGTCGCCCGCCGCCTTGTCCTGCGGCCGGCTCTCGCCGCTCAGCGTCGCCTCGTCCACGAGCCCCTGCCCGGCAAATACGACGCCGTCCACCGGAAGCGTCTCTCCGGCCAGCACGATGGCGGTATCGCCCTTCGCGACGCGAGCGGAATCTTCCCACGTCTCCCCTTCGGGCCGCAGCACGCGAACCGACGGCGGCACCAGATGGGTCCAGCCCTCCATCCATTGCCTGACGTGCAGCCGCGCCCTGGCCTCCAGCCATTTGCCGAACCAGACGACCG
Source organism: Paenibacillus ginsengihumi DSM 21568 (assembly GCF_000380965.1). Classification (GTDB taxonomy): domain Bacteria; phylum Bacillota; class Bacilli; order Paenibacillales; family NBRC-103111; genus Paenibacillus_G; species Paenibacillus_G ginsengihumi. The sequence goes on along the minus strand of NZ_KB905574.1, from coordinate 38,077 downwards.
TAATGATCGTCGCGCTCGCTTCAAAATAGAGCGGCGTATGGCCATGACCGCTCACGGCCGCTCCCGCCGGGTGAAAAACAAGATAATGGCTGTACAAATAAGCGGAAAGCGTCCCGAGTGCAATCAGCACGTCCATATTGGCCGACCCGCTGCGCAATGAGCGGCAAGCGCCCTCCAGAAACGGCCAGCCGCAAATCAGCTGTACCGGCGTAGCGAGCAGCAGCTGCATCCAAGCGTTGTGCAGGATATCGGGAACCCATAGCGACGAAGTCCACGAAAAATGATGCAGCATCGGCCACAACAGCGGAAGCGTAAACAGCAAGGAGAAGAGAAACCGCCGCTTGTAGATGCTGGCCAGGCTAACCGCTTCCTCCGGGCCTGCCGATGCCTCTTTCATCGACGCGCGAAACCCGAGCTGAGCGATCCGGTCGGCTACATCCTGGACCTTCACCCGCGACGGATCGATGCGGACATAAGCCGTCTCCATGACGAGATTGACGAACACAGAGGCGACGCCGTCCATTTTTTGCACATTCTTCTCGATGCGGTTTGCGCAGGCCGAGCAGGTCATCCCCGAAACCTGCAGCGTTAGCCGCTCCAACTCGGGCGCGGTATTCATTGTGCATCACTCCACATCCGTATAGAGGGACATCCCCTATCACCATATGGAGCAAGCCCGAGTTTTATTACTCTTCCCGCGGCGTCCCCGGCTTCGTACGGCGCAGGCAGCCTGCGAAACGTGGCAGCATTCGCTTGGCGCGGAATCGGACCGGCGCGGTTGGCCGGCCCGTCCGCTTCCAGGCCCGAATCCCGCTTGCCGCTTGCCTGGCGATGATTTTGCAGCATCCGCCTTTCCCGACTTTTAGCCTGTTCTGAATTTTATCTTGTTCCGACTTTTAGCCTGTTGCCGACTTTTAGCCTATTCCGACTTTTAGCCTGTATGATCCTGTATTAGCCTATATTAGCTCGGGCCGCCCTTCAGCGCCGCCGCCAGCCATTCAAACGACTTCCGGCCGCTAACCTCATGCTTCCCTTCAAAGAAATCGCTTTCAAATCGATCTGCCGCTTCCATCTCCGCATAAATCTCCTTAAGCTGGCGGACCGCTTCGCGGGCCGTATTTGCGGGAAAAATCGGATCGCCGATGCCAGCCTCGATAAACAGCGCGCGCGGCGCGATCAGGCCGAGCAGATCCGGCATTTCCGCGTGCTGCAGGATGCCCGGGATATAATTACACAGGCAGTGGCGCATCGCCAAAATGCTCCCGCGATACGTATTGCCGTATATGCCGACGACGGAAGCCTTGATGCGCGAGTCCAGCGCTGCCGACAGCGAAGCGACCGTGCCGCCGCCGGAATGGCCGATGTTGCCGAGCCGCTCGGCATCGACCTCGGGCCGAGATGCCAAATAGTCCGCTGCCCTCATCGCCTCGTATGCGCGCAAGCCGGCGGTCGTCCGCCCCGTCATTAGCAGCGAGACCGACAGGTTATAGCAGGAGTTGCCAATCGTTGGCTCCTTGACAAGATCACGCTCCAGCTTGCGGTCCCCGAACCCGACGACCTCCGGCGCGATGACGACGAGGCCTCTGCGTGCCAATTCCAGCGCGATGTTATCCGACAGTTTGCCCGTTGCCGGCCGCGGACTGCCGTCCTCCTGAAGTCCGACGACCGACCGGCTGCCGTATCCGTGCCCATGCCATAGCAGCACGCCGGGGGCCCGCTCCCCAGGCTTCAACGCTTTCGGAATCATGACGTAAGCCGGCATCCTCAGTCCGCCGAACGTCGCGAATTCGACCCGTTCGCGAACCGCCTCCTCCAGCTCGACCCTCTCCAGAAGAACCGGCTCAAACGGCTCCCCGCCCCCTGGCGAATATTCGAACTCTCCAAGCGCCTGCTTCAGCTTCTCCAGCAAGCGGTCCCTCCCGTCCTTCCAGGAGCCGCTCTCTTCTTCCCTTCGGCGCTGCAACTCGTCATATATCCGCTCCAAATAACCATCCGGTTTCACCATCAAGCTTTCGCCTCCTTGTGAGATGACACCCCCATTATAATCGCTTGCTTCAGGAAAATATACCCTTTTGGCTGCCTTCCGAAAACTGCAAGCGGGGACGGCTGGACAGTCCCTGTATTCCGCGTTAGCGCACAACTTTGTCTCCAGCTTCGCCCTCCCCCGCGACGTTGGGGTATGAAGCGAAGCAGAGCGGCGACCCAAGCGGCCAAGTCGGCAGCCCATTGCCGCCACAGCAAGCCGCTGCTTGTACCGGCCGCATCATGCAACAGAGCATCTTTTCCGCAAAATGTATAGCTCAAACCGCAAGGCATGGCCTAGGCAGCATAAAGCGAGGCATCGCGGTACGGAAAAGCTGGCCGGGAACGAAAAGCGGCGCCTTCTGGAACCTTCCGGATTGCAATATCATCTCTAACGCTTGTGACAAACGCTATTTTGCTGAAACGTAGCCTCCTGGAAATGTAACGAAACTGGGTAGCGCTATTTTGTCCAAAACGCTGAATCCGGTCGCCAAAAATGCCAAATAAGGCCGCTCACTTGCTTTAGGAGCGTTTCGAGTGAAATAAGCTCTCTGGCTGGCGTTAGCCAGGCCAAAAGCCAAACGAAAGCAAGCGAGCCGCGCGAGTCGCCTTTGCTTTTGCCGCGACCCGGAAGCAAGCCGAGCAATCCGCCTTTGCTTTTGTCGCGAGTCCCGGCACACTTCCGATGGACCCCCTCACAGACTGGCAGCTTCTAGCCATTCTTCCGTTCTTCGCGCCCCCGGAAAGTTGGCGAAAAAATCCTTACTCTCGGCAAGGCATACTTTACTGCGGCGGGATGCTCAATCGACGGCCCCCGAAAAGTAGCGGTCGAACTTCGCGTTAGCGTTCGAGCTGCGCGCTAGTTGTTCGAGTTTCACGTTAGCAGTCGAACTCCGCGTTAGCACGCCCCCTCCCCGGGCATATGAGCGGCAAATCCTGCAAAAAATGCAACATTTTCATTATATTTCGGGCCGGAGGAAGGGGAAAGTTGTATTTTGTACAACAATTTGGGCGCGATGGGCTTCAAACCGAGGCACATCGCCCAAATTGTTGCACGTTCTACAACATTACGCCGTAAATAGGGTTTATCTCCCGGTTTTTGTTGTACAAAATACAACATTCGCTGGCTCTCTTGAAAATAGCGCCGGGCCCGCGGCATATTTTCATCATCTGATGGTGCTGCGCGAGCGGAATGGGCGACTCTCTCTTGAAAATTTGGCGGTAATCCACAAGGCCAAAATTTCAACACCGCAGGTGACGTCCGATGACGAGAAGAATCGCTCGGCATAGGCGGCTCTCCCCGAAAATTTGGCGGTAATCCACAAGGCCAAAATTTCAACACCGCAGGTGACGTCCGATGACGAGAAGAATCACTCGGCATAGGCGGCTCTCTCTGCGGCGCCTTACTCGCACTTCGCTTGAAGCCTTTAGCGAAGTTAAACTTTCCGCAGCGTTCAAATTAAAGAAGCCCTGCCGGCATACCGGATTCGGGCTTCATCGATGACGAATGATTACTTCGTCCTAATATAGACGGTCTGGGTAGCCTGGTCCCAATCGACCTCCGCGCCGAGCGACTCGCTGATGAAGCGAACCGGCACCATCGTGTAGGAATTGACGAGCTGAGCCGGCACCTCCAGCGGCTTCGCGACGCCGTTCACCGTCGGCTCCGTGCTGCCGATCTGCAAATAGATCGTGACGTCCCCTTTGACGGCCGTTACGGAGCGTTCCGTGTCGTTCCAGGTAATCTTCGCTCCCAGCTTCTCGAAGATGGCCCGCATCGGCACCAGCACGCTACCGTCCTTGTTGACCGGAGGCTGCTCGAACCGCTGCAATTCGCCGTCGATGACCACCTTGATCTTATCGAAGCTGATGACGAGCGGCTTGATCGCAAGCTTCCCGCCAAAATGGCGTTCCCGGATGCTCATGATTTCATCCAGCGAGCTTGCCCGCTGCTCCAGCACCTTCCCGACAGTCTCATCCCGCAGCTCCGTCAATTTCCGCTGCGTGTCCTGCTGCGTCTTCTCCAACGAAGCGACGGATTCAGCGCGGATTTCCTGCAGCCTCTCCTCGCCTTCGGTGAGCACCGCGTTCATCTGCTGCTCCGCCTGGGCCCGCGTCAGCTTACCGATCCGATATTTCCACATCGTGCCCCCGCTATAGCTCGGATTGGATTCATTGCGAAGCTTCCACATGGCGGAGTTGGAATAGTTCGGATTCATTTGGTTGCTGTAGTTCCACATCGTGCTGCTGGAATAATGGGGATTGAGCTCATTATGATAATGCCACATCAAAGACGAGTTGTAATTTTCGTTAATTTGCGTATGAAAACGCCAATGCGTGCTCGACGTGTAATTTTCATTGGCTGCCGTCGCGTATTTCCACATAGCGCCCGACGTGTAATTCGGGTTGATCTGCCGCTTGTAGACGTTCAAAGGTTCCTTATAGGTGCGGCTGGTGTATTGATCTGACAAGCTGGCGTGGTCTCGTCCCAGCAAATCCGCGAGCGCGTCCAAATCGTCCTTGACCAGCCGGTTGAACGTTTCCTGCTCGTCATGAATCTGCTTGTAGAACGCATCGTAGGCCTCGGTAAATTTTTTCTTATCCGCTTCGTAAAGATTGCGGTACTTGCTTTCCAACTCGTCGTAACGCCGCCCGATCTCCTCGATGAACGAATCGTTGGCTTTGGCCGCATAGGCCTGCGGGGCCGGCCAAGCCGGGACAAAGGCCAGCGTCAGCGCGCAAGCAAGCACAGCGCCCGTGATCAGTCGTCTTGTTCTTTTCATCTTACCCCTCCTGGATGTCTTATACGAAATGGATATGATATCCAAGAGGAGCTAATTCGCGATAAGGAGGCAGATTCCTTTTGGGATTGGCAAAAATGAATCCGCAGACTCAAGGCGGCAGGCCGAAATTCCTAGGAACAAAATCTGACGATGCGAAAGGGGCCTTCAAACTGCGGATGCCCTGCTTACATGAAAGGGGTCCACGTTCTTTTCTTCCAACAAGTCCTCGAACTTGTCAGCTCCGTATTGAACAAAATATTCGCACTCCGCCTGCGAAATATAAAAGGCCAGCAGCATTCTGCCGTCTTGATCCTCGCTGTTCGTATGCACAATGCGATATTCCTCCGGGAAAGCATACGGTTCAGTAAAATAAATGGCGCTTTTATCGTATTTTTGCACAAAATCTTTATCGAGCCTTTCAATGCCGCTTACCGCGATCCCCCTGCCTATTGGCATTTTGTTAGCGATACAAAAAAATAAGGCGCTGGCCAGAAGGTATCCGGTGCTCCGAAAAGCCCCATCGACGACCATGGAAACCTCGACATTGGCCCCCACGATATCCTCATACTTACAAAATCCAAGCGAGTTGTAGACCAGGCATTCTGCAAAAACATGCTCATACTTCAATATCTGTATACTTGGCATCTCTGCAGTGCTTCTGAACACCTCTCGGTCAACAGGCTCGCTTAAAAATTTGCTGTAATGGTCGTAGTAGAGTTCGCCGTAGTTAATCATCCTTTTGCTCCTTTACAAGATGACAGGACGCTGGTGCCATGGGCCCAAGTCATGGGAAGCAAGCAGGCCGCTAGTCGATCCTTGCCCCATAAGAGCGCGCGAACAAGACCGCCTGCTGCTCATCAAGCCGCGCTCCGCGAATATCAAGCTGTGTAAAATCGACCCCGTCTACCTTGGCTCCCCTTAGATCCGCACCGGCCACCCGCGCCCTGCTGAGCACGGCGCGGCTTAAGTCGGCATCCCGAAGATCGGCTTTCTCCAGATTGCAATCGGACAAGTCCGCCTCCGTGAACCGGACTCGGCGCAGCTTCTGCTTGCTCAGATTGGCATGCCGAAGATTGGTGTACGACCAGTCTCCCCCTTCGATCGCGATCCCGTCCAGCTTCGCCTTCGCAAAATCCGAGCCGACCGTCTTGCATTCGGCGAAAGTGGCGATGAACAGGTTTGCCCCTGCAAACAGGCAGTTCGTGAAAGCGGATCGGCGATACGTCGAGGCGTTCAGCGCTGCGCCCGTGAAATCACAGTGAGTGAAGATGCAGCCCGATGCAACCGCCTCGTCCAGATGAGCCCCGCGAAAAACGCACTTCGTGAACGTGCAGCCATCCCATGCCCATTCCCGCAAATCTGCGCCGCTGAAATCAACCTCGATGTACTCCCTGCCAGCTACCTTATTCATGATCTATACGCCCTCGCTTTGCGGCCATGATGAATTGCGCGAACATGTCGCCTGTACCCTGTACTATAGAACAGACCCGTTCATTGTAACACACGGCTGCACAAAGAGGAAACATACGTTCCTGGCGAAACGGCAAAATACGTAAGACGCGCGCGCTTTAGCCAAACATGGCAAGCTCCAGCCGGGCGAACCTCCCGGCCGGACCTTTGCGCTCCCCGAGCCTCTGAGAACCTGCGGCTGCCAGTCGACAACGACGGTGCCGACACCGCTGGCTGGCGTCGTATAGCTGTGGTTGGCGCCGCCTTCCCGGGTGACAGCCGTGCCGTTCTTTTGATGAATTTGAACTCTAGCTCGGTTCCGGCAGGCACGCTGACATCATAGGACCAGGCCGGGCAGGCGGCGATGATCTGATTGAATAACGGGCCGATCGCCTTGTTCGGGTCCCGGCCCCCAAGCTCCGCCGTGTTGCCCGTCAAGTAGACATTCTCGCCGTATACGGTGCTGGCGTTGTTCCTGTCAAATTAACAACAAATCCGCGATTTCCATCTGACTGAGCTGCTCCTGGCCGGGGGCTATTGCGCCAATAACCGGATCGCTTCGCTGGCGCGATCCGCAGCAGCGTGCAGGATGGCATAGCCAAAGGCAGGAAGAGCAATCTGGATCGCTCCCTCGTCTGTCCGAACATGGGCGATGCTGCCCGCGTCTTGCCACAGCCCGCTCTGCCCGCCGGCCTGGACAATGACCGAGCAGGCGGTCTCGTCATTGTTCAGCAGCAGGAGGAAGCGGTCGCGGGCGTCGTGCCGTTCATAAGCGAGCAGCTGCGGATGCCCGGGAGCCTCCAGAAAGCGAAGGCCGCTGCCGCGCAGCGCTGGGTAAGCCTTGCGCAGGGCGATAGTGCGGCGGAAAAAGTCCAGCAGCTCGCGATCCTGCTTCGCGGGGTCCCACTCCATGCATTTGCGGTTGTAGGGATCATGCTCGCCGTCGAGGCCGATCTCGTCCCCGTAGTAGATGCAGGGCACTCCCTGAAAAGTCAGCTGGAACAGCACGGCCAGCTTCATCAGCCGCTTGTTGCCCCCGCACAGCGTCAGCAGCCTGACGGTATCGTGGCTGCCCAGCAGATTGAAGGCCGCCTCGCTGACCTGCTGCGGGAAGCTGGCCAGCTGGGCATTGATGCACTGGGCAAATTGGCTGGCGTTGGTGCGCCTTCTGGCGAAGAAATCAAGCACGATATTGGTGAACGGGTAATTCATCACGGCGTCGAACTGGTCGCCCTGAAGCCACGGCATCGCATCGTGCATAATCTCCCCGACCAGATAAGCCTCCGGGTTCACCTTCTTGATCTCCCGGCGGAACTCGCGCCAGAACTGGTGATCCACCTCGTTGGCCACGTCCAGCCGCCAACCGTCCAAACCCAGCTCGCCGGTCCAGTACCGGCCGACCTCCAGCAGATAGGACTTGACTTCCTCATTGCCCGTATTGAGCTTCGGCATCCTCGGTTCGAAGCCGAAGGTGGCGTAGCTCGGGATGCCATTTTCGACCTTGAGCGGCCATTGCTCAATATGAAACCAGTCGGCATAGCGGGAGGCGGGGCCGTTCTGCTGCACATCGACAAACGGCGGGAACATGCTGCCGCAATGGTTGAACACGCCGTCCAGCAATACGCGGATGCCCCGCGCGTGGCAAGCATCGACCAGCTCCTTCAGCTTCTCTTTCGTGCCGAAATGCGGATCGACGAGCATATAATCGCGCGTATCGTATTTGTGATTGGTCGTCGCAGCGAACAACGGATTGAAATAGATCGCGTTGACTCCCAAATCGGTGAGATGGTCCAGATGGTCAAGCACCCCCTGCAGATCGCCGCCAAAAAAATTGCTCGGGCTTGGCACGCCGCCCCATTCCAGCACCCCTTCCGGGTCGATGGACGGGTCGCCCTTGGCGAAGCGTTCGGGGAAAATCTGGTAAAACACAGCATCCTTGACCCATTCCGGCGGGGAGTGAACATCCTCGGGGCTTAGATAAGGGAAATCAAACAGCCCCTCATACCGAATCCTCGGCGGCTTGTCGAAGAAGCCCTTCTCCAGAAAATAGACCGTCTCGCCCGCTTCCTCGTGAAGGGCAAAATAATAGACGAACCGCCGAAACCGCGGCGCGACAGAGGCTTGCCAGTAATCGAACAGGCTGTCTGAAGCGAACCGCTCCATGGCGACGGTCTCGTTGTATTTCTCCCAGCTGTACTTGTCGCCGCACACCAGCTCCACCCGTGCTACATTGCCGCGCTTCGTGCGCAGCCGGATATGCGCCGTCGATTCGTTATACGCATAGGACCAGTTCAGCCCGATGCGATGGTATACCGCTTCCAACATAATCATCCATAATGTCCTCCTTCAGGCATGAAAACGCAAAAAAGGTCCAACCTCCAAACAAGCCGAGGTTGAACCCGAAAGTTGCATTGCCTTTAAATTTTCTTCATCTTACCACACCGTTTCCGCGATGGCAACCGCCTGACGAACCGCTTTGCGAACAGCTTTGGGAGCGGCCGCGGCAGATGGATATCGAGCGTATGAGCAAGTAAAATAGCGAAAAAGCGAGATACCGCAAGATAACAAAGGAAAGACAAGCAAATTTCGTGACTGCAGCAGTTTGCAAACGTTTTTATAATTGCAGTATGATGATGGCAAGCAAACGGTTATCCATCGCCTATGATAATTTAAAGGCAATGTATCCGAAAGGGTACAACCTCGGCTTATGCTGCGGGTTGTGCCCTTTTTTGCATTCGCGCCCGCTGCCGGTTATGGATAGCGTGTGCTTATGCCAGCAGCGCATCCTGCTCAAGCGGACACGGCGTGCGCATGAACCGCGCATGCGTCACTAAATGAAAAAAGTAGGGGTGGTTGTACGATGAGAAAAACGCCGAAGGAAAGATGGACATTCAAGCGGATCGGTCTGGCGATGCTGCTCGCGATGTCTGCCTGCAGCGGCAGCGAAGGGGGCCATACGCCGGAGGGTACAGGTCCCGGGAACGCTGGAAGCATGGGCGTGGCGTCGGCAGGAGAAGAAGAATTTGCTCCGGAGCAAGGAGCGAAGCTGGTCGTATGGGAAGCGAAGGAGCAGCTGGAGTATATGCGGCAGCTCGCGCAAGCTTTTGAAGCCGAATACGGCATTCCGGTTACGGTCGAGGAGCTGGCTGGCGGCCAGCAAGGCGGCCGCCTGGCGACAGACGGCCCGGCCAAGCTGGCTGCGGACATACTGACGCTGCCCCATGACCAGATCGGTCAAGCGGTCAAGGCGGGATTGCTACTGCCGAACGATCTGTTCGAGGAGGAGACGCGCGCATCCATGGTTAAAGCGGCTTTGGAGGCCTCGTCCTATGAAGGAGTGCTGTACGGCTATCCCAAATCGGTGGAAACCTACGGATTATTTTACAACAAGAACCTGATGCCTGAAGCGCCGAAAACATGGGAGGACGTGATCGAGTTTGCCAAAGCCTACAATGATCCGAAGCAAAATAAATACGCGATCATGTGGGAGTTCGTCGGCTATTACACATATCCGTTCATCGGCAGCTTTGGCGGATATATTTTTGGCGATAACAATACGAATCCTGAAGATATCGGGCTTAACAAGGAAGGAACGATCAGAGGCTTCACCTTCCTGCAAAGTCTGCGCAGCATTTTGCCGATGAAGGCAGGCGATGTGACCTACGATGTGAAGACCCAGCTGTTCCAGGAGGGCAAGCTGGCCTTGAATATCGACGGCCCATGGTCGGTGGCGGCCTTCAAGGACAAGGTCAACTTCGGCGTCGCGCCGCTGCCGGCAACGCCTGACGGCAAGCCCTCGCTCTCCTTCTCCGGAGTGAAATCGTATTATGTCAATTCGTACAGCAATTATCCGATCGCGGCGCGGATGTTTGCGCATTTTGCCAGCAGCAAGGAAAATCAGCTGAAAAACTATAGGATGACCGGAGCGATTCCGGCCCATATCGAAGCCGGAGAAGCGCCGGAGCTGCAGAGCGACCCGATCATGAGCGGCTTCTTCCAGCAGTTCCAGCAATCCATCCCGATGCCGTCGATCTCTGAGGTCAATTCGGTATGGGACCCGCTCAAGGCAGCGTTCATCTCCGTATGGGACGATCCGAGCCTCGATGTGAAGCAGACGCTCGACCAGACTGTGAAGACGATTCAAGCGGATATTTACAGGAAGTAACATGGAAGGGGGTTAACGGAATGCAGCATCGGACAAAAGCCGTTATCCTTTCCATCCTCATGATGGGTCTGGGACAAATCTATCATCGCCAGTATGGAAAAGGACTGCTGCTGCTGGCCGGTTATGCGGCCGGGATTTACGGTATCGCGTTTTATCTGAAGGATTACCTATACGGCTTGATTACACTGGGGGTCGAGCCGAGCAGGATGGTCAAGGCAGGCAAGCTGACCAAGCTGGTGGAGGGCGATCACTCGATCTTCATGATGGTGGAAGGCCTGATGGCGCTGCTGGCCCTCCTGCTGTTTGCAGCGGTATATTTGCTAAATGTCCGGGATGCTTACCTGGTCGGACGCTCGCGCGACCAGGGGGTGCCGCCCCATCGTTTTTATGAGTCGCTGCGGGAGCTTAACCGCAAGCACTTTGCCTATCTCGTGCTGGCGCTGCCGGCAGTGTCGGTGCTGTTCCTGACGATTTTGCCGATTATTTTTTCCATCCTGCTCGCTTTCACCAATTATGCCGATCCGATTTTGCCGCCGGCCCATCTGGTCGACTGGGTAGGCTTTGACAATTTTGCCAAGATGGTCAATCTGAACGTATGGAGAACGACCTTCGTCGGCGTGTTGACCTGGACGCTCACCTGGGCCGTCATTGCCACTTTCACCACCTATGTCGGCGGCGTCCTCGTGGCAGTGCTGATTGAACAGCCGGGTATCCGTTTCAAGAAGCTGTGGCGCACGATGCTGATCATTCCCTTTGCGATCCCGAGCATGATCTCGCTGCTTGTGATGCGCAATATGTTCAACAGCCAGTTCGGTCCGGTGAACGTTTATTTGCAGGCAGTTGGCCTGAAGGGGCTGCCGTGGCTGACAGACCCGTTCTGGGCCAAGGTGACGGTCATTCTGGCCAATATGTGGCTCGGCATTCCGGTCACGATGATTTTGGCGATCGGCGTGCTGACGACGATACCCAAGGATTTGTACGAAGCGGCGGAGGTGGACGGAGCGGGAGCGTTTCAGAAGTTCCGGATGATCACGATGCCGATGGTGCTGTATGCGACAGCGCCTGTTCTGATCATGCAATTTGCCGGCAATATGAATAACTTCAACGTCATCTATCTTCTGACGAGCGGCGATCCGGTCAACGCCAATTACCAGTATGCCGGCCATACTGACCTGCTCGTGACCTGGCTCTACAAGCTAGCTCTTAACCAGTCGCAGTACAGCTTCGCATCGGTGATAGGCATCATCATTTTTCTGCTCGTAGCGGCATTCTCCATCTGGAGCTACCGCAGAACCCGTTCCTATAAAGAGGAGGACATGATCGCATGAACCGACGGACAGCCGCCAGGACGAAATTAACGCTCAGCTACGCTCTGCTGGTGATGCTCAGCTGTATCAGCCTGTTTCCGGCCTTCTGGATTGTGATGTCCTCGTTTAAGACGGGCAACAGCCTGTTCAGCGAAACGCTGATTCCGCGCGAATTTACTCTCGAGCATTACCGCAATTTGTTTCAAAATACGCATTACCCGGTATGGTTTATGAACACGCTCAAGATTGCCGCGCTGTCTACGGTACTCGGCACCTTCTTGCTGCTTCTTGCCTCCTACGCCATCTCCCGATACCGGTTTGCCGGCCGCAAAACGACCTTGTCCACGCTGCTGGTGCTGCAAATGTTTCCGGGCTTTATGGCAATGATCGCGATCTATGTGCTGCTCAACGCTATGAATCTGCTCAATTCCCACTGGGCGCTCGTCCTCGTCTACAGCAGCGGAGCGATCGTAACGAACGTCTTTGTGGCCAAAGGCTTTTTCGATACGATCCCGCGCAGCCTGGAGGATGCGGCGCGCATCGACGGCGCAAGCCATATGACCCTGTTCTTCTTCATCATGATTCCGCTGTCGCGGCCTATGCTGACTTATGCCAGCCTGATGATCTTCAATGGCAGCTTCGTCGATTTTATTTTTGCCGAGCTGGTGCTGCGCACGGAGGAACAGCGGACGCTCGCCGTCGGATTGTATCAGATGGTAAGCCAGCGCAATTCAACCGAATTTACTTTGTTTGCTGCCGGGGCGGTGCTGGTCGCGCTTCCGGTGACGCTGCTGTTTCTGTTCCTGCAGCGCTTCCTGGTCGAGGGCCTCACTGCGGGAGCTTCCAAAGGATAGCTTAAACAGGTAACGAAACGGAACGGGCGCTGCTTGGCCCGATACGCTGAATCGGGTAGCCAAACATGCGGCATCAGGCTGCTTGCCAGCGTGACAATGCCAGAATCGATCGTTTTGAGCGGCAAAAAAGCGGTGCCCGAAAGCGGCACCGCTTCTTGTTCTATCGCACCTGTCACAGCTGCTCGAGCCGATGCTGATACTTCTGGATATCACCCGCTCCCATGAAGACGAGAACGGAATCCTCGTAGGACAGCAAGTCGGTCACGGAGTTCTCCGAGATGAGCTTCGAATTCGGGATGCGGTCGCGCAGCTGTTCGATCGTCACCCCTCCCTGCTGCTCGCGGGCGGAGCCGAACACCGAGCAGAGGAATACGTCGTCGGCGCCCCTGAGCGAGACGGCGAAGTCGTCCATCAGCTTCTCCAGCCTGCTGAAGGTATGGGGCTGGAATACGCCGACCAGCTTCTTGCTCGGGTATTTGCTTCTCGCTGCCTCCAAGGTCGCTTTAATCTCCGAAGGATGATGCGCATAATCGTCGATCAGCACATTGCTCCTCCATTCCTTCTCCGAGAAGCGCCGCTTGACGCCGGCAAACGTCGCCATCCGCTCCCTGATCTCCTCGATCGGCAAATCCAGCGTCAGCGAAGCGCCGATCACGGCCAGCGCGTTGAGCACGTTGTGCCTGCCATAGACGGGAATCGTGAAGCGCTCCAGCTTTTTCCCGCGCCAATACGCGTCGAAGGTGACGCCCTCGCCCCCGACCGCAAGCCCGCCGGCCGTCAGCTCATTGTCGTCCCCGAAGCCGTAATGAAGCAGTCGCTTGCCTGTGGCCATCCGGCGAACTTGCCCGTCGTCGCCGCAGACGATGAGCTGCTGCCCGACAAGGGAAGCCATCTCCTCGAACGCGCTGCGGACGTCGTCTATGCCGCTGAAATAATCCGGGTGATCGAAATCGATATTCGTAATGACCGCAATATCCGGTTTATAGGCAAGAAAATGTCTGCGGTATTCGCAGCTTTCGAATATAAACAGCCGCGCGTCCTTCGCGCCGCGGCCTGTACCGTCGCCGATCAGGCTGCATACCGGCCGCGACGCTCCCAACGCATGGGCCATCATGCCCGTCGTCGTTGTTTTCCCGTGCGACCCGGTGACGGCAATGCTCGTGTAATCCTTCATCCATTGTCCCAAAAAATGATGATACCGCTGCACCGGAAGGCCGGACAGGTGACAGCGGGCAATGGCGGGATGGCGTTCGTCGAAGGCGTTCGAAGCGATGACGGTCATGCCCGGGGACAACGGCGCTTCGCCGAACGGATACATCGGAATGCCGCGCTTCTCCAGCGCCGCTTGCGTAAAGATGGACGATGTCACATCCTCCCCTTGCACGGAATGGCCGAGGTCGTGAAGAATCTGCGCAAGCGCGCTCATGCCGCTGCCCTTGATGCCGATTAGATGATAGTTGGCCATGTTAGCGGGTCCTCCCTTACGGATTCTCATCATGTCAATAGTATATGTCGCCATGGGAAAATGTGCTTTTGCCCAGAAAGCGTTTGACTGAAATTATACCGAATTCGGCGCGCGATTTCCAATGGGGCCCATCCTGCCGAGCGCAGGGATTGCAAGCCTTGGTTGGCCAGCTGCCTTGCAAACGGCCCGTTCAGCTCGCCGGAAGCCGCATACTGCTCGATAAGCTGACGGATGACCGTCAAATTCGTCTCGGTGCGAACCCGAAGCTCTTCGCCGGCGCGGAAGCGGCCCCGCTCTCGTCCCTGGCCACGACGTAAAACCGGTATTCGGTATCGGGAGCGAGCCCCTGCACGGTATAGACAATCTCCGTCACGGAGGAATATACCGAGTCCGTCACTGATGCGTATTGCCGGCCATCCTTATAAATGTCGTAAGTGACGCGGGAGCCATGATCCGCACCGCTCCGGCTCCAGGCAAGATCGACGGACGTATCCGTCACGCCGGCCGCTCTTTGGTGCCGCCGATTCCTCCGTGCAGCATCGGCATCGTCTCGCTCGCGGACGTTCCGTTGTCGGCAGCGGCTGCCCGCTTCATCGAGACGCTGCCATAAACTCGCGCTGCTCACCGCGCCAGGCCCTGCAAGACGGCGGCCGGCCGAATAAGCTACGGCTGCCGCTCAGCCAGGGGCAGACCGACGGCGGCGCCGCAGCGCATACATCCCCAGCATCGCCAGCGGCAGCAAGAGGCCGAACGTGAAGTCCAGAAACGGCCAAAAACGTACGATCACGTCGTTGTAGTAGATAAAGTTGGGCACGCTTGCCCTCGACAGCGCAAGCAAAATCATGGCGAAGGGAAGCGTCAGCACCCGATAGTTTTTCAGCTTCAGCCACTGGGCAGCCCCAAGATTTATGGCATAGAAATAAAGCGCGGTCTTAAAAAAGATCGTCACAAACCACATAAATGCAAGAATGGCTTCCAATCGCTCCAAAAAATCGCCGATGCTGATTTTTTGCGCCAGGTTATAGGTCGAGAAGATCTTCATCACCACAAGGGTAGGACCAAGCACGAGAATCGACATCAGCAGGATAATGAGCAGAATCATCCCGCCGATGAAGGCGCCGGTGAGCAGCGGCTTCATTAAACTCCCCTGCCTGGCGACCGAAGGAGCGATCACGAGAAAGCAGAGCAGCTCCGCGAACGGATACGCCATCAAAAACACGGAGCCTTCAACGACCGGCTGCCAGCCTTCGGCCAGGATCGGCAGCAAGTTGTCCGCCTGGATATCCGGCAGCAGAAAAATAATCAAGAAAGAAAACAGCAAAACAAACCACGGGAACAATAGCTCGCCTGTGCGTGCTGTCGTCTCAAGGCCAAGCCTGACCGCAAGAACGATGACTGCCATGAATAAAAGCTCGACGGCCGCAACCGGTGTTTCCGGCATAATTTGCGTCGTCATCACCCCGCCGATCTCCACCAGGAACGAGATGATTTCATAGCCGAAATAAATTAATAACAGCAGCCCGATCACCGAGCCGAGCTTTGTTCCAAACAGGCTGCGCGCGTACTCGATCGGCGATTGACGGGGAAATTTGTCCGCCAGCATGGCCATGAGCCCGACCATTGCAAGTCCAACAGCCAGGCTGATACACATGGAAATCCAAACATCCTGTTTGGCGTCGCTCGTCGCTATGGAGGGAGCGATCAGAATGCTGTCCCCGACGGTGGCCAGAATGACCATCATCATGAATTGCCGGGAGCTGATTTGTCCAATGGTCTGCATACCGTTTTCACCTCTTTTCATGACAGCAAGCTTTTGTACCATTCATATACGGGGGTATACACAACCACCAACAGCTCGAGCGGGTTCGGCAAAGCAAAGCGCAGCGCCCGCGCCCCGCACAGCGCGGTTCCCGCCAGCAAAGCCAGGGTGAATACAACCATCTCCTTCTTTAGTCGGTTTCTCAGCATCACGGGCAGCTCGATGGCGGCAATGATTGCGGCGGAGGCAATCACGCCTAAGAAGGCGGCAACCGTCACCTTTATCCCTCTTTTCTCATTTCGTTCTTATTCAAGTTGGTATTGCCGATCGTTCCGGTGCGCAAAATATCGGCCTTGATATGAATCGTAACGGGCAGCTGCGGAAAATATTCATCGTCCCAGCGCAGCTTGAGCTTCTCCCACAACTGCGGATTTCCTCTATTCAACGCTTGGCCAAACCCGAAAATATCGGCTTTCAATGCTTTAGCCCTCTTGAGTGATGCCTCCGCATTCTTCCTCATCTCCTGCTCAAGCTGTTTTCCCAACCGGTCGATCGTATCCGGATCCGTTAAATCCACCTTGCCGCAGCCTATTTTCTCTACGACATTCGCTTTTGTGCGAATCGTCACTTCGACTGTCGGCTTTCCGTTTTTTACGAGAGCTTTCGTTTTCGCATTGGAGCCTGCAATCTCGACTCCGATCAAGCCGGGTTCGGAGCAGGGAAGCTTCACCGAGGTGCTCTGAAGCTTATCCGTAAGATCGGTATATCCTCTGCTTTCCTTTTCGTTCAGCCAGCCGATCAGCTTGCCTTCTTTGAATACCGCCATCTCCGTAAATTGAAACCTTCCCGGCGGGCGGTATCGGAATACGTTTTCTTTCTTTGTCGCCAGATGCTCATCCCCGACGATATGAATGCCGGGCAGCACCAGACGGATGCCGTTGTTGGCGGATAGGATAGAAGCCATCTCATCCATGGTCATCGCGATGGCCGGGGCCCAGTTCCGTTCGGACGTTTCCAACGAATGCCTCATATTTTGCGTAGGCAATTTTTCCAATGGGGTATAGATCTCCAAGATATTCTCCGCTTTTTCACCCTTGGCCACGATCACGTTGAAGTCCAGTCTCGCTTCGTTATCCCGAAGCAAATTGTCCATTACGTCGATGATGCCGTGCCGGGCCACCTTTTCTCCAACCACAAGCAGCTGCAGATGCCCGAGATACGCCTTGCGCGGCGCTTCGGTCGTGAGCCGGCGGGCCGCCTCGAACATCGAATCGCCTTTGCTTTGATATAGCGTGACCGGCGCCCTTTCGCTCGCCTGCTTCTGGGACGCAACTTCGCCGGGATTGACCACCTGATAAGATACGACATATTTCCCGTTCTCCCAGTCCACCCCTATGCCTACGATGATCGAGAGCTCGTTCAGCTCCCTGCGGCTCCAGCAGCCGGTCAACAAAATAAGGACGGCGAAGATAAGAAGCAGTTTGGAGCCTGCGCGAAAATCAGTCATTCGCACCATTCTCCCCGCCTTTCGATACTGGAGCGGCATCCTTCAATAACCGGTTGCCGCTGTCAGCCGTTTCACTTCGGCTTAGCTTCCACCGTTTGGGCAGCCGAATCAGCGTATCCTTCTGCTTGCCGACAACAATCGGGGCAAAGGGCGACATATACGGCTCACCGAAGGAGCGCAAGCTGCTCATGTGAAGCAGCAGCGCAAACAGGCCCAAAATAATCCCGAAAAGCCCGAAGCTTCCGGCCAGCATCATAAACAAAAATCGCAGCATGCGCGATGTGATCGACATGTTGTAAGCGGGGAACGTAAAGTTGGAAATAGCCGTAATCGATACGACGATGACCATAGCCGCCGATACGATGCCGGCCTCGACGGCTGCCTGCCCGATGACGAGCGTGCCTACGACGGAAACGGCTTGGCCGATGGCGCGGGGCATGCGCAAACCCGCTTCCCGCAAAATCTCGAAGGTGATTTCCATCGCCAGCGCTTCGACAAAGGCGGGAAACGGCACATTTTCGCGCTGGGACGCGAGGCTAATCAGCAAGGCGGTCGGCAGCATTTCCTGGTGAAAGGTAGTAATCGCGATATACAGGGACGGCGCCAGGACGGAAATAAATGCGCTCAAATATCTCAGCAGCCTGAGGGCGCTGGAAAAATCGGCGCGCTGATAATAATCCTCCGGCGACTGGAGGAACGCGACGAAAGGAGCGGGAACGACGAGCACGTTGGGCGTCCCCTCGACCAAGATGGCCACCCTGCCTTCCAGCAGATGCGCGGCGACCGTATCCGGCCTCTCCGTGTTGATGATCGTCGGAAAAAACGTATACGTCGTGTCCTGTATAAACTCCTCGATATCTCCGCTCTCCAGAATGCCGTCGATCCGAATCGTTTGCAGCCGTTTCCGCACTTCCTCCAGCACGCTATCCTTGGCGACCCCGCGAATATGCATCACCGTTACGCTCGTTTTCGTCACGCGGCCGATCGAATAAGTTTCCAGCCAAAGGTTCGGATTTTTGATCTTGCGGCGAATGAGCGACGTATTCGTGCGCAGCGATTCGGAGAAGCTCTCCCGCGGTCCCCGGATGGTCGTCTGGTTCGAGGTCTCGGTGACGCCGCGCTCTTTCCACCCCTTGACATCAATGGCATATGCGAAGGTGTAACCAGCCAGCAAAACGACGACATCGCCCGAGAGCATGGCGTCATACAGCCCGTTATAATCGCTAACGGTATCCACCGCGCCCGCGGCCACGACAAACGACTCCAGCAGCCTTACGGCGTCCGGGACGACATCCGGGCCGGCCGGCTCTTCGCCGGCTAGCCAGTTGAGCGACAGCGATTTCATGACGAATTGGTTGATCGCATGCGCGTCCACGAGCCCGTCCGTATACGCGATGGCCGCCATCGTAAGCCCGTCCGCTTCGCTGCGGATTTCCCTGATGACGATATCGTCGCTGCCCCCCAGATCTTGCCGGATGCGCTGAATATTGACGGATATCACCGCTGCGAGAGGGACGCCTGCCGCATCCGCGCCGGTTCCCTTGACGCCGCCTGAATTGGAAGAAAATGCATTATTGCTGTTGAACATGGCCTGCTCCTCGACTTCACAGTTCTTCCCATCATTATCGCCATGGCGCGGAAGGGATAAACGTCAGCGTCAACCGAGTAATGTTCATCCCTGCTGATGAACTGCATTGGCGCAGCGACAGAGCCTCTTTCTTGTAAGCGGATACAATTTGATAGAAACCAATATTCTGTTTTGAAAATAGCGCGGGGGGCGCTGTTCCTTCCTGCGCTGCCCCTTAAGGCGCTCCCGCTGAAAGCTTCTGAATCTCTAACGCTAGTGACAAGCGCTATTTGGCTGAATTGCACCATTTTGAAAATGTAACGAAACTGAGGAGCGCTATTTGACCAGAAACGCTGAATCCGGCAGCCAAACATGCGGAATAAGGCTGCTCACTGTTACGATTTCAAATCGAGCGTTTCGAGAGAAATAAGCTCTGTGGCTAGCGTTAGCCCGGCAAAACAGCGCCCTGGGCTAGCGAGCATTTAGAGAAGCTTCGGTCGAAGCACCATTGGTAAATCTACACTTGCGGCGATGGGGATGCTCAGCCGGCGGCCTCCGAAACCTGTTTTTAGCGTGCGAACTCCATGTTGGCGTCATGCTAGCGTTCGGAGCCCACGTCAACGTTCGGACTCCGCGTTAGCGCGGCCCCTCCCCAGGCATATGAGGCGACAAATCTTGCAAAAAATGCAACATTTTCCGTCCTCTTCGCGCTAGAGAAAGGGTAATGTTGCATTTTGTGCAACAATTTGGGCGAAATCGGCTGCAAACCCGGGAACATCGCCCGAATTGTTGTACATTTTACAACATTGAGCCGCTACCCGGTTGATCCCCCCGTTTTTGTTGTACAAAATACAGCATTTGCGGACACTCTTGAAAAATTCGACGAAATCCTTCGGCGAAATTTTCAACACCGCAGGTGACGACCGATGATGGAAGAAGCGACCGTCATAGGCGTCTATCTTGAAAATAGCGCTTGGTACGCCGCGGCCATTTTCATCTTCTGATGGTGCTGCGCCAGCGGCATGGGGGTCTATCTTGAAAATTGGGCGATAGTCCGCCGACTCAAATTTCAACACCGTAGGTGACGACCGATGACGGAAGAAGCGACCGTCATAGGCGTCTATCTTGAAAATTGGGCGATAGTCCGCCGACTCAAATTTCAACACCGCAGGTGACGACCAATGACGGAAAAAGCGACCGTCATAGGCGTCTATCTTGTAATAATCCGCTGCGAACGCGGCGCGTTATGCGTAGCTAGGCGCGCTCCCCCGGCATGTGCTGCTTTTACTGCACGGCGGCTCGGGCAGCTCGCCCTTCCGCTCACGTCCGGGCGGCCGCTGACCGCGCCGCTGATGACCGGCAATCCGATTCGCCCTTCCGCTCTCGTCCGGGCGGCCGGCAGCTCATGCTGCCGCTTTCGGATAATCCGGCGCGACAGGCGGCGCGCATCTCATCCTGCAGCGCTCTAAAGCCCAGGCTCCTACCGCGGGACGAGACGGAGCTCGAACTCGAGCTCGTGGCGAATCGGAATGCCCTCGCAGCCGAACAGCGGGATGGAAGGCTTCCGCTTTCGCGCTTCCGTGATCGCATCCCGATGCACGGCTACCAGATCGAAGCCTCTTTTTTGATAAAACCGGATCGCCCGAATATTGTCGTTGGACGTAATCAGCCAAATTTTGCGGCAGCCGGCCGCTTCCGCCCTTTCCTTCACGCTCTCGATGAGACGGGTTCCGATCCCGCGGTTTTCCACGCGGCTCTCCAAAGAGACGATCTCGCATTCATCGCCGGCGATGGCATAGAAGATCCACCCGACGAGCTCTTCATCGATGCGGCAGCCGTCTCCCGGCAAATGAGCAAGCTCGTGCACATGTCCCCGCGAGACGACGATGGGCCCTTCCTGAGCGATGATCGCTTCCCGATCCTTCTTGGTTATCGGCAGGATCTGCAAAGTCCATTCCTCCTTACTTACTCCCGAAAACAACTCTGCACGTCCACCGGGCGAACGATTCCAGAACGGTGCAACGCCCTTCTCGGCGAAAGTAGGTTGATTCGCTGCCTTCCGGGTCAAATCACGGCCTGACGCCATGTATCAGATTACGCTCGGCCAAATGACGAGATTTCGGCCGTCCCGCTCGGCGCCAAGCTGAACAAACGGCTCTTTGGCCGGACTATCGGCAATGTCCGCGCCGTTCCACTTGCTGACGACGATTTTTTTGCCGCCTGTCCGCTGGAGCAGCAGCCTGAACAGCGGCTTCAGGATCGCGGGTTCCAGCAGCTCGTCGCTCCAGCCTTCGGCGGTATGAAACCGGCGCCCGTTGTTTTCGATCCAAAGCGCCCAGCGTCCGTGCAGCAAAGCCAAATCGTTGCCCGCCTTTCTGGCAAAGGAGACGCGGTCCGAGGACGGCCACGGAACGACGAAACCGAACGGATTGGCCGGGTCGGATGCATTCAGCAGCACCCATTCCGGCTCGCCTTGACGCGAGATGAGATTCGGCGCTCTCAACGCTTCGAGGTTCGCTTCGTTCGAATACTGCAAATGCGAAATGCCCTGAACCCAAAAGCCGCGGGTAAGCAGCCCCCGCTGCTCCAGCTGCTTCAGCACGCTTTGAACATCCTCCCATGAATATTCGGACTGCAGCGCTGCAATCTCTTTGGTGACGATGCCGTACGCTTCGAGCAGCTGCTGCACCCACCCGATGACAGCGCGCTCCCTGCTGTCCTCCGGCTCGGCCATCGTCTCCAGCACATACCAGCGTCCGAGCCCGGACTGAAAACGGTCCGTCTTCCGCGCCGAACGGCTCTTCCCCGCCCCGTGCAGGCGAAGCGGAGCGAACTGGTCGCCCGCGACTTTGCCCTCCCACACCAGGTCCAGCAATTGCGCCATCGCCTCGGACGGCACAAGCCCCAGCTCGCGGCTGATCGCCGTCAGGAAGCTCGCTCCCTTGCGCCGAAGCAGCTCGTACAGCTCCGGGTGCGACGCGGGCGCTCCCCGCCTAACCGCAGTGGCGAGCAGCTCCCTCGATTCCGGCAAAAAGAAAGCCAGCTTCCCTTCCTGCTCTCCGGGCTCCTTGCGGCCGATCCACATCACTTCGCCGGATGCGCACAGCATATCGAGCCATTCCTTGCGATATTCCGCCAGGCGAGCCGGAAATACAGCCGACTCCCACAGCGAGAACGGCAGAAACAGTCCCTGCAGCCGGGAGATCACTTCCTTCAGTCCGTCCGCGCCGCTCAGTTTCGATTCCGCTGCAACATATTGACGGGCAAGCAGCTTGCCCAAATAACGGCTGGTGTCGAGTGCTTCGCCGCGTTCCCGCAGCTTGCCGGCCGAGTAGCGAATGATGGAGGACAGCGACTTGCTGCTGGTCCATAACGTGCCGCGTTCGGTTTCCCCGGCGAACGGCGACGGTTCGACGGCTCCCCGCTCGCACCAAAGCCGGATATGCCGTTCGGCCTCCCCGATGTCCATGCCGTAAGCGTCCGCCAGCTGCGCCGCAGTAAACGATGTCAGCCGGTCGATATGCCTGCGGAGAATCCAGTCGGCCGCCAGCTCGTCTTCAGCGAATCGCTCGTACAATTCCGCTTCGTCGGCGGCGATCCAGCGCTCCTGCCCGGCAATGGACACAAGCGCCGCGCGATTTTGGCCCCGGAGCGATGCGAGCATCGCCTCGAGAGCTTCCGGATCGGGCGCATACTCGCGCATTTCGTCCGTCGTCATGTCGCCCAGCCGCCTCAGCAGCCGAACGATCTGCTCTTCCGTGTCGAGCGGCGGAGCTAGCGCGGCTTTCCAGGCTTCCGCCGATTCGGCGATATTCGCCAGCGAGTCGCGGCCGAACACTTGGTCAGCCAGCTCGCGGCTGATCGTAAGCAGCTGCATGGACAGCTCTTTGCCGAGCGCGTCGGATTCGTACATCTGGACATTGACAAAATCGGACGCCAACTGCATCGCGAACGGCGAAGGCGCATGGCTGTCCCGGGTATGCACCTCCACTTCCCCGCTGCGGATGCCGGTAAGCAGCTGCTTAAGATGAGAAAGATCCAAGTGCTCCTCGATACTCAGCTTGATCGCTTCAGGGATGAAGGGGAAGCGTTCCTGATAGGGCAGCGCTTCCTTCAACAGCGCTTCGCTGCGCAGCCGCTTCTTCCATGTCGGCATCCGGGCGAACGAGCGCGGCAGCAGCAGCGCCGTCTCGGCGAGCCGACGGAATGTCATGCCAAGCAGCGGCGAGCCGGGGACGGCCTCCAGCAGCAGCTTCTCGGCTTCGTCCGCAGCGACGGCGAACAATTGCCCGAGCCATCGCGGGCTCCACTCGCTCAGAATCAGCTCGATGCCGTTGTCCGTCGCCGTCGTATGAACGAGATGCTTGCGCAGCGAGGGCAAGCCTCGCTCCAGCACGAGCAGCCAAGTGCGGTTCAATCGCCGTCCGAACAGGCTGTGGATGACGACATGATGCTGCCCGAGCTCGTCCGCGTAATGCTCGGCGACCAGCTTGCGGTGAGTCGGCACGACACTCGCCGAACGCTGCGCTAGGAACAGGTCCGCAAGCTGCTCCGCGGCCGGCTCGTCCATGGCATAATCGCGGACGAGCCATGTCGCTGCGGCATCCTTGCCCTGCTGCTGCAGCACACCGTCCAGCTGCTCATGGAATTTGCCCAGCTCCAGCGAAGCCGCATACGACCGCCCGGGCGCCTCCGCCCGCCAAAACGGAATTTCGCTGAACGCGTTCGCCACCTCGGTGACATATACTTTGTCGCTTTGGATCGACTGGATTTTCCATGACGACGTTCCGAGGCGGAACACATCGCCGACGCGGCTTTCGTGAATGTATTCTTCGTCCAGCTCGCCGAGATGAACGCGCGTTTCGGCATGATGGACGCGATAGGCGCTGCTCTGCGGAATCGTCCCCGCACCCATGATCGCCGCCATGCCGGCTCCCTTGCCGCCGCGAACGCGGCCGGTCGCCCGGTCCCATTCGATCAGCGGCCGCACGAAGGGGAAGTAGCCCGACAGCACGGTAAGCGCCGACTCCAGCCGCTCGCGGGCAAGCCCCCGGTAAGCGTCGCTGCGCGCAAACACGTCCGCCAGCCGCTCTACGGTCCATTCCTCGAGCGAAGCCATGGCGACAATATGCTGGCACAGCACATCGAGCGCGCCTGCCGGGATCTCGATGTCCTCGATCTCCCGCAGGCCGATGCGGCGGGCCAGCATGGCGCACTCTGCCAGCAGTCCGCGGGAGCGGACGATGATCGTACCGCGGCTGACATCGCCGACGTCGTGGCCGGCGCGGCCGATCCGCTGTATGCCGGCGGCAGCGCTTTGCGGTGAATCAATCTGCACCACCCGCTCAATATGGCCGACGTCGATGCCAAGCTCCAGCGAGGCGGTGGCCACCAGACAGCGGAGCGTGCCCTCTTTCAGCTCCCGCTCCACCTGCAGCCGTATCTCCCGGGAGACGCTGCCGTGGTGAGAGCGCGCCAGCTCGTACCCGAAATGATCGTTCAGCCGCTGGGTCAGCCGTTCGCACAGCCTCCGGTTGTTGACGAAAATGATCGTCGAGCGGGCGTCTTCCAGCAGGCCGGCGATTTTCTCGACCAGCGGCGTCCAGAGCGCCTCCTTGTTCGCCGTGATCATCGTCCGCTCTGGCATCGTGACCGTCAGCTCGAATTCCTTGTGCATCGGGCTCTCGACGATCCGCACAGGCCTTGGCGCATACACCGTGCCGCCGAACGCTGTCTCGGCCGCGCGGACGTCCGCATCCGGGTTTAGCTGGCGCGGTTCCCAGCCGCCCAAATACTGCGCCACCCGCTGAAGCGGCTTCTGCGTCGCGGAGACGCCGATACGCCGGATCGGCGATTCGCATAAGGCGGCCAGCCGCTCCAGCGTGACGGACAGATGAACGCCCCGGCTGTCGCCTGCAAGGCTGTGAATCTCGTCGACAATGACATGGCGCACCGCAGCCAGCGTATGCCTCGCCTTGACCGAGGTGAGCATCAGATAGAGCGATTCGGGCGTCGTGACGAGCACGTCCGGCGGCCTGCGCAGCATGGCGGCCCGCACGTTCCGGGGCGTATCGCCTGTGCGGACGCCCGCGCTCACCCCTGGCCAGACGATTCCTTGCTCCGCCGCCCACTGACCCATTTCTTCCACGAACCGGACGACATGGTGGTGCACATCGTTATTCAGCGCCTTCAAAGGCGTAATATAAAGAACCCGCACTCCGGGCCGAACCAAGTCGCCCCGTTCTTTTTCCTTGACGATCGCATCCAGGCAGGGAAGCAGGGCGGCAAGCGTCTTGCCGGAGCCGGTCGGCGCCGCGATCAGCAGATGTCCGTCCGGCGAATCGCCGCCGCGCCATGCCTGCCGCTGGACGTCGGTTGGCTCGCCGAACCGGTCATGAAACCAGGCTCCGATCACCGGATGAAACGGCATCTCGTGAAATGTGGTCACAATCCTCATCCTTCAGGCGAATTCTGGAATTGCTAACATCATATCACGACAGACCGGTCCCCTCAACGTTTCGCCTGCCTGTTTACGGCAAGCGGATCGGCGCGATTCAGGCCTTCCTGCGCGGGCTGGAGCCGGAAGAAGCACGGGCCGCGGTGGCTCGAGGATTCATCGACGTCTTTGCGGACCAGATGCGGACCAGAGCGGTGCCGGATGAGGATGATTACGTCTTCCCGCGGCGCTCGCGTTCGTCTCGCGGCTTCCCGGCGAGGATTCAACGTGCCAAGCACCATAAAAGACCTCTTATTCAGCGCAAATATTCACGGTATGATCCGGCGAGAGTGCGGCAACGCCCTCGCGGGCGATAACCCGCCCGACGCCGGAGTTCGGCGCTTTCCCCTTCGCGGAGCGCAGTCCCGCCGCCCCAATGCCCCGGGTCGCCTGTCGGCACCCCGCTTACAGGAAGGCGCCCTGCGATGTGGGATGGCGCAATGGATCACACGTCCAGCTCGAAACAAGGCTGTCCGCTAACCATTGCGGTCAGATTGCGCTTGATCCAGGCTCGCTCGGCTACTGTGCCGTTTTCGCCCCATAATTCAAGCAGGATGAGGCTCAGCTCGCAATGACGCTGATTCATGAACAAAGGCAGATGCCTCAGCCACGCCTCGTCCAATCGGTTTTCCAGGAAATACCCTCTCATGAAACGTTCAAAAAACCGGTTGGCCGAATCGGACGCCTTCTCCCGGTCGCTCTCCGGCATGCCGCCGCCCGGGAACATGGACGCGTAATAGACCGCCATCGCGATATCGTGCGCAAAATAGTCGTATCCGCAATCGTCAAAGTCGAATGCGCAAATACGGCCGCCGCTTACAAAAAAATTGCCGTGGTGCAAATCGCGGTGGCACATGCCGTACCCGTCTTCATCTTGAGGCAGGTCGCGAATCAGCGATTCCAGCTCCCGGTATTTGCGGTAAACCTCAATCGCCTCCGGCTGCCAGGATGCAAACTTGTCCTCGCTCAAGGTCAAATCCATATCTTCCCGCATCCGGCGGGCCATCCCCTTCGGCAAGGTATAGGTTTTGGCGCAGGCGTGCATGCGGCCGATCGTCCGCCCCCACTCCTCGAACAATGCCGGTCCCCAAGCCGGATGTTCCGCATGAACTTGTTCGCCGGCCGCTTTCTCGAAGGCGTTCAGAATAAACTGCCCTTCGCTATGCGGTATCGTCTCCATCAGATTGCCGCCTGCCGAAGCCAGCGGACGGCTGACTCCTACACCTTCTTGCGCCAGATGGAGGAGCCAGTCGATTTCGGCTTCAATCTGCCGAACGCTGCGATGCGAAGTATGGGACACCCGCAAAATCGCATCGATGCCCGCATACCCGAAACGGAAAACTAGATTTTCAAAACCGCCGACTTTGACGATATCTTCTTCCGCAACGCCGTATCGCTTAGCCGCCTCGGCCAAATGTTGCTCATTCAAAGCAGTCTGCCATTGTGCCATTGTACGCCTTCTCCTCTACGCCTCATTTTCCAACTGAAACCATCATCATATAAAATGAACCTCGCACCGTCCTGGTAAAAGTTTCATTCTCGTGTTTCTTTCTAATGCTTCATTCTACATGTCAATACCGCTTCTCCAAATCGATCCGGTTTCTCGACGGTTCGCGCCCCTGCACGTAATCCGTCAGGTTATGGACGAAAATATCGACGATTCGTTCATGATAATAGACGGTGTCCCCGGAATTGTGCGGCGTGATGATGACATTGTCCATGCCCCAAAGCCGGCTGTCCGGCGGCAGCGGCTCCTGCTCGAAGACGTCCAGCCCCGCTCCGGCAATGACCCCGTTCTGCAGCGCTTCGATTAATGCTTCGGTGTCCGTCGTACCGCCTCTTCCTATATTAATGAAGAAAGCTGACTGCTTCATGCGGCGGAACCGGGCCCGGTCGAACAGATGCTTCGTCTCCGGCGTGAGCGGCAGCGTCACGACGACGAAGTCGCTCTCGCTCAGCAGCTCGTCCAGGCCGCTCAGATCGTACATGCAGTCGACATGCGGCGACGGCTCGCCGGATCTGCGGACGCCGAGCACCTTCATGCCGAACGCCTGCGCCAGCCTGGCCGTTTCCTCGCCGATCGCACCGACGCCGACGATCCCGATCGTCTTGCCGTGAATTTCGCCCAGCGGGCCGAATCTGTGCCAGCGGCGCTCCGACTGAGCGCGGACGGATTCATGAATTTTGCGCGTCCATCCCAGCATCATGGCGAAAATCGTCTCGGAGATCGGATAGGCGTGAACGCCGCTGGCGTTCGTGACGGCGACTCCTCTAGCCGCCAAAGCGTCCAGCGGCATCCGATCGACGCCCGCCCCCCAGCTCTGCACCCAGCGCAGCTTCGCCCCCGGCTGCAAGCATTCTTCCGCAGCGGCGGCATTCCAGCCCAGGACGATTTCCGCTTCCTTCAGATGCGGCAGCCACCGCTCCCGTTCCTTGCCGGCAATGAGCTCCCATCCCGGAGCCGTCCCGCGAATGAGCTCCGCGTGTTGCGGCGATAGCGAATGGACACATACGATCTTGGACATGCGCAGCACCTCGTTTCATTTTTAACTTGATCATAACACGAACACGGCCGAGGACGGCATGCGGCATAAAGATAATGACCGGACCGGCCCTTGATCATGAACGTCCGCCCCGTACGGATACTCCCAAGAAGCGCCGCGTGATATCGATCGAATGAGGCTTAGCGCCCGCATATGGACCAGTCCGCCGCATAACGGCGGTCGCGCAGCCATTGCAGCACGCGCTCCACGTTGCTTTCCACCGCATCCCGGTGCGTGTCGATGACGATGTCTGCGCTTTCCGGCTCCTCGTACGGATCGGAAATGCCGGTGAACCGCTCGATTTCGTTCCGCCGTGCCTTCGCATACAGCCCTTTCACATCGCGCGCTTCGCAAATCTCAAGCGGGCAGCGCGCATATATTTCCACGTACCCGGGCAGCGTCCTGCGGACAAGCTCCCTCATCTCCCGATACGGCGTAATGGCCGATACGATGACAAGGACTCCGTGCCGGGACAACAGCCCCGCCACATAGGCGATGCGCCGGATATTTTCCATCCGGTCCTCCCGGCTGAAGCCGAGCCCCCGGCAGATTGCCGCCCGAACCGCATCGCCGTCCAGCAGTTCGGCAGGACGCCCTTCTTCCTTCAGCCTCTGCAACAGATAAAGCGCGGTCGTCGTCTTGCCGGCTCCGGAAAGTCCGGTAAACCAAAGCACAGGCTGACACGAGCCGTCCATTCGTCCTCCCCCTTCCCCTGATGTCATCGGCCTTGCGCTGCCGCGTTCCCTGCTTCATTGTAGCATTGCAGCGGTCAAATCATCGTCCTATCCGCCAGAAGCATAGCCGATTCGGCCAAACCGCAGTGAAGGAGCAGACGGTCCGCCAAGAAGGCCGCCTTCCAAACATATATCCGTATCTTGGAAACGTTATCGCCATAATTTTCAAACAATGTTCAAATTTCCTTAACAAAAGCTATTTCATTTAAAATGTGATTTTGTTAATATTTCGCATAGAAACGTTTTTAGTTCGAAACGTTTTATTATAAAGAGAATAAAAAGGTGGAGTGTGGAAATGAGAAAGCGTAAAAACAAAGCACTGGTGGCAACGATTATTTCGGCAGCCATCGCCTGTAACGGGTTTGTTGCCCTGTCCCCTAAAGCATACGCCGACGAAGCTGCAAATGCAAGCAGCGCTTATTTGAACGAGGTTGTGAATAAAAAGCTGGGCAGCCTGGTGCTCCTCGCCTACGCTTATTCAGACGAGGAATACGATATGATCGAGAGCCGGCTGAGCCAAGGGGAGTCGTTGGTGCAAGCATCTCGCACCAATAAGGACACCCTTTTGAATCAAATTCTGGATTCGATCCAGCAGGAGCTTGCTCTTGACGCAGACACCGGCCGAATCGCTGCCGACCACGTAGCAACGCTGGTTGAGCAAGCTAAGCCTATCATCGAAGAAGCGATTACGAAGCCGGGAGGCGCCCAGGCAACGACGTTCGATTTCGAAGAGCTGCTGAGTGAACGCCTGGACACTCTTCAGCTGGCGGCAATCACTTACTCCGACGATGACGACGACGAAATCCGCAATCGTCTGGAGCGGGGCGAAACGCTCCTGCAAGCAACTCGCATGCAGCAGCACGAGCTGCTCGATAAGCTGCTGGCTCCGGTCCATCGAGAAATTGAATACGCTCGGTCCATGGGCTGGCTTTCGGCCGAGGATGCCGAGGCGAAGAAGGCAGAGGCGCGGAAAGCCGTCGCTGAGGCAATCTCCACGCCAGGCGGCAGCAAGACAGCCGTTTTCGATTTCAATACCGTGCTCAGCAATCGTCTGGCCAACTTGACAATGGAAGCCATCGCCTATTCCGATGATGACGACGAGGATGTCAAGGATCGGTTGGAGAATGGCGAAACGCTCGTACGGGCGACTCGTATGCAGCAGTCCGAATTGCTCGACAGACTGATTGCCCCGGTCAAAAAGAAAATCTCAAGCGCTGCTGACTTCGGCGCCATTACGGCAGAGGAAGCTGCCGAGTACACCGCGCAAGCGAGAAAGGCGATCTCCGAAGCGATCACGACGCCGGGCGGGATAAATAGCTCGTCCTCCTCCGCGCTGGACGCGCAGGCATTTCTGAACGAAAAGCTGGGCGATATTGTCCTTGAAGCATACGCCGTTGCGGATAACGACGATATCGATTTGAGCGATCTGCGCGAAGGCTATGCAGCCGGCGAAAGCCTCATCAGCCTGACCGGCTTGTCCTCCGAAGAACTGGCGAGCCGCATCGCCGATCAATGGAAAAGCGACCTGAAGGCGCAAGGCGCTGCGCAGGATCAGATCGATACATTCATGGCGGAAGCGATCAAAGCGATTCGCGAGGCTATTCAGTAATCAGGGAAACGTCTATTGACGCCGTTCTAAAGATGAACGACCGCTAAAACGCGGTCGTTTTTCTTGTGCTGTCCGTTTTCAGCGAATGTTGTATTTTGTGCATTTTTTGCAGGATATGCCGCCTATTTGCCCGGGTGTGCCCGGAGAGGCAGCGCTCTAAGAAAAGTGCAGGCTGCAGCGGGAATCCCGCCCTTGCAGCCTGCATTTTCTTTTCGATCCTCGTTGGGTTCCAAGCATAGGCGCCATAGAAAAAAGAAGCCTTCCTCTGAAAATGATCGCTCATCGCTTCCATGCTTCTTCGGGAAGGCTTCCGGCAAACGGCCGTTACTGTTTGTCGCTACTGCCTTTTCAGGTCGGCCAGCAGACGGCGGGCATCGCCGTACGGAGTGCCGACCAGCTCGTAAACTTTGACCGATACATTGGAATGGAATTCGTCGTCCACGCTATCGAATATGACCGTCTGCACGCCGTTCATGATCCGGTTGTCGCCGGCGAGCGAATACGTCTTGGAGCCAAGCCGCTTGCCGTCGTCTCCCTCCAGCTGCAGCAGCAGCTTCGGCGTAGCCGGATCGACCGCCACCTCGTCCGTCGTTTGCAGATCGACGCTCATCTCCAGCTTGTAGCTGTACACGTAAATGCCGGTCATCGCGTTCTTCGCCGCTGAATTGGTCAGGCTGTAGCTGCTGAGCTTCATTGTATAAGGATAGAAGGAGAACGTATTGCCGATCGAATCTTCCGCTGTTATCGTTGCGGCAACTTCGGCAATTGGCGCTTGAGCCGCCTGCGCCGGCGCTTGTGCCGGTTGGGTCGGCGACTGACTGGGCTGATCCAGCAAACGAAGCGTGTAACGTTCCGACGTTTCCGACAAAGGCACGGTGAAGGTGACGACGCTGACGACGCCCATCCCGGGAGAGACGCTGCTGGCGGCGCCGGCCTGCTGCGTCCCGCTGTAGACGGCGCCGCCGGGCGCGACGAGCTCCGCCCCGAGCTGCGGCACAGCGATCGGATTAGTTCCGCGGTTCGTAAATTTCAGCTTGGCAACCGCCGTCTTGTAGCTCTGTCCGTCATTCTCGAACCATTCCAGCTCCTGCAGCGCCACCTGCAGTTGCGGATTGATAGCCCGGCTGAGGCGGTCAACCTCGATCGGCGTTCCCATCTGGTATGCCAGGGCCGCATTGGAGGTCGAGCCGCCGGCCGGCAGCGCGAACCCGATCCGCCCCGTATAATAGCGCAGCGGCGTCGTCTGCCCCCGCTTCAGGAAGCTCTCGGGCGTCAGGACGTAGAAGGCGCTCAGTTCCACGCCTGGCTCGGCGGTCACGGAATAGCTTACGTATTTTTGCTCTCCCGGATTGACGGTGACGGGCTCCTGCCCGATTTTTTGACCGATATAGGTTCGTCCTTCCGCTTTTCCGCCCAATGTAAAATCAGGCACGGTCTCCGCATAGCTCCCGCGGTTGTCTACTTGCAGCTGCACAACATAGGTGGGCGATTGGCCCGTATGCTGCCTGGACAGCTTCGCTGCGGAATAGATCAGATTCGATGTGACCCCGGGAATGGCGAACGAATCGCCCCATTGCCCCAAATACGCCGCATCGCGAATGACCGCATCCTGGCCGTTCCATACGAGCCCGTCAACCGGCGCATCCGCCAGGACGGTTTCCTGCTTCGGATACACTTTCTCGTTGACGTGAACCCATTGCAGCCGTGCGGCCTGAATATCCTGCTTCGTGTCCGGCTCGGCCATATAGCTTAGTTCCACATTGCCGCGAGCGGGAATGGATGTCGCATTGACAGCGCTGGCCTGCAGCGTGTATGACGTGCCGTCCGCCGTCTTGAGGCGCAGCTCATAGTCGGGAAGGCGGATCGCTTCGTCCGAGGCATTGTACAGCTTCACGACAGCCGCAAGCCGCCAGCCTTCCGCGGTCTTCTCCTGCAGCACGCTCTTGATCTGCGCCTGCACCGCATTCGTTATCGCATAAGTCGGGCTCGGCTGCGCCAGGAGGCTTGCCTGCCCGCCGTTATCCTGCGCGGCAATCTGCTGCTTCGCTTCATATGACGAGGTGACCAGCAGGTCGCGGGTCGCCGCATCCCGTCCGCCGAAGGTGCCGTCCGCCTTGTTCTCCATCAGGTTCAGCTGCAGAGCAAGCGCCGCATAGCCGGCGGCCCAATCGGATACGGTGCCGTCCGAGACGCCCTGCACCGTTTGCGCATCCGCCTCCCGGTGCAGACCGCGGATCAGGAAAGCAGCCAGCTGCTCCTTGGTCACCTCGCCGGCCGGATTGTAGGCGTTCGGGCCGGTGCCGTCGGTCAGGCCGGCGCTCCGGAGCGCTTCGATATACGGCAGCGCATAGCCGTTCGCCGGATCGTCCGCTCTTACATCGGCGAAGCGGGATGTCGTGAGCGACATATCCGGCTTCAGTCCGAAAACAAGGGCCGCAGCCTTGGCGAATTGCGCCCGGTTCATCTTCTCGTTGGGCCCGAACGTGCGCTCTCCGACGCCGTCGAAGATGCCGGCTGCGATCATCGCATCGTATTTCGCCTTTACCGCTTCGCTTAGATGGCCCAAGTCGTCGAAGTCCGCCGAGCTCTTCCCGCCGCTTTGGCCGAAAGCGACGGAGCTGCCAATCGCGCAGGCCATCGCTGCGGTCAATAAAATTCGCATATTTTTGTTCATCGTTGTCATCCTTCCGAGTGCTTCCAAAGTATTGGGTTCGAGCGCAAGCTACCCGCCAAGCTCCTCCGTCGCAGCGCTTGCCGCGCCCGGCCGGCTTGCTGCCGGCGCTTTTTTCTCCCTGAAGAGAAAAACGAACGGAATGCATACGAAGGCGGGAATCGCCGAAATGAAAAATGTATCCGCAATGGAGCGAACCATCGCTTCCAGCTGCATCATCCCTGCCAAATAAGAGGACGCCGATCCGGCAGCGGTCGCCGCATCGACTCCTTGCGAAGCGATGGCCCCCGACAGAAGCTGGATCGTATCATTCGCAACGACGGAATCAACGGTGACGCTCTCGGCAATATGCTGGAAATGCACGACTTGCCGGTTGCTCATAATGGCTGTGAAGATAGCGATCCCGAGCGATCCGGCGACCTGGCGGCACACGTTGGACAATGACGACGCATTGCCGACCTGCTCCGGCAGCACGGCATTCATCCCTGCCGTCATGAGCGGCATCATGCACAATCCGATACCGATCCCGCGAATCGTCAAAATCGTGTTGAACCACTGATGCGAGGTATCGGCCGTCAGCTGATGCAGATCCACGGTCGTCACGCCAAGGATCGTTAAACCGATCATGCTTAGCGGAACGATGCCGAGCTTCTCCGCCAGCTTCCCGCTCATCGGCATCATAAGCGCCATGGCAATCGACTGCGGCATCATGAGCAATCCCGTATCATAGGCGCTGAGCCCCTGAATGTTCTGCAGATAGAGCGGAGCCAGGAAGGTGCCGCCCATCATCGCCATCATGACCAGACTGCCGGCGATGACGCTGATCGTGAACTTGACGTTCGCGAATATTTTCAGATCGAGCACCGGCTCCTTGCTGCCACTCTCCACCCAAATAAGCAGCAGCAGGCTGAAGAAGGCGATGAACAGAAGGCTGATAATGAACAGCGATGTCCAGCCCTCGCTCTGCCCTTTGCTCAGCGCCAGCAGCAGCGTGCCGAAGAAGATCATGGACAAGACCGCTCCCGGCGTATCGAATTTCAGCCCCACTTGCTTGGGCGATTCCTTGAGCAGGAATTTGCCGATGATGACCGCCAGAATGCCGATCGGGATATTGATAAAGAACAGCAGCCGCCAGCTGTAATATTGAATCAAATAGCCGCCGAACGTCGGGCCGAGCGCCGGGGCGACCATAGCCGCAACCCCCCACAGCCCGATCGCTGCTCCTACCTTCTCCTTGGGAAAAGACGAATAAACAATCGCCATGCCGACAGGCATAATGAATCCGCCGGCCAAGCCTTGGACGATGCGAAAAGCAATCAAGGTCATATCGCTCCAGGCGAACCCGCATAAGATGGAGCCGATCGTAAAGCCGGCGACGGAATATATAAAGACTGTCTTATTGCCGAAGCGCGCCCCAAGAAAGCCGCTCATCGGGATGACCATCGCCGAGGCCATCGTATATCCGGTAATAACCCACTGCATCGTGTTGATGTCCGAACCGAACACCGCGATGAACTTCATCATCGCCACGTTCATCAGACTGTTGTTCAATACGGAGACGAACGTGCCGAGAATGATCGCGATGAGTCCCAGCCACATCCCGCCGCCGGCTTCCGGCTTCTGCTTGCTAACCGCCGCTTCAACTGACATTGCCGCACCTCCTACCGGGCCGTCACCTTGGTGCCTTCGGCCAGCTGATCGCTCGGGTTCGCCACAATCGGATCATTGCTCTTCACCTTGCCGTTCGCCTGCACGTAGACCCAGTTTTCGTTCTTCGGTTCCGTGGTGACTTCCACCAGGCGCGCCGTACCGTTATCTACCGTAAATACGAATTCCTTGCCGTCCTTCTGAACGACAGCGCTCTTCGGCAGCTCCAGGCGGCCGTCCTGGGCGCCGTCCAGGCTCACTTCGGCGACCATTCCGGCGAAGAGCAGCCCGTCCTTGTTATCGACCTTCACTTTAACCGGGAACGTGTTGCTGTTCGGATTCGAAACCGGGCTGACGAAAACGACCGTGCCTGCAAATGTCTGATCCGGCACGTTATGCACCTTCACGCTGACGGCGGAGCCCGTCTTGATCTGCGATATCTGATTGTCGGCAACGCTCAGTTCGACCATGACCGAATCCATATTGACCAGCGTAAGGATCGGGCTGCCCGGCTGAGCCATCTCTCCGGGCGAGATGCTCTTCTTCACGATCACCCCGTCGGCCGGCGCCGTAATCGCCGCATTGGTCAGATTGCTGGTCGCCAGCTCCAATGCGGCGTTCAGGCGATTGACCTCGGCCTCCAGCGCTTTGATCGTGTTCTCCGTGGCTCCGCTTCTGGCCTGTTCCAGCTTCGCCTTGGCGGCCTCCAGCTGCCCTGCAGCGCCCTTCTGGGCAGCCAGAGCTTGCTCGTAACCGGCCTTCGCCTTTTCGTATTCCAGTGTGCCTTTGTCGAGATCTTCTTCCGTAACGCTCGAGCTGCTGTCATATTTGTTTTTCAGCCGATTATACGAGCTTGTCGCCAGCTCCAGGCCCGCCTTGGCCTGCTCGACCGCCGCCGTGGCCTGCTCATAAGCGCCCTGCGCCGCCGTAACCGAGCTTTCCAGCGCCTTGATTTCCTCCGGCCGAGCCCCTGCCCGCACATCGTCCAGCTTCGCCCGGGCGGCCGCGACGGCCGATTCGGCCTGCTTGACCTGCTGCGCGAAATCGTCCGATTCCAGCTGGATAAGCACGTCGCCTTTGCTGACGCGGGCGCCTTCCTCGACCAATACGGCGGCTACCTTGCCAGACAGCTTGGAGACGATCTTCACTTCCTGCTCGGGAATAATCTTGCCGCTTAATCCGCCGGAGACGGCTCCCCCTACCCTTACGACCTGGACCGGCACGCCAGCGGCAGCGCCGGCTTCAGGCGAACCGGAGCAGCCGGAGACAGCGACGGCCGCAACAAGGGTAATCACGGCCGGTTTAATGAATGTATACGGGTGTTTCATGGATGAATGGACTCCCCTCTCAATTGCCCTTGAGATGAATTTTGATGACCGTGCTCATTCCCGGCGACAGATCCAGCCCTTGCTGGTCGTCGATCGCGATTTTGACCGGAATGCGCTGCGTCACTTTGGTAAAATTGCCGCTCGTATTCGTTGCGGGGAGCAGCGAGAAGGTCGAGTTCGTCGCTTTGCCGATCTCCGTAACCTTGCCTTTCAGCAGCTTGCCGGGAAACGTATCCACACGGATGTCGACCGTCTGTCCCTCGCGGACTTTATGGATATCGGTTTCCTCGATATTCGCCGATACGTATAATTGCTCCTTGTTAACGACCATAGCGACCGTCTGTCCCGGGGAAGCGATCTCCCCGGCTTTGATCAGCGTCTTGATCACCGTTCCGTCGATCGGGGACCTGAGCACGGCCTGATCCAGATTGCTGGTCGGCAAGTTGTTCGTATCCTGCTGCCCGATAATTTGATCGGCAAGCACCTGCTCGCCTTCCTTGACCGTCAGCGAGGTTACTTTGCCGGTAATTCGCGGCATCACCTTGTAGATGTCGCCGGCCAGCCTGGCGTCTTCGGTCGATATGTAATTTTGTCCTTCGTACCAGAAGTAGCCCCCGATCGCCCCTCCGACGATCACCGCTGCGGTCACTATCGCATACAATATGCCTTTACGATTCATCCTTTTCCCTCAACCCTCTTCTGATCGATGTTTAAACTGCACGCACCCTTAAGTTTGTTCCAAAGCAGCCAAGCGCCGTCATCGGCTTCGTCATATAAGGTGCTCCCCCCCTTTTTGACCGATCCGGACCTGGTCGGCCGAACCGAATCATCTCATCTCTAAAATTATTTCGTCACTAAAATATTCGTGAACGAAATTTTAATATATGAAATATATCATAATTATTTCGTATTGAAAATAAGCAAATTGATCCGTTAGCTTCCAAAAAAACGTTTCCAACCAAATACTGCTTGCTTACGCTTCCTTAAGCTTGCAAACAGGCGGCTGAGCGTTAAGATGGACACGACCTGCGGCGCATATAAGAAAAGCATTGCGGCGTCCATTCAAGGAAGAGCGGCCGCGGTCTAGCGGTCGTTTTTCTTGGTACCATGATGCTCCGGGACAGATTCGTTTAGAAATGGAATGTTCGGTAAAATTGATACGGAAAACTAAAGGATTAAGTTAGTTAGCGGCGATAAGGCGGCGAATCCTGCAAAAAATGCAACATTTTCCGCAACCTTCGCGCAGGAGGAAGGGAAATTCTGGAATTTGTACAACAATCGGAATATCAACATAAAAACCCGAGGCAGTCCCTCGGGTTCATTGAGTACGATATCGCTTGCAGACGGAATCAAAGATTTATTGCTCGTCCACCATTTTTGCTTGCAAATGACAGACCAGCGTTCTTAAAGCCCGGACGATCTCCTTCAGCTCCTGCTCGCTCAAATCGTCAAACAGATGCTCGAAGAACGATTCCTTAAGAAGAGACAGCTTCTCCTTGTTCTCGTCGAACTTCTTCGTCTTCTGAATCCAGATGATCCGGCGGTCCGTTTCGTCTCTGACACGCTCCAGCAGCTCTTCCCGTTCCAGACGATCGATGATGCCGGAAACCGTGCTGTAGGACAAATGGATCGAGCGGGAAATTTCGCCGATCGTTTTCGGCTCATGCATAACCTGCATCAAAGTAAACATTTGGGGAGGCGTCAAGCCGAGATCTTTCAAATCTTTGAGCATTAAGCCTTGGTACATTTTGGTCAATTGTCTGAGCAAAGGGCCAACTTGCGAACTCTCGGTGTCATTCAGCGACATTGCATACCCCCACTTTCGACTAAAATACGTGTAACCAGGATACGCCAAAGCAAAAATTAAATTTTATTTTACCACAATTGACAAATATTTTCAACAACATATAACAACATGACCTATGCACTTCAATCCAGTAACTGGTAATCATTCAGCGTGTCATAAATGTTGAAAAATGTTCAAAAAGCATTGAAAAAATCCCTTGACTTTTCGAAATCGACCCCATAATCGCGAAGGATACCTTTATTTCCAAGGTATATCTTCTAGATTATAGGTGGTCTTCCAATGTCAGCGTTGCAGAAACCGAGATTCAAAGCATTAAATCACAGCGAATGCGCCGGAGCCCCCATATTAAAGAATCTGTGGAATC